>CAVPGV010000015.1:0-115389 GCA_963704075.1 uncultured Actinomycetota bacterium
ATGCTGCTGAAGATCCAGCCGACCGTGGGCAACAAGGGCTTCAGCGATGCGCACGTCGTGTCCAACAACGCGGGTGAGGCCTCCTTCACTCAGGTCCCGTGCGGCGTCTACACCGTGACCGTGACTGGCCTGGGTCCGGACAAGCAGTCCAAGGAATTCGGCCGCCAGGTCATCAACCGCTGCGACACCGGCATGATCCTGGCCGACCAGTGGAAGCTCGTGTTCGGCAACGCGGACATCAAGGGCAACCAGGTGGACATGCGCTACGGCAACGAATCGCGTGTCATGTCGATCACCAAGCGGGAATCGAAGAACGCAGTGTTCACCACTGAGGCCACTCTGCGCTCCGGCTGGGGCTACGGCATCTGGACCCGCGCGTCGCTGGAGCGGGGCGCGTCCGTGAGCGGCTACTCCTTCCAGTACGACCCCGGTTACGCGAATGTCAACGCCGGCTTCGGCAAAGCCCTGCTGCTGCGCCTCTGGGAGAACGGCAAGGAGTGTGGAACCCCGATCGCCAAGGTCAAGTGGCCGAAGGGGCTCGAGGTGAACGACAAGCACAGAATCGTCGTCGTCAACGAGGGCGACACCCTCTACGCCTCCATCGACGGCATCAAGATGTTCGATGTCCCGAGCCTGAAGGCAGCGATCAAGACCTCCGGCTGCAGCATGGCAGAGCCGGACGGAACCGAGGTCGGGTTCCGCAGTTGGAACGCCTCATCGTCGGTGCTCTTCGAGAACACGACCCTGAGCTGACCCTCGCCTCGAGATGGGGCCGTCCGCACACCGCGGGTGGCCCCATCTCCATGTCGCGATTCCGGAGCTACGGAACAAGGTCGAAACTGCGCCGGAATGCGATCAGCTCATCTGACAAGGCATCACGTCGGGCCGTTGGGGCATCGCCGCCGATCACGATCAACTGGTCGGCCCATCCATGGGCCGCCACCCGCGGAACGCGACGATCGGTCATGGTCTCCAGCAATGCATAGAACTCCTCGGCGCGGGGCGCTAGTCGTTGCGGGGACAGATGCCGCAAGCGGTCGGCGGTGCGCTGCACCTGCGTCTCGTAGTTCACGCGGGACCGACCACCGATTCCTCGACCTCAGGCATGGGACGCCTGCGCACCCGGCGGATCAACGCCCACGGCCCGCGCGGCCCGCGGCCACCGGCCTGCAGGTGGGTCCCCGCTTCCTGTGCGGCATCCACGGCAGCCTCCGCGAGTTCCATCACCTCGGCCGAGGTCTCGTCGCCGGGTTGCGGGGTGTCCAACGCAGCGAGGACTGCGGGGAACAGGACCTGGGTGACCCGCTCGTAGCCCTCCGGACCCGGATGGAACTTGTCCTCTGCGAACAGGTCCGGATCAGCGCTGAACTCCTCCCCCAATTCGTCAGCCAACGAGACCACGTGTGCGCCCTGCCGCACGCACGCGATCATCTGGGCAGCTGCGAGCTGACGACTCAAGCGGCGCGCCACCCATCGCAGCGGCTGCGGAATGGGCCGCACCGAGCCGACATCCGGACATGTCCCGACGACCACCTGGCAGCCCACCTCGCGCAACCGGCGTACCGAGTCCTCGAGGTGACCCACGGCGGCCTGCGGCCTGCCTACATGCGTGACGTCGTTGGCCCCGATGATGATCACCGCCACCTGTGGGCGCAGGTGCAGGGCCCGGTCCACCTGACCGGGCAGATCCGCGCTTCGCGCCCCGACGGTGGCCGCGTTCATGAGCCGCACCGGCCGGTCCAGTACGTTGCTGATCCCCTGCGCGAGCATGGCACCGGGAGTGTTGAAGGTGTGCTCGGCGCCGAGACCTGCCGCCAGCGAATCACCGAGCATCACGAAGCGCTGCGACGTGCCTGTCCGGCGCGGCCCGTAGAGGCGGTCCGCGTAGGGCGCCGCGGCACGCCGGATTCCGATCTCCTTGCGGGCGTGGCGTCCCTGCGCGAACGCAACGCCGAACGCCGCGGCACCGGCTCCGATCAGCCCGCCACCCCCATAGGCCGCAGCCATCGCGATGCGCTTGGCATGCGTTGCGCGGATCACCAGTGCGGCTCTCCGGTCACCGGACGACACCCTCCCTGCGCAGGAACCCGCGCACCGTCTCCCGCGCCGACGTCTCGATCTGCGGGCCGTGGGTGAACGCCGCGACCGTGTATTGAAGGTCACCGAGAACCGCCGCGGTTCTCTTGGTCAACGGGAAGTCGGTGCAGACCACCTTGACCGGCCAGGTCATGCGCGCGTTCATGTTGAATATGGAGTCACCGGTGATGAGTACCCCGGATTCCTGGTGGAGCAGGCTTATGTGACCCGGCGTGTGACCAGGGGTGTGATGCACCGACATCCCACCAGCGACGTCCAACACGTCCCCGTCCTGCACCGTGGCCGCGACCGGGCACGGTTTCCAGCCGGTCCCCGGCAGGCGGTTGAGTACGGTCATCATCCGCGACCCCGCTTCCGGGGGGACTTCCGCGACGGACGTACTCGGCGTCCTCCGCGTGCACCGTCACGCCCCGGGCCTGCGATTGTTCGACCACTTTCGCCGCGGAACCTGCATGGTCCAAATGCGCATGGGTCAGAACCAGTCGCTGCACATCACGCGGGTGTTTGCCGATCTGCTCGAGCCCGGCGACGATGCGCTTGTTCGCGAACCGGGTGCCAGCATCGACCAGCGTGACGGATCCGTCCTCCTCGACGAACGCGAAGGAGTTGATGAAGTCGCCCGCGGTCGGGATCCGATGGACCCCGGGACCGAGGGCGACGACACCGGCCATCTAGTTGTTGCTGTTCAGGATCGCCAGGAACCGTAGGATCTCCAGGTACAGCCACACCAGCGTGACCACCAGGCCCAGCGTCATACGCCAGGCGAAGACCTCGGGAGCGCCCTCGTTCACGGCCTGCTCGATGGCCGCGAAGTCCAGGTTCAGGGAGAACGCAGCCAGCGCGACTCCGGCGACACACAGCAGCAGCCCGAGGCCACCGACGCCGTAGAAGCCCCAGCCGTCGCCGACGCCGAAAAGCGCGCCGACGAAACTGGCCAGCGCGATCACCAGGTAGGAGACCATGGCGACCATCATCACCTTCATGAAGGTGCCGTTGACCTTGATGATCCGGGTGCGGTAGAGAACGAGCATCACGCCGAATGCGACCAGCGTGCCGAGCACGGCCTGACCGACGATGTTCGTTCCGTTGCCGAACTGATTCACGTAGTCCTGGAAGATAAGGCTGACTCCGCCGAGGAACACACCCTCGACGGCGGAGTAGGACAGCACGATCCCGGCCTTGGGCATCTTGCGGAATGCGCCGAAGAAGAAGAGTCCCAGCCCGACGAGCATGGCGACGAACGGCAGCCACGGCATCGCCGGGGTGAGCACCCAACCGATCCCAGCGCCGATCAACAGCACGACGAACGCCATCCCGGTTCGCATGACGACGTCGTCGATGGTCATCGCCCGGCCGGTGGCTGGCGTCCCGATAGTGGGAGCCGTCTGCTGGTCCAGGGTGGCGGTTCCAGCTGCGGCCTGCTGGTAGGCGTTCACACCCTCGTTGTACGCGAACCCCGGCTGCTTCTCGATGTTGCGGAACATCGGGTTTCTGGATTCCATGTATTCCTCCTTGATGTACCAGGATACGGGTATCCAGGTCGGTCCGCCAAACCCTCAGGCGGCGTGTGAATCATCACTTACGTTTCGTTAGTTGCCCGATCAGCCACTTGCCGACCTCATTCAGCGATCGCACCTGAACCCGCCCAGGGCCAACACCGACGCCCTTGACGGTAATTACGGTCTTCTTCGTCCGCTTCCATCGTGTCACGCCCGCCAAGCCCAAGGGCACTTCGTGCCCGGGGCGGGACCCGTCGCTTCGCTCCTCCCAAATCACAGCCCAAGGGCACTACGTGCCCGGGGCGGGACCCGTCGCTTCGCTCCTCCCAAATCACAGCCCAAGGGCACTACGTGCCCGGGGCGGGACCCGTCGCTTCGCTCCTCCCAAATCACAGCCCAAGGGCACTACGTGCCCGGGGCGGGACCCGTCGCTTCGCTCCTCCCAAATCACAGCCCAAGGGCACTACGTGCCCGGGGCGGGATTTGAACCCGCACGTCTTTCGACCCTCGGGTTTAAGCCGAGTGCGTCTGCCTGTTCCGCCACCCGGGCGCACGGCCAAGATTAGTCCAGGTACACCTTGCGCCGATGGACGGCGGCGGCCGACATGACCCGGTCCAGAAAGACCATGCCGTCGAGATGATCCACCTCATGCTGGATGGCGCGGGCCTCGAAGGCGTCGGTGCTGAACGTGACCGTCTCCCCGCTGATCGGCAGTCGCCCACTGACCGTCAACCGCGTCGCGCGCTTCACGTCACCGGTGAAATCCGGGACGGACATGCACCCCTCGCGCGCCTTCTCGTTGCGAGTGGCCTGTTCGATGCGCGGATTCACCAGGACGAACCTGCCATGACAGGTACGGGTCTTCGGGTGAGAAGCGACATCGAGGCAGAAGACTCGCCAGCCCACCCCCACCTGATTCGCCGCGAGCCCCACACAACCGGGCGAGACGTCCATGGTGGCCAACAGGTCCGCGGCCAACTGCACGACAGCAGGGTCGGCCGGATCGACCTCGACACATACTGCCGACAGAACCGGATCGGGGGCGGTGATCACCGGCCGGATGGACCCAGCGGGAAGATCCACGGCGAGTTCGATCACAGCACATCCATGTCCGTGGGTTTGATCGACACGTCCACGCCCACGCTTTCACCCACCGCGGTCAGCGCGGCGGTGAGCTTCTCCGGCTCGGCGTAGGACGGGAAGTCCGCCTCCGCCACCACGACGTACAGACCGGCTCCGAGGCGGGTCTGCAGGTCGGTGATGTTGCCCCCATAGGAAGCGATCGCCCCCGTGATGGCGGCCACGATGCCGACCCGGTCCGCGCCGTGGACGCTGACGACGAATGACTGCACGTCCTCGTTACGTTCGGGTTGTTCATCGGTGACCGGCAGCACGCTGACCACCAGCCCGTCGTTCTCCAGGAAGCTGAGGTCGGAGGCCACCTCTTGTGCTGTCGCCTCGGTTCCGACTACCAGGGTCCAGGCGAAGTGCCCGCGCAGCAGAGTCATGGAGGAGTCCTCCACGTTGGCGTCGCGCAGAGCCAGAGCGGCGGTGACGTCGGCGATGATGCCGGGACGATCGTGACCGAGGACGGTGATTGCCAAAGGTGCCATGCTTGGCACCCTACTTCTCGGCGCGCGCCAGTCCCAGCGCGATCCCATCCAGGATGTCGTGTTCGCTGACGATAACCTCGTCGAACCCGCCGAGGTGCAGGATGCGATCGAGTACCAGTGCTCCTCCTCCGATGACATCCACACGGCCCGGATGCATGACAGGTTCGGCAGCCCGCGTCGGCACGGGTCGCCGCCAGCATCCGCCGCGTCACCTCGTGTACCTGGCGCGAACGTGATCCGGCTGCCGTGGATGAGCCGGGAGTCGTATTCGGGCAGGCCCATCGCCAGGGCGGCGACCGTCGTCACGGAACCGGCGAGTCCCACGATCCGATCCGCGCTGTCGAATGCCGTCGTCGCCAGTGCATCGGCGATCGCTGCATCGATGTCGGCGGTCGCGGCCGCGATCTCCTCCGCACTCGGGGGATCGGACCGCAGGTGGCGTTCGGTCATTCGAACACAGCCGACGTCCTCACTGACGGCGACCTCCACCTCGTGGCGCCCGACCACGAACTCGGTGGATCCTCCCCCGATGTCGACGACCGCGACCCGGCCGGGAACCTCGAGGACGGACACCGCCCCGGCGAAACTCAGTCGCGCCTCCTCATCCCCAGAGATCACCTCGGGCGGTGTCCCAGACGCTGTACGACCCCGGCGGTGAACTCCTCGGCGTTCGTCAGCATCCCGGGAGGCGGAGGTGGCGACCATCCGAACGCGTTCGACCCCCGCCTGCCGGATCTGTGCCGCATAGTCCTCCACGGCGCTCCACGTCCGCTCGATGGCGGCCGGGGCGAGACGTCCCGTCACATCCACCCCCTCGCCGAGCCGGACCACCCGCATCACCCGGGCGACGTCCACCAGTCCGGCGTCGGTCACGTCGGCGATCAGCAGTCGGATCGAATTGGTCCCGCAATCGATGGCAGCGACTCTCACGAGCACCTCCACGCAGGCCCGCGAGCGCTCGAACCCACGGGCGCGCAGTTCCTCCAGGGCCTCGTCGCCGAACGGGTTCACCCCCGGCCCCATCGCCAGTGCCTGCCCGACCAGCACATGCAAGCACTTGACGCGCTCGGGCATACCGCCGGCGGAAATCCCGTCGATCTCAGCCACCTCACCCTGCTCGGCACGAGCCCTCAGATACAGCTCGTGGGCACGCCGGTACTGCTCAGCCGTCCCGGGTTCCTGGGAGCAGCCGCTCCTGCATCGCTGACATCACGCCTTCCGATTCGAGGGTGGAGATGGCCGAGTTCAGCCGCGGGCAGGTCACGTAGAAGAAGGTGGGGAACGGCGTGCCGTCCTGCAGTCGGGGCGCGGTGCTGACGACGTCCGGGAGACCACAGGCACAGCGGGAGGCGATCGCCACCACGTCACGTGCGGGCCGTCCGAGTTGCGCCGAGATGGCAGCGAGGTCGC
Organism: uncultured Actinomycetota bacterium; assembly: GCA_963704075.1. Classification (GTDB taxonomy): domain Bacteria; phylum Actinomycetota; class Actinomycetes; order S36-B12; family UBA10799; genus JADKAV01. The sequence continues at coordinate 6,621 of CAVPGV010000015.1, forward strand.
CGTCGCGGACGGTCTCACCGGGGGGCATCGGGCCGGACACTCACCACGGACTCATCGGGCTGCTGCTGGGCGTCCTGCACCGATCGCAAGGGCGCGCTCGTACCAGGCCGAGTTGTCCTCGACATTGGTCGTCAGCGGCTGCGCCGCGGGCCGCTGTACAGGAGGGTCCGTGACGACGTACCCGGTCTCCCCGGGGTACTGCAGGTGGAACCGCTCCCTGGCCTGCGCGATCGCGTACGCATCGTCGGCCCACTGGTCGGCCTCCTTCTGCAGGGCATCGACCCGCTCGCGCTGGGCAGCGGTGGTCGACCTCGAGTTCGGCGATCATGGAGCGCTGGTTGAGGAACTCCCGCAAGGGCAGTGCGAGCGTGAGCAGCAGAGCAGCCGCGATGATCACGACGACCGTCAACCGGCCGGTGGTCAGACCCGGGCGCTGAGCAGCCCGGATCGTGCTGGTCCTCTCCACGGTTCTAGCGTCACCCACCCTTCGCCGTCCTGCCTGCATTTCGCAGACTATCCGGCGTGTTGAACCCTCAGAGGGTTCGGGCGTGCGCCACGAGCCCATCCCTGACGTATGTCGCGCCGTCGACTCCGCCGTAGTTCGCCGCGAACCGCTCATCGGCCACGTACATCTCGGCGAGGCCGACCAGCGCCTCCGCACTCGGTGAGCGACCCTGCCAGCCGACGGCGATCCAGGCTGTGTGCCGGGCGGCGATCTGCCGGACCTCGTCGCTGTCGACCGGCAGGCCCTGGGCACGGGCGTGCGCCCATGCGGCGGCGATGCTCTCGTGCTCCTGGAGATATGCGCGCTTGTCCTCGTCGCTGGTCGAACGCCACCAGCGGTCGCCGTCGGCGTACGCCTGCTCCCCCCAGCGTTGTTCCACTTCCTGCTGGTACTGCGCGTGGTCGAATCCGTCGAACATGTCGTCGGCCATGAGGTCCTCCTTGTTCTTCAGCCCGGCAATCGTGCGTTCCACTGCGGCGATCTGTCGCTGCAGCCGCTGACTTTCCTGGCGTAGATGGTCGAGATGTGCAGTGAGCGCGGCAGCGTCGTCGGTCTGTCCGTCCGAGCACCTGCGCGATCTCCGACAGGCCCATCCCCATGTCCCGTAGCAGCAGGATGCGCTGCAGCCTCACCAGATCCGCCTCGCGGTAGCAGCGGTACCCGGATGAGGTGCGGTGCGCGGGCAGCAACCCGATCGCGTCGTAGTGGCGCAAGGCGCGACTGGTCACACCCGCGGCGTCGACGACCTGCTGGATGCTGTACTCCACATCATCGACGGTAGATGTTGACGCAGCGTCAAGGTCAAATCGCCGCGGCTTCACCGTGGAGTGCCCGCGGACTACTCCACAGTGACGGACTTGGCGAGGTTGCGCGGCTGATCCACGTCGTGCCCTTTGGCCGTGGCCAATTCACACGCGAACACCTGCAGCGGCACCGTGGTGACCAGCGGCTGCATCAAAGTAGGAACAGCCGGCACCGTGATGATCTCGTTGGCGTACGGCTCCACTCCCTCGTCGCCCTCCTCGGCGATCACGATGGTGAACGCACCGCGGGCCCGAATCTCCTGCAGATTCGAAATCATCTTCTCGTGCAGCACCGAACGCCCCTTCGGTGACGGCATGACACAGATGACCGGCAGACCATCCTCGATCAGCGCGATCGGACCGTGTTTGAGCTCGCCGGCCGGGAAGCCCTCAGCGTGCATGTAGGCGAGTTCCTTGAGCTTCAGTGCGCCCTCGAGGGCCACCGGATACCCCACGTGCCGACCGAGGAACAGCACCGAGCGGGCGTCCTTGAGCCCGCGTGCGAGTTCCCGCACGGGGTCCATCGTGTCGAGCACGAGGTCGATCTTGTTGGGCATGCTCGCCAGGTCGGACACCAGCCCGCGGATCTCGTCGCCGAAGAAGTTGCCGCGGACCTGCGCCAAGTACATGCCGAACAGTTGCGTGGCCACCAGCTGGGTGAGGAACGCCTTCGTGGAAGCGACGGCGATCTCCGGACCGGCGTAGGTGTACAGCGCCGCGTCGGACTCCCGCGGGATCGTCGACCCCTGGGTGTTGCAGATGCTCAGCACGCGGGAGCCCTGCTCGCGGGCGTGCCGCACCGCCATCAGGGTGTCCATGGTCTCGCCGGACTGTGAGATGGCGACCACCAAGGTCTGGCGGTCGAGGATGGGATCGCGATAGCGGAACTCGCTTGCCAGTTCGACCTCCACCGGGATCCGCGTCCAGTGCTCGATGGCGTACTTGGCGACCAGTCCGGCGTGGTAGGCGGTGCCGCATGCCGCGACCACGATCTTGTCGATCTCGCGCAGCTCGGCGTCTGAGATCGTCAGCCCGTCGAGAACCAGTCGGTTGTCCTCGCTGATCCGACCGAGCAGGGTGTCGGCGACCGCCTTGGGCTGCTCGGCGATCTCCTTGAGCATGAACAGGTCGTATCCGCCCTTCTCGGCGGCACTGGCGTCCCAGGTGACCTCGAACTGCTCGCCTGTGGCCGGCGCCCCCTCGAAGTCGGTGATCTCGACGCTTTCACGCGTGATGGTGATGACCTGGTCCTGTCCGAGTTCCATGGCCGAGCGGGTGTGCGCGATGAACGCCGAGACGTCGGAGGCCAGGAACGTCTCGCCCTCGCCGAGTCCCACGACCAGCGGGGAGTTGCGGCGAGCACCCACCAGGGTGTCAGGATCATCGGCCGACGCGGCCACCAGGGTGAAGGCCCCTCGCAACTGCTGGCAGGTCCGCTGCATGGCTTCGGTCAGGTGTGCACTGTCGCGCAATTCCACGGCCAGCAGATGCGCGGCCACCTCGGTGTCCGTCTCGCTGAGGAACCTGACACCGCCGGAGCTGAGCTGGTCGCGCAACTCCGCGAAGTTCTCGATGATGCCGTTGTGGATGACCGCGAGCCGGCCGTCCTCACTGAGATGCGGGTGGGCGTTCACGTCGTTGGGTGCCCCGTGCGTGGCCCAGCGGGTGTGTCCGATGCCCACCGTGGTCTGCGGCAGTGGCGACTCGGCCAGGGCTTTCTCCAGATTCGCCAGCTTCCCGGCCCGCTTGCGTGACTGGACACCGTCGGGGGCGACCACCGCTACTCCGGCGGAGTCGTATCCCCGGTACTCGAGCCTGCGCAGGCCCTCCACGATGACCTCAGTGGCATCCTGACCCCCGACGTAGCCCACGATTCCGCACATATCCACATACGCTACCGGCATCCCGATGGAGATGTCGTACCCCCGGCGTTGACTGCTCATGCGGGGAGGGACCCCGCATGAAGGAGGCGATGATCCGATGTGCAGGATGTGTGACGACCCGAGCCTGACCATGGCCGATGTGCGCGCGGAGATGTTCCGGACGATCGAGAAGCACGGCTGGATGGTCCAATACGTGGAGGCGGAGCCGGGCTATGCGTCCTTCGCCTACACCATCGGGCTGACGGGCAAGGATGCGCCCGAGTTGTACGTGACCGACCTCGATCCACAGGAGGCCGCGAGGCTACTCAACGATGCCGCCCGCGCGGTTCTCCACGGGGACCTCGGACCGTGCGATCTCTACACGGGGTCCGACGGCCGCCAGTATCTTCTGGGACAGATGGTCGACGTCCGGGACCTCCTGGGGACTATCGAGGCCTACGGGCCGAACTTCGAGGCGTTGAGCCTGACGCCCATGTGACGACGTCGGTCACAGCGATAGACGCTGCCGGACCAGGTCGGCCAAGTCGTTAGCCACCGTCGCAGCCGTGTGCTCATCGTGCGCCTCGACCATGACCCGCACCAGAGATTCGGTGCCGGACTTGCGCAAGAGCACCCTGCCGTCTTCGGCCAAGCTCAGTTCGGCATCTGCCACGGCCTGGGCGACCACGGGATCGGTGTCCACCCCATGTTTGTCCACGCCGTCGACGTTGACCAGGACCTGAGGCAGTCGTTGCATGACCCCTGCCAGTTCCGCCAGCGACTTGCCGGTGGCCGACATCCTCGCCATCACCTGCAGTGCGGTCAGGATGCCGTCGCCGGTGGAGGCGTGCTCGGTCATGACGACATGTCCGCTCTGCTCACCGCCGAGCACGAAACCGGATGCCAACATCGCCTCGAGGACGTAACGATCTCCGACCGCGGTCTGCAACGACCTCAATCGACTCGTTCTGCATAGCGTGTTTGAAGCCGAGGTTGGCCATGACCGTGGCGACGACGGTGTTCCTGGCCAGTCGCCCCTGATCACGCAGGGACAGCGCGATGATCGCCATCAGCTGGTCACCGTCGACGAGGTTGCCCTCGGCGTCGACGGCCAAGCAGCGGTCGGCATCGCCGTCGTGCGCGATGCCGAGATCCGCTCCGTGCGCGATGACTGCTTCCTGCAGGTCTTCGATGTGGGTCGAGCCACAACCGTGGTTGATGTTGTAGCCGTCCGGTTCGCAGTGGATCTCGATGACGTCGGCGCCGGCCTCCCGGTACGTGAGCGGGCCGACGTGGCTCGCGGCGCCGTTCGCGCCATCGACCACGACGGTCAAGCCGTTCAGGGGCACGGTGAGGGAGGTCAGCAGATGGCCGACGTACTCGCCGTCGGCGGAGTCGTCGGTCACGATGCGGCCGACAGCGTCGCCGACCGGCCGGTCCCAGGTCTCCCGCAGGCGGGCCTCGATCTGGGCTTCGACATGGTCGGGCAGTTTGTTGCCGTCCGCGGTGAAGAACTTGATCCCGTTGTCCGGCATGGCGTTGTGGGAGGCCGACAGCATGACTCCCAGATCGGCCCGACGGGCTTTGGTCAGGTACGCGACCGCGGGAGTCGGCAGGACACCGACGTCGATGACGTCCACACCCGCACTGGCAAGACCCGCCGACACCGCGGCTTGCAGGAACTCGCCACTGGCGCGCGGGTCACGGCCGACGACCGCAGTGCGCCGGGTACCGACCTCGGACAGGATGTGGGCCGCTGACACGGACAAGTCCAGCGCCAACTCCGCGGTGACATCGCGGTTGGCCAGCCCCCGCACCCCATCGGTGCCGAACAATGCGCCCATGCCGACGACGGGTCAGCGCTTGCTGTACTGGGGTGCCTTGCGGGCCTTCTTGAGTCCGTACTTCTTGCGCTCGACCACCCGCGGGTCCCGAGTGAGGAATCCGGCCTTCTTCAGGTCGGGGCGGTAGTCGTCCTCGTCGATCTCGAGCAGGGCGCGGGCGATCCCCAGGCGCAGGGCTCCGGCCTGACCTCCCACACCGCCGCCGTGCAGGCGGGCGACCACGTCGTACTGACCGTCGAGGCCCAGGACGCGGAAGGGCTCGGTCACGATCTGCTGGTGGACCTTGTTCGGGAAGTAGGTCGCGAGGTCGCGGCCATTGATCTTCCACTGCCCGGAGCCGGGTACGACCCGTACGCGGGCCACGGCCTCCTTGCGACGACCGGTGCCACCGCCCGGGCGGTTCACGGCCTGGCGGGTGGTCGCGGCAGGCGTCTCTGTAGTCAGAGTCTCAGTCACGGGTGTTCCTTCCTCGGCGCTACTGCGCGACCTGGGTGATGACGTATGGGGTCGGCTGCTGCGCAGCATGCGGGTGATCAGGGCCCGCGTAGACCTTGAGCTTGCGGATCTGCTTGTTGCCCAGCTTGTTGTGCGGAAGCATCCCGGCGACGGCCTTCTCGATCACCCGTCGCGGGTTCTTCTCCAGCAGATCGCCGTAGGTCGTGGACTTCAGACCGCCGGGGAATCCGGAGTGGCGCTGGTCGAGCTTCTGCTCTGCCTTGTTGCCGGTCAGCGCCACCTTCTCCGCGTTGATGACGATCACGAAGTCGCCAGTGTCCACATGCGGGGCGAAGGTCGCCTTGTGCTTTCCGCGCAGCAACGTGGCAGCGTGAGTGGCAAGGCGGCCCAGGACAACGTCCTGAGCGTCGATGACGTGCCACTCGCGGGTGACGTCGTCGGCTTTCGGGGTGAACGTACGCACGACTTCCTACCTAGTTCAGTGTGGTGGCCCTGCCGGGGAGCAGTAGCTCTGCTGTTGGGCTGTGGTGCTGCGCGTGAACGCAGTCTCAACCGCTGGTTGACGCGCACACAGTGCACACGACCTCTTAGAAGGATAACTCACCGAGGCGAGTACGGGACAGCCGGGATGCCGTCCACGGCGTCCCCTTCCCGCAGCGGATGCTTCGGGTGCCGCTCGACGCCAGGATTGACCCACCGATCATGTGGCAGTGTCCCGAATCGGGTCGGGCCCGCACCCTGCTCTATTCGTGCCGGCGCTGGACGCGACCGCGGCGATCACCCGCGGAACCTGCGGGCGCGGCGGGCCTGGTCGGCCAGCTCACGTCGGCCGGGTACCCGACCTCCACCAGCGCCAGGCCATGGGCGGGGACCGTCGTGAACCCCGGTACCCGACGCGCAGCATGCAGGATGTCGGTGAGTCCCTCCGCGGTGACGCGTCCCTCACCGACGGCGATGAGCGCCCCGACCACCGAGCGCACCATCGAGTGGCAGAACGCATCGGCACTGATCTGCACGCCGATGAGCGCGGGATCCCGAGGATCAGGTCGCCGGTCGACCGTCACGCCCAGGACTGTTCGCACCGACGACGCCTCCGGGCGGGCCCGGCAGAACGCTGCGAAGTCGTGCTCACCGCGCAGGACCTGCCCGGCGGCGTGCATCGACGGCACATCGAGTGCCCTGCGATGGATCAGGACCGATCCGCGAGCCCGTGGATCGTGGCGCCCACTGTCGCTGATCAGGTACTCGTAGCGCCGGTACTTCGCGGAGAACCGGGCGTCGAAACCCGCTGGGGCGACCTGCGCGTCGAGGACCCGGATGTCCGCCGGCAGCACGGCATTGATCCGACGCGTCGCCGCGGGTCCCCCCGGCCACGCATCGCCCGGAAGATCGAGGTGGCACACCTGACCGAGCGCGTGGACGCCGGCGTCAGTACGGCCGGCGACCACGATCCGGATAGCCGGCCACGCGAAGGACCCGTTCCACCGCGGCGGTCAGCTCACCGCAGACCGTGCGCTGCCCGGGCTGAGGGGCCCAGCCGGCGAACTGTCGGCCGTCGTAGGCCAGATCCAACCGGACACGCAAAAGCCCGCCACCTTCCGGCGCGGGCTCGTGCGTGTGTGGCTGAGGGTCAGGCATCGCCCTTGGGCTCAGCCTGTTCATGCAAGGCCTCGACCGCGTCCTTCTCGGCCTGCTCCTGTGCCTCAGCGATCTCCTCGGCGGCTTCAGCCTGCGCCTCGGGGGTCTCGGCGGCAGCCTCGACCTGCTCGACGGCCTCCTCCGATGCAGCCTCGACCTCCTCGGCTACCTCCTCGGCGAGCGTCGGCTTCGCCGCGTCCTTGGCGGCGCGCTTGGCCGCGGACGTGGCTTCCTTGACCACGGCCTCCGCCATCGGCTCCACGAGCTCGATCACGGCCATCGGCGCGTTGTCACCCTTGCGGGGGCCGATCTTGGTGATCCGCGTGTAGCCGCCGGGGCGTCCCGCGTACTGCGGGCCGATCTCGGTGAACAGTTCGTGCACCACCGACTTGTCGCGGATCACCGACATCACCCGGCGACGGGCGTGCAGATCACCACGCTTGGCGAACGTGACCAGCCGGTCGGCTAGCGGGCTCAGGCGCTTGGCCTTCGCCTCGGTCGTGGTGATGCGCCCGTGCTGGAACAGCGAGGTGGCCAGGTTGGCCAGCATCAAGCGCTCGTGCGCCGGACCGCCACCGAGGCGGGGTCCTTTCGACGGCGTGGGCATCGTGGTTCTCCTTGATTAAGCGGCAGCCCGTCAGAGCTGCTCGTCCTCTGCGTACTGTTGGTCGTCCTCGGCGTAGAACGTGACCGCCTGTGACGGGTCGAAGCCGGCGGGGCTGTCCTTGAGGTTCAGCCCGAGCCCAGCCAGGGAGTCCTTGACCTCGTCGATGGACTTCTGGCCGAAGTTGCGGATGTCCATCAGGTCGGCCTCACTGCGGGTCAGCAGCTCACCGATGGTGTGAACGCCCTCGCGCTTGAGGCAGTTGTAGGACCTCACCGACAGGTTCAGGGCCTCGATCGGCTGGCTGAACTGCTCGGCCATGTAGGTGTCCACCTCGGACGGTCCGAGTTCCAGGCCCTCGGCCGCGGCGTTGAGGTCGCGGGCCAGGCCGAACAGCTCGACCAGGGTCTTGCCGGCACTGGCCACGGCGTCGCGGGCACGGATGCTCGGCTTGGTCTCCACGTCGACGATGAGACGGTCGAAGTCGGTGCGCTGCTCGACACGGGTCGCCTCGACCTTGTAGGTCACCTTCAGCACCGGTGAGTAGATGGCGTCGACCAGGATGCGCCCGGCCTGCTTCTCCACCATGGAACCGGCGGCCGCGGGGACGTAACCACGTCCGCGTTCCACGGTCAGTTCCATTGCCAACGAGGCGTCCTCGCCGAGCGTGGCAAGGTGCAGGTCGGGGTTGTGGACGTCGACCCCGGTCGGTGCCTCGATGTCGGCCACGGTCACTTCACCGGGGCCAGACGCACGCAGGTACATGGTGACCGGCTCGTCCATCTCGGTGCTCACGACGATGCCCTTGACGTTGAGCACCAGTTCGGTGACGTCCTCGGTCATGCCGGGGACGGTGCTGAACTCGTGCTGGACGCCGTCGATGCGGATGCTGGTGACCGCTGCACCGGGGATCGACGACAGCAGGGTTCGGCGCAAGCTGTTGCCCAGGGTGTATCCGAACCCGGGCTCCAGCGGTTCGAGGACGAACCGGGAACGGGTGTCGGAGACGAACTCCTCGGTCAGGACGGGCCGACTGGCGATCTGCACGTGACTTCTTCCTTTCTCAGGCGACCGCTATATGACGCCTGCAAACCACAGCGGGACTGCTGCGGGGTTACTTCGAGTAGAGCTCAACGATGAGTTGTTCCTGCACCAGCGTGTCGATCTGCTCACGCTTGGGCAGGGAGTGGACCAGCACCCGGAAGTGCGAGGGGATGACCTCGAGCCACGCGGGAACCTCGCGCTCGCCGGCCTCCGCGTGGGCCACCACGAACGGTGTCATCTCGCGGGACTTGTTGCGGACCTCGACGATGTCGTTGGGCGACACCCGGTAGCTGGGGATGTCCACCTTGTGGCCGTTGACGGTGATGTGACCGTGGCGGACCAGCTGACGGGCCATATCGCGGCTCTTGGCCAGGCCGGCGCGATACACCACGTTGTCCAGGCGGCTCTCGAGGATCGTCAGCAGGTTCTCACCGGTCTTGCCCTGCTGGCGGTTGGCCTCGTCGTAGTAGCTGCGGAACTGGCGCTCGAGCACACCGTAGATGCGGGCGCACTTCTGCTTCTCCCGCTTCTGCAGCAGGTACTCGCTCTCCTTGATCCGGTTGCGGCCGTGCTGGCCGGGCGGGTAGGGGCGCTTCTCGACCGGGCACGCCGGCGAGTCGCACTTGGCTCCCTTGAGGAACAACTTGGTCTTCTCGCGGCGGCAGCGCTTGCAGTCCGCGCCTGTGTAACGGGCCATGTTCTATCTCCTGCTCAGACCCGGCGCCGCTTGGGCGGACGGCAGCCGTTGTGCGGTACGGGGGTCACGTCTTGGATGGTTCCGACCTCCAGGCCGGTGGCCTGCAACGAGCGGATGGCCGTCTCACGCCCGGAACCCGGACCCTTGACGAAGACATCGACCTTGCGCATGCCGTTGTCCATCGCGCGCCGGGCCGCGGCCTCGGCTGCCATCTGGGCGGCATACGGGGTCGACTTACGCGAACCCTTGAATCCCACCTGACCTGACGACGACCAGGCGATGACCTGGCCCTGCGGGTCGGTGATGGTGACGATGGTGTTGTTGAAGGTGCTCTTGATGTGGGCGTGGCCGAATGCCACGTTCTTCTTCTCTTTGCGGCGCGGCTTCTTCGCGCCCTTCTGGGGTGCCATGGCTGCTCAGACTCCTGCTCGAATGCTCACTTGCCGACCTTCTTCTTGCCGGCGACGGTCTTGCGCTTGCCCTTGCGGGTACGCGCGTTGGTGTGCGTGCGCTGCCCACGCACCGGCAGACCGCGGCGGTGCCGGATGCCTTGGTAGGACCCGATCTCCACCTTGCGCCGGATGTCGGCCTGCACCTCACGGCGCAGGTCACCCTCGGTCTGGAAGTTGGCCTCGATGTAGTCGCGCAGTGCGATCACATCAGGTTCGGACAGGTCGCGAACGCGGGTGTTGGGATCAACACCGGTCGCGGCCAGGGCCTTCTGGGAAAGGGAACGTCCCACCCCGAAGATGTAGGTCAGGCCGACCTCGACGCGCTTCTCACGCGGCAGGTCGACACCCACAATGCGTGCCATTGGGCTCTCCTCGTTCTGTCGTGAAGGTCTGGTGACGTCATCGGTCCCACCGCCCTGGTGGGTCCCCGGCCTTCACGTCCGGGGGTGGCGTCTGGCAGCCCTTGGCTTCGGGCGCCAGGTTCGGATGGCGTCGTGCCAGGGGTCAGCCCTGGCGCTGCTTGTGGCGAGGGTTCTCGCAGATCACCATGACGCGACCGTTGCGACGAATCACCTTGCACTTGTCGCAGATCTTCTTAACGCTCGGTTGAACCTTCATCGGTGCTGCTGATTCCTCTACTTGTACCGGTAGACGATGCGTCCCCGGGTCAAGTCGTAGGGCGAGAGCTCTACGACCACTCGGTCATCCGGAAGGATCCGGATGTAGTGCATCCGCATTTTGCCGGAGATGTGGGCGAGGACCTTGTGGCCGTTGTCCAACTCGACGCGGAACATGGCATTGGGAAGGGACTCGACGATCGTGCCCTCGAGCTCGATCGCATCGTCTTTCTTACCCATGCGTGATCCAGTCTTCCGATTGTGTGCGGATTGTGCGGTATGTCGTACCGCAGGCGAGGGCATGTGCCCTCTGTTCGAGTGTAAGGCATGGGTTCCTGTCGGTGACTAGGGGGGCGCAGGTGAGGCAAGACCTCCACGTTGGCCGCCATTGTCACGAAGGAGCCCGGGCCCAAGCCGTGGACCCCAGCACCTTCGTGACAACGGGGCTCGAGACCCAGCCCCTTCGTGGCAATGACCGTCACTGGGCCAGTGCGGAAACCTCCACGCCCAAGGCGGCGAGCTCCGCCCGGCCGCCATCACGGGCGGTCAAGACCCAGGGGCCGGTCGAGGTGACCGCGACGGTGTGCTCCCAGTGCGCCGCCAGACCCCCGTCCATGGTGACCACCGTCCAGCCGTCGGGCAGGGTCACGTTGTCGGGTGCACCAAGGGTGATCATCGGCTCCACCGCAACCACAAGGCCGGGGACGAGTTGCGGACCCTTGCCCGCCGGCCCGAGATTCGGAACGTCCGGCGGCATGTGCATCTGGGTGCCGATCCCGTGGCCGACGTATTCGCGGACGATGCCGTAGTCGTGCACCGCGCCGCGGACTGTGCGCTCCACCGCTGCGCCGATGTCGGTCAGCCTGCCACCGGGGCGGGCGTGGGCAAGTCCGTGCCACAGCGCCGAGCGCGTGACGTCGGACAGGTCCTGGGCACCATGGCCCACCTGTCCGACCCCGACGGTGACGGCCGCGTCCCCGTGCCAGCCATGCAGGATCGCCCCGCAGTCGATGCTGACCAGAACCCCTTCATGCAGCGGCTGATCGTTGGGGATTCCGTGCACGATCGCATTGTCGACGCTCACGCAGATACTCGCCGGGAACCCGTGGTACCCCAGGAAGGACGGGGTGGCACCAGCCGAGCGGATGACCTCCTCGGCGATCGCATCGAGCTGCTTGCCGGTGATACCCGGGCGCACCGCGGCCACAACCGCGTCCAGGGCGTCGGCCACCACGAGCCCGGCCTGCCGCATGAGACCGATCTGCTCGTCGGTCTTCACCTGCAACCTGGTCGGGCGCCGGAACATCTACGCACCCAGCGCTGTCAGCAACCTGGCGGTGACCTCGTCCATGGAACCCATGCCGTCGACCTTCACCAACAGGCCACGTTCGGAGTACACGCGCACCAGCGGCTCGGTCTGCTCGGCGTAGACGTCCATGCGCCGCCGGATGACCTCTTCGGTGTCGTCCGCGCGTCCCTGCTCCTGGGCACGGTTCAGCAAGCGCGCGACGACCTCGTCGGTGTTCGCGGTGATCTCCACGACCTTGTCCAGCGGCGTTCCCAGGCCGGCCAGGATGGTGTCCAGTTCTCCCACCTGGGCCAGGGTCCGTGGGTATCCGTCGAGGATGAAGCCCGCGGCGGCATCCGATTCGGCCAGCCGGCTGGCCACCATGGAGTTCGTCACTTCGTCAGGAACGTACTCCCCAGCCTCCATGTACCGCTTGGCCTCGAGCCCCAACGGGGTCCCGTCGGCCAGGTTGGCCCGGAAGATCTCACCGGTGGAGATGTGCGGCACCTGCAGTTTGTCGGCGACCTTGACGGCCTGGGTGCCTTTGCCGGCGCCGGGCGGTCCCATCAGAACAATGCGCATTATCGCAAGAACCCTTCGTAGCTTCGCTGCTGCAGTTGTGCCTCGATCTGTTTCACCGTATCGAGTCCGACACCCACCATGATCAGCAACGATGTACCACCGAAGATGAAGCTCTGCCCCACACCCAGCGCCCCGAAGGCATACAAGGGGATGACCGCGACAACCGCCAGGTAGATCGAGCCGGGGAAGGTCAGGCGGCTCAGGACATAAGCGAGGTACTGCTCAGTGGGCTTGCCCGCCCGGATCCCCGGAATGAAGCCGCCGTACTTCTTCATGTTGTCGCTGACTTCGACCGGGTTGAACGTGATCGAGACGTAGAAGTACGCGAAGAAAATGATCATCGAGACGTAGAACAGGATGTACAGCGGCTCCGTGCCGTTCGACAGATTCCGCTGGATCCACAGACCCCATCCCGAGCCCGTGTTGCCACTGACCGTGGCCAACAACTGCGGGATGTACAGCAACGACGAGGCGAAGATGACCGGGATAACACCGGCCATGTTGACCTTCAGAGGGATGTAGGTCGAGGCCCCGCCCATGAGCTTGGACCCGACCATCTTCTTGGCGTACTGCACCGGGATCCGGCGCTGTGCCTGCTCGACGTAGACGACCGCGCCGATGATCACCACACCTACGGCCAGCGTGAGCGTCAGCATGAAGGCACCGCGGGTGACGTAGATCGAGTAGAACTGCCCCGGCATGCCGGCGATGATCGAGACGAAGATCAGCAGGGACATACCGTTGCCGACCCCGCGGTCGGTGATCAGCTCTCCGAACCACATCAACATCGCGGCACCGGCGGTCATGACCAGCACCATCGTGATGATCAACGGGATCGACTGGTTCGGGATGAGGTTCTCGTTGCAGCCCTGGAACAACTGCCCGGGCGAGCGGGCCAGCGAGATGAAGGCCGTGGCCTGGAGTACGGACAGCCCGATCGTGAGGTACCGGGTGTACTGCGTCATCTTGGCCTGGCCGGACTGGCCCTCCTTCCGGAGGGCCTCCAGCCGGGGGATGACCACGGTGAGCAACTGGATGATGATGCTCGCCGTGATATAGGGCATGATGCCCAGCGCGAAGACGCTCAATTGCAGCAACGCACCGCCGCTGAACAGGTTGATCAGGCCGTACAAGTTGTTGCCTTCGACCAGGGTCAGACAGGTCTGGATCGCGGTGTAGTCCACCCCAGGGGTGGGAATGATCGCGCCGACGCGGTAAATCGCGATGAGACCCAGCGTGAACAGGATCTTGTTGCGCAGGTCCGGCGTTCGGAACGCTGCAGCGAATTGCGATAGCAAAGATCCTCCTCGCGCGCCGACAGCGCGCACACGAACTTGTCCGGTACTGCCCTGAGGGTAGCAAGGCTGGCCGACGTTGTGTGGTGGTCGGTGGCTCGCCGCTCACGGGATCATCGAGTGAGGTAGGCGGATTCCACTACTGTCTGCGCCTGCCGCACCAAAGCGACGTCGTCACCGGGGCGGCTCCACGCCGACGTTCCCCCGCAGAAGCCGAAGATGACCGGTGCGCCCACGAGCCCCGCCAGGTTGTACCACTCCGACCAGCGCAGTCCCGGCGCGTTGAGCACACCCAGGATCTGGCGATCGGGCCACCACTGCTTCTGATAGCGCAGAAATACCTTCTCCAGGTTCCCGGTCGTCAGCCCGTCGAGGTACGCGCGCAACCAGCCGGGCCAGGGCAGCGCGGGCCGGTTCTGCTGCAACACCGCCAAGGGCACGGCGACGATCGCGGCGTCGGCCACTACGTCACCCACGCGGACACCTTCTTGGACGACGATGCGCTCGACGGGGGTGTTGAGCCGGACGTCCAGGTCCCGGGCCAAGTATTCCGGCACGCGACTGAATCCGCCCTGGACCAGTGCATCCCCACCGCGGTACGCCTTGCCCTCCCACAATGCCTGGGCACCGAGCTGCGCGGGTGGTAGCCCGAACTCAAGATCGAACTCGCTGTGCTGAGCGAGTCGGCTCTGGGCAGTGTCGGCAGTCCAGCCACGTAGGGCCAGTGCCTTTTCGGAGGTGCGCTTCTTGGGTGGCTTGCTGTTCCCGATCGCCACCATCGCCCGCCATAGTTGCGTTTCGGCGGAATCCACACCCGTTGCCCGTTTCCCCGTGGGGTAGTCGCGCACCATCGTGTCGTCGTAGTCAGAGGCCACCAAGGTCAGCCCAGCGCTTCGAACGACGGAAACCATCGGGTTACCCGTCACTGCGTGTATCCACGCGGCCCCTTCTTCGGCCGGCACACCCATCGAGTGGTCGGTGTGCACACGGCCGCCGACCCGATCCCGAGCCTCCAACACCGTTACGGTTCTTCCCGCCTCTCGCAGCACCCCTGCGGCGCGCAGACCCGCCAGCCCGGCTCCCACCACGACAACCGACTGCGCCTGTGGAACCCTGGCGAGCAGTCGATTGGCCGCTCGTTGGCCCGACATGTACGCCCCGTGCACCGTGGCCGGATAGTCCATCGCGGTGTACTCGCCGGCCAGGACGATGCGACCCTCGATGACCGCCTTGCCGAGTTCCTCGCGCACCCAGTACGGCGTGCCCGGCGGCAGTGCCGAGTACGAGCCTTGCGCCCACTGGTCAGTGTCCCAACGGGTCACGACGCTGGCCGGCAGTTTCGATGGCTTCGCACCACTCGCCCCACACGCCGACAGCACAGCGACTCCGGCCCCGAGCTTGATGAGGTCGCGACGCCGCATGCGGCTCAGGGTACGCGGCGCCGACGGCGCATCAGATGTTGATGCGAGCGGGTTGTTCCGGCGCGGTTGCAAGGGCTGCGGGACTCCGCGACTGCCTGAGCAGCCGTTGGAGTTATGCACGGCAGTTGGACACAAGCACAGCCGTTGGAGAAATGAGGCCCGCGCATATCTCCCGGATGTACCGATCTCCAACGCCTGTACGTAACTCCAACGGCTACCGGGGTAGCGGCCTCGTGCATGAACGTACGAAAGGGGCGCCAGTCTCCCGACGCCCCTTTCGTGTAGAACTCCTAAACGGTCGTCACCGAGCCGCCGGCAGCCTCGATCTTGGTCTTGGCCGTCGCAGAAGCGGCGTCGACCGTCACCTGCACTGCCACCGAGATGTCGCCGTTGCCGAGCACCTTGACCGGCTGGTTCTTGCGAACCGCGCCCTTGGTCACGAGGTCCTCGACGGTCACGGCGCCGCCCTCGGGGAACAACTTCTCGATCTGGGCGAGGTTGACGACCTGGAAGGTCACCTTGTTCGGCGGTTTGAAGCCCTTCAGTTTCGGCAGCCGCATGTGCAGTGGAGTCTGGCCACCCTCGAAGGCGGCCGACACCTGTCCACGAGCGTGCGAACCCTTGGTTCCACGGCCGGCGGTCTTACCCTTCGAACCACCTTCACCGCGGCCCTTGCGCGTCTTCGCGGTCTTCGACCCGGGGGCCGGCCGCAGGTGATGCACCTTGAGCGTCATGTCAGTCTTCCTCCTCGACCGTCACCAGGTGGATGACGGTGTTGACCATACCCCGAAGCTCGGGGCGGTCTTCGATCTCAACGGTCTGGCCGATCTTGCGCAGGCCCAACGAGCGCAGAGTGGCCCGCTGCGACTCGGTGCCACCGATCGGGGAACGGGTCTGGGTCACCTTCAGCTTTGCCATCAGGACCCCGTCCCTGCCGCCTGCGCGCGCAGCAGCGCGGCCGGGGCGACGTCTTCCAGAGGCAGGCCACGGCGGGCCGCCACCTGCTCGGGACGCTCGAGTTCGCGCAGCGCGGTGACGGTGGCGCGCACGATGTTCAGCGCGTTGTCCGACCCCAGCGACTTGCTCAGTACGTCGTGCACACCGGCGCACTCCAGCACGGCCCGCACCGGGCCGCCGGCGATCACACCGGTACCCGGAGAAGCGGGACGCAGCAGCACCACACCGGCGCTGTCCTCACCCATCACGGGGTGCGGGATGGTGCCCTGGATGCGGGGAACCTTGAAGAAGTTCTTCTTGGCCTCCTCGACACCCTTGGCGATGGCCGCGGGCACCTCCTTGGCCTTGCCGTAGCCGACGCCCACCATGCCGTCGCCGTCGCCGACAACGACCAGCGCGGTGAAGCTGAAGCGCCGGCCACCCTTGACGACCTTCGCGACGCGGTTGATGTTCACGACCCGCTCGAGGTACTGGGACTTCTCCTGGCCGCGGCCGCCATCACGGCGGTCCCGGCCGGAACGATTCTGATTCGACATCTTCTCTCCTAGAACTCGAGGCCGGCTTCGCGGGCGCCGTCAGCAACCGCGGCGACTCGACCGTGGTAGCGGTAGCCACCCCTGTCGAAGACGACCGCGGAAACGCCGGCGGCCTTGGCGCGCTCACCGAGCAACTGACCCACGGAGTTCGCCTTGGCGGTCTTGTCGCCGTCGCCAGCGCGCAGGTCGGCTTCCATGGTCGAAGCCGACGCCAGGGTCGTGCCCGTGGTGTCGTCGACGATCTGCGCCTCGATGTGCCGGGTGGAACGGAACACCACGAGGCGCGGGCGCTGGGGCGTACCGGTGACCTTCTTGCGTACCCGGGAGTGCCGGCGGCTGCGGGACACCGATCGCTTGGAACCGGATCCCAACTTGGTTACAACGCTCATCACTTACCTGCCTTTCCGGCCTTGCGACGGATCTGCTCGCCGGAGTACCGGATGCCCTTGGCCTTGTACGGATCGGGCTTGCGCAGTTTGCGGATGTTCGCAGCCACCTCGCCCACCAGCTGTTTGTCGGTGCCGGACACGGTGAACTTCGTCGGACCCTCCACGGCGAAGGTGATGCCTTCGGGGGCGTCGACCTGCACCGGGTGGCTGAAGCCCAGCGAGAACTCCAGGCCCTGGCCCTTTGGCACCACACGGTATCCGGTACCGGAGATCTCCAGGGTCTTGCTGTAGCCCTCGGTCACGCCTATCACCATGTTGGCGATCAGAGTGCGGCTCAAACCGTGCAGCGACTTGCTGAGGCGCTCATCGTCGGGTCGGGTGACCTCGATGACGCCGTCACTCTGTGCCACCTTGATCGGCTCTGCGACGACGTGGCTCAACGTGCCCTTGGGGCCCTTGACGGTGACCGTCTGGCCGTCCAGTTCGACGGTGACGCCGCCGGGGACGGGGACGGGGTTCTTTCCAATACGTGACATGTCGATCCCTTACCAGACGTAGGCGAGGACTTCCCCACCCACGCCCTTCTTCTCGGCCTGCCGGTCGGTCAGCAGACCCGACGACGTGGAGATGATCGCGATGCCCAGCCCGCCGAGCACCCGGGGCATGGCGCCGCGCTTGGCGTACACGCGCAGTCCGGGCTTACTCACGCGGCGCACTCCGGAGATGGAGCGTTCGCGGTTGGGGCCGTACTTCAGGTCCACGATCAGAGTCCTGCCGACGGATGCATCCTCAGTGCGCACGCCGGCGACGTAGCCCTCGGACTGCAGGATCGTGGCGATCCCCTCTTTGATCTTCGAGTGTGGCATCGCCACCTCGTCATGGTGGGCCGCGCTGGCGTTGCGCACGCGCGTCAACATGTCAGCGATCGGGTCGGTCATGCTCATGGGGTTCTACTTTCTCGCCGTGGTTTCCGCGCAGGACCTTCGGCGGTGGGGGTCTGGTTTACCAACTGCTCTTGGTGACGCCGGGCAGTTCGCCGCGGTGGGCCATCTCGCGCAGGCAGATCCGGCACAGGCCGAACTTGCGGTACACCGAGTGGGGCCGTCCGCAACGGCTGCACCGGGTGTAGGCGCGCACCTTGAACTTCGGCTTCTTGTTGGACTTCTCGATCAATGCCTTCTTGGCCATGTCAGTTCTCCTTGAACGGCATGCCGAGCAGCGTGAGCAGCGCGCGGCCGCCCTCGTCGTCGACCGCACTGGTCACGATGGTCACGTCCATTCCACGGGCGCGGTCCACCTTGTCGGGGTCGACCTCCGGGAACATGACCTGCTCGGTCAGCCCGAAGGTGTAGTTGCCGCGGCCGTCGAACTGTCGTGGCGACAGCCCGCGGAAGTCGCGGATACGGGGCAGCGCGACCGACATCAGCCGGTCGAGGAACTCCCACATCCGGTCCCCGCGCAGCGTGGTGTGGGCGCCGATGGGCTGACCTTCGCGCAGTTTGAACTGCGCGATGGACTTGCGGGCCCGGGTCACCTGCGGCTTCTGGCCGGTGATGGTGGCCAGGTCGCGCACTGCGCCGTCGATCAGCTTGCTGTCGCGAGCGGCCTCCCCCACACCCATGTTCACGACGACCTTGACGACGCCGGGAACCTGCATGACGTTGTCGAGGCCGAGTTGCTCCTTGAGCGTGTCCCGGATCTCGTCGTTGTAACGCTGCTTGAGGCGCGGCTGCGTGCCGGCCGTTTGTGTCTGCGTCATTCGATGTCCTTACCTGTCCGGCGGGCGACTCGCACCCGCCGTGTTCCTTCGTAGGTCGTACCGTCGGCGCGCCGCTTCTCGACGCCGTCACGACGGGAGCCGACCTTCGTGGCCTTGCCCTCGTCGTCGACGACCATCACGTTCGAGATGTGGATCGGGGCCTCGGTGTGGATCAGGCCACCGGTCTTCGCGCCCCGGTCGCCCTGGCCGACCTTGGTGTGCTTGACGACCCGGTTCACACCTTCCACAATCACCCGCTGGGTGTCGGGGTCGACGATCAGAACGCGACCGGTCATGCCTTTGTCCTTGCCGGAGATCACCTGCACGGTGTCGCCCTTGCGGACCTTCACGCCTGTCATCACAACACCTCCGGTGCCAGCGAGATGATCTTCATGAAGCGCTTGTCGCGCAACTCGCGACCGACCGGGCCGAAGATGCGGGTCCCGCGCGGCTCACCGTCGGCCTTGAGGATCACCGCGGCGTTCTCGTCGAACCTGATGTACGAGCCATCCGGGCGACGCTTCTGCTTCGTGGTCCGCACGATGACGGCCTTGACGACCTCGCCCTTCTTGGTCGCCCCGCCGGGGATCGCGTCCTTGACGGTGGCCACGATGACGTCACCGATGCCGGCGTAGCGGCGACCGGAGCCACCGAGCACGCGGATGCACAACAGCTCCTTCGCGCCGGTGTTGTCCGCGACCCGGACCCTGGATTCCTGCTGGATCATGGTTACTTCGCCTTCTCGAGGACCTTCACGACCCGCCACCGCTTGGTGGCAGAGATCGGACGGGTCTCCATGAGTTCGACCCGGTCGCCCACGCCGCACTCGTTGTTCTCGTCATGTGCCTTCAGCCGGCTCGTGCGACGCACGACCTTGCCGTACAGCGGGTGCTTGAACCGGTCCTCGACGGCGACCACGACGGTCTTGTCCATCTTGTCGCTGACGACCAGGCCCTGGAGGACCTTGCGGAACCCGCGCGACTGCACGGCGTCCTCTGGGACTACTTGCTCACTCATGCCACGACCTCGTCATTCGTAATGCCCAACTCGCGCTCACGCATGATCGTGTAGATACGAGCGATGTCCTTCTTGACCGCCCGCAGGCGGCCGTGGTTCTCCAGCTGGCCGGTGGCGGACTGGAAGCGCAAGTTGAACAACTCCTCCTTGCTCTCCTTCAGTTTCGCCACGAGCTCTTCGTTGCTCAGTAGCCGCAACTCTTCGGTCTTCGTAGCAGGCATCAGTCCTCACTCACTTCGCGCCGCACGATCCGGCATTTCATCGGCAGCTTGTGGGCTGCGCGCTCCAGTGCCTCGTGTGCGGTCTGCTCGTTGGGGTAGGTCAGCTCGAACATGACCCGGCCCGGCTTGACGTTGGCGACCCACCACTCGGGTGAGCCCTTGCCGGAACCCATGCGGGTCTCCGCCGGCTTCTTGGTCAGGGGGCGGTCCGGGTAGATGTTGATCCAGACCTTCCCGCCACGCTTGATGTGACGGGTCATCGCGATACGGGCGGCCTCGATCTGACGGTTGGTGATGTAGGCCGGCTCCACGGCCTGCAGGCCCCAGTCGCCGAAGGCCACCTTGGTACCGCCCTTGGCCATACCGCTGCGCTTCGGGTGGTGCTGCTTGCGGTGCTTCACTCTGCGGGGAATCAACATGTCAGGCCTCCGTCGCCACCGGGGTCTCGGCGGGCGCCTCGACCGGTGCGGTCTTGGTTTGCTGCTCGCCACCGCGGGATCCGCGATCGCCACGGTCCCCGCGATCGCCACGGTCACGTCCACCACGGCCTTCACGGCGGCCACGGCCCGGCGAACCGGAGCGCTGCAGACGCGCCTGGCGCTGCTGCTCGCGCTCGGTGCGGTCGGTCGACACCTCGCCGTGGTAGATCCACACCTTGACGCCGATCCGGCCGAACGTGGTCCGTGCCTCGTAGAACCCGAAGTCGATATCCGCGCGCAGCGTGTGCAGCGGAACCCGGCCTTCGCGGTAGAACTCGGTACGGCTCATCTCCGCGCCGCCGAGGCGACCGGAGACCTGCACCCGGATGCCGAGCGCGCCGGCCCGCTGCGCGGACTGCATTCCCTTGCGCATCGCGCGCCGGAACGACACGCGGCTGGACAACTGCTCGGCGATGCCCTGGGCTACCAGTTGCGCGTCGACCTCGGGGTTCTTCACCTCGAGGATATTCAACTGCACCTGCTTGCCGGTGAGCTTTTCGAGCTCCATCCGCAGCCGCTCGGCCTCGGCGCCCTTGCGGCCGATCACGATGCCCGGACGCGCAGTATGGATGTAGATGATGACCCGGTCGCGGGTGCGCTCGATCTCCACCTTGGAGATGCCGGCGCGTTCCATGCCCACGGACAGCAACCGGCGGATCTTGACATCCTCGGCGACGTAGTCGGCATAGGTCTGACCGGGTTTCGTGCTGTCGGTGAACCAGCGGGTCACATATTCACTTGTGATCCCAAGCCGGAACCCGTGCGGGTGTATCTTCTGACCCACGTGGCTCACCCCTTCCCTTCGGCCGCCGCCGCTGTGCGCGACGCGACGACCACTGTGATGTGACTCGTACGCTTACGGATGCGGGCCGCCGATCCACGCGCCCGGGGGCGGAAGCGTTTCATCGTCGGACCTTCGTCCACGTACACCTCGGACACGAACAGGTCGTTCGGGTCCATGCTGTTGTTGTTGGTGGCGTTGGCGATGGCGCTGTCGAGCACCTTGCCCACCGGTTCGCTTGCCGCCTGCGGAGCGAATCGGAGAACCGCCTGCGCCTGCTCGGTCGGCAGACCCCGGATGAGGTCCACCACCCGACGCGCCTTCATAGGCGTGACGCGCACATACCGCGCGCGGGCCCTGGCTTCCATCGCTATCCCTGCCTTCTCGAAATCGTGTCTGGTGTCTTCGTGCGCCGTTAGCGGCGCTTGGCCTTGCGGTCGTCCTTGATGTGACCGCGGAAGGTCCGGGTCGGGGCGAACTCACCGAGCTTGTGGCCGACCATGTTCTCGGTGATGAACACCGGGATGTGCTTGCGGCCGTCGTGCACCGCGAGCGTGTGACCCAGCATGGCCGGGACGATCATGGACCGGCGCGACCAGGTCTTGATGACCGCTTTGCTGCCCTTGTCGTTCTGCGCCTCAACCTTCTTCATGAGGTGCGTGTCGACGAAGGGACCCTTCTTCAGACTGCGTGGCATCGTGTTTCCCTCTAGCGCTTCTTGCCGGACTTACGGCGGCGGACGATGAACTTGTCGCTCGGCTTCTTCTTCGAGCGGGTACGGCCTTCGGCCTTGCCCTTCGGGTTGACCGGGTGACGTCCACCGGAGGTCTTACCCTCACCACCACCGTGCGGGTGATCGACCGGGTTCATGGCCACACCGCGCACGGTCGGGCGCTTGCCCTTCCAGCGGTTACGGCCGGCCTTGCCCCAGTTGATGTTGGACTGCTCGGAGTTGCCGACCTCACCGATCGTGGCGCGGCATCGCAGGTCGACGTTGCGGATCTCACCGGACGGCATCCGCAACTGTGCGTACGGCCCGTCCTTGGCGACGAGCTGGACGCTGGACCCTGCCGACCGAGCGATCTTCGCTCCCCCGCCGGGCCGCAGCTCGACGGCGTGCACGACGGTACCGGTGGGGATGTAGCGCAGCGGCAGGTTGTTGCCGGGCTTGATGTCCGCGCCTTGGCCGGTCTCGATGCGGTCGCCCTGGCGCAGGTTGTGCGGTGCCAGGATGTAGCGCTTCTCGCCGTCCGCGTAGTGCAGCAGCGCTATGCGGCTGGTGCGGTTCGGGTCGTACTCGATGTGCGCGACCTTGGCCGGCACCCCGTCCTTGTCCGCACGGCGGAAGTCGATCAACCGGTAGGCGCGCTTGTGGCCACCACCCTGGTGACGGGTGGTGATCTTGCCCGAGTTGTTCCGGCCACCCTTCTGCGGCAGCGGACGCAGCAGCGACTTCTCCGGCGTCGACCGGGTCACCTCGGCGAAGTCGGCCACACTGGACCCGCGTCGGGCCGGTGTTGTCGGTTTGTACTTGCGAATTCCCATGTCTGTTCCCTGCCTCAGCTGACCGGTCCGCCGAAGATGTCGATGCGATCGCCCTGGGCAACCGTCACCACGGCACGCTTCGAGGCAGCGCGGTGGCCGAAGCCCGCCCGCGTGCGCACGCGCTTGCCGGCGCGGTTGAGGGTGTTCACACCGGTCACCTTCACGCCGAAGACCTTCTCGACGGCGATCTTGATCTCGGTCTTGTTCGCGTCCGGACGCACCAGGAAGGTGTACTTGTTCTCGTCGAGCAGACCGTAGGCCTTCTCCGAGATCACCGGTCCCAGCAGGACGTCGCGGTGGTCTGCGATCCTCATGCGGACTCCTCTTCAGTGTCGGGCGCTTGCGCTTCGTCCGAGGCCACGGGGGGCTCGGCCGCAGCGTCGACCTCAGTGGACGTGGCTGTCGCCTTGCCCGACACACGCGGTCCGGTCAGGAACTGCTCGAGAGCAGCCTGCGTGAACACGATGTCGTCGTTGATCAGCACGTCGTAGGTGTTGAGCTGATCCGGGGTCAGCAGGTGCACCTCCGGGGCGTTGCGCAACGACAGCCAGGTGACGTCGTCGGAACGCTGCGCCACCACGAGCACCGACGTGGCATCGGTGATGCTGCGCAGGGCGCTCAGTGCGGCTTTGGTGGAGACCGCGTCGACCAGACCGGTCACCACGTGCACCTTGTCGGCACGTGCCCGGTCGGACAAGGCGCCACGCAGTGCGGCGGCCTTCATCTTCTTGGGCGTCTTCTGCTCGTAGTTGCGCGGGGTCGGCCCGTGCACCACACCACCGCCGGCGAACTGCGGAGCACGCACCGAACCCTGACGGGCGCGGCCGGTGCCCTTCTGCCGGTACGGCTTGCGGCCGCCACCGGCGACCTCGGCGCGGGTCTTCGTCTTGTGTGTTCCCTGGCGGGCGGCGGCCAGTTGTGCCACCACCACCTGGTGGATCAACGGCACGTTGGTCTGCACGTTGAACACCTCGGCTGGCAACTCCACGCTGCCGGCGGCGTCACCGCCTGGGGTCTTGATGTCGATCGATGTCATGGTCATGCGCCCTTCGCGATGTCGCGGATCAGCACCAGCGCACCCTTGGGTCCGGGGATGGCGCCCTTGATCAGGATCAGGTTGCGCTCGGGGTCCACCGACTGCACCTTCAGCGCCTGGGTCGTCACGCGGTCGGAGCCCATACGTCCGGCCATGTTCAGACCCTTGAAGACCCGGCCCGGGGTGGCGCAGCCACCGATCGAACCCGGCGAGCGGTGCTTGCGGTGCACACCGTGGCTGGCACGCAGGCCGTGGAAGCCGTGACGCTTCATGACACCGGCGAAGCCCTTGCCCTTGCTGGTGGCGGTCACGTCGACCCGGTCACCGGCGGCGAAGACGTCGGCCTTGAGCTCCTGGCCCAGCGTGTACTCCGAGGCGTCCTCGGTGCGCAGCTCGACCATGTCCCGGCGCGGGGTCACCCCGGCCTTGGCGAAGTGCCCGCCGTCGGGCTTGTTCACCTTGCGCGGGTCGATGGCGCCGAACGCCAACTGGACCGCGGAGTAGCCGTCGGTCTCCGGCGTGCGGATCTGCGTCACCACACAGGGACCGGCCTCGACCACGGTCACCGGAACGATCCGGTTGTTCTCATCCCATACCTGGGTCATGCCGAGCTTGGTGCCCAGCAGCCCTTTGCGAGTTCTCGTCTTCATGTGGTGTCCTACAGCTTGATCTCGATCTCGACACCGGCCGGCAGATCCAGCTTCATCAGCGAATCAACGGTCTTCGGGGTCGGATCGAGGATGTCGATCAGTCGTTTGTGGGTGCGCATCTCGAAGTGCTCGCGACTGTCCTTGTACTTGTGCGGCGAGCGGATGACGCAGTACACGTTCTTCTCCGTCGGCAGCGGCACAGGACCGGCGACCTTCGCGCCCGTGCGCGAAACGGTGTCCACGATCGTCTTCGCCCACTTGTCGATGACTTCGTGGTCATAGGCCTTGAGCCTGATGCGGATCTTCTGTCCCGCCATGGCGCTTGTTTCCTCTTCTTCTCGCCGCTGTGGTTCTGGGGTGCCCCGCAGGTCGGGGATGCCGGGTGGTGCCGACACCCCCGACCGGGGGTCGTGCTGGTACTACTTGTTGATCTTGGTGACCCGGCCGGCGCCGACGGTGCGGCCACCTTCCCGGATCGCGAACCGCAGACCGTCTTCCATGGCGATCGGCTGGATCAGCTGCACCGACATCTCGGTGTTGTCGCCGGGCATCACCATCTCGGTGCCGTCCGGCAGCGTCACCACACCGGTCACGTCCGTGGTGCGGAAGTAGAACTGCGGGCGGTAGTTGTTGAAGAACGGCGTGTGACGGCCACCCTCGTCCTTGCTCAGGATGTAGACCTGGGCCTCGAACTCGGTGTGCGGGGTCACGCTACCGGGCTTGCACACGACCATTCCGCGCTCGACGTCCTCGCGCTTGGTGCCACGCAGCAGCAGTCCGACGTTCTCGCCGGCCTGGCCCTCATCGAGCAGCTTGCGGAACATCTCGATGCCGGTCACGGTCGTCTTCTGCGAGTCGTCGCGGATGCCGATCATCTCGACCTCCTCGTTGACCTTGACGATGCCGCGCTCGATACGACCGGTGACGACAGTGCCGCGACCGGTGATCGTGAACACGTCCTCCACGGGCATCAAGAACGGCTTCTCGACCTCGCGCTCGGGGGTCGGGATGAAGTCATCCACGGCCTGCATGAGCTCGAGAATCGACTCGCCCCACTTCTCGTCGCCGTTCAGCGCCGGAGCCGCGGCAACCTTCACCACGGGGGTGTCGTCGCCGGGGAACTCGTAGGTGGTGAGCAGTTCCCGGATCTCCATGTCGACGAGCTCGAGGATCTCCTCGTCGTCGACCATGTCGCACTTGTTCAGGGCCACGACGATGCTCGGCACGCCGACCTGGCGGGCGAGCAGCACGTGCTCCTTCGTCTGCGGCATCGGGCCGTCAGTGGCTGCGACCACGAGGATCGCACCGTCCATCTGCGCGGCACCGGTGATCATGTTCTTGATGTAGTCGGCGTGACCCGGGCAGTCCACGTGGGCGTAGTGCCGGGCCTCGGTCTGGTACTCGACGTGCGCGATCGAGATCGTGATACCACGCTGACGCTCTTCAGGGGCCTTGTCGATCATGTCGAAAGGCGTGAAGGGGTTCAGGTCGGGGTACTTGTCGTGCAGCACCTTGGTGATCGCCGCGGTCAGCGTCGTCTTCCCGTGGTCGATGTGACCGATGGTGCCGATGTTGACGTGGGGCTTCGTCCGCTCGAACTTCGCCTTCGCCACTGCGGTCCTCCTATTGATTCTGGACTGACGGCCGTCTCCCGGGTGGGAATCGGCCTGACTGCCTAACTTCGGTTGTTTGTTGTGGTTGGGTGCCTCAAACCTCGAGACGTTGACGTTCGGGACTATTCCCCGCGCGCCTTGGCAATGATCTCCTCGGCCACGTTGTTCGGTACCTGGGCATAGGAGTCGAACTGCATGCTGTAACTCGCGCGCCCCTGGGTCTTGCTCCGGAGATCTCCGACGTAGCCGAACATCTCCGACAGGGGAACGAGAGCTTTCACGACGCGGGCGCCGCTGCGCTCCTCCATGGCCTGGATCTGGCCACGGCGCGAGTTCAGGTCACCGATCACGTCACCCATGAAGTCGTCCGGCGTGGTGACCTCGACGGCCATCATCGGCTCCAGCAACACGGGCTTGGCTTTGCGGGCGGCCTCTTTGAAGGCCATCGACCCGGCGATCTTGAACGCCAGCTCCGAGGAGTCGACGTCGTGGTAGGCGCCGTCGAGCAGCGTCACCTTGAGGTCGACCATCGGGTAGCCGGCGAGGATCCCGGTTGTCATGGCTTCCTTGCAGCCGGCGTCCACGCTCGGGATGTACTCGCGCGGGATGCGGCCACCAGTGACCTTGTTGACGAACTCGTAGCCGTTCTCGGCGCGGTCCTCGGACTCCGAGTCGGCGTTCGGCTCCAGGGCAATGATCACCCGGCCGAACTGTCCGGAACCACCCGTCTGCTTCTTGTGGGTGTACTCCTGCTTTGCCACCGGCATGGTCACCGTCTCGCGGTAGGCCACCTGCGGCTTGCCGACGTTGGCCTCGACCCGGAACTCCCGGCGCATGCGGTCGACGAGCACCTCGAGGTGCAACTCGCCCATGCCCGCGATGATCGTCTGCCCGGTCTCCTCGTCGGAGTGGACCTGGAACGTCGGGTCCTCCTCGGCCAGCCGCTGGATGGCGGTAGCGAGCTTGTCCTGGTCGCCCTTGGTCTTCGGCTCGATGGCCACCTCGATCACCGGGGCGGGGAACGTCATCGACTCCAGCACGATCGGGTTCGCCGGGTCGCACAGCGTCTCACCGGTGGTGGTGTCCTTCAGACCCATCACCGCGACGATCTCCCCGGCACCCACCGACGCGATCTCCTCGCGCTTGTTGGCGTGCATCCGGTAGATCTTGCCGATGCGCTCCTTGCGGGCCTTCACGCTGTTCAGCACCTGCGTTCCGGTGTTCAGCACGCCGGAGTAGATGCGGATGTAGGTGAGTTTGCCCAGGTGCGGGTCACTGGCGATCTTGAACGCCAGCGCCGAGAACGGCTCCTCGTCGTTGGGCTTGCGCTCCATGACCACGGACTCGTCGTTGGGCTTGTGCCCGGTGATGGCCGCGACGTCCAACGGGGTCGGCAGGTACGCGACCACCGCGTCGAGCATGGGCTGCACACCCTTGTTCTTGAACGCCGATCCGGTGAGCACCGGGGTGAGCTTGCCGTCGAGGGTCGCCCGCCGGATGCCGGCCTGCAGTTGGGCCTCGGAGGGCTCTTCGCCCTCGAGGTACATGTGCATGATGTCGTCGTCGGCCTCGGCCAGCGTCTCGATCAACTTCTCGCGGTACTCCGCGACCTGATCGGCCATTTCGGCGGGAATGTCCTCCAGGACGTAGTCCTCACCGATCAGGGTCTCACCGCGCCACATCATGGCCTTCATACGGATCAGGTCGACCAGCCCGATGAAGTCGGACTCGGCTCCGATCGGCAGTTGCAGCACCAACGGGGTGGCACCGAGGCGCGACACGATGGTGTCGACGCAGAAGAAGAAGTCCGCGCCGGTGCGGTCGAGTTTGTTCACGAAACAGATGCGCGGGACGGCGTACTTGTCGGCCTGACGCCACACCGTTTCGGACTGCGGCTCCACGCCGGCAACGCCGTCGAACACCGCGACCGCACCGTCGAGCACCCGCAGCGACCGCTCCACCTCAACAGTGAAGTCGACGTGCCCAGGGGTGTCGATGATGTTGATCTGGGTGCCCTTCCACTCACAGGTGGTGGCTGCCGAGGTGATGGTGATACCGCGTTCCTGCTCCTGCTCCATCCAGTCCATCGTGGCTGCGCCGTCGTGGACCTCACCGATCTTGTAGTTGATGCCGGTGTAGAAGAGGATGCGCTCGGTCGTGGTGGTCTTTCCGGCATCGATATGGGCCATGATGCCGATGTTGCGCACGTTGTTGAGATCAGCCATGTCGTTACGCCCCTACCACCGGTAGTGCGCGAAGGCCTTGTTGGCCTCGGCCATCTTGTGGGTGTCCTCGCGCTTCTTCACGCTGGCGCCGAGGCCGTTGCTGGCGTCCAGCAGCTCGTTGGTGAGGCGCTCGGTCATCGTCTTCTCCCGACGGGCGCGCGAGTAGGTCACCAACCAGCGCAGGGCCAGGGTGTTGGCGCGGCCGGAGCGGACCTCGACCGGCACCTGGTAGGTCGCGCCACCGACACGGCGGCTCTTGACCTCGAGGGTCGGACGGATGTTGTCCAGTGCACGCTTGAGCGTCACCAACGGGTCCTGTCCGGACTTTTCACGGCAGCCTTCGAGCGCGCCGTAGACGATCGACTCCGCCGTGCTCTTCTTGCCGTCGAGCAGAACCTTGTTCACCAACTGGGTCACCAGTTGCGATTCGTATACGGGGTCGACGACCACTGGCCGCTTGGCAGCGGGTCCCTTGCGAGGCATCAGCCCTTCTCCTTCTTCGCGCCGTAACGGCTGCGAGCCTGCTTGCGGTTCTTGACACCCTGGGTGTCAAGGGCCCCGCGGACGACCTTGTAGCGCACGCCGGGCAGGTCCTTCACACGGCCACCACGCACGAGCACGATCGAGTGCTCCTGCAGGTTGTGGCCGACACCGGGGATGTACGCGGTGACCTCGATCTGGCTGGTTAGGCGCACACGGGCGACCTTGCGCAGCGCGGAGTTCGGCTTCTTCGGCGTGGTCGTGTAGACACGGGTGCAGACCCCACGGCGCTGCGGGCTTCCTTTGAGCGCAGGGGTCTTGTTCTTGGCGACCTTGTCCTGCCGGCCCTTACGGACCAACTGCTGGATCGTGGGCACTACGTCTCCGCTCTTTCGATCGGTGGTCAGTGGCGGCACCGGGGACCGGCACCGTGCGTTGCGACGTCCGGTTCCTCCGACCCACGCGGTCGGGCGTGTCGCGGACTTCTCCGCATGCCACGCGACCGGTTTTGGGTCGGGGTCAGTTCCCAGCGCTCACGGCGCAAGCCAACCCCTGGGCTTTGAGGCCCCGGTAGGTTGGCTAGTAGGTCACTAACGGCGGCGTCCGGACGTCCCGGACACTCCTAAAAAGGTACCGCACGTCTCACGGCCGGGTCAAAGGGGGTTACCCCGTCAATAGGGCGTTCGGCGTGTGACCTTGCTTACCTTAGCGCTGAGCGGGGCGGGTACGGGTGATTCGGCGCCCGCGCCCCGGCGTTGCGGGGGGTCAACGTCGGTGCAACGCGATCAGCGAGCGGGCGCGGCACCCGTCAGACTGACCGCATGATCGACCTCTCCGCCGACTCAGCCGTCGATGTCTTCTTCCTGGCGATCGGGATGGCCCTGTTGGCCACCTTGTTGTGGATGGCGTACAAGACCCTTCAGCACCCGCGATTACCGGTCAACCGACCCGCTTCGTCACCACCGAGCGTGACGTGGTCGGGCGTGCTGCGCTACCTGCTCACCACGCCGTTGATGGTGGCGTTCTGGATGTTCGTCCTCCTGGCGCTTCTGACCGCCGCAGCGAGGGATCGCAGCGGTGAGCAGATCGTCGTCGCGACCTCCGCAGTGATCGGCGGCGCGCGCCTGCTGGCCCACATCCACGAGGAGATCGCACACGAACTGGCGAAGGCCGTGCCGATCGCGATCCTGGGTTTCATCCTGATCGGCGGAGGATTCACCGGTATCGACGCGGCAACCAGAACCGTGGAGCAGATCCCCGTGGCCCTCGTGGATACCTATTGGCTGGGCCTGGTCATGTTCGACGTGATCATCACTGCGCTGTGGTTCGGTGCTATCCGTCTCGCGTGGCGACGTCGGAGCAGTCGCATCGACGGCGGGGGGTCGGCGGACAACTGGCTGGTGCGCGGCTGGCATCGGTTGCGACGCATCGGATACACGGCACGCCCGGCAGATGAAGCACCGCCGGTCGAAACCGCCAGCCTCTGACTACGGCGAGCAAGGGCCTCCGGGGGGCGACGGTCCTTCACGTGGGAGCCGGACGCTGGCTCTTTGCCTTCCGCCCGTGCGTGGCCGACAAGTCCGAGACAGCCGTTGGAGTTGGGTACAGGCATTGGAGTCCCGCACAGACGTTGGAGTTGCACGGCCGTTCTTTCTCTCACGCCTGTGCGGATGTCCAACGGATGCACCCAACTCTCACGCCTGCGCGCAGGGAAGCCTCCAGCACGAACTTGAGACAGCCGTGGGAGTTGGGCCCCGAGGTGGTCCTTCGGTTTTCCTAGGGAGGTGAGTGTTGGGAGGCGGACAGGACGCACGTGTGGTCATGGCGGAACCCGAGCGGCGGGCGGCACTGCCTCAGAGCTGAACCCACCCATTCTGGTGAAGATCCGCCAGTGGGAGGTCGTCCTATCACCGAAGGGCGTACCGGCCGCACATGCGTTGGCGGCCAAAGCATCCAGCCGCAGCTCATTCCCCCTCAGAACCCAAACATGGCATTCAAGGTTGAAGCCTCACGCCTGCGCCGCCCTCAGACGACGCCGGCCCTAGAGCCAACCGAGCAGGGCGTTGACGTTGTTCGTGTCCACGCTCGACGATGCCAGGCCCGCGATCAGGGCAACGACCAGGAAACCTGCAACCAGAATGCCCACCGCGATGTTGATCCACGCGATGATCTTGGCTGCCGTGACCATGCCGGAGCCGTTCACCCAGCCGTTGGAGGCCACGATTGCCTTGGAAGCCTTGCTGGCGAAGATCAGCGCCACGATGGCCAGCACGAACGGACACACGGCCCACGACAGGATCGCCAGCACGAGCGCGACGATGGCGTCGGAGGACGTCTGCGGCTGGGGCTGCGGTTGTTGCGGGTATCCATATGCGGGAGGGGGAGGTGGTTGGCTCACGGCCATCAGACTACCGGCTGGGAGCCCTCGTTTCGCGGTTCCGCTGGGCGGCCACCCAGTGCAGCGCGATCCCGGCGGCGACGGATGCATTGAGCGATTCCGTGGACGCCGTCATCGGGATGGACACCAGCAGGTCGCAGCGCTTGGCCACCAACGAGCCCAAGCCGCGGCCCTCGGCCCCGACGACCAGGGCCAACGGCCCATCGGCCAACTTCGCGAGTTCACCGAGGTCGTGCGGCGCCTCGCCGTCGAGCCCCACACAGAACGCCCCGCGTTCCTGCAGCGTCTGCAGGGTCTGCGAGACATTGCCGATCTGGCAGACGGGCAGCCGGGCGAGCGCTCCAGCGGAAGTGCGCCAGGCCGCGGGCGTCACCGGCGCCGAGCGGCGCTGTGGGATCAGCAGCGCGGTCGCGGCGAAAGCTGCGGCCGAACGCGCGATCGCGCCCAGGTTGTGCGGATCGGTCACTTGGTCGAGTACGACCCACAGCGGGTTCTCGGTTTCCAAGAGGGAATTCAGATCGCTGTACTGGAACGGCTGCGTCACCAGGACCACACCCTGATGCACGACATCACCGGCGGCGTCGTCGACAGTCGACCGGGGCACCTCTTTGACCGGCAGTCCGGCCGCGTCTGCAAGGGTGACGGCCTCCTGGACGCGCTCGTCGAGGTCGGTTCGCTGCTGGACCAGCAGTTCGACCGCAGGAATCCCGGCGCGCAGCGCCTCGACCACGGGGTTGCGTCCCGCCACGACATCGCGGGGGCGCTTACCGCCGCCTCCCTCGCGCCGTGGTTTGCCGGCCGAGCGATCCTTCGCCTTGGACCGGCGGGCGGCCGGGTGACCGGGGCGATCCTTCGCCGGCGGCGTGGGACCTTTGCCTTCCAAACCCTTGCGCCGCTGGCCCCCGGAACCGACGGTGGCACCCTTCTTGGATCCGGACGCGCGGCGCGCCCCGCGCCGCTGGGAGTTACCTGCCATCGGAGACCACCGTCCAGACCGGTCCGGTGGGTCGGTCCTCGATCTGGACCCCTGCGCTCGCCAGTCGGTCCCGGATCGCGTCGGCCTGTGCCCAATCCCGGTCGGCCCGGGCCTGCTGTCGTGCGGCCAGCAGTTCCTCGACCAGGGCGGACAACGCGGTTGCCGCTTGTTCGGATTCCCGGTCGCGCGAGCGCCACGGATCCTCGAGCGGATTCACCCCGAGCACCGAGCACATGGCACTCACCGACCGCCATGCCCGCCGTGCCGCCTCGTCGTCGCCGCTCTCGAGGGCCACGTTGCCCGCCCGAACGGTGTCGAAGATGACCGCCACCGCAGCGGGAACTCCCAGATCATCGTCCATGGCGGCTACGAAGGCCTGCGGGCATTCCGAAGCCAGGGCCGCCGGCAGCGGTTCGCCGCCCAGCCTCTCCAGGAAGGCCGAGATCCGGCGGAAGCCGACAGCAGACTCGGTGACGGATTCGTAGGAGAACTCCAGCGTGGAGCGGTAGTGGGCGGCCGCCAGGTAGTACCGGAGCTCGACCGGACGCACGTGTTTGAGCACCTCATCGACGGCAAGTGCGTTGCCCAGGGACTTGCCCATCTTCTCGCCGGCGGCCGTCACCCAGGAGTTGTGCAACCAGTACCGCGCGAACGGGTCCCCGGCGGCCTTCGACTGGGCCAGTTCGTTCTCGTGGTGCGGGAAGATCAGGTCGATCCCGCCGCCGTGGATGTCGAACTGTTCCCCCAGGTAGTACACGGCCATGGCCGAGCACTCCAGATGCCATCCCGGCCGGCCCGGGCCCCACGGTGATTCCCACGCCGGCTCCCCCGGCTTGGCAGCCTTCCACAGGGCGAAGTCGCGGGGGTCGCGTTTGAGCACATCGCCGGCGGAATCGGCAGCCGCTTGCAGGTCGTCCGGGCGCTGCCGGGACAGCTGTCCGTAGTCCGGGTAGGAGGGCACCGAGAAATACACGTCCCCACCGACGGCATACGCGGCGTCGGAATCCAGCAGTCTGCCGATCAATGCGATCATCTGCGGGATGTGGCCGGTGGCGCGGGGTTCCACCGTTGGCGGCAGGCAGCCGAGGATCTCGTAGGCGTGGGTGAACTCCCGCTCGTAGTGCTGTGCGACGGCCCACCAGGGCCGGTGCTCCTGCTCAGCCTTGAGCAGGATCTTGTCGTCGATGTCGGTGACGTTGCGGCAGACCGTCACGTCGTAGCCGCGGGCCATCATCCAGCGTCGCAGGACGTCGAAGACCACCCCGGGGCGCAGGTGCCCGACATGCGGGGCCGCCTGCACCGTCGCTCCGCAGTAATAGATGGAGACCTGCCCTTCATGCAACGGCACGAAATCGCGCACACTGCGAGTGCTGGTGTCATAGAGGCGCAGGGTCACTGGACAAGGCTACCGACTGCGCTCGACCAGAGCGGTGGCTATCGCGGCCAACCCTTCGGACCGGCCGGTCAGACCCAGTCCGTCGGTGGTCGTGGCCGACAGATGAACCGGGCATCCGGCCGCGGCTCCCAGCACCTCCTGCGCCTCGAGTCGGCGCGGGCCGATGCGGGGACGGTTGCCGATCATCTGCACTCCGATGTTGAGCAGTTCGAACCCCTGCTTGCGCGCGTGCACGGCCACCGCGCGCAGAATCTCGGCTCCAGAGGCGCCGCTGTATTCCGGGCGGTCGGTCCCGATCAGCCCGCCGAGGTCGCCGAGCCCGCAGGCGTTGAGCACGGCATCGGCACAAGCGTGCGCCACGACGTCGCCGTCGGAGTGACCGGCCAACCCCACCTCGCCGGGCCAGAACAGCCCCGCGACCCACGCCAGGGAACCGGAGTCGAACGCGTGCACATCGGTGCCGATGCCCACCATCGGGGTCATGGATTCCTCCTGAGGTGTCGGGTCGTCGGCACAGAACTGTCCACAACCGGATCCTCCTGCGCCATCACAGCTTCAGCGACGTGCAAGTCGAACGCGGTGGTGATCTTGAACGACCGTTGGGATCCGTCGACGACGTGCACCTCGGTCCCAGCCCGTTCGACCAGCATGGCGTCGTCGGTGACCTGTGCATCCAGCGCGGCATGCGCACGCTCGAGGATCTCGAGGCGGAAACCCTGGGGGGTCTGCACGGCGACCAGTTCGTCGCGCACGGGCGTGCTGTGCACCACGCCGTCGTGGACGACCTTGATGGTGTCGGTGACGGGCACGACCGGGATGACGGCGTCGTGCCCCGCGACCAGCCCATCGAGCACCCGCTCGAACACCTCCGGCGGTGCGAACGGCCGGGCGGCGTCGTGTATCAGCACCAACTGCGTCCCGGCATCAAGAACGGCAAGACCCTGCCGCACCGACGCATCGCGGGAAGCACCCCCGGCGACGACCTGCACTCCCTCGGGTATCGCGCCGGTCCGCATCAGGTCGTCGGTCCGGCCCGGCGGGGCGACCACGACGACCTGCCCGATCCGGTCCACCTGGCTCGCGGCCCGCAGGCAGTGAACGATCATGGACTGCCCGGCAACCCGCACGAGAGCTTTGGGAACGCCGGCGCCAAGGCGTTCACCGCTGCCGGCGGCGACCAGTACCAGGCTGATCATCGAGACGCCCTCGCCCGGAGCCTCATGCCTGCGCCAGTCTCGCGAACACCAGACGCCCATGACTGGTCGTGGTCACCGACGTGAGGCGCACGTTGACGGTGTCCCCGATCAGGTGGTCAGCACGTTGCACGATCACCATCGTGCCGTCCGGCAGGTGACCCACCGCCTGCCCGGGCTCTTTGCCGGACCGCGCCAGGTGCACCTCGACTTCGTCGCCGGACGTGACCGGGGCGGCCATTGCTCTCGCCAGTGCGTGCAGGTTGAGCACATTGACCCCGGCCAGGCCCGCGGCATCGGCCAGATGCTGGTCCAGGGTGATCAGCGCGACCTTTCGGCGAAGACAGATCTGAACGAGCTTGGCGTCCACATCACTCACGCCAACCGGGTCGTCCGGAATCACCTCAAGCGGCAGGTCGTCACGCAGCTTCGCCAGAACGTCCAGTCCCCTGCGCCCACGGGCACGGCGACCCTCGTCCGCGCTGTCGGCGAGGCCCTGCAACTCACCTACGACCGCCTGCGGCACCAGCAGCGTTCCCGTCAGGAAGCCGGATTGCACGACCTGCAGAATCCGCCCGTCGATGGCCACCGAGGTGTCCACGACTTTCGGACCCCAGCCGGGGCTGACCGTCGATGAAGCGGCACCCTGTCCTCCCAGATCGCCGCGGATCACCGCTCCCCGGGTGCGGGCGATGCGGAACCCCGCCAGTGCCCCAAGCACCACGAGGAAGGCGAAGAGCGCGGCCATCATCGCTGCCGGGCCCAGCAGGAACAGCGGCCAGGCCACCAGCGAGACGCCCAGACATGCCGACAATCGCGCCAATGAATCCGGCGACAACCTGGTCGGGGGGAAGCGTGTTGAGGCGTCGCTCCCCGCTTTCGATGCTGCGCAGCAAGCGGCGGCTGAGGACGCCGCCCAGTGAATAGCCGAGACCAGCACCAACGATGACGGATGCGACAGTGACATCGAATACGCCGAGAACCCGCCCGGGATTGTCGGCTTGCAGGCCAGTACCGACCTGAAAACCTACCGCCGCACCGAAGACGACCATCAGCAGGCGCAGGACTTCGGCGCCTAGGTCGGGAACGCGGGACAGTCGGGGCATGACCCCAGACTAGGACGCGAGGACCTCGTCAAGGATGATCTCGGCCTTGTCCTCATTGGTCTGCTCGGCCAGGGCCAACTCACTGACCAGGATCTGACGAGCCCGAGACAGCATCCGCTTCTCACCGGCGGACAGCCCTCGGTCCTGATCCCGGCGCCACAGATCCCGCACGACCTCGGCCACCTTGATGACGTCGCCGGAGGCCAGCTTCTCGACGTTGGCCTTGTACCGGCGCGACCAGTTGGTGGGCTCCTCTGTGTACGGCTGGCGAAGAACCGAGAAGACCTTCTCCAGTCCCTCCGAGTTCACCACGTCGCGAACGCCGACCAGGTCAACGTTGTCCGACGGCACCCGGACGACCAAGTCGCCCTGATCGATGCGCAGAACCAGATACTCTCGCTCTTCACCCTTGATCACGCGCTGCTCGATCGACTCGATACGAGCAGCGCCGTGGTGTGGGTAGACAACTGTGTCTCCGACGGAAAATGCCATAAGTTGAGTTGTCCCTTCCGTGGACTCCATCGTAACACGCCGTATTCATGCGGTTAGCGGTTCGTAAAGTGGCCCGGGGCCGGTCAGTGCCGTCGAGTCGCCTTTGATCGCCGGACCCGCCCCCGATAGAGTGCCCACAGCACCGCCGCCCCCGGGAGGAAACTCGTGTCCATAGCCCGTCGCCGCCTCGTGGCGATCGCCACCGCCGCCGTATTGCTGCCATCCCTTGTCGGGCTGCTGGGCGGGCTTCGGCGCCCAGACCTCGAGCAGGCCAACCAGGCGATCGGCAACGGCGCCAACATGTCCACCGGAGACATCGAGATCCGCGGCGCCACCTGGGTGCGCAACACCGCGAATCCGGCGGAGGCGACCCTCACCGCCACGTTCGTGAACAACGGCGACGTGCCGGACACGTTGGTGAAGGTGGAGATCGAACCACCGTCGCCCATGGGCATCACCGGTGGCGAGCTCGAGGTACCCGTGGTCGGTTCGCTGCGCACCGGCTTCTTCAGCCCGAACTTCATCAACGCGTTCAGCGTCCAAGCGTTCCCGTCGACGTTCGTGACCACCACCTTCACGTTCGAGAACGCCGGCACCGTCACCGGCGACGTGATCACCGTGCCGAACACCGGCCAGTACGCCGGCGTGGCGGTGTCCTTGGCCGAGCAGCAGAGGTTGCAGGAATTGGTCGCGGAATCCAACCCCGCGGACGACGCGACCACCACCGAGAAGGTCGCCAAGGCCAAGAAGAAGAAAGAGGCACAGGCGGCCGGCGAGTAGCCAGGTGCGCGGG
This sequence comes from uncultured Actinomycetota bacterium, assembly GCA_963704075.1. GTDB lineage: Bacteria > Actinomycetota > Actinomycetes > S36-B12 > UBA10799 > JADKAV01. Next base: position 43,771 of record CAVPGV010000015.1, read on the forward strand.
CGGTAGCCCGCGGGAGACTCCCAGCCCTAGACCTCGAGTTTGTAGCCCAGTCCGCGCACGGTGATCAGCATCGTCGGCTCCGCCGGGTTGGCCTCGATCTTGGACCGCAAGCGTTTGACGTGCACGTCCAGCGTCTTGGTGTCACCAACGTAGTCCGAACCCCACACCCGATCGATCAACTGCCCGCGCGTCAGCACCCGGCCGACGTTGCGCATGAGCAGGGCGAGCAACTCGAATTCCTTCAGCGGTAGTTTCACCACTTGGCCGTCGACCGTCACCACGTGCCGGTCGACGTCCATCCGGATGTTGCCGACCACAAGCGTGGACTCCGCGCGACTCTTCTCCTCGGGGCCGCGCCGACGCATCACCGCTCTTATGCGCGCCACGAGTTCGCGCGATGAGAAGGGTTTCGTGACGTAGTCGTCGGCGCCGAGTTCAAGGCCCACGACCTTGTCGATCTCCGAGTCCTTCGCGGTGACCATGATGATCGGCACCTGCGAGGTGCTGCGGATCACCCGGCACACCTCCGTGCCCGGCATCCCCGGCAGCATGATGTCGAGCAGGACGAGGTCCGCCCCCTCGCGATCGAAGGTCTCGACTGCGGTGTTGCCGTCTGCTGCCACGGACACCTCGAAACCTTCCTTGCGCAACATGAAGGCCAGCGCATCGCTGAAGGACTGCTCGTCCTCTACGACCAGGATCCTGCTCATGGGGTGTTCTCCTCTTGGGGGGTTCTGACGACCACGGGGACTTCAGCCTCGAGATAGGGCGGGAGGCGCAGAGTGAAGGTACTGCCCTCACCCAGCACACTCCACACCCCCACTTCACCGCCGTGATTCTCGGCCACGTGTTTGACGATGGACAGCCCGAGCCCGGTGCCGCCGGTGACGCGCGACCGGGCCTGGTCGACGCGGTAGAAGCGTTCGAAGACGCGGTTCAGTTCGTTCTCCGGGATGCCCATCCCCTGATCCGTGATGCTGATCTCAACGACCCCTTTCGACATCCGTCGTGGCGATGGCCACCTTCGTCCCCCGAGGGCTGTAGTTGATGGCGTTCGTCAGCAGATTGCGCAGGGCCGTGACGAGTTGCCCCTCGACCCCCAGGGTCTGCAAGCCGGATTGTCCGCCCACGACGATCGCGATCTGTGCGTTCTGAGACTGCAGTCGGGTGGTGTCCACCGCTTCGGACACTAGTGCATCGACGTCGACTGGCTGCGCATCCTTGAGCGGGTCGGCCCCTTGCAGCCGGCTCAGATCGATCAGATCCCCGACCAGCTCGCTGAGCCGACCGGCCTCGGCCTCCATCCGGCCGGCGAAATGACGCACGGCCTCGGGCTCGTCCGCGGAGCTGAGCACAGCCTCCGCCAGCAGGCTCAGGGCGCCGATCGGGGTCTTCAACTCATGGCTGACGTTTGCCACGAAGTCTCGGCGGACCGCATCGATGCGCTGCGCCTCCGACAGGTCCTCGGCAAGCACGAGAACGGTGTCCGGACCCAGCGGGGCGACCCGCAGCCGCAAAGAGATCAAGCCCTTACCCAGGGGGGGCCGACGAACCGTCAGATCGTGTTCGCGGATGACCGAGTCCCTGCGCACGTCTGCAACCATCGACACGATCTCGGGGATCGCGATCCGGCCGTTCTGCACCAGCGTGAGCGCCAGCGCCTGGTTGCTCACGCGGATGGGCGCCCCCGAGCCGTCCACCATGATCGAGGCGCCGGGCAATGCGGACAGGATTTGCTCGATCTCTGCCTGCTGGACCTCCTCGGCCGCATCGCGGGCACTGGCGTCCTGGACGACACTGTGCGACCGCCGCCGCGCCACGAGCAGACCGATGCCCAGGCCGATGACGGCCCCGACGACCAACCAGACTCCTGCCACACCTGTGAGGATACGAATCGCCGGGCAACCGTCGCAGCAGACGGTGCGCGACCCCCTCATTGTCGCCTGTCGTTCACCTCATGTACGCCCTCGGCCAATATCGCAGCCGCAACCCCGAATTACACTTGAGTCACCATGCGCATCGCCTTCCACGCCCGCCTCGATGCCATCGACGCGCAGTTGGTGGACATGACCGGCAAGGTCGGCGTGGCGATGGCCAGGGCGACCGAGTCCTTGTTGGGACCGGATCTGAACCTGGCGGAGTCGGTCATCTCAGCGGACAGCGCACTGGATGACCTCACCACGAGCATCGAGGACGAGGCGGTCACCCTGGTGGCCCAGCAGCAACCGGTTGCCCAGGACCTCCGGGCATTGCTGGCGGCGCTGCGAATCTCCGGCTCTTTGGAGCGGATGGGCGATCTCGCCGTGCATGTCGCCAAGGCCGCCCGTTTGCGCTACCCCATGGCGGCAGTGCCGGCCGAACTCGGCGGCGTGATCGTCGACATGGGCTCGGTGGCCCAACGCATGGTGGAGGAGACGGCCGGGGCGATCGAGAACCGCGACGTCGCCGCGGCGACGCAGTTGCGGGCCATGGACCGCGAGATGGACCGACTGCATCGAGAGATGTTCAACATCGTGTTGTCGCCGGCGTGGTCGTACGGCACGGAGACCGCGGTTGATGTGACCTTGTTGAGTCGCTACTACGAGCGGTTCGCCGATCACGCCGTGACGATCGGCAAGCGGGTCATCCACGTGGTCACCGGAGAGCCGTACCTGACCGGACGGGCTTCGGGCCTGGCCTAGGTGTTCCCCTCGCCGGCGGCACGAACTACCTTCTTCAGGGTGCGAGGACGCGCCGGAAGCGAGTTGGAGATCCGCGCGACCGCCCGGACGAGGCTTCCAGCACGCCCCGACCAGCACCGACTGCGGGTCACGCTGGGTTCGGCCAGCGGTCAGGTGCTGCTGGACGACCACGGCACCTGCGACGGTCTCGAGGGGCACGGTGACGTCGAACGGCAATGGACGATCGGCTGACCGTTTCACCCGGTGCCGACGGCGGTTGGTTGCGGGATCGGTGAGATCCAGGGCGACGTTGTTGGGCACTTCGGGCTTCGAAAACCCCCAACAACACCGCCCTCGTGGGTTTGGCACCCCAACAACACCGCCCTCGTGGGTTTGGCACCCCAACAACACCGCCCTCGTGGGTTTCCGGCACTGCGCCCCTGCCAGACAGTTTCTGAGCGTCCACCGCACGACTGGACGATCCCTTCACCGAAAGGCGGCCCCCTTACGACATGCCTCGTTCATGTTTCGTTCACTTTCATGTACACTCGTGTTCAGAACAGACAAGGGGTGCAGCCATGGTGACGATGACCTGGAATTTGACAACCGGCCCGGACGGACGCCGCGGACTGCGCGCTTCCTGGACGCCGGTCGTGGTCCCCGGGCCGCGCGCGAGCACCGAGGATCGTTCAGTTCAGGACTCGGTCCTCAAGGCCTCCTGACCGCACCACCGGCGCGGGGCGACCACCCGCCCGGAAGCGCCATCGGCGAGCATCGGCGAGACTGGACACATGCACGATGCCCGCAGGGTGGCAATGATCTCCATGCACACCTCACCCCTGGCCACCCCCGGGAGTGGAGACGCCGGGGGGATGAACGTCTACGTCCTCGAGGTTGCCAAGGAACTGGCCAAGCGATCCACAGAAGTGGAGATCTTCACCCGCGCCACCAGTAGTGAACAACCGCCGCAGTTGGCAGTGACCGACGGCGTCACGGTGCACCATGTCAGCGCCGGGCCCTATGAAGGTCTTCGCAAAGAGCAACTCCCCGCGCAGATGTGCGCGTTCACCGCTTCGGTGTTGCACGCCGAGGCTCACCGCCCCGAGGGCTACTACGACGTCGTGCACTCCCACTACTGGCTTTCAGGTCAAGTGGGATGGGTCGCCGCCGAGCGCTGGCAGATTCCGCTGCTGCACAGCATGCACACCATGGCGAAGGTCAAGAATCTGACGCTGGCGGCGGGCGACGTACCCGAACCCTTCGAACGGGTGATGGGTGAGGAACAGGTGGTTGCAGCGGCCGACGGGCTGATCGCCAACACCGAGACCGAGGCCGAAGACCTGATTGCGCTGTACGACGCCGATCCCACCTCGATCACGGTCGCTTTGCCCGGGGTCGACCTGGAAGCGTTCACCCCCGGCTCCCAGTCGGCGGCCCGGCACCACTACGGCTTCGCCGACGACGACCTGATCCTGCTGTTCGTGGGGCGCATCCAGCCCCTCAAGGCGCCCGACGTACTCGTGGCTGCCGCGGCGCAACTACTGGCCCGGCGTCCGGAATTGCGCCCCCGGCTCAAGGTGGTCATCAACGGCGGCCTCTCCGGATCGGGGATCGAACGGGCCGGGGACCTACCGGCGCTGATCGATTCCCTGGGCATGCGCGACGTCGTGCGGATGATGGATCCGGTCAGCCGCGAGGCGCTTCCGGATCTGTACCGGGCCGCGGATCTGGTGGTCGTTCCCAGTTACTCCGAGTCCTTCGGCCTAGTGGCCGTCGAAGCGCAGGCGTGCGGTACGCCGGTGGTGGCCAGTCGGGTTGGCGGATTGACCACCGCTGTCGCGGATGCCGGCATCCTGGTCGCCGGGCACGATCCGCGCGACTACGCCACGGCCCTGGAGGGAGTCCTACTGACACCCGGTCGGCGCGATGCCCTGTCGCTGGCAGCCCGGCACCACGCCGAGCAGTTCAGTTGGGCAGCGACGGCAGATGCCACTCTCGAGGCCTACCGCCGAAGCCTGGACAGCCGCCCGGTCCTGCTGCGCAGGTACGCATGATCGAGATAATCGCGGACTGGCTCGACGCCTCCGGCCTCGACCACGATCGGTCCGGGGAGGTCTTCACGGTGATCCTGCCGGGCGAGCACAAGTTGCGCACCACGTGTTCGCTGGCAGTCGGTCGCCACTCCTTGGCGGTGAACGCCTTCGTGGCACGGCACCCCGACGAGAACGCCGCCGAGGTGCACCGGTGGCTGCTGGAACGTAATCGCCGCTTGTTCGCCGTCGCCTACGCGATCGATCACTTGGGCGACATCTATCTGGTGGGCCGGGTCCCTGTTGCCGCGGTCAGCGCCGACCTGCTCGATGCCCTGCTCGGAGCGGTGCTGCAGGAGGCCGACGGTTCTTTCAACACGATCCTTGAAATGGGTTTCCGTTCTTCCATCGAGAGGGAGTGGCGCTGGCGGCTCTCCCGCGGCGAGTCGACGGCCAACCTTGCGGCCTTCGAGCACCTGCGTCCCCGCGACTGAGGGTTCAGCGCGGTTGCGGCTGGTGCGGCCAAGGACTTGGATCTGCGGGACCATCCACCGTGAGCCCCGGATGAGGTTGGCGCATCGGGGAGCGAATCCACGCGTGGTTCGCTCACGGATGCTCAGACTCTCCCCGATCGCTCGATCTCTGATGAGAGCAGACGACAGTCTCGCGAGCGGCGACCCCGCCGCTCCTCAGAAATCCGAGGTGCCGCCGAACCCGAAATCCAGCCAGCCGACCCATCCTCGACGTCGGTGTCGCTACCGTTGGACCTATGAGCACACTGATTCTGCTGCGCCATGGCGAGAGCGAATGGAACGCGTTGAACCTCTTCACCGGCTGGGTCGACGTGGACCTGACCGAGAAGGGCGTGGCAGAAGCCGGACGCGCCGGTCTGCTGCTCGCGGACTCCGGGGTGCTCCCCAGCGTCGTGCACACCTCGGTGATGCGCCGCGCCATTCGCACGACCAACCTCGCCCTCGACGTCTGCGACAGGCACTGGATTCCGGTACGGCGGTCATGGCGGCTCAACGAGAGGCACTACGGAGCGCTCCAGGGCAAGAACAAGAAGCAGACGCTCGAGGAGTACGGCGAGGAGCAGTTCATGCTGTGGCGCCGCTCCTATGACACGCCCCCGCCCGCGATCGACCCGGACGACGAGTACTCACAGATGCACGACACCCGGTACGCGGCGCTGCCGCCCGAGGTCCGCCCCTTGACCGAGTGCCTCAAGGACGTGGTCGCCCGGATGCTCCCCTACTGGTACGACGCGGTCGTGCCTGACCTCGAGACCCACGGCACGGTGATGATCGGCGCCCACGGAAACTCGCTGCGCGCGCTGGTGAAGCACCTCGACGGGATCTCCGACGCCGACATCGCGGGGCTCAACATCCCGACCGGAATCCCGCTGGTGTACGAGCTCGACGCCCAGATGCGACCCACCGGCCCCAGCCGCTACCTGGATCCCGCAGCCGCCGAAAGCGCGGCAGCAGCCGTGGCCAACCAAGGCAAGTCCTGAGGACTACGCTGGAACTAGCGGGACAACCTGAGGAGCCATCATGAGCAGGGAATTCGGGGATCGTCCTGGGGACGAGGTTGTTGAAGCCCTCTGGACCGAAATCAGCGAGGAACTCGGAACCGACGGACCGGGCTACACCGACACCCATCCCAACGATGGGCACACCATCGGGCACCTGATCTCCCAGGACGACGAGAACGGCAACGACCACACGTCCGAAGAGATCGCGTGGGACAGCCACGACACCACCGACCTGTCCGCCGAGGAGTCTGCCATGCACTTCGAGGAGGACAGCGGCGTCGAGGAGAACCTCTCCGACGAGATTTTGCACGACCTCGAGGAGTTCGAGGACTGAGAGTGACGTCCTAGCCGAAGCGTAGGGAAATAGAACAGGGCTATTCCAGCGATCGCCGTCGGGTAGTAGATCCTTGCGAAACGATTGAGGACCCGCACCGAGGGCAAACGACGGTCGTCGGTCCAGTTCTTACCGATCAAGGTGATGAGCACCGTGCTGGCCGCGAGGAAGATGAACGCGTAGTACGCCCATTCGATCGCCACCGTGTATTCGACGTCGGGCAGCGAATTGGTGACGGTGTTCGGCATGACCGCACCGGTCAGAATGCCGGTCACCGCGAACGAGATCCGGGTCGTGTGGTCCTTGAACGGCAACCACAGTCTGATGTACACCACGATCGCCAGCAGGATCAACGGAAGCAGGTTCTTCACCAGGAAGGACGCCACGTCCAGGCATCGCGCTCGTCGAGGCGAACTGCGAGTAGGTGATGCCGGTCGTACCCGCCACGAAGTTCGGGTCCCCAAGGAACGAGGTGTTCCCCACGCTGGTCGGAAAAAAGTTGACGTTCGTGGCCTGCCAGTTGGGAATCGCGTCGATCGTGGAACCGGAATCCACGCCGCTCTCGAGACGCTGGGCCTGGCTTTACGCAAGCAGATCCTCGTCGGGGAATAGCTCAAGCGCGCCGAGGGCAGGGTCTTGTGTTGCATGATGATCGGCGGATGCTGTTACTTGCACTCTCGGCCTGAGAGTGCTAACAATGGAATTGGCACTCTCAGCGGGAGAGTGCTAATGGGAACAGGGTGAGATCGCCCTCGCAGATCGGGACGTGACCGGCATGCGAACGATCGTCCGTCGCGGGCACCCCATCCCGACCAACCACCCATGTGCGGGAGGAAATTCAACCGATGGCGAAAATTATCGCTTTCGACGAGGAAGCACGCCGCGCGCTCGAGCGGGGCATGAACACCCTTGCCGACGCAGTACGCGTGACCCTCGGACCGAAGGGACGCAACGTCGTTCTGGAGAAGAAGTGGGGCGCCCCCACCATCACCAACGACGGTGTCTCCATTGCCAAGGAAATCGAACTCGAGGACCCCTACGAGAAGATCGGCGCCGAGCTGGTCAAAGAGGTCGCGAAGAAGACCGACGACGTGGCCGGCGACGGCACCACCACAGCGACCGTGCTGGCCCAGGCACTCGTGCGCGAGGGTCTGCGCAACGTGGCCGCCGGCACCAACCCGATGGCGCTCAAGCGCGGCATCGAGCAGGCCGTCGAGGCCATCAGCAGCCAGCTGCTGGAGATGTCCCAGGAGGTCGAGACCAAGGAGCAGATCGCGGCAACCGCATCCATCTCCGCGGCCGACCCGCAGATCGGCGAGATCATCGCCGAGGCCATGGACAAGGTCGGCAAGGAAGGCGTCATCACCGTCGAGGAGAGCCAGACCTTCGGTCTCGAGCTCGAACTCACCGAGGGTATGCGCTTCGACAAGGGCTACATCTCGCCCTACTTCGTGACCGACCCGGAGCGTATGGAGGCCGTGCTCGAGGACCCCTACATCCTCATCGCGAACTCCAAGATCTCCGCGGTCAAGGACCTGCTGCCCATCCTTGAGAAGGTCATGCAGTCCGGCAAGCCGCTGGCGATCATCGCCGAGGACCTCGAGGGTGAGGCCCTGGCAACCGTGGTCGTCAACAAGATCCGTGGCACGTTCCGCTCGGTGGCCGTCAAGGCTCCCGGGTTCGGCGACCGCCGCAAGGCCATGCTGCAGGACATCGCGATCCTGACCGGTGGCCAGGTCATCTCCGAAGAGGTCGGCCTGAAGCTCGAGAGCACCGAAATCGAACTGCTCGGCCGCGCTCGCAAGGTCGTCGTCACCAAGGACGAGACGACCATCGTGGAGGGCTCCGGCGACCCCGACCAGATCGCCGGCCGGGTCAACCAGATCCGCGCCGAGATCGACAACTCGGACAGCGACTACGACCGTGAGAAGCTGCAGGAGCGCCTGGCCAAGCTGGCCGGCGGTGTTGCGGTGATCAAGGCGGGCGCTGCCACCGAGGTGGAGCTCAAGGAGCGCAAGCACCGCATCGAGGATGCAGTGCGCAACGCCAAGGCTGCCGTCGAGGAGGGCATCGTCGCCGGTGGCGGCGTGGCCCTGCTGCAGGCTTCCCAGGCTGCGTTCGAGAAGTTGGAGCTCGAGGGCGAAGAGGCCGTCGGCGCCAACATCGTCAAGGTCGCCGTCGAGGCACCGCTGAAGCAGATCGCCGTGAACGCGGGCCTCGAAGGTGGAGTCGTGGCTGAGAAGGTGCGCCACCTCGAGCCAGGCTTCGGCCTGAACGCGGCAACCGGTGAGTACGTCAACCTGATCGAGGCCGGCATCATCGACCCCGCCAAGGTGACGCGCTCGGCGCTGCTGAACGCGGCGTCCATCGCCGCACTGTTCCTGACCACCGAGGCCGTTGTGGCCGACAAGCCGGAGAAGGCCGCCCCGGCCATGCCCGGCGGTGACCCGGGTATGGGGGGCATGGACTTCTAGTCCAGATCCTCACAGCACGAAGGGGCCGGTCCGCGATGCGGGTCGGCCCCTTCGTCGTGTGACACGCACAAGCCGTTGACTGACTCACGACTTCTGGTGAAGATCCGACCAGTGACTCGTTCTGTCACCAGAAGCCGCCGGCCGCGTGCTGCGCAGGCGACCGAGCCCCCAGCACTCCCCTTACCTCCGCATCGCCGCGAGGCGGGCGCTGCCCTGCACCGGCGCACCGGCCGTCGGCCCCAGTTCGGGATGCGCCCGGGCGATCTTGGTCGATGTGATCGCGATCTCCTCCGGGTCGAACCCGGACGCTTCCAGGACCTTCACCCGGCTGAAGGCCGCCCCATACCTGCGCGGTGCGGACGTGTTGAACACCAGGTGTTCCAGCGCACTGCGCACCCTCGTGGCCGCATGACCGTCACCGAACGGGTTGATGTTCGCTGTCATGGCCAACCGCGCCCTGTCGTCGTCGAGCAGCGACAACGTGGTGTCGCGGATGAGGTCGGTGTTACTGCCCACCAGGATCAGAGCGCCGCTGTCCACCCCTTCGGGGCGCTCGGATTCGGTGCGCGCGACAAGGACGGGGGTGCCGACGCTCGGTGCTTCTTCCTGGACGCCGCCGGAGTCACTGATCGCAAGCGTCGCGCGCTCGAGCAGGCGCGCGAACGGGATGTAGTCGATCGGCTCGGTGAGCAGGACGTTGGACATGTCATCGAGTACCCCGTAGACGACCTCGCGGACCTTGGGGTTGGGGTGCACGGGCCACACGACGAGCAGATCCGGGCGGACCTGGGCGATCTGTTTGACAGCCTCGGCGATGCGCCGGATCGGCTCCCCGAGGTTCTCACGTCGATGTGCGGTCACCACCACGACCGGGATCGTGGGATCGTCGAGAGCCTGCAGGCGGGGATCAGGCCAATCGGCGTGCAGTCCGGCCGCCCAGTGGAACGCGTCGATTCCGGTGTTGCCGGTGACGAAGACACGTTCGGCGTCCACCCCCTCCCGGATCAGATTCGCCTGGTTGGCCGGAGTCGGGGCGAGATGGAACGCTGCCATCCGTGAGATCAGTTGCCGGTTGAGTTCCTCCGGGAACGGCGACAGGATGTCGCGCGTGCGCAGACCGGCTTCGACGTGGATCACGGGCAGTTTGCACCCGATGGATGCCAACGCTGCGGACATGGCCGACGTCGTGTCCCCGTGCACCAGCGTCAACGCCGGGTACTGACTGCCCGGGTGCTCAGCGGCACCGAAGAGCCGCGGTCGGTTGCGCCGTTCCGCGCCGCCTCGCAGATCGGTGAGCAATTGATCGAACGCATCCACACAGTCGCGCACCAGACCGTTGATCGTGTTGTTCGCGCGACCGATCCGCAGGTCTACGTCGGGGGTGATGCCTGCCGCCTCGAGGATGGGCAGGACCATGTCCGCGTGTTGTCCGGTGTTCACCACGAAGGGCTGCAACAGACTCGACTGCTGCAGCGCCTGCACGACCGGCAGCATCTTGATCGTCTCGGGCCTGGTCCCCATGACGACCAGGCATCGAACCCGGTCCGGCGTTGATTCCGGGCGCGGGAGGGGCAGCGTCGGGATGGCCATGTACCCGGTATCGGTAGAAAGACAGCGCGCATGAAGGCGAGATCTGAAGAAATCCCGTCGGCGTGCCGATATCCACGACGTGGTCACCGTCGCACTCCGAGCATTGGTGCTGGCTATCGGCACCTCGCTGCTGGCCATGCTCGGTGGGACGCATTCCGCAGCCGCCCGCGAGTTCTCCGTCCTCACCGACGGCGACACGTTCGGCTCCTGGCAGGTCGTCTTCGCCGGCTACGGAGCGGTGAACGCCACGAACCGACGGCTGAACCTACGTCCGGCGGTCGCGGAGGCTGCTGAATCCACCCATGCCGCCCTCGTCGTCTCAGCCGACAAAGTGTCCAGGATCAGTTCGCGGTTGCGCCTGAACGAACAACTACGGACCGCGTCACCGGCCAATCCTTGGGAGACAGGGTGGCTCATCGCCGGCTACACGGACCCGGAGCACTTCTACTACGTGGCCTGCAAGACCAACGGCTGGGAACTCGGCAAGCGGGACCCGGAATACCCGGGTGGCCAGAGGTTCCTCGCGACCGGCGACGACCCGTGCGCCCGCCCGGCACAGGCAACGCGGGTCCAGCTCGTGCACAAGGGCCCCCGGCTGATCGTCAAGATCAACAAAGAGGTGGTGGTGACGTTCAACGACGACGAACGGCCTACCGCAGCGGACGCGCCGGACTGTACACCGAGGACGCCGACGTGACCTTCGACCGCATCGCGATGACCGTGTCTAACGTCCACCAGCAGAAGACATGGCGAAGGATCGCTGTGCTCGCCGCTTGTTGCTCCTGGCTGTCACATCACCGGGCGCAGCCACCTCGTCGTCCGCGGCGCGCTTCCCGTACGACCTGTCGATCAAGGGCGCCTACGGCACCGCGGACGTTCTGGTGCGCCATCCCCGAGGGCACACGACCAGTCCGCTTCACCGGCCGTATCGAATCCAGCTACACGACCGCGGGAGGATCTGTTGGTGATCGTCGACGGCCGGGTCGCGGCGTCGGTACCTGCGCAGCGGGGCGGCCGCTTCCAGATTCCGCTCGACGCCGCCGATGTGGACGACGGCACACTGGCGGTGGGCTTGCGGGCCGACCTCGACCCGGACCGAAACTGCTTCCGGGATGACCTCGCGGTGGCCACCGTTGTCGAACCCCGGGTGGAACTGGACCGATCACCGACGCCACCGACCACCATCGCCGGGTTCCTCGACGCAGGTGTCACCTCGTTCCTGGTAGCGGTGCCGGCGGCGCCCACGCCGACCGAGCAGACCGCGGGTCTCGATGCGGTGCTCGCTCTGCGACACATCTCGGAACCGAGTACTGCCATCGATCTGCAGGTCACGGATTCCCCTGCGCCGACCACCCCGAAACGCCGGACCGTCGTGGTCAGCGAGGACTCCCGCCTCCGAGGACAACAGCCTGACCGTGACCGACGGCCGACTGGTCATCAGTGGCGGCGGCGGAACCCTGCCTGACGCGGCGGTCTCGCTCGCCGACCCGAACACCTCCCTGCTGGAAGTCGCGCAGGTCTCCGAGCTTCCGGGCGAGCTGGATCATCAACCGATACCGGCAGCGGGCAGCCTGACGGAACTGGGCATCGACTCCTTGAGCGTGCGCGGGATCGGCCGGGTCTCACAGGTCGTCACGGTTCCGCAAGCCGCGTTCGGGGCTCCTGTGTCGCAGTTCATCGTCAAGCTCCTCGGCGCGGCGACCCCGGTGCTGCCCGGCCAACAGGGCCGCGTGAACGTCCGCTGGAACGAGGAGTTGATCGCGTCGCGGGCACTGACCCAGGACTCCCGACTGGCCATGAGCTTCACGGTGCCCGCGCAGAGCCTGCGTTCGGTCAACTACCTCGACCTCGAACTCGAGTACCTGCCGGCCGGCGGCGAATGCAGCAACCCGCCCCTTCCCGGGGAAGTCACCATCGATGTGCAGGCAAGCACCCTGACTCCCACCTTCGGCACCTCTGCAGGCCCCGGATTCCAGCGCTTTCCGCAGGTGTTCGAGTCGGTGATCCCGGTCGCAACCGGCGGGCGCTCGCTGAGTCCCTACCGGATCTCGCAGCTGTCCTCGACGCCGCCGTGATGGCCAGCCCCCTGCAGTACCGGACCGAACTGGTGGATGCGGGATCCTTGACCGGGCGCGGTGCCGTGGGCGCCGGACTGAGTCCGCTACAGGCAGGGGAACTCGCTGCGCCGGTGCCCGCCCAGCAGGACGACCCGGGTTTCCCGGCAGGCGCCACCACCTCGTACGCGGCGTTGCAGGCGTTCCAGAGCGCCGGATCAAACCTGATCGTGCTCTCCGGTGACAGCGAATCCACGACCCACGAGCTTGCGCGCTGGCCCGAGGTGCAGCCGGGCGGCTGGTCCTCGCTCGGTGGTGAGGCCTACGTCCTCGCCGACGGGCAGAGCCAGCCACAAGCCTTCGTCACCGCCAGCACCGAGCCCGACAAACAAACGCCTCAGATCATCGCCGCCGTGGTCGTCACCGCGATCCTGCTGCTGGCGCTGGTGGTATGGCTGCGGCGGCGACCGGCCGAAGGGTGACCCATGGGCGCTTGGGACTGGGTTGTCTTCGTCATCTACTACGTGTCGTTCGTGGCGATCGTCATCGGCTACGCCTGGACGGTGGTGCTGTTCGTCACCGGCGGACGCTACCTGCGAGTACTGCACGAGCGCCCGGCAGGTAGCGAGGCCGACTACCTGTGGGTGTTCATGGTGCCCGCCCTCAACGAAGGGGTCACGATCGCCGACAGCGTGGAACGCCTACGCAGGGTGCATGCCACCCGCAAGATCATCCTGGTGATCAATGACGGCTCCGACGACGACACCGGCGACGTCCTGGCGTCGATCGCCGGAGCCGACCTGGAGGTCCTCACCCGCGTCGCCCCCAATGCCCGGGTCGGGAAAGCGGCGGCGCTCAATGCGGCCTTCGAACACGTGGAACAGACGATCCTGGCCAAACCCGCGTACCGCGACGTCGATCCAAGCCGGGTCATCTTCGGCATCGTGGATGCTGACGGACGCCTCGCCCCCGAGGCCCCCGCGACCGTCGCCCGGCATTTCGATGACCCCGAGGTCGGCGGCGTGCAGGTGCATGTGCACATCTACAACCAGACCAGTTGGCTCACACGGATGCAGGGCTTGGAGTTCCGCATCTTTCGGGGGGCTCTATCAGGTGGGGCGCTCGTGGTGGGGCACCGCGTTCCTCGGCGGCAACGGCCAGTTCAACCGCATGACGGCGCTGCGAAGTGTTGCCGGCCACGAAGGGCCCTGGTCCCACTACCTGACAGAGGATCAGGAACTGGGGTTGCGGTGCCTGGCCCATGGGTGGCGCGGCGAACATGAGCCCGACACCCAGGTCGCACAGCAAGGGCTCAACGATCTCAAGCGGCTGTATCGGCAAAGGGGCCGCTGGTTCCAGGGCAACCTGCAGGTGTTGAAGGACTTCGGCCGGCTCAATGCGCCGCGACTGCACGGGATCCGGCGCTTGGACGTGGCGATCTCCCTCGGGCTGCCGATCCTGCAGATCGTCGTGGGCCTGGCGCTGGTCCTGGCGATCGCGCTTGCGGTCTTCTTCAACGTCGCCTACCTGCCCTGGGGATCGCCGCTGCTGGTGGTGTTCTTCGTGCAGTTGTCGGTGGGACCCACCTTCCTGGGCGTCATGGTGGTGGGACGCGGACAGGGTCTCTCGGGCCTGGGCACGACACTGGCGACTGCCCTTCCCTACCTGCTGTACACGTGGCTGATGTGGCCGGTGGTGGGCATCGGGATCTGGAAACAACTGCGCGGCAGCACCACCTGGGCCAAGACGGAACGTGAGGTGGTCGCGCCTGCGGCGACCTGAGCCCGCTCCTGCATCGAGCCTCGGCGCTGCGGCCTCTGGCAGAATCCGCAAGCATGACCCCCATGCCTTCCTTCCCGGACGACTTCCTCTGGGGCACAGCCACTTCGGCCTATCAGATCGAGGGATCCCCCACCGCTGACGGCAAGGGCGTGTCCATCTGGGACACGTTCGCGCACACCCCGGGAAAGATCCTCACCGGCGAGACCGGGGACGTCGCCTGCGACCACTACCGCAGGTGGGAGCAGGACCTCGACCTTCTCGCCGAGATCGGCTGCACCGGCTACCGCTTCTCGATCTCCTGGCCACGGATCCTGCCCAGCGGCACCGGCCGGCTCGAGAACCGGGGGCTGGACTTCTACGACCGGTTGGTCGACGGGCTCGTGACCCGCGGCATCAAGGCCTTTCCCACCCTGTATCACTGGGATCTCCCGCAGGCCTTGCAGGACAGCGGCGGCTGGTACGACCGCGAAACCGCGACGGCTTTCGCGGACTACGCCCGGATCGTGGCCGAACGCATCGGCGACCGGGCCAGCGCGTTCATCACCTTGAACGAGCCGTCGGTGCACACGTTCTTCGGCCATGTCGCCGGTGTACATGCGCCGGGACAGTACGACCTGGCGCGGGTGTACTCGGTGATCCACCATCAACTGCTGGCCCACGGCTTGGGCGTCGCCGCGATCCGCTCGGCGTCATCGGCGCCGGTCGGCCTGACGAACAACCACTCCCCGATCATCGCGCAGGACCCGTCGTCGCAGGCAGACATCCTGGCCGCCGAACGCATGGACCTGCTCTACAACCGCCAGTACCTGGATCCGGTCCTGTTGGGCCGCAGTCCGGGAGACCCGGTCGAGCTGTACGGACCGTTGGCCGCCGACGTGATCCGGGACGGCGACCTGGAGATCATCGGCGCACCGATGGGCTTCTTGGGGGTGAACTACTACAGCCCGCAGTGGGTGAAGGCTCCCGGGCCTGACAACCCATTGGGCTTCGAACTCGTCGACGCTCCCACCGAATTCCCGCGCACGGCGTTCGACTGGCCGGTGGTCCCCGACGCACTGACCGACCTGCTGCTGCGGCTGCGCTCGGACTACGCGACGCGGCTACCACCGCTGTACATCACTGAGAACGGAACCTCGTGGCCCGAGCCCGTCCATGATCAGTTCCGGATCGACTACCTGGATTCCCACCTGCGGGCGGTGGCGGCTGCCATGGCCGAAGGGGTGGACATCCGGGGGTACTTCTGCTGGACACTGCTGGACAACTTCGAGTGGGCCGAGGGCACCAAGCAGAGGTTCGGCCTGGTCAACGTCGACTTCCAGACCCAACAGCGGACAGTCAGGGATTCCGGGCGCTGGTTCGCCCGCATGAGTGCCGGCGGGCTGTCCTGAACTCGGCCGCCGTCTCTTCCGGCACAACCCCGGGCGCCAGTGAACCCCGGCCCTTTGGGGGAGGAGCCGGGGTTCACTTCGGCTGACTTCCCGTGGGAGGCGACGGGAAGTGCGGGGTTCTATAGCAGGCGGAAGATCAACGATCTCGCCCGCAGGGACAATTGGGCCGCTTCCACGCCGTTGGAACCGTGCATGTCATCGAGGACCTCACGGAGATCCTGCAGGTCGGCCGGCGGCTGCGGGAACCGGGGCGCCACGTAGGGGATGAACTCGGCGCTGAGCCAGGTGATCAGGCGATGGCACTCGGGGACTCCGGTGTAGCCGTCTTCGACGGCCGCGACGACGTCGAGGACCAATCGGTCGGCTGTGTCATTGAACTCGTTCTGGACAGGTGAGCCGCCTGTGCGCTGGCGCTGGATCTGAACGATCTCGTTGACTACCATGTGACACCTCTTTCCCCTACTTCGTGATCAAATCGTTATCCTTCCGACACCATTCTGTGCACAGGGTTCGGCAGATGTCTACCCCGATTTTCCGGAGATGTCCGCTATGCGAGCACCCTTGGTGGATAACAGGCCGCGGGAGGCCGTGAGAGTTGCGGGTGGGATCAGCCATCCATGGCCTCGCGTTCACTGGGGTCCGAGTCAGCATGGCCCGCGTTGGGGAAACCCACGCGTGGAGTCACTCACTGCATGCACGTTCACTAGTCCGAGAATGTCCTCGATCACTTGCTCGCTGCCGCCATGGGGACGTGAGGTGAGAGGTCGCGAACGCCGTTAGCGGTCGTAAACGAGGTTAGCTTTCCCACACGTGAATCACTGACCTCGTTCACGTTGTCTAGGGAAGCGCTGGTTTCGGCCCGGGGCGGGAACCGCGATTTGTGAAATAGCCTGGTAGTTGCGAAATAGCCCGCAAACTACGGGTCATTCGGCAACTAACGGGCTATTTCGCGAGTCGATGCCGACTGGGTCCGCTGCAGGTGCACTGTTTCGACCACCACAGGGACGTCCAAAGCGGGATTGATCAGCGTTTGTCTAACCTCGCGTCACTACGCAGGGAGCAAGGTGCAGCGTCACCGCTCACAGATCGTCGGCGTCCAGGATCCGGTAGGCGTAACCCTGCTCGGCCAGGAACCGCTGCCGGTGGGCGGCGAAATCCGCGTCCACGGTGTCGCGGGTGACGACCGTGTAGAAATGCGCGGTCCCCCCATCCGCTTTCGGCCGCAGGACCCTACCGAGCCGCTGAGCCTCTTCCTGGCGCGATCCGAACGTGCCCGACACCTGGATCGCCACCCGGGCCTGCGGAAGGTCGATGGAGAAGTTGGCGACCTTACTGACCACCAGCACCGGGATCTCGCCGGCCCGGAAGGCGTCGTACAGTTCCTGGCGCATACTCACCCGCGTCTTGCCGGTGATCAGGGGCGCGTCGAGCTCCTCGGCCAGGGCCTCGAGCTGATCGAGGTATTGGCCGATGATCAGAATCTGATCCTCGGCGTGGGAGGCGATCAAAGCCCGCACGACCGCGGTCTTCACGTCGGCAGCGGCTGCCAGCCGGTACCTGTCCTCCGGCTCGGCCACGGCATAGGTCATGCGGTCGGACTCCGGCAGGCTGACCCGGACCTCACAACAGTCGGCCGGAGCGATATAGCCCTGCGCCTCGATGTCACGCCACGGCGCGTCAAAACGCTTGGGACCTATCAGGGAGAACACATCGGACTCACGGCCATCCTCGCGCACCAGCGTGGCCGTGAGGCCGATCCGGCGCCGGCTCTGGATGTCGGCGGTGAAACGGAACACCGGCGCCGGCAGCAGGTGGACCTCGTCGTAGATGATCAAGCCCCAGTTCCGCGCGTCGAAGACCTCAAGGTGGGCGTACACACCTTTTCGCTTGGACGTCAGGATCTGATAGGTCGCGATGGTCACCGGCCGGATCTCTTTGGACTGCCCGCTGTACTCGCCGATCTCGTCGGCGGTCAGCGACGTGCGGGCGATCAACTCGTCGCGCCACTGGCGGGCTGCCACGGTGTTGGTCACCAGGATCAAGGTGGTCGATTGCGCCAGCGACATACTCGCCGCACCGACGATCGTCTTGCCCGCACCACACGGCAGGACCACCACTCCAGAACCGCCGTGGAAGGCGTTCTCCGCGGCCTGTCGTTGGTACTCCCGCAGGGTCCACCCCTCCTCGCGCAACGAGATCGGGTGCTGCTCGCCGTCGACGTAGCCGGCGAGGTCCTCGGCCGGCCAGCCGATCTTGAGCAATGCCTGCTTGAGGTGACCACGTTCGCTGGGATGCACCACCACCGTTGACGCGTCGATCTGCGCACCGAGCATGGCGGCGGTCCGCTTGTGTCGTTGCACCTCGGTGAGCACCGCGCGATCGTGGCTGATCAGCACCAGGCCGTGGGCGGGATGGTTGTGCAACTCGAGGCGACCGTACCGGCTGACAGTCTCGGTGACGTCCAGCAACAATGCCGGACTGACGGGGAAGCGCGAGTACCGGACCAGGGTGTCCACGATCTGTTCGGCGTCATGACCGGCGGCACGGGCGTTCCACAGGCCCAGGTTCGTCAGGCGGTATGTGTGCACGTGCTCAGGTGAGCGCTCCAGTTCCGCGAAGACGGCGATCTCGCGCCGGCACGCCTGGGCCTCAGGATGATCGACTTCCAGCAAGAGGGTGTGATCGCTCTGCACGATCAAGGGACCGTCAGTCACTCGGCACCCCGATAGGCGGCGATCCTGGACAGCGCGACACCGACCGTACGACCGGTCGAAAGGCTCCAGGCCGTCAGGCGCCCGGACCGCAGTTCGATGGGTTCCACGAACTCGGTCCGGATGTCCGACCCGTCGGTGTAGCGCAACCACAAGCGCTGATCGTCGGCGATCGCCTTTCTACACACATCGACCATTGTCCTGGGGTCGGCATCGGCCAGCGGTGGCGGGGCGAGGTCGGTGCGCGCCTGCTCCCCCAACAGATGGGTCACCAATCGGGTCACCGAGTGCCCGTCGGGCATGGGCGAGGCCCGGGGATAGTCCAGCGGCTCGGCGGGTTCGGCCCGTGCCGGTGAGTCAGTGGCGATTCCGGCGGTGGCGAGCCGACTCTGTACCACGTCCAGCGGCAGGTCACTGGTGAAGACGTTGGTGGCGATTTCGTCGAAGCCCAGCCGGCTGAGGGTCTCGGCGTCCTGCGGCCCCGCCTCGACCAGAGTGGCACTCACCACCCGGACCGGCGCGGTGCGGGCGGCATCCCGAACGGCGTACTCCACCGACTGCGGCAGTGGGGTGCGCGAGGCGCGGCCGAGACGTTGCAGAAGGTCCTGCGGATCCTGACCCGAGACCGCTGAGCGCAGACGGGCGGGGTCCAGTCGGTGCATCGTGACGGGGCCCCAGGATTCCAGGTGGCTGACCGCATCGACCAGTTCCCACGTCCTTGCATCCAAGGTGATCGGTGCGATCAGCGTGTGATCGGGCTGGATGATCAGGCTCGCGTCACCAACCGCGTCCGGCAGGGTCGCGGCGGCCTGCTCGATACTCTCCGGCAGCAGGCCGAGGGCCGCGGTTGCAACGGCACCCTCCACCAGTCCCAGCAGCGCCGCCTCACCGAACACGTCCGGTGCCTGCTCGGCGGCGCGATGCATTCTCGGCCGTTGCCATGCGACGGTCTCAGCCAGCCCTTCGGCATCGATGGCGGTCTGCGTCGGCCACACGCGCAGGACGTGGGCACGGTGATTGGCGGTCCTGGGTGCGGATGCCGTGGTGAGCACGCCGAGCTCATCCGGGCGGCACGCGCGCAAGGGCCGATCGCTGTCCAGCCAGGCCGCGATGAGCGCCGCCCACATGTCGGCGGGCGGGGAGCTGAGCCAGGCCGCGGCCGCCGAGGTGGCCGCAACGCGATCCCCGGCCCCGCCGATAAGACCGGCAGCCGCCGCCAGCTCCAGCCATGCCATGAGGTCGTCCATCGGCACGGACATCCGTTCGGCCCGGTCGGCGAGGTTGCGTCGCGACACACCCCGCGCGGGATGCCACGCCAGGCCTTCGCGCCGCAGCGAGCTCAGGACGTAGCGCACCCCGGCGACCGGCACCCACAAGGAAGTGCCCGGCGGGGTCTCGGCGGAATCGTGCGCCGGTGGCCCAGGTACCGGCGCAAGGTACTTGCCTTCGCGCAGGATCATGGCCGACTCCCTGGGAAGCGTGAACTGCTCGCCTCTGGTGACCAGCAGGGGGTGGGGCTGGTCGTGCACGGGGTCGACCCAGACCAACTTCTGCAGGAGTCCCGGATCCAGGTCAACGGCAGCAGCCGTCACCTGGGAGGCGTCCAGACCGGGCTGACCCATCCCCGCCAGGCCGCACGGGAAGGGGCCGAACGCCTGCTGCGCCGCCCGCACGATGCGGAAGGTCGTCGGCCCGCCCCACAACAGAGCCATCGACCAGAGCTCGTCGATCGCGGCCTCGACCGCTTCCGGTTCTTCGGGCAGGCCCGCGGCAGCCTCGGCAGCAGTCCCCTCATGCAGGCACGCGAAGACCTCGAGAACCCGCAACGCGGTCGTGTTCAATGACTGCATCGCGTCCAGAACGCTGGCGTCGTCGGCTGCCCGCCGAGCCACCTGGCTGATATCGGCGGGCCAAGGGTTGACCAGGTCGGGCCGCTGAAGCAGCAGGCGACTGATCTGCCCGGGCGTGCGCGAGCGCAGATCGTCGGCCAGGGAGCGTGGGGACCGGGGCACCGCAGAAGAAGCCATCCGCACTACGTTACGTACATGCCGGTCGTGGACGCCAATGCGGATCCCGTTGACGGGCTTCTGGACGGCCTTCGCACGTACCGCGGACTGCTGGTCGCCTTCTCGGCCGGCGTTGATTCCGCCTTCCTTCTGGCCGCCGCCCTGCAGGCGCTGGGATCAGACCGGGTGTTGGCCGTCACCGCCGTGAGCAACTCCCTGCCGGCGGCGGAACTGGACTACGCGCGCCGTTTTGCCGCTGAGATCGGTGCCCGGCACCTTGAGGCGTCGACGCACGAACTGGATCGCGACGGTTATCGGGAGAACGGGACGGACCGCTGCTACTTCTGCAAGGCGGAACTGATGGATGTCGTGTCCGGGTATTTGGACAGGCTCCCGCAAGGAGCGCAGGTGGCCACAGGTACCAGCGCCGACGACCTCGTGGCCGGGTTTCGACCCGGCATCCGAGCCGCGGCCCAGCGGGGGGCGGTGACGCCTCTGGCCGACGCCGGCCTGACGAAGGCCCAGATTCGCGCGGCGGCTCAGGCGTGGGGCCTGACCGTCTGGGACAAGCCGCAGGCGGCGTGCCTCTCCAGCCGGATCGCATACGGCATCCAGATCTCGCCCGCCCGCCTGGCACGGGTGGAGCAAGCGGAAATCGCCGTACGTGGATCGTTGAGCCGCCACGGCATCCACACGGCCGACCTGCGGGTGCGCGATCTCGGCGACAGCGCGCGGATAGAGGTGGATCAGGCCGTGGCCGAGGGGAGCGGGCCATGGCGAGATGATGTCGTGGGCGCGGTGCGGGCGGTGGGGTTCGCGCAGGCCCACATCGATCCGCGTGGCTTCAGGTCGGGTTCGATGAACGAGGGCCGGCCGTCTGGCGGATGATCGCCCGGCGGCGTCGCCGCGACTGAACCCACAGCCACGCCAGGAGCACCGCGAAACCCACTCCGCTGAGCATCGCCAGGAACCACAGGACCGGGAGCACCGGCGCCGCGTCGAACACCAGCTTCGACAGCACCACGGCCGCGGCCAGGATTCCCGCCGCGAACAACACGAGGCCGACCAGGACCGAACGCGAACGCATACTTCGAGGCTAGACGGTCGCTGGCGGGCGTCCGCCGGCCGGCTAGCAACGTTCCAGAGGTCCCGCTTCTGCGAATTCGGAGGGGGCACTCGCTGTTCTGCCGGTGTCACGGAGGATCCGCATCACCCAGCCGTTGGCGCGGCTCTGTTGGCGCCTCGATGCTTGGGCTGGGCCGCCTGCACAGGGCTGAGCGCCTTCTGGCGACAGAACGACCTCTGCTAGATCGTGAGAAGGACAACCGACCCATTCTCGCATCCCCTTCAGCCGCCTGACGAGGGCAAAGGCTGCGACGGTCTGGTCGTGCGCTCCAACGCGTTCCACCGCAGGCGTGAGAGTTGGGTACAGGCGTTGGACAACGGTACAGGCGTTGGACATCCACGGGCGTTCTTTCTCGCACGCCTGTGCGGATCTCCAACGCACGTACACAACTCCAACGCCTGTGGACCTTGCCCCCCGAGAAGCCGGATTGATCCTCGAAATGAAGATCTCCCCACCGAGGAGATCCTCCCCGCGATTTCGCCACAGCCTCTGCGTGGTCGGATCTTCACCGAAAGGTTGCTGGGTCACGCAACGGCCTTGCAGGCCACGCGACACACACAGCCCACCGGTCTTCCTCATGCGGGCTGGTGCGGGTTCGGCACCCTCCTACCGACGCATCAGCCTTCCCAGGCGGGCTGGATCAGGTTGACGATCAGGTCCGCCTTGTCGTCCAGCGACATGAACGACCCGTCGACAGCGTTCATCGTCGCGGCGTGCAGATCCTGCAGATCCCAATCGGCCTCCTGAACGAGCAGGTGCATCTCACGACTCAGGCTGGTGCCGCTCATCAGCCGGTTGTCCGTGTTGATCGTGATGGCGAATCCGAGGTCGTTCAGCAGGGTCACCGGATGCTCGGCGATGGAATCCGCGATCCCGGTCTGCAGGTTCGAGGAGGGACAGACCTCCAGCGGGATCTGACGGTCGCGCACGTAGGCGGCGACGTGACCGATCTCCGCGGAGTCACCTTCGACCCGGATGTCCTCGGTGATGCGCACGCCGTGGCCGAGGCGCTCGGGCATACACGTCGCCAGGGCGTCGGCGATACTCGCAACACCAGCGGCCTCACCGGCGTGGATCGTGTAGCGACACATGGCCGCGCGCAGGGTGGCGAACGGGTCGGCGAACAACGATGCGGGAAACCCGTCCTCCGGTCCGGCGATGTCCATGCCGACCACCCCGTCGTCGCGGAACGCGATCACGAGGTCCGCCACCTCCTGCCCGCGGTCGGACTGCCGCATCGCGCACAGCAAGGCGTTCACCTCGATGTCGCGGTCGGTGTCGAACCCGTCGAGTACGGCCTCCACGGCCTGCGCCATGCTCAGACCTCCGGCCGTCAACAACTCGGGCGCGAAACGCACCTCGGCGTACACAACACCGTCGTCGGCGAGGTCCTCGGCACACTCCGCGGCCACCCTGCGGATCGCGTCCTCGGTCTGCATGACGGCCAGGGTGTGCTCGAACGTCTCGAGATACCGGACCAGGGATCCGCTGTCGGCGGCATCGACGAACCACTGGCCCAGCTCCTCGGCGTCCTTGGTGGGCAGCCGGTCGTAGCCACAGGCGGCGGCGAGGTCGATGACGGTCTGCGGTCGCAGGCCGCCGTCGAGGTGGTCGTGCAGCAGGACCTTGGGCAATGCGCGGATCTCGTCGAGGTGCATACTTGCGATCCTCTCAGACGTCGCGCCCCAGGTCGGCGGGGCCGAAGGCGCTGGGCAGCAGGTCGTCGAGGGTCTTGATGCCGTCGGGGTGATCCATCAGCAGATCCGGTCCACCGAACTCGTACAACAACTGCCGGCAGCGCCCGCAGGGCATTAGGAGGTTGCCTGCGCCGTCGACACACGAGAAGGCCACCAGACGCCCGCCACCGGACATGCGCAGCGCACCCACCAGGGTGCATTCGGCGCACAGCGTCAGACCATACGAGGCGTTCTCGACGTTGCAGCCGGAGATGATCCGGCCGTCGTCCACCAGGGCGGCCGCACCGACGGGGAACGACGAATACGGGACGTAGCTACCCGACAGCGCTGCGGTCGCCGCCTCCCGTAGTGCGTTCCAGTCGGTCATGACTTCTTGTACGGGATGCCGTCTGCCGCCGGTGCGCGCACCTTACCCACGAGGCCGGCCACAGCCAGAAGTGTCGCCAGGTAGGGGGTCATCAGCATGAACTCGCTCGGGATCGGGGTGCCGATGATGCTCAGGACGCTCTGCAGGTTGTCCGCGAAACCGAAGAACAGCGCCGCGGCCAGCGCCCCCAGTGGCTTCCATCGTCCGAAGATCAGAGCGGCCAGGGCGATGAAGCCTTTGCCAGCGGTCATCTCCTTGCCGAACGCCCCGACCGAGGCCACGGTGAAGAACGCCCCGCCGAGCCCGGCGACCATACCGCCGAGCAGCACGTTGCGGAACCGCACCGAGTTGACATTGATGCCGACGGTGTCCGCCGCGGTCGGGTGCTCGCCGACGGCGCGGACCCGCAGTCCCCATTTGGTACGGAACAGGGCCACGTTGATGACGATCACGACGATGTACATCAGGTACACGACGATGTTCTGGTTGAACAGGATCGGTCCCAGGATCGGGATGTCGCTGAGCACGGGGATGGCGACCGGCGTGAATGTCGGCGGGGAGTTCCACGTCTCCTGGTTGGGTGCCAGCAGGCGCCCGTAGAAGAAGGACGTCAGACCGACCGCCAGCACGTTGAGCACGACCCCGAGGATCACCTGATCCACGAAGTACCTGATCGCGAACACGGCCAGGAGCAGGCCGATGAACAGTCCGCCCAGGGGAGCGGCGATGAGCCCGAGATAGGCGTTCTGAGTCAGGCTGGCCACGACCGCCGCCACGAAGGCGCCGGTCAGCAATTGCCCCTCGATGGCGATGTTGATGACACCGGCACGTTCACACAGGACACCGGACATCGAACCGAACACCAGCGGGACCGCCAGCAGCAGCGAGCCCTGCAACAACCCCACCAGGTTGATGGTGTTGCCGGCCACTGCCCAGGCCAGGAATCCCAACACGAAGAACACGCCGAACGCCGACGTGAAGGGCCACTGCGCCTTCTCCTTGCGCGCTGCCCACATGGCTCCGAGCGCCGACAACAGGGCGAGCACGCTGAAGACGATCGCACTGATCTTCGCGGGCAGCGTCACATCGGGAAGGGCAAGTGCCTCGTCGCCCAGCGTGAGTTGGAATGTCACGTCCTCGCCGCTGGGCGTGAAGAACCCGAACACCACGATCGCGAACACACCCAGGCCTACGAGCACCTTCACCAGGCGCGGTACGGGTGGGACGATGTGGACCTCTGGCAGCACCTCGGGGGCTGGGGCTTGAGTGACGCTCATGCGTTCCATCCCTTCGCCGTCTGCATGAAGCCGGCGCCACCGGTCTCAGGCAGTCGGAACACCGATCTGACAAGCGGTGGTGCCGCGATGAACAAGACGATCAGCGCCTGGATCACCAGCACGATATCGATAGGGGTACCGGTAGCGGTCTGCATATTGAGACCGCCGGCGCGCAACCCGCCGAACAGCAGGCCGGCGGCCACAACGCCCCACGGATTGGCGCGGCCCAACAGCGCGACGGTGATCGCGTCGAAGCCGATACCGGCCGAGATCCCGCCGGTCAGCGACTTCTCGGTACCCAGGACCTGGGCGCTGCCGGCCAGACCGGCCAGCCCGCCCGCGATCAGCATGACCAACAGGTACATCCGCCCGACGTTCATCCCGGCAGTGCGGGCCGCACTCGGGTTGGCGCCGACGGCGCGGAACTGGAAGCCCAACGTCGAGCGGTCCAACAACCAGGCCACCCCTGCAGCGCACAGGATCGCCACGATGATCCCGGCGTGAACGCGCCATTCCTCGACGATGGTGGGGTACTCGGCCGACGGGTTGACGGGGGGACTGATCGGATCCAGTCGGCCCTCGCGCAGGAACCCCGGTTTGGTCAGCAGCCATGCCACGAGGTAGATCGCGATCCAGTTCAGCATGATCGTCGTGATGACCTCATGGGCGCCGGTCTTGGCCTTCAGGAAGCCAGCGATACCACCCCAGATGGCACCGCCGACGAACGCGCCGAGCACCGCGAAGGGCAGGTGGATGAACCAGGGCAGGTCGAAGGTGAAACCGATGTAGGCCGCGAAGATCGACCCGAGGATGATCTGCCCCTCGGCGCCGATGTTGAACAGTCCCGCCCGGAAGGCCAGCGCGACAGCCAGACCACCGAGGATCAGCGGGGTGGCCATCGTGATGGTCTCGCTGAGCGGTTCCAGGGCGCCCACCAGACCCTCGGTGGACAGCGCCTCCGGGTCGAACAGCATCCCCGACAGCAGCGCTTTGTAGGCCTCGACGACCGCCGTCCATGCCGCACTGAGCGTGTCGAACGGGCGGGCGAAGAAGTAGCCGCTGGCCTCCTGCACCGCAGGATCGGAGAACGCGATGAAGAACGCACCGATGACCAGCGCCATCACGATCGACAGGAACGTGATGCCCGCCGTGCCGCTCATCGCCGTGCGCAGGCGGCTCGGCCCCTTGGCAGGCGTGTCGGCCGCCTTGGTCTTCGTGTCACTCATGTGTCACTCCTGCCATGAGAAGGCCCATATCGTCGCGGGAGGTGTCAGGGCCGACCATCCCGATGATGGCGCCGCGGTACATCACCGCGATGCGGTCGCTGAGCGCATAGATCTCGTCGAGCTCGCTACTGATGATCAGAACCGCCGCACCCTGCTCACGTTCGGCGACGATGCGCTTGTGCATGAATTCGATGGACCCGACGTCAACTCCGCGGGTGGGCTGGGACGCGACCAAGACCCGTAGGTCCCGCGACATCTCGCGGGCCATGACGACCTTCTGCTTGTTGCCGCCCGACAGCGACGAGACCGGTGCATCCGCCGCCTGGGTGCGGACGTCGTACTGCTCGATGAGGTCTTCGGCCTTCTGATCGATCACCGCGGTGCGCAGCACCATCCCCGATGAGTACGGAGCATTCACCACTTGGTCGAGGACCAGGTTCTCCGTCACGGTGAAGGCGCTGATCAGTCC
Organism: uncultured Actinomycetota bacterium; assembly: GCA_963704075.1. Lineage (GTDB taxonomy): Bacteria > Actinomycetota > Actinomycetes > S36-B12 > UBA10799 > JADKAV01. The sequence continues at coordinate 70,496 of CAVPGV010000015.1, forward strand.
GTCGTGCTCCCGGTCCTCAGGTACATAGCCGAGTCCTGAGTCGAGGATTCTGCGCGGAGTGAGGCCCTTCAGCTCGCGCCCGTCGAGCGTGATGGAGCCGGTGACCTCCCCTTCGAACAGGCCCGTGAGCACCTGGGCGAGCTCGGTCTGCCCATTGCCCTGCACCCCTGCGACACCGAGGATCTCCCCGGCCCGGACCTCGAAATTGAGGTCGCGCAGGATGGGCCGCCCCTCGAGGTCGGCCGCGGAGAGTTGCTTGACCGACAGCACCGGTTCGCCCGGGTTCGCCGGGGGTTTGTCCACGGTCAGGCTCACCTCGCGTCCGACCATCATTCCGGCCAGTTCCGCCTGGGTGGCGTCGGGAGTGGCCTCCCCGACCACCCGGCCGCGTCGGATCACGACGATCCGGTCGGCGGCCGCCCGCACCTCACGCAGTTTGTGGGAGATGAACACGATGCTGGTGCCCTTGGCTTTCAGATCCCGCATGATGCCCAGCAGTTCATCGGTCTCCTGCGGGGTCAGCACCGCCGTGGGCTCGTCGAGGATCAGTACGCCGGCGTCACGTACTAGGGCCTTGATGATCTCCACACGCTGCTGGACGCCGACCGGCAGGTCCTCGACGAGGGCATCGGGGTCGACGTGCAAGTTGTAGGCCTCGGAGACCCGCGTGACTTCCGCGCGGGCCGCGTCCAGGTCGAGGAACGCGCCTTTCGTGTGCTCATGACCGAGCATGACGTTCTCCGCGACGGTGAACGGAGGGACCAGCATGAAGTGCTGATGCACCATCCCGATCCCGGCGGCTATCGCCTCACCCGGTCCGTCGAACAGTTCTTCGACGTCGTTGATGAGGATCTCGCCGGAGGTCGGCTGCAGCAGCCCGTAGACGACGTTCATGAGCGTGCTCTTGCCAGCGCCGTTCTCACCGAGCAGCGCTACGATCTCGCCGGGATTGACGGTCAAGGAGATGTCCTCGTTGGCCGCGAAATTGCCGAACTTCTTCGTGATGTTCCGGAGCTCGAGTTTCACCGGCCACCCTCCTCGTAGAGACCTGGGACGAAGAACGGTGAGGGGTTCAAGCAGATGCCTGAACCCCTCACCGTCGTTGTCAGCTCGCGGACTGCGGCTGGTTGGGGGACGTCACCTCGATGGATCCGTCGATGATGCCCTGCCTGATCTCGTCGAGCTGCGTCTTGAGCTCGGCGGGCACCTGGTCCTCGAAGTCATGGAACGGAGCAAGTCCGGTTCCGTCATTCGCCAGCGTGCCGACGTACTCCTCACTGGTGAACTCATCGTTGACCGCCGTGCCGACCGTGTCCTTGACGGCGATGTCGATCTTCTTGAGCACCGAGGTCAGGAACACGTCCTTGTACTGCGGCGCGGACTCGTAGCCATCGCTGTCCACCCAGATGATGTCCGCCTTGCCTGTGGACTGCGCTTCCTTCGCGGCACCGAGACCCACCGGGCCCGCCACCGGGAAGATGATGTCCGCGCCCTGCTGGATGAAGTTCTTCGCCAACTGCTGGCCCTTGCCCTGGTCCTCGAAGCCACCGGCCATCGAACCACCGTCAGGTTTGTTCTGGTCCCAGCCCAGCACCTCGACATTCGTGCCGTTCTGCTCGTTGTAGTACTGGACACCCTCCCAGTAGCCGTCCATGAAGGAGGTCACCGAGGGAATCGCCAGACCACCGAAGGTCGCGACCTTGCCGGTCTCGCTCATCCCCGCGGCCAGGTAGCCGGCCATGAACGAGGACTGCGCGGTGTTGAACAGCAGGCCCTTCATGTTGTCGATCTCGGGGTCGCTGGCCGCGTCCACGATCGCGAACTTCTCGTCGGGGTTGTCCTGTGCACCCTCCTTGGTCGCATCCTCCATGAGGAAGCCGACCGTGACGATGATGCCGCAGTCGTCGTTGACCAGGGAGTTGATGTTGGGTGCGTAGTCGGTCTGGCTCTTCGACTCCAGGAACTTCTCCTGGATGCCGAACTCCGCCACCGCCTCCTGGATGCCCCGGTAGGCGCTTGCGTTGAACGAGCGGTCGTCGATGCCACCGGCGTCCGAGACCATGCAGGCCAGGAAGTCGCTGTTACCGGTTGCTGCCGGCGAGGCATCCGCGCTGTCGTCGGGGGCGCTGCTACAGGCCGCTAGGGCCAACGCTGCAACCGTTCCGACGGCTGCGAGGCGAAGCTTCTTCATACATTCCTCCAAATGTGAACTCACCCGGAGTTTACGCCCTGTTTACTTTCCGGTGAGGCGGGCACGCCGGATCTGTGGCCATTCGTACCCCCGCTGCCGCGATTATGTCGCGGTCGGCGCCCTGTGTGCGCAAGTCGTCCGCGGCGGCGCGTCGGCCCCAGGGGCGGTGCTGGTCGTCACGCTTCTGGGAGCGCCGAATATCCACCAGCACCGCGGCGGCCCGAGCGGTACGCGTCGGGTCCCGGATGGCCACCAGACCCCCCACGAGCCGCCTAAGTCTGCCTCACGTTTTCGGACATACCGCCCGAACAAGCACGCTGGGAAAGCCTGACCCAGCGCTCCCCACTAGCATGAATCCGTAACCACGCCCAAGGAGGTAACAGTGCCAAAGGCTTCTGTCGGCACGCTGTACCGAGGGCATGAGGGAATGTGGACCTGGGTCGCCCATCGCATCACCGGCGTTGCGGTCTTCTTCTTCTTGCTCGTGCACGTTCTGGACACCGCTCTGGTGCGGGTCTCCCCGAGTGCCTACGACGCGGTCATCGCGACGTACAAGACCCCGATCGTGAATCTCATGGAGGTTGGCCTGGTCGGAGCGGTGCTCTTCCACGCCCTCAACGGGATCCGGATCATCCTGGTCGACTTCTGGTCCAAGGGACCCAGGGTCCAGCGTCAGATGACGTGGGCGATCATGGCGATCTGGCTGGTGCTGATGATCCCCGGCACCTACTTCATGTTGATCCACACCGTTGAGAACCTGTTCGGGAGCACCTCATGAGCGCACCGGCACTGAACGCTCCGAGAACCGCCCGCAGCGGCGGGCGGACGAACTACGAGATGTGGTCGTGGGTCTTCATGCGGGTGTCCGGCATCGTGCTGGTCTTCCTCGTCCTGGGTCACTTGCTGATCATGAACATCCTCGATGGCGGGGTACAGCGCATCAACTTCGCCTTCGTCGCCGGGCGCTGGAGCAGCCCGTTCTGGCAGGTGTGGGATCTGCTGCAACTCTGGCTGGCCATGATCCACGGGGCCAACGGCCTGCGCACCATCATCAACGACTACTCGGAGCGGGACCAGACCCGATTCTGGCTCAAAGCAGCGCTCTTGACCGCCACCGTCTTCACGATTGCACTGGGCACGCTCGTGATCTTCACCTTCGACCCCAACATCAGCTGAGGTAGATCATGCAAATCCATCGCTACGACGTCGTCATCGTGGGAGCCGGTGGTGCCGGCATGCGGGCCGCTCTCGAGTCCGGCACCCGCGCACGCACCGCGGTCCTCACCAAGCTCTACCCCACGCGCTCCCACACCGGCGCCGCGCAGGGCGGGATGTGTGCTGCCCTGGCCAATGTCGAAGAGGACAACTGGGAGTGGCACACGTTCGACACCATCAAGGGCGGCGACTACTTGGTTGACCAGGACGCCGCGGAGGTCATGTGCAAGGAGGCCATCGACGCGGTCATCGACCTCGAGAAGATGGGTCTCCCGTTCAACCGGACCCCCGAGGGCCGCATCGACCAGCGCCGGTTCGGCGGGCACACCCGCAACCACGGTGAAGCCGCCGTGCGCCGCGCCTGTTACGCCGCCGACCGCACCGGCCACATGATCCTGCAGACCCTGTACCAGAACTGCATCAAGCAGGGCGTGGAGTTCTACAACGAGTTCTACGTGCTCGACCTGGTGATGTCCGAGGACGGACAACGCACCGCCGGCGTAGTGGCGTACGAACTGGCCACCGGTGAGATCCACGTGTTCCGCGCCAAGTCCGTCGTGTTCGCCACCGGCGGCTTCGGAAAGGTCTTCAAGACCACCTCCAACGCGCACACTCTCACCGGCGACGGCATCGGGATCGTCTACCGCAACGGACTGCCGCTGGAGGACATGGAGTTCTACCAGTTCCACCCGACCGGCCTGGCCGGGCTCGGCGTGCTGCTCACCGAGGGCGCCCGCGGCGAGGGCGGGATCCTGCGCAACAAGGACGGCGAGCGCTTCATGGAACGCTACGCGCCCGACCATCAAGGACCTCGCGCCGCGCGACATGGTCGCCCGAGCGATGGTGCAGGAAGTGCGCGAGGGACGCGGGGCGGGACCGGACTCCGACTACGTCTACCTCGACCTCACGCACCTGCCGGCCGAACAGATCGAGACGAAACTGCCGGACATCACGGAGTTCGCCCGGACCTACCTCGGCGTGGATCCGATCACCGAACTGGTGCCGGTCTTCCCGACCGCTCACTACGCGATGGGCGGGATCCCGACCAACATCGAGACCGAAGTCCTGCGCGACAACGACACGGTCGTACCCGGCCTGTACGCCGCAGGTGAATGCGCCTGCGTCAGCGTCCACGGGGCCAACCGGCTCGGCACCAACTCGCTGCTGGACATCAACGTGTTCGGCCGGCGTGCGGGGATCGCCGCGGCCGAGTACGCCGTTTCGGCCGAATTGCCCGACCTGCCCGACGACTCCGAGGCGTTCGTCATGTCGATGGTCGCCGACCTGCGCGACTCGACCGGCGGCGAGCGGGTCGGCGAGATCCGCAAAGCGATGCAAGAGACGATGGACATGAACGCCCAGGTCTACCGGACCGAGGCGACCCTCAAGCAGGCACTGTCCGACGTGCAGGAACTGCAGCGGCGGTACCGCAACGTGGCCATCCACGACAAGGGCGAGCGGTACAACACCGAACTACTCGAAGCGATCGAACTCGGCTTCCTGCTCGACCTGGCCGAGGTCCTGGTGGTAGGCGCCATCGAGCGCAAGGAGTCCCGCGGCGGTCACGCCCGGGAGGACTACCAGACCCGCGACGACGTCAACTTCATGCGTCACACGATGGCCTACCGCCACGTCGGCGAGGACGGGCAGCCCACGGTGCGTCTGGACTACAAGCCGGTCGTGGTGACCCGCTACGAGCCGATGGAGCGCAAGTACTGATGACTACCACCGTTTCCGAGCAGATCACCCGGCTGGACGTCAGGTTCAAGATCGCCCGCTTCATCCCTGAGACCGACGAGGAGCCGCACTACGAGGAGTACCGCCTCGAGTGCCTGCCGACCGACCGCATCCTGACGGTGATGCAGCGGATCAAGGATGAGATCGACGGCACCTTGACGTTCCGCCGCTCCTGCGCCCACGGCATCTGCGGGTCCGACGCGATGCGCATCAACGGCCGAAACCGCTTGGCCTGCAAGACGCTGATCAAGGACCTCAACATCAAGAAGCCCGTGATCATCGAAGCGATCAAGGGTCTGCCGCTGGAGAAGGACCTGGTGGTGGACATGGAGCCCTTCTTCGACGCTTACCGCGACGTGATGCCCTTCCTGATCCCCGAGGGCCACGACCCGACCCGCGAGCGCCTACAGTCCGCCGAGGACCGGGCCAGGTTCGACGACACCACGAAGTGCATCCTGTGCGCCTGCTGCACCACTTCGTGCCCGGTGTTCTGGAGCGACGGGCAGTACTTCGGCCCGGCTGCGATCGTCGGCGCGCACCGCTTCATCTTCGACTCGCGCGACGCCGGCACCGACGTGCGCCTCGACATCCTGAACAGCAAGGAGGGCGTGTGGCGCTGCCGGACCACCTTCAACTGCACCGAAGCCTGCCCGCGCGGCATCGAGGTCACCAAGGCCATCCAGGAGGTCAAGCGCGCCTTGATGTTCCGGCGGGACTAGTAGAGGCGATTCGCGGGTCGTCGAGTTTCTGCGCAGTGCATGGGAACCCAATCAGTCGGTTCACGGTCAGCGGCACGCCCATGGCTGGCGCTTCGGACTTGAGGGTTGCGGGGGCTTTGTGGCCGGGCTGGATGCTCGGCTCCGGCCTGCTGCGCGGATGGAGTCCGTGCTCCTTTCGGTGAAGGACCGACCAGTCACCGGTCGGATCCTCACCAGAAGGCTTCCTCGGATGGCAAGGGGTAGCTAGGTTGGACCCGCGCGCCGGCTTGACGCACGGCCCGCTGGTTGACGTTCGTGGCGCGAGGAGCATCGACCAAGGCAAGAATCGGGTTCTTCAGCACCGGAAGTCCGCACTTATCAGCCAACGGTCGCGCCCGGACTTTTCCGCAACGACCGAGGCAGGGATCGACAGGAACTCCCTGACTCCCCCTTGGACTCCGAAGGGCCCCCTTGCTCCGCGTGCTAGACCACCCCACCGTGCTCGGAGTCGAGCGGCGACACGGGGTGCTCGTGCTCCAGGGGCCGGTAGGTGTAGAAGAACGTGCAGCCACCCGGCCCTACGTCGGTGACCGCGTGCGCGACCGTCGGCGGTATGTAGATGTACGACCCGGGTCCGAGCCTGCGGCCGAGCATGGAGCACTCACCTTCCAGGATCAGGATGTGGTGATGGGCCGCGTGGTGGATGTGTTCGGGGTTCTCGTGACCCTCGTCCACCCGCATGAGACCCAGCGTCGTGTCGCCTGACTGCCAGAGGGTCTTCTGGTGCACGCCCGCCATCAGGGTCGACCAGTCCATGGCCTCGATGTCGGGTCCACTGGCAACGATCAACTTGCCCAGATCATCTCTGTTCATCGCAGTCCCACCGCCTCTCTTCTATGTCGTCAGCCTATTCCCCCGCGGCTTTGGGTCGGGTGAGGAGTCGGTGGATTTCTTCGCGCCACCTACTACCGGTGACGGGATACGGAATCTGGCCGCACACGCACGCGTGGCGTTGCCGCCCACCTGTGAAAACCGCCCGTACGCTGATCTGCAATGCGTACTCTTCTCACCACCGCTGCCAGCATCCTGCTCCTGGCCGGACCCGCCGCAGCACAGGAAACCCCGGCCACCCCGTCGCCGACGCCATCAGCTGCGCAAGGTGTCGAGATCCCCGATTTCGCGACTCAAGCCTGGATCGTCGTGGATGGCAATTCCGGCGATGTGCTGGCCGGACAGAACATCGACGAGCAGCGACCGATGGCGTCGACCATCAAGACCCTGACCGCGCTGACCCTGCTCCCGCGCCTGCAGTACGACAGCACGTACGAGGCCCGTCCGACTGAAACCCTCACGGAGGGCGCTCACGTCGGGGTGCTCGCGGGAAGTCGCTACACCGTCGAGGAACTGTTCCACGGGATGCTGATGCGCAGCGGCAACGACGCGGCTGTCGCTCTGGCCGACGCATACGGATACCAGCGCACGCTGGCGGCGATGAACGCGGAGGCCGCTCGCATCGGAGCCAACAACACCATCGCGAAATCACCGAACGGTCTCGACCAGCCCGGCCAGGTGACCACGGCTGCCGACCTCGCGCAGATCTACCGCGTCGCCATCCAGGATCCGCGCCTGCAGGAGATCCTCACCGCCAAGCAGGCGCAGTTCCCCGGACAGCCTCCCCAGGATCCGACGAAGGCCCGCGGCGACTTCACGATCTTCAACAACGACAACCTGCTCAATGGTGACTATCCGGGCTTCCTGGGGGGAAAGAGCGGCTTCACCAGCCAGGCGGGCAGGACCTACGTGGCGGGCGCCGAGCAGGATGGTCGTCGACTGGTGGTCGCGCTGCTCGGGATCGGCGGGGGCACAACGCAGACCGCCGGCCAGCTGCTCGATTGGTCCTTCGCGAACGCTGACCGGTTGAGTCCGATCGGGCAACTCCCGGCGGTACCACAACAGGCCGCCATCGCGGCCGAACCGGCGGGCAGCAATGCGGATCCCAACGACATCGCTGCCCTTCCGACCGAGGCGCAGAACCAGACCGTGGCCGCGCAAGCCGTGGAGTCGGCCGTCTCGACCGCGCAGAGGGCTGCCAACTCGGCCGCGGACCAAGCCATCCCGGAGACCACCACCGGCGTGGCGGCGATCATGAACGTCTCGGGATACCCCTCCTCGCCCTTCGTCGTTGCCGAGCCGGCACAGGACACCGCCCCCGCTCAACGAGGACTGTTCGCATCTTTGCTCGTGGGGCTGTTCAAGGCGTTCATGTGGCTATTGCTGTTCCTGGGGATCGCCGTGGTGCTGTTGCGCATCCGGGCGGTCAGGCGCATCAGGCGGCGCCGAGAGGCATATGCCCGCGCTACGCAACAACGCCAAGCGGGAAAGTGCTGCATCGGACTCCAGACGTGATCGGGTCCCATCTCGTACAGGGTGATCTCCGGCACCGTGAAGGCCGCGGCGTAATCAGCCAGGGTGCGTTGGGCGGTGACCAGGGTCTCCTCTGGCACGTCGTGCGCCACCGTGACGTGCGGGTGATAGTCGAACCGAAGCTTGCGAGCCAGCGGACCTGACCGGACGTCACGTTCAAGGGTCATGATCGGTCCCGCACCAACATCCACCCGGACGTACACGACCGGCGAGAGTGGGCGAAACGTCCCGGTACCGCGCAACTCGACCTCGAAGGGTTCGTGCCTGCGGGCCACGGCTTCCAGATGCATGATGACCGGATCAAGATCCGCAATCGCGGTCGGCGGCAGCAGGGTCACGTGCGCCTGGATCGTGTGGGCTTGGGGATCGCCGAAACGTTCGCGCCACGTCTCCAGTTCGTCGGCGAAGGGGTCAGGGATGGCGATCGCCACTCCGATATTGCGCTTCATTCCGCGTGAGACTGCAGACCCAACGCTGCGTACGCCGCTTCGAAGAGTCGGTTGCGCCGCATGGCGGGCCTTCACAGCACCTTCGGCCATGAGGCGGTTCAATTCGGCCGGATCAGCGAGGTAGCCGCGCGTGCGTTCGGCGAACGGTTCAGCAACGGCCACGACGGCCTCGGCGGTGGCGACCTTCAACGGGCCGTACATTCCGCCGCCGTATTCCGCCTCGACCTCAGCGACCGTGCGGTCCGTCGCCGCGGCCAAGATGCTGAGCAGGTTCGATACACCCGGCTTGTTCACAGGGTCGTATCGGACCTCCGTCTCGGAGTCGGTGACCGCGGACTTGATCTTCTTGGCGATCTGCTTTGGCGGATCGAGGAGCGAACACACAGCCGGCCGGGACAGACTTGCTCATCTTCGCGGAGGGGTCCTGCAGGTCCAGGATCTTCGCACTGTCCTTGACGATGTACGGTTCGGGAACGACGAATGTCTGCCCGTAGCGATGGTTGAACCGTTCGGCCAGATCCCTGGTCAGTTCCAGATGCTGTCTCTGATCCTCGCCCACCGGCACCGCGTTCGCCTGGTAGAGCAGGATGTCGGCCACCTGCAGGCAGGGATAGGTGAACAGGCCCACCGAGGCGCTGCCGGCGCCCTCTCGGGCCGTCTTGTCCTTGAACTGCGTCATCCGGGAGGCTTCCCCGTAGCCGGTCAGGCACATCATCACCCACGCCAACTGGCTGTGGGCTGGGACGTCGCTCTGGACGAACAACGTCGCGCGTTGTGGGTCGATACCGGCCGCCAGGAGTTGTGCGTACGACACCCGCGTGCGTTCACGCTGCACGTGAGGATCACCCGGGACCGTGATCGCATGCAGATCGACGACGCAGTAGAAGGCATCGTTGTCGTCCTGCAAGGACACCCAGTGGCGCAGGGCGCCGAAGTAGTTCCCGATGTGGAAACTGTCCGAGGTCGGCTGGATGCCGGAGAGGATGCGGGGTCGCGCCATGGTCCTATTCTGTCGGCTCGGGGTTGGGCACCGGCGCGTGGGCGACCAGGACTCGGGAGATCCGTCGACCGTCCATCGCAGTCACTGTCAGCGTGTTCCCCTCGAAGTCCAGGCTGTCTCCCTCCGCCGGAAGCCTGCCCAACTGAGCGACGATGTAGCCGGCCACCGTTTCGTAGGGACCCTCGGGCAGTGCGAATCCGATCTCCTCGACGAAGTCGTCGAGACTCAGCAGCCCGTCCACCTCGGCTTGACCGCCCGGGCTGAACGTAGGCGTCTCGCTGAGGTCGAACTCGTCGCGAATGTCTCCGATGAGTTCCTCGACGAGGTCCTCCAGGGTCACGATGCCCGCCGTGCCGCCGTACTCATCGGCCACTATCGCCAGGTGCTGGCCCCCGTCTCGCATTTCCTGCATGGCAGGCAGGATGGCCTTGCTGTCAGGGAAGCGCGGTACCGGACGTACCAGTCGCCGGATACGCAGGGACCGGTGCACCTCTGGGTCGAGCAAATCGCGGACATGCACGAAGCCGATCACGTCGTCGGCGGAGTCCTCCACGACCGGATACCGCGAATGCGGCAACTCACGGACCTTCGATACGGCCTTCTGGACTGAAAGGTCGGCCTCGAGGAACTCCACCTCCGTACGTGGCACCATCACGCCAGCCAGATCGCGTCCACCGGCTGAGATCACATCGTCGATGAGTTCGCGCTCTTCAGTCGTGAGCGACTCCTGCGCAGCAACCAGACCGCGCAGTTCCTCACCGGATATGCCCTCCTTCGCGGCCTCTGGATCTCCCCCGAGCATCCGGACGACGGCATTCGTGGAGACCGAGAGAAACCAGATGAACGGGCGGGACACTTTGGCCAGTGCATCAACCGGGCCGGCCAGGGTCAGCGAGAACGTTTCCGCGCGCTGAAGGGCCAGGCGTTTCGGGACCAGTTCTCCGAGGACCAGCGACAGGTAGGCGATGACCACCGTCACGCCGATGAACGCAAGGCTGCCTGCTACTCCTGGCGGCAATCCGAGCGACTCGAGCCACGGTGACACCTGGGGAGAGATTCGGGAGGCGCCGAAGCCAGCCGACAGAAACCCGGCGAGCGTCACCCCGACCTGCACCGCCGCCAGGAATCGGTTCGGATTGCTCACCAGGTTCTTCAGTCGGCGACCCCGCCCACCCTGTGTGGCGGCCAAATGCTCCACCTGGGATTCACGCAGGCTCACGAGGGCCGTTTCAGCAGCCGCGAAGAATCCACCGATCAGGGTGAACAGCAGTACCACACCGATATTGGTCAGCAGTTCACTCACGGGTCCCAGGGTACGCGGATGCTTGGCCTGCGGATCTCGGCAGCAGTGCCCTGATCGAGGACGGCACCCTCCGTACCGGCCGCCGCCGGTTGACTGAAGAGCTTGCCGGTCCAGGACGATGGAGGATCCCCCGCGGCATCCGGACCGCGTCGTCTCAGGGTGGTCCACCCTGACGCGACGGTCCGACGTTTGCGCTCTGCTCACCCCAGAAGCTTCGAAGCACCAGGCAGCCACGTTCAGCACTGGATGTCCGCCACCACGGCCGCGTGGTCGCTCCACCGTTCGGCATAGGTAGCAGCGCGCCCCACCGTGAAGTTGCTGCACCTGTCCGCGACTTCCGGTCCGGCCAGCACGCAGTCGATCCGCCAGCCGGCGTCGTTGTCGAATGCTTTGCCCCGCCAGGACCACCAGGTGTAGGGCCCCGGACCCTCACCACCGAAGCGACGCCCGAGATCCACCCATCGGAGCCGGCCGTACCACTCGTCGAGGTAGGCCCTCTCCGAGTCGAGGAAGCCGGCTTTGCCGATGTTGCCTTTCCAGTTCTTGATGTCCACTTCGCGGTGTGCCACGTTCAGATCGCCGCAGACCAAAGCCCCAGGACGCTGTTCCATCCACTTGCCCATCGCCGCCAGGAAACGGTGCTTCTCATCCTGTGCGGAGGTCCCGGCCTGGCCGGTGTGCACGTACACGCTCGCGATTTCAATCCCACGGACCACCCCGGCGATCCACCGACCTTGATCGTCGGACTCCCCTAGTGCATCTGCGGGTTCGATCGGCCACCGGCTCAGCAGGGCAACCCCGGCATGCCCCGCACGCACCGCACTCGGCGAATGCAGCAGGTTCCACTCGGCCAAAGGTCCCAACGCGGCACGTAACTGCTCGTCGGTGGCGCGGACCTCCTGGAGCGCGATGACGTCTGCCTCCTGCGCAGTCAGCCATTCGACACCCCCGCGCCGGGCGGCGGCACGGATGCCGTTGACGTTTGCGCTGACGAGCTTCAATCAGCCCATCGCCGCCTGCAGGTTCTCGTCGATCGAGGCGAGGAACTCCTGCGTGGTCTGGAACGGCTGGTCCGGGCCGATGAGCAGAGCCAGGTCCTTGGTCATCTTGCCGCTCTCGACGGTCTCGATACAGACGCGTTCAAGCGTTTGCGCGAAGTGGGTGACCTCCGGCGTGCCGTCGATCTTGCCCCGATGCGCAAGCCCCTGCGTCCACGCGAAGATCGACGCGATCGGGTTGGTCGAGGTCGGCTTGCCCTGCTGGTGCTGGCGATAGTGACGGGTCACTGTTCCGTGTGCCGCTTCCGCCTCGACGGTCTTGCCGTCCGGGGTCATGAGAACCGAGGTCATCAGCCCGAGCGAACCGAAGCCTTGCGCAACCGTGTCGGACTGCACATCACCGTCGTAGTTCTTGCAGGCCCAGACGTAGCCGCCCTCCCACTTCATCGCCGCGGCGACCATGTCGTCGATCAGGCGGTGCTCGTAGGTGATGCCCGCGTCTGCGAAATCCTGGGCGAACTCAGTCTCGTAGACCTCCGCGAAGATGTCCTTGAACTGCCCGTCATAGGCCTTCAGGATCGTGTTCTTCGTCGACAGGTAGACCGGGTAGCCGCGGCTCAGGCCGTACCGCATCGACGCCCGCGCGAAGTCACGGATCGAGTCGTCGAGGTTGTACATGCCCATGGCCACCCCGCCGCCCGGGAAGTCGTAGATATCGAACTCGATGGGCTCGGAGCCGTCGGTCGGCGTGTAGGTCATGGTGAGCGTTCCAGGACCGGGCACCTTGAAGTCCGTGGCGCGGTACTGGTCGCCGAAGGCGTGACGACCGACGACGATCGGCTTCGTCCAGCCCGGCACCAGCCGGGGGACGTTGCTGATGATGATCGGCTCGCGGAAGATCACACCACCGAGGATGTTGCGGATCGTCCCGTTGGGCGAGCGCCACATCTTCTTGAGGCCGAACTCCTCGACCCGCGCCTCGTCGGGCGTGATCGTTGCGCACTTGACGCCGACGCCATACTTCTTGATCGCCTCGGCCGAGTCGATGGTGATCTGGTCGTCGGTCGCGTCGCGGCTCTCGATGCTCAGGTCGTAGTACTTCAGGTCCACGTCCAAGTAGGGCAGGATCAACTGCTGCTTGATGAAGTCCCAGATGATCCGGGTCATCTCGTCTCCGTCGAGTTCGACGACCGGGTTGGCTACCTTGATCTTCGCCATTCTCAGAGGTCCTGTACGTCTGCTTGCTTGGCCCGAACGGCTTCGGCCGCTTCCTGTCAAGCCGGCCAGTTCGGTCTCGGTCAGGTCGGTCTCGACGACCCGGCGCACACCCTCGCGGCCGATCTCCGCCTCGACTCCCAGGTACACCCCGGAGATTCCGTACTCACCATCGACCCAGGCGCAGACGGGCATGACCGCGCCACTGTCCTCGATGACGGCCTTGGCCATGCGTGCTGCCGCCGCGGACGGGGCGTAGTAGGCCGATCCGGTCTTGAGTAGGGCAACGACCTCGGCGCCACCGTTGCGGGTGCGCACCACGAGCTCCTCGATCTGCTCGGCGTCCATCACGTCGGACAACGGCTGTCCGTCGACAGTGCATCGCGAGGGAACCGGGACCATGGTGTCACCGTGGCTGCCCAAGGTCAGGGTCTGTACGCTCGCGATCGACTTGCCGAGGGCCTCGGCGACGAAGTTCGTGAAACGGGCCGTGTCGAGCATCCCGGCCTGGCCGATCACGCGGTTGTGCGGGAAGCCCGTGGCGAGTTGGGTCAGAGCGGTCATCTCGTCCAGCGGATTGGACACGACGATGACTACGGCATTCGGGGCGTGTTTGGCGACGTTCTCGGCCACCTGCCTCACGATCTTGGCGTTGGTCTCGATGAGGTCCATGCGGCTCATCCCGGGCTTGCGCGGCAACCCCGCGGTGATCACCACGATGTCCGACCCGCTGATCGCCTCATAGCCGGACCCGTCGAGGCCGGTCGTCTGGCCGATCACCTTGGTTTCGAAACCCTCGACCGGACGCGACTGGTTCATGTCCAGGGCTAGGCCTTCCGCCTTGCCCTCGACGATGTCGGTCAGGACCACCTCGTCGAAGACGTCGTACTCAGCCAGCCTCATGGCCGTCGTCGACCCGTAGAAACCTGCTCCGACAACCGTCACTTTTCCGCCCATGACACACCCTTCGATTCGTGATTGACCCTCGCACAACGTTAGCGAATCGGGCCTACGTCCCCGTCACCGCGTCGGACCGCCAAGCGACGGCCGGGTCTTCGCTGGGTCTGGATAGCCGGGTGCCGACGTGCGGACTCATTCGAATGCACGCCGGTCCCGTGCGCTGGCAACTCTGGCGCTAGCGGTCCGGTGCGGCATATCGGGCGTTCCACTGCGACGGTCCGCAGGATCCGCTCGGCATCCGGCGGAAGCCCTCCTACGATGCCATCACAAGCCGTCAGCTCAGTCAGCCGAACAGAAGGTAAGTCACCGCGACCAGCGCAAGCCCAAGCCCAGCGAAAAGCCCGACATCCACCAGGCGCGAACGGGAGGTCAGCCATCCCGCGGTCGTCGACGGCAGTACCAGGCGCACGACAGAAGCCACGCCCATCGCCAGGGCCAGGCCGATCAATCCCTCGCGCAACGAGCCGAGTGCGATCAGGACCAGTCCCACCGAAGCGACCAGACTGACGACCAAATACGGCCATTGCGCCGCAGGAGTCTTCTCGACCGCGGGTGCTACCACGTGTCGCGCTGCGGGCAGGGACGCCGAATCAGCGACCAGGTACTCGTCGCCCGACGCCGTGCTCATGAAGGTAACCGTAGTACCTCATGAGGGCAAACACCGAACCACGTGGCCGTTAACGGCTCCGGGTTTCGGACATCTCCACGACATTCACGAGCAACATCGCGCGGGTCATCGGCCCGACACCCCCCGGCATCGGGGCCACGAAACCGGCCACATCCAGCACATCGGCGGCGACGTCGCCCACCAAGCCCGCGGAGGTCCGCGTGATCCCCACATCCAGCACGGCGGCACCCGGTTTGATCATGTCGGCGCGCAGCAGGCCGGGAACCCCCGCGGCGACCACGACGATGTCAGCCTGTCGGGTGAACACGCCGAAATCGGGGGTCCCCGTATGACACAGGGTGACCGTGGCGTTCTCGGATTTTCGTGTGAGCAACAGCCCGAGCGGGCGCCCGACGGTGACTCCGCGCCCGATGACGACCACGTGTCTGCCGGCGATCGGCACGTCGTAGCGGCGCAGGAGTTCGACGATCCCACGCGGGGTGCACGGCAGGGGCGCAGGCTCGTTGAGCACCAGACGTCCCAAGCTCATCGGGTGCAGGCCGTCGGCGTCCTTGGCCGGGTCGATGGCCGCCAGTGCCGCCCCGGTGTCGAGCCCCGTTGGAAGGGGCAACTGCACGATGTAGCCGGTGCACGCCGGGTCCTCGTTGAGGTTCCGCAGCGCCGCCTCGACCTCCTGCTGGCTGGCGGTCGCGGGCAGGTCCACACGGATGGAGTTGATGCCGATTTCGGCGCAGTCGCGGTGCTTTCCGCCGACATAGGCGTGGCTACCGGGGTCGTCGCCGACCAGGACGGTGCCCAGGCCGGGGGTCACACCGGCGGCCTTGAGCGCAGCGACCCGCTCACCGAGTTCCGCACGGATCGTCGCCGCCGTCGCCTTGCCGTCCAGGATCACCGCTGCCATGACCCCGATTGTTCCACCGCGGCATGGGGCGCGGGCTGCGGGTGGCGCGGACGGGCTGTGAGCGCCTGCCAGGACGGATCCGCGCAGTCCGAAACTGCCGAAACGCCGGGCGCGCTTTCCTGGGTGAATCACGGGACCGGCCCGTCAGGGTGCCCAGTGGTTCGGTCCGGGTGGACGCTCAGTGGAAGAAGTGGCGGACTCCGGTGAAATACATGGTCACCCCCGCAGCCCGGGCCGCTGCAACGACCTCGTCGTCGCGTACCGAACCGCCGGGCTGCACGACCGCTTTCACCCCCGCACCGAGCAGGACCTCCAGACCGTCCGGGAACGGGAAGAACGCGTCTGAGGCGGCCACTGCCCCCGTAGCGCGCTCCTCACCGGCCCTGAGGACCGCGAGTCGCGCCGAGTCGACGCGGTTGACCTGGCCCATCCCGATCCCCACGGCCGCCTGTCCTTTGGCCAGCAGGATGGCATTGGACTTCACCGCCCGGCAGGCGCGCCAGGCGAAGCTCAGATCCTGCAGCGTCACCTCGTCGGCCGGTTCGCCGCAAGCCAGCGTCCACGTGGCGGGGAAGTCGCCCGGCTCGTCGATACGGTCGGGGCTCTGCATGAGCATCCCACCGGAGATGAACCTCACCTCCGCACCGGACTGCCTCACGGGAGCCACCAGGAGCCGGATGTTCGGTTTCTGCGTCAGCACCGCCAGGGCGTCGGGCTCGAAGGCCGGCGCGATGACCACTTCCAGGAAGATCTCACTCATCGCCTGTGCGACGTCGACGGTGACTGGACGGTTGACAGCGACCACGCCACCGAAGGCGGACACCGGATCAGTGTCGAAGGCCGCGCGGTAGGCGCCCAGCAGGTCGTCGCCGACAGCGATCCCGCACGGATTCGCGTGTTTGATGATCGCGGCGGCCGGCTGGTCGAAGTCCCAGGCGGTGCGATGCGCCGCGTCCCCGTCGACGAAGTTGTTGTAGGACATCTGCTTGCCATGCACCTGTTCGGCGTGGGCGAGCCCCTGGCCGTGCTCGTTGATGTAGAGCGCCGCCTTCTGGTGTGGGTTCTCCCCGTATCGAAGGACTTCGGCACGCTGCCACGTGGCCGCGACCCAGCCGGGCAGATTCTCGGAGGCCTCAAGCGAGCCGAGCCACGAGGCCACGGCGACGTCGTAGTCCGCGGTGTGGCGGAAGGCTTTGACGGCCAGCTCACGGCGCTGCTGCTCGGTGAAACCCTCGCCCGCCTCCACCACCGCGACGACGTGTGGATAGTCCGTGGGGCTGACCACGACAGCGGTGTTGGCGTGGTTCTTCGCCGCGGCTCGGACCATCGCCGGACCACCGATGTCGATCTGTTCGATACATTCGTCCACCCCAGCGCCGCTGGCCACCGTTTCGGTGAAGGGATAGAGGTTCGCCACCACGAGATCGATGCCGGTGATGTCGTGATCCGCGAGGGTCTGCTCGTGCTCGCGCTTACGCCGGTCGGCCAGGATTCCCCCGTGGATCCTGGGGTGCAGTGTCTTGACCCGACCGTCGAGGATCTCCGGAAACCCGGTGACGTCGGCGACCTGGGTCACGGGGATCCCGGCAGCGGCGATGGTGGCCGAGGTCGATCCGGTGGAAACGATCTCTACGCCGGCAGCGTGCAGCGCTGCGGCAAGCTCCTCGATGCCGGTCTTGTCGTACACCGATATCAGCGCACGTCCGATTGTCATAGCTCCACCTTTCGTCCGTTCACCGTGCATCCCTTCGTGGCCAGGGTCTGTACCACTTCCGGGAGCAGCTGCCATTCGACCGCCTTGATCCGTTCATGCAGGGTCTGCTCGGTGTCGTCGGGTTCCACCGGTACCGACTGCTGGGCGATGATCGGCCCCGTGTCAACGCCCGTATCCACTAGATGCACCGTGCACCCGGTGAGCTTGACGCCGTACGCCAACGCCTCTGGCACCGCGTGCGCGCCGGGGAAGGCGGGCAGAAGCGCGGGATGGCTGTTCACCACACGCTGCGGGAAGCGGTCGAGGAAGGCCCCGTCCAGGATCCGCATGAACCCGGCGGAGACCACCCAATCGGGTTCGAAAGCCCCCAACTCCTCAGCCAGCGCCCGGCTCCACGAGGGGCGGTCGGGGTGATCACTGGGGCGCACCACCACGGTGGGGATTCCCGCCGCTTGCGCTCGGGCGAGGCCCTGTGCCGGGCGATCGGCGGCGACGGCGACGATCTCGTAGGTCCGGCGCGGATCATCGATGAGTGATTGCAGGAGAGTGCCGGTCCCGGAGATCATCACGGCGACGCGGGGCACGTTCCGATCCTAGGTCCGCCGGTTCGCGACGTTGTGAGGTGGGCGATCAGCAACGATCGGTGTCGGGCGATCCGGCTGCACGGGCCTGCGGATCCTGCTCTGCGTCGACGTCGTCGGCGTCGGGCTCAGCCGCCTCAGAAGCCGGATCCGGGACGGGATCGTCGACGTCCTGCCGATCCGTGAGATCGATGACTCTGCGGTTGTGCCAGTGGCGCCACACCCAGGTCCCGGCCAGTTCCAGCAGCACTCCGAGGACGACACCAGCGGTGAGCACGGCGATGACGACCGGCGGCGGCCCCATCAGTTCCAGGCGACCGGCCCCGAAGCGGCCGACGCTGAT
This sequence comes from uncultured Actinomycetota bacterium, assembly GCA_963704075.1. Classification (GTDB taxonomy): domain Bacteria; phylum Actinomycetota; class Actinomycetes; order S36-B12; family UBA10799; genus JADKAV01. The sequence goes on from CAVPGV010000015.1 coordinate 88,853, forward strand.
GGCCCACCACAGGTCCACCGCGATCAGGACCACCGCGACCGCACCTGCCCGGGCGAGGACCCAATCCCGGCGTCCCGCCGGGGATCCGGCCAAGTGGGACAGCACGATGCCTGCAGCGATAGGGATGAGCGTGCCGATCAGCCACCACGGTTGTTCGGTCGTAGGAAGCAATTGCACGCCCAGCAGGTCAACGCGGGCATCGATCGGAGCCCAGGGGGTGACGGTCACGCCGGCCACTGCTACGCCCGCACCGGTGACGTAGGACAGCGCCCACATCAGCGCCGCGGGCAGATAGCCCAGCCAGGCTAGGAACAATGCCAGGCCGCCGAAGAAGCCTGGCCGGACCTGCGATAGCGCGTCCGCCGTCGCACCATGTGATAACAACAGGGATGCGGCCAGCACCACACCCGCGCCCGCGGTCAGGACCGCCAGTGCCCCCGCAGCCGGACGGACCAGGCGCCAAGCCCGCTCGAAGACCTCTCTGCCCATCTGCGCCCGCCAAGCCATCGCGGTGACGGACACGGTGAAACCCAGGACCGCGGCGTGCAGGGTTGCCCGGGCCGGCATCGCGGCGGCGCCGGAAAGTGTTCCGAACAGGGCCGCGAGCAACGCCACCGCGGCATAGGTACCCGCGAGACACGCACCGGCAACCGCGAGTGACTTGGGGTACGCGACAGCTGCCCTGTGCGCCACCCAGCGGCCCGCCGCCCACAGCAGGAGGGTCGGGAACACGATCCAGGCCCACGGCAGCAGCGTCCAGACACCCTCCCCCACAACGAACGGGACACCGTGAGCCGTCAGCCAGATGTCAGCACCGACTCGCATCGCGGTGTCAGACGCCGATTCCCCGGCAGCGAAGATCCACACCACGAGGGTGACCACGATCATGATCACCAGGCCCGTCAGCGCCGCCCAGAGCCCCGCCGCCGCAGCGGCAAGCGGCAGGGGCAGCGGGCCGGACCGCCAGAAGGCTTGTCACCGCCGAGGCCGGGGCCGCCCAACCGGTACGAGTTGACTTGATCCGGTCGGCCTCCCGGCCCGTGGAGGTGCGGTTCGTCGGGCGCGACGCGGTCCGGGACCTGCTCGACCCCCTTCGGTTGGCGGGGCCCTGTGACGCACGACTCACTGCACTAGGTTCGCATCCATCCGCCCACTCGGTGGCACATACACGCCGAATCGTGGTGCAAGTCCGCGTCGAGGGAACGGCCGGCTTCACCGCGCCGCAACTTCGGACCCAGCAGGTCACCCAGTGACCACATCCGACCCAAGTCCCTGAGTTGGGAACGGCCTGCGCCGCCGGACGCCGGCCCGCCGTCCCATCGGTCGGCGGATCCGCACGCGCCGCCCCGGCGACTTCGGACCAAACACGCCACCCAGTGACCACATCCGACCAAAGTCCCCGGTGAAAACGGCCAGCGCCGCCGGAAACCGGCCCGCGCAGATCCGCACGACGTACGGTCGAGTCATGAGTCAATCAACCGTTGCCATCGTGCTCACCGGTGCGGCTGCGCGCGGCGCGTTCCAGGCCGGAGCCCTGTCGCGGATCGCGCCGGCCCTCGAGCGCCAGGGCCTACGTCCGAGCATCTACCTGGGCACCTCCGCCGGTGCCATCAACGCCGCTCTGTGGGGGTCATACGCACATCTGCCGGCCGAGGTAGCTGCTGAGCGAGTGCTCGGCCTGTGGCGAAGGATGGACCGCAAGAACGTGTACACCCACCCCGCGCTGTCTTTGATCCGCGACGGGTTGCGCGTCCTGCCGGGATCCCTGCTGGGCGTGGGCAACGGCCTGGATTCTCTCTTGGACACCAGACCGCTGTCGCAGACCGCCCAGGAGGCGCTGGACACCGATCAGCTCGCGGCCAACGTCTCGTCCGGCGCGGTGGACGCCGTGGGGGTAGCGGCGACACGTATCCCACCGGCAACCGGCAAACGGCCCACGCCTGGGGATCCGATGGACCAATGGCACATTTCGCACACCCATTCCGTGGTCTTTCTCGACACCACACTTGACGCCTCAGCAGTGGCCGACCCCGATCGGGCGGTCCGGGTAGCCCCCACCACGATCGAGGCTGCGCACGTCCTGGCGTCGGCGGCGATACCGGTCGCCTTTCCTGCCGTCGAGGTGCAATCGCCTGCGGACTACGCCGGTTGGTACGTCGACGGTGGGGTGCGACTCAACGCCCCGCTACGACCGGCCGTGGCTCTGGGCGCAGATCACCTGGTCGTCATCGCCGCTCACGCGACCCGATACCCCGCCCGGGCGCCTCACCGGCCAGGCGACAAACCCGACCTTGCGGATTCAGCGGCCATGACCTTGCACTCGATTCTCGCCGACCGGGTCATCGAGGATCTGAAGGCTCTTCGCACTCGTAATCGCTGGTTGTCACAGGGGATCACGCCTACTTCTGGATCGGGTCGCGAGTATCACCATGTCGCCTTGCTCGAGATCTCACCCGAACCTGGCTCGTTGGCCCAACTGGCCACGGATGTGCTCCGGTCCAAAGGACACAACTGGTGGCGTGAGAGCGATTCCCTGGCCCTCGGTCGACTACTTCGAGGTGTCGGCGCCGGACCAGGACAGCAGGAACTGCTGAGCTACACGTTCTTCGACGACGAGTACTTCTCCGCACAGATCGAACTCGGCATCGCGGCCGCAGACACAGCGCTGGCAGGCGGCTGGGACTGACCCCGGGAGCTTCTACAACCCGGCGACGATCTCCCTTGCCAGGCGCGCAGTCTCCGACGGGGTCTTGCCCACCCGAACACCGGCGGCCTCGAGGGCTTCGGCTTTCGCGGCCGCAGTACCGGACGACCCGGACACGATCGCACCGGCGTGGCCCATGGTCTTGCCCTCGGGTGCGGTGAAGCCGGCGACATAGCCGACCACGGGCTTGCTCACGTTGTCCTTGATGAAGGCCGCCGCACGTTCCTCAGCGTCGCCACCGATCTCACCGATCATGATGATCACCTCGGTGTCGGGGTCCTCCTCGAAGGCGGCGAGACAGTCGATGTGCGTTGTACCGATCACGGGGTCGCCCCCGATGCCGACGCAGGTCGTGAAGCCGATGTCACGGCATTCGAACATCATCTGGTAGGTCAGCGTCCCCGACTTGGACACCAGTCCGATCCGGCCCGCCTTGGTGATATCCGCCGGGATGATGCCGGCGTTGGACTTGCCTGGGCTGATCAGGCCGGGGCAGTTCGGCCCGATGACGCGCGTGGTTCCGGCGTTCTGGGCGTAGGTGAACAGGTTCGCGGTGTCGTGCACCGGAACCCCCTCGGTGATCACCACCGCCAGCGGCACCTCTGCGTCTACGACCTCCATCACGGCACCCTTGGTGAACTTCGGCGGCACGAAGACCACCGACACGTCAGCGCCGGTGGCCTCCACAGCTTCGGACACCGAGTTGAACACGGGGATGGACGTTCCGTCCGCGTCGACGGTCTGGCCGCCCTTGCCGGGGGTGACGCCGGCCACGATGTTGGATCCACCTGCCACCATCCGCCGGGTGTGCTTACCACCCTCGGACCCGGTGATCCCCTGAACCAGGATGCGGGAGTTCTCGTCGAGGAAAATCGCCATGTCTGTTCGTCCTCCCTAGCGCGCAGCCAACTCGGCCACCCGGGCGGCGGCTTCGTCCATCGTGTCCACAAGTTCGATCACATCGTGCTCGGCCTCGTCGAGGATCCGGCGGCCCTCGGCGGCGTTGTTGCCGTCGAGACGGCAGACGATGGGTTTGTCCACAGCGTCGCCACGTTCGGCGAGCATGCCCATGGCCTGCACGATGCCGTTGGCCACGGCGTCGCAGGAGGTGATACCGCCGAAGACGTTGACGAAGACGCTCCTGACTTCCGGGTCGCCGAGGATGATCTCCAGACCGTCGGCCATCACCTGCGCGGACGCGCCACCGCCGATGTCCAGGAAGTTCGCGGGCTTGACGCCGCCGTGCTCCTCCCCGGCATACGCCACCACGTCGAGGGTGCTCATGACCAGACCGGCGCCGTTGCCGATGATGCCGACCTCGCCGGCCAACTTCACGTAGTTGAGGCCCTTCTCCTTCGCCTTGACCTCGAGCGGATCGGTGGCCGCGATGTCGACGAGCGCCTCATGGTCGGGGTGCCGGAAATCGGCATTGTCATCGAGAGTGACCTTGCCGTCGAGGGCGAGAACCTGTCCGTCCGGGGTCTTGACCAGCGGGTTGACCTCGACCAGCGTCGCGTCCTCTTTGACGAATACGTCCCACAGCTTGACGAGCACGTCGGCCACCTGGTCGGCGACGTCTGCGGGGAACTTGGCCTGCGCGACGATCTCGGCCGCCTTGGCGGCGTCAACACCGTCGATCGGGTCGATCGCTACCTTGGCCAGCGCTTCGGGGTTCGAGACCGCCACCTCCTCGATCTCGACGCCGCCCTCGACACTGGCCATGGCCAGGAAGTTGCGGTTCGCGCGATCGAGCAGGAAAGAAACGTAGTACTCCTCGGCGATGTCGGCGGCACCGGTGATCAGCACCTTGTCGACGACGTGGCCCTTGATGTCCAGTCCGAGGATGGCTCGGGCCTTCTCCTCGGCATCCGCGGGGTTCTCGGCGAGCTTCACGCCGCCGGCCTTGCCCCGGCCACCGGTCTTGACCTGCGCCTTGACGACGACCAGTCCGCCGATGCGATCGGCCGCGGCGGCCGCCTCACTCGCGTCGGTGACGATCTCACCCGACTGGGTGGGAACCCCGTGCTTCGCGAACAGTTCCTTCGCCTGGTACTCGTAAAGATCCACTGCACCACCTCATCACTCGACGGCCCTGAGTGTGACGCTACTGCGTGGCTACGACAGATCGGATAACGGGGTCAGGCGACCGGAGTGCTCCCGAGGTTCTGCCTGACCCACGACAGGACGTCCTCGGTGGATGTGCCAGGCGTGAACACCTGCGCCACCCCCATCTCCGCCAAGGGCTGCAAATCCTCCTCGGGCACGATTCCGCCGCCGAAGACGACGATGTCGCCGGCGTCCCGGGCGGCGAGCTCGTCGATGACGGCTTTGAACAAGGTCATGTGCGCCCCGGACAGGATCGACAGTCCGATCGCATCCACGTCCTCCTGAATCGCGGCGTTCACGATCATGTCCGGCGTCTGATGCAGGCCGGTGTAGATGACCTCGACGCCGCCGTCGCGAAGGGCTCGGGCGATGATCTTCGCCCCCCGGTCATGACCGTCCAGACCGGCCTTGGCGATGACGACACGGATCGGATGTGACACGCCTTCGAGTCTACGCCGGGCAGCCGTGAGGATCGGGCGCGGTTGTGGGGCGTCGCGCCGCGAGCTTCGCGCGCCGTTCGGGTCACGTGGTGCGCCGTTGCTGCCGCGGCCGAGCCCGGCGCACAACCGCAGCGGTTCGCGCACTCAAGGGGGCCCGTCAAACCGCCGACGTTCGCGCTGCGCAACCGATTCCTGACGCTGAGTGTTGATTCAGCACCGGATATCACCGCGGAACGCAAGACATCCTGGGAATTCCGCTATGTCCGGGGTACAAATCATCGATCCATCGGCTAGGTTCCATCTATGCCCGATTCCGCCGACGAGCACGAGCAGAGCGCGTTGCGGCGCAGTATCGACAAGGCCAAGGCAACCGGGGAATCCGCCAAGAAGTCCCTGCTGAACCCGACCGGTTTCCGCGGCGTCGCCAAAGAGGCCGCCTGGCTGGCCACCCATGTGGCGATGTATCCCTTCGGATTGGTCGAGGACAAGTACCGGCACGCGGAGGAGCGGCACAACCTCGACGGACTACCCCCCATCCAGCGGGGATTGATCATCGGGGACGTGGAGGCCGCCGGAACTCCGATCATCCTCATCCACGGGATCATCGACAACCACACGGTTTTCGCGTTCCTGCGTCGCGCACTCAACCGGCGCGGTTTCGGCCGGGTCATCACCTTGAACTATTCGCCGCTGTCCGACGACATCCCTCGGGTCGCCCGGCGATTGAAATCATTGGTGGAGAAAGTCCGCCGTGAGACCGGCTACGAGCGCGTGCACGTCATCGGCCATTCCATGGGCGGCGTGGTGGCCCGCTACTACGTGCAATGTCTGGGCGGCGACCAGCGCGTCCACACATTGGTCACGCTGGGCTCGCCGCACTCGGGAACCCTGCCCGCCTACCTGGTGCCGCATTCGGTGGTCAAGCAGATGCGTCCCGACAGTCCGATCGTCCGCGAACTCGACGCCCCAGCCGCACATTGCCGCACACGCATGGTCGCGATCTGGTCGGACCTGGACCAGATGATCATCCCCAAGCGCAACGCCCGGATCGTGCATCCCGACCTCAACGCCCGCAACGTCTTCGTGCGCGGGGTGGGGCACATGTCCTTCCCGGTGGACGGGCGCGTGGTGCACGAGATCTGCACCACGCTGGCGCAACTCGATGTCGACGGATCGACCCTGGTCCGGGGAACCACCTCGATCGGCAGCAGTCGCGCCAAAGCATCGACGCCATCGACCCGGACTCAGCCGCAGCGACCGGCGGCGAGCCGCTAGAGAAACGCCTTGGGATCTCGCTGGGTCCCTTTCTTGATCACCTCGAAGTGCAGATGGGGGCCGCTTGAGTTGCCGGTGGTCCCCACCGCTCCGATCCGCTGACCCCTCGTGACCTTGTCGCCCACGTTCACCGACGTGCTGCTCAGGTGGGCGTACAGCGTCTTCACGCCGTTGTCGTGACGCACGATGATCCGGTTGCCGTAGGCGCCGTCCCAGCCGACCTGGACGACTTCGCCGGCCAGTGCGCTGAGCACAGGGGTACCGCTGGCCGTGGCGAAGTCGAGGCCGGTGTGATAGCCCGAAGACCATCCACCGGGCTGACCGAAGACGGCGGAGTAGGTGTAGTTGCGGGTGGGGGTGAGCATGTCGCCGCTGGACCTCTGGGCCAGTGCCCGTGCACGCTTCTGGCGCGCAACGACCTGGCGTCGAGCCGCTGTGGCCGCGTCGGCCATCCGTTCGGCGGAGACCGGCTGGCCGATCAGCACCACCTCTTCGGCGGACACCGCAGGTGGCGCCTCGGCGCTCTCATCGGCGCTGGAGGCCTGAGTGACCTCTGCGCCCAACAGCAGGCTCGAGACGACAACCGCGAGGCCACTGGCCTGTAGCACGTTTCCACGAGCTGCCTTCATGAGATGTCCTTTCCGGGTCGATCACTCGCCGCGCAGGTGCTTGCGGGGGTTGACCTTCTTGCCCTTCTTGGTGCGGACCTCGAAGTGCAGGTGTGGGCCGGTGACGTTGCCGGTGCCACCCACTCGGCCGATTGTCTGACCTGCCTTCACGTGGCGACCCTTGCCGGCCTTGCGCTTGCTCATGTGGGCGTACAGACTGCGCTTGCCACCTTTGTGCTTGACGATGACGGCCTTGCCGTACGCGCCGGCCCACCCCGAGAAGATCACCTTGCCGTCGGCTACCGCCTTGACCTTGGTACCGCGGGGGGCGGCGAAGTCCAGACCCGTGTGCCGCCCGGAGGACCAGTAGGAACCCCGCTGACCGAACTTGGCCGAGAGCCGGTAGTTGGTGGTGGGCAGTTTGCTGAAAACGGCGGACGCAGCAGCCGAGTGGCCGTGGTCGTCAGCGGCCATCGCAGGAGTCGACGCCGGCACGATCACGCTGGCGGCAACGGCGAGGCCGAGGATGGGGGAGAGCTTCTTCATGCCGCAAGTCATGCTCAAGATATGCGTGCCTGAAACTACGCATTACACACAAACGTTGCAAAAAGGACGTGACCTGGCCCACTCGCTTGTGGGCTGCCCCACGCCTCGTCCGGCACAGTCAGCCAACACGCGGCATCTCGCGGTCCCTGAGGTTGGTCGCGGACGTCATCGACGGCGAGACCTTCGCCCCATGTCCGGGGGTTGAGCGCGAGGGTCGGAGGCGGGGCAGGGGCGATGTCCAGCGTCCGTGGTCCTGAGCCGCAGGCGTTGGACCTACGCACAAAGGTTGGAGATACGCACAGCCGGTGGAGATGCGCGGACGTACGTTGTCCAACGCCTGTACACAACCGGATTCCACTGGTCCCGCTCAGGTTCCGGCAGTTCCTTGACCCGTCGCCGATCGCCGCGCCTACCACGCTGACTCGGTCCGTGCTCGTGCGATTCGCGGGAGTTCACTACCCGCGCTACAGCTTCTCCACCGGCGCGTAGCGCAGCAGCAGCCGCTTCACACCCTCACTGCCGAAGTCGATGTGGGCCTCGGCCTTGTCCGCCTCGCCGGCGGTCGAGACCACCGTGCCCAGGCCGAACTTGGGGTGCAGGACGTTGTCACCGGCGGTGAGATCCACGATCGGACCTGCCGTCCGCCGAGCCGACCCGGCTGCTTGCGCCAATGCCGGGGCCGCCCCCCTGCCACCGGCACTCACCCGCCGCGACAAGTCCCTACCTGTGCGCTTCCAGTGGATCAATGTGTCGGGTAGTTCCTCCAGGAAGCGGCTCGGGGGGTTACTGGAGGGGGTCCCGAACTGCATGCGCATCGCCGCGCGGCTGATGTACAACTGCCTGCGGGCGCGGGTGACCCCGACATAGGCCAGTCGGCGTTCCTCCTGCAACTCGACCGGGTCGTCCAGCGACCGCGCGTGCGGGAAGACGGACTCTTCCAGGCCGGTGAGGAACACCGCGTCAAACTCCAGGCCCTTGGCCGTATGCAGCGTCATGAGGGTGACCAGCCCTCCCTCGTGGTCTGGCAACTCGTCGGCCTCGGCCACAAGCGCAACCCGCTCCAGGAAGTCCGCGAGGGTGCCGTCGGCGTTGTCACTCATGAACTCCCCGGCCACCGAGGCCAACTGGGCGAGGTTCTCCAACCTCGACTCGTCCTGCGGATCGTTCGAGGCCTGCAATTCCCCGACCAGGCCGGACTGCTCCAGAACTGCCTCGACCATCTCCTCGGGATCAGCTCCGGAATCCAGGAGCATGCGCAACTCGTCTAGCAGACCGAGGAACGCCCCGATCCGGGTCTCCGCGCGGGGGCCAATGCCGGTCTCCGATGCGCGGCGCAGCGCCGCCTCGAAGGTGATCTGCTCACGGGCGGCGAAGGCGGCCACCTGCTCGACGGTGCGGTCACCGAGCCCGCGCTTGGGCACATTCAGGATCCGGGTCACGGCGACGTCGTCCTCCGGATTGGATGTCGCGCGCAGATACGCCAGCGCGTCGCGCACTTCGCGGCGTTCGTAGAAGCGCACGTTGCCGACGATGCGGTACTTCAAACCCGAGCGCAGCAGGACCTCCTCCAGCGGCCGGGACTGGGCGTGGGTCCGGTAGAAGACGGCGATCTCGCCGGCGTCCAGACCCTCGGAGGTCAGCCGCCGGATCTCGTTGACCACGAACGCCGCCTCGTCGCGGTCGTCGTCAGCGACGTATCCCACGATCTGTTCCCCATCGCCGGCATCGGTCCACAGCCGCTTGTCGCGGCGACCGGTGTTATGCGAGATCAGCGCATTTGCCGCCGAGAGAATCGTCTGCGTGGATCGGTAGTTCTGTTCGAGCAGCACCACTTCGGCCCCCGGGAAGTCCTTCTCGAACTCCTCGATGTTGCGGACGTCGGCGCCGCGAAAGGCATAGATCGACTGATCGGAGTCGCCCACGACGCACAGCTCCGCCGGGTCCAGGCCTTCGGCGCCGTCACCGACCATTCGTCGCACTAGCTCGTACTGCGCCCGGTTGGTGTCCTGGTACTCGTCGATCAGCACGTGGGCGAACAGTCGGTGGTAGTAGGCCGCGACGCTGTCGAACAGGCTCAGGACGGCCACAGTGTTGCCGATCAGGTCGTCGAAATCCATCGCCCCGGCGCGCTGCAACCGTTCGGTGTACAGCCGGTACACCTCGGCCAGAATCTCCTGCGATTCCGTCTGCGCGGAGGGCGCGAAAGCCTCGTGATCGATCAGTTCGTTCTTCAGCGCGGAGATCTGGTGGGCAAGCCCGCGCGGACGGTACTTGCGCGGATCCAGATCGAGATCCTTACCGATGTTCGTGATCAGACGGCGACTGTCGTCGGTGTCATAGATGGAGAAGGAACTCGGGAACCCCAGGTGGTGGGCCTGCCGACGCAGGATGCGCACACATGCGCTGTGGAAGGTCGACACCCACATCCGCTGCCCGACCGGACCGACGGCGGCACTGACCCGCTCCTTCATCTCGGTCGCCGCCTTGTTGGTGAAAGTGATGGCCAAGATCTCCGAAGGCACGGCCTGACCCGTGGCCAGCAGATGCCCGATGCGCCGGGTCAGCACCCGGGTCTTACCCGACCCGGCGCCCGCCACCACGAGGATGGGGCCGCCACGATGCGTGACCGCTGCTGCTTGCTGAGGGTTGAGATCAGAGAGTAAGTCGTCCACTGACTCTGAGTCTAGGTTGCAGCGACGCCTACTTGATGACCGCCACCATCCGGACCGATGCGTACCCCTTGGCCGCATTGCCGGCGACGTTCACCTGACGCTGCGACCCGAGGTCGACCACCGCCAGGTCCGTATTGGACCTGCCGGGACGGACATCGAGGCTGCGCGCAGCGGGACGCTCCCCGGCTCCCCAGACCTTGATCCCGCCGGCCTTCTTGACACCCTTGGTGGTGATCGCCAACACGACGGACTCGGCCTTCGCCGGAACCTTGTCCGACACGTCGATGGCGCGTGTCTTGCCGCCTCCGGTGCGCACGGTCCCCAGGTCCGCGGACCGGGCACGCAGTCGTTTGCCCTCGTCCGATGGTTGGGTGATCCCGCCGGTGACCAGGAGTTTCACGCGGGTGGGAGCCTTGGCGGTGTTGCGCAGAGTCACGCTTCCGTCAGCGCTGGCGGCGAACACGGCAGCCGAACGGGTCCCCTTCGCAGCAACCGTCACGGCATCGGCGCGGGTCTTGCCTCCCGGTGGTGTCACTCGTACATGGCCCGCGGCCGAGCCCTTGGTGTTCAAGGTCAGCGACAGGCCGGTGAGACCGACGGACGGGATCCCCGGTGTCTGTTTGAGGTCCACGGTCTGCGCGCTCTTCGCCGGGATCTCGACCGTAGCTGCCACGGTTGCAGGTACCGGGGTCCAGGTTCCGGTGCGCTTCTTCGCCGTCGCCGTGGTGTTGCTCGCGAAGTAGCCCAGGACATCCACCGCGATGCGCGCGTGCCCGGCGACCGTGGCGATCCAGATCCGGCCGGTGTCGGATACCGGAACGATCGCGGTCCCGGCCGAGGATCCGTCCATCGCCAGCGACACCGCCCTCGGCCCCGATGCGCCGGGAGAACCCGACGCGGTGATCCAACCCGGCGCGTTGGAGGCGTACGCCGTGAAGCGCACGGCGACCGCCTGTACCCCCGATTTCGGGATGCCCTTGCGCCCGCTGACCCGCACCGCTGCGCTGCGATCGTCGCCGGACCACCGGCGCTGCTGCAGGTAGCACCCCTGCTCGCCCTTCCTGCGGGAGTCGAAGATCCGGACCGGCTTCACGGGGATGAACGCGGCGGACGCTTTCAGGGAGCGGGGTGAGCCGCCGGCCCGTTTGGTCACGCAGGGCTGGTCGAGCACCGGGGTGTTGTCCCAGTACGAGGTACGCCCAGCTGCACCGTCCCAGGTCATCGAGAAGTGAACATGATCGCGATGGCAGAACGTGTCGCTGCCCGAACCCTGCAGCGAGTAGCAGCCTTTCAGCTCGGTCCATCCGCGGCCCGGGTCGTACGCGCGCCACATCTCGTCGGCCCAGCCGATGTACATGATTCCCAGCCGGCGGGCGTTGGCCGCCGGTGTCCCGTCAGGCCCTGGAGCCGTCACCCAGTCGACGAAGGCCTGCGCGTCCGCACGCTCCCGGGGGTTCTTCCAGTCGACCATCCAGTCGACAGCCCGCCCCTCCTTATGTTCGGAGATGCTGTCCTGGTCGCACGCACGGGTGATGCCGATCACCGCCTGCCCATAGGTGTCGAGCAGCAGTTGCCGCAGCATCATGGCGCCGGGGCGCGCAACCGGATCGCAGGTGGTCATGCCCTCGTACTCGATGGGCACGTCCAGCACCGCCGGATATGGGCGCTCGGGAGGCAGGACCGTGCTGATCCGTTTGGCCGCGGACGTCGGCGCCACGGCCATCATCACCACGGTCAGGGCGGCAAGCAGGGGAAGAATGCGTCGCACTAACACCCGTGGCACCTTGCCAAAACCAGGACGGGGTGTCGCGCATGTCGGCGCCTATTTATGTCACGAAAGGGTCACGTTTGGTGATGCCTGCTCACGCTGAGTGGTCACACGGGGGCCCATTCGGTGTGTGTGGTTGGTCGGTGGGGATAGAAATGGTTGCGCGAACTCTGACCGTGTTCCCGGGCTACCGGGCATGTCCCAAACTTCTGCACATCACCATCGGATTCGAAAACCTAGCCAACGGCCGTGTAAGCAGGGGATGCTCATATTTGACCTTCAAAGAATGAATGTCCAGGCTGACATCAGAAACCCGCCTTCACGAACCATGGGCTCCGAACGAGTCCCGGGGAGGGGAAGGGCAAGACGCATGGATTCAATACTCCTTTATGCGTCGACCACCGGTGGGCGTTTGTCTTTTGGTAGGTGCCGATAACGTTTCCACGCGTCCACTACTGTCTCGTTGCTCGCGCCAGGGTGCTCCTTGCGGTAGTCCCTTACGAACGTATTCCACTCGAACTGGCTCTCGATCGGGCGGGCAGGAGCGTGGCGCGTCTCTTTCCACAGTTCAACAGCATCACCCAGAGTTTTGGCTCCACCTTGGGCGAAGAACTCACGCATGTGACCGTCGAACGTGAAGTCCGGGCCACAGTGCGAAACCATGAAGGCTCGCAGGTGAGCAGTGCTGCGTTGGCCCTCAGGGATTTGTGTCTCGAGGGTCAGAGTTCCGGTCAGCAGGTCATCGGTCTTCTTCGACGTCGGCCCGTTCGCTTCCGAAATGGTTGCCCCGGCCAGCCGTCGTGAGATTCGAGCAGCAACGTCCTGTTTGCCGCCTGAGGCACGCAGCCCGAGTTGCGAGGCGAACTGAGTCACCTCCTTCTTCATCCAGTACCAGCGTTCAAATTCTTCCGCTGACATATCAGCGGTGAGTTCAGGCCGCTTCTCTTCTGGCATCTTGGATCTCCCTCCGTCGCACCGATATGGTTTGCCCACCTACCTTTCCCCTGGACGCCTCTCCCCAAGGGGTAGGAGACTTTTGGCTGCAGGTGGACTCCACCGCTGCCGGCAGGTGCGAGGTGGTCGGTGACTGTCTTCGCTGTCGCCATTCGTCGAGTAGTTCCGCGACGAGGCCTTTCCTCGAGTAGTCGGCATTTGAGATGTGTCCGCACTATCTTCGGGGCGGGGGAAGGTCGGGCTCTTCTGCGGAACACATACCTTCCCTTCTATGTCCTGTACCAGACGCTGTCAGGAAACAAGCACCCGATACCACATCGAAAAACTGCCCACACCTCCCATAAACGCCGTATTAGCAGAGGGCCACCCCCGGTGACCCTGCGGCGAACGGTCAGGGAAAGCGTGCAAACATCTGTGCACCCAACGACGGGATATTCACAACCTTGCCCCGGCGACGATCCTGCGAGGCCGGGCAGGCCGCCCGCCTACTCCCACTCGATAGTGCCGGGAGGCTTGCTCGTCACGTCGACGACCACGCGGTTCACCGCGGCCACCTCGTTGGTGATGCGGGTGGAGATGGTGGCGATGACTTCGTGCGGAAGTCGGGACCAGTCGGCGGTCATGGCGTCCTCGCTGCTCACCGGGCGCAGGACCACCGGGTGGCCGTACGTACGGCCGTCCCCCTGCACCCCAACACTGCGGACGCCGGCGAGCAGCACGACCGGGAACTGCCACACCGAACGGTCCAGCCCCGCGGCGGTGAGTTCCGCGCGCGCGATGGCGTCGGCCAGTCGCAACGTCTGCAGGTTCTCCTCGGTCACCTCCCCCACGATGCGGATCGCCAGTCCGGGCCCCGGGAAGGGATGGCGCCAGACCATCTCCTCGGGCAGGCCCAGTGCCGTGCCCACGGCCCGCACCTCGTCCTTGAACAGATCGCGTAGAGGTTCGACGAGTTCGAACTCCAGGTCCTCGGGCAGACCGCCAACGTTGTGGTGGCTTTTGATGTTCGCCGTGCCGGTTCCGCCGCCGGATTCCACAACGTCCGGGTAGAGCGTGCCCTGAACCAGGAAGCGCACGTCGCCGCCCACCTCGTCGACCACCTCGTTCGCCGCGGTCTCGAATACCCGGATGAACTCCCGGCCGATGATCTTGCGCTTCTGCTCGGGATCTGTGACCCCGGCCAGAGCGTCCAGGAACCGCTTGCGGGCGTCCACCACCACCAGGCGGGCACCCGTGGCCGCAACGAAATCGCGTTCCACCTGTTCGACCTCGCCCTGCCGCAACAACCCGTGATCGACGAACACGCACGTGAGCCGGTCGCCGATCGCACGTTGGACCAGCGCCGCCGCCACGGCCGAATCGACCCCGCCGGAGAGTCCGCAGATCGCGCGTCCCGTCCCGATCTGCTCCGAGACCGCGGTGACCTCGGCGTCGATGACCCCCTCGGTCGACCAGTTGGCCGTCAGCCCGGCCACGTCGTACAGGAAACGCTGCAGGATGGCCTGGCCGTAGTCGGTGTGGGCGACTTCGGGGTGGAACTGGACACCGGCCAGTGGCCGCGACTGGTGCACAAAGGCTGCCACCGGGGTGGCGGTGGTCGTCGCCACGACGTCGCAGCCGGTTGGCGCCCGCACCACGGCGTCGCCGTGCGACATCCACACCGATTGCTCTTCGGGCTGGCCGGCGAACAACACCGAGTCGATGGTCCGCAACGCGGTCCGCCCGTACTCGCGCAAGCCGGTCTGGTCGACCTGTCCGCCCAGCGCAGCCGCCATGACCTGGAATCCGTAGCAAATGCCGAATACCGGGACTTCGGCGTGCAGGATCGCCTCGTCGAAGGCCGGGGCGTCGTCGACGTACACGCTGGAAGGGCCGCCGGACAGGATCACGGCCAGTGGCTGCTTGGCAAGGATCTGTTCGGCGGTGAGCGTATGGGGAACGACCTCGGAGTACAGGTGCGCCTCGCGGACCCGGCGCGCGATCAGTTGTGCGTACTGCGCGCCGAAGTCGACGACCAGAACCGGACGGGGCAGATTGGCCATGCCGCAAGTCTAAGTCGCGACGGTGGCAGGGTCCGGCGACCTGGCCCAGCGTTCTGCGCCGCGGCCGCAGACTGACGACCGGCGGCGTGAGCAGGTTTCCGTCCAGTGACTGCCGCAACGTTCGCACTCCGACCGTGATCCAGGCCACCAGCAGACCCCCGTACAAGCCCACCGCGGCCCACCGGAACATCGCCAGGTCGGTATGGGCGGCCAGCTGGCATCACCGTGATTATGGTCGAGCAGAAGCCCGACCTGTCCTGGATCAGGGCCGAAACACCGATCCCGACCTGGCCTTCGATCCCAAGGTCAAGGGTTGTATCTGGGGCACTGGCCAAGGCCAGGCGGGACCGCCTTATGCGAAACGGCCCGGTAGTTGCGCGATGGCCCGCAATATCGAGGCCATTGCGCAACCAACGGGCTACTTCTATCGGTCCGAACCACTGCGCAACGGATCTCTGCGACAACGACTGCCGGCTTGTCAGGCACGGACCATCGAGTATTGATCACCACCCGAGGTCCGCGATCCGCTTCGCGCCGCACCTTCTGCCGCCAGCGCTGAATAGCCGGCCCTTCTGCTCCCGATGAACTGCCGCTACGACACGCCGACGATCGGCAACCGCAGCGCCCCCGGCGCGGAGTCCGGGACCACCGGCTCCTTGGGCACGACCGGGGCGATCCGCTGATACGCCTGACCCACCGCGGGCCGGACGTCGGTCTCACCCTTGTTCGGCCACATGGCCATCGCCCGCTCAGCTTGTGCGGTGATCGTCAGCGACGGATTCACCCCGAGGTTGGCACTGATCGCCGCCCCGTCGACGACGTGCAGGCCGGGGTGGCCGTAGACCCGGTGATACGGGTCGATCACACCGGTCTGGTCGGAATCGCCGATCGCACACCCTCCCACGAAGTGCGCGGTCATCGGCGCCTTGATCAGGTCACCGTAGTTGCCCCCGGGCAACCCACCGATCCGCTTGCTCAGCAGTTTCGCGGCCTCGTTGCCGGCGGGGATCCAGGTCGGGTTCGGCTCGCCCTCACCCTGCTTGGACGTCAACCGCCACCAGCCGAACCGCCCGCGCTTGCCGCTGACCGTCAGCGAGTTGTCCACCGACTGCATGACCAGCAGGATGATGCTGCGTTCGGACCAGCCGCGCAGGTCGACGAACTGGAGGAATTCCGATCGGTGCTTGATGACTTCCCGCAGCCACGTGCGCCAGCGCGGCTCACCGTCGATCTCGTCGGTCAGCACCGTTGCCAGAGCGCCCATCACGTTGGAGCCCTTGCCGTAGCGACACGGCTCGATGTGCGTGTGGGGCTCGGGGAAGAAGCTAGACGTGATCGCCACGCCTTGGGTGTAATCGCGACTGCGGTCGTCCGTGATGGCACCCAGTAGCGACTCGGAATTCGACCGTGACAGCTTTCCGAGGGCCGGCGAGAGGTTCGGAAGCCGACCGGTGTCCTTCATCCGGTGCAGCAGCCGCTGCGTGTTGTAGGCGCCAGCGGCCATGATGACCTGCTTGGCATAGATGCGCCGGCGGCCCTTGCGCGGGGCATCGGTGCGGGTGACGTCTATCGCGTACCCCTCACCGAACTGCTCGAGCCCGGTGACCGTGGTCATCGGCTGCACCTCGGCGCCCGCGCTTTCAGCCAGTGCCAGGTAGTTCTTCACCAGCGTGTTCTTGGCGTTGTGCCGGCATCCGGTCATGCACTCGCCGCACTCTTTGCACCCGGTGCGCGCCGGGCCCCTGCCACCGAAGTAGGGGTCTTCCTTGGTGATCCCGGGACCGTCGCCGAAGTAGACGCCCACCGGGGTCATCTGGAACGTGTCACCCACGCCCATCTGTTCGGCCACCGCCTTCAGCTCGATGTCCGCGGGCGTCATCGTCGGGTTCTGCACGACCCCGAGCATGCGCTGCGCCTGGTCGTAGTACGGAGCGAGTTCATCCTCCCAGTCGGTGATGTGACCCCACTGCTTGTCCTTGAAGAACGGCTCCGGCGGCACGTACAGCGTGTTCGCGTAGACCAGTGAACCTCCGCCCACGCCGGCACCGGCCAGGATGATCGCGTCGGGCAGCACGTGGATGCGCTGGATGCCGTAGCAGCCCAGCGCCGGGGCCCACAGGAAGCGGTTGGTGCGCCAGGAGGTCTTGGGCAGGTCCTCGTCCTCGAACCGGCGTCCGGCCTCGATGACCAGCACCCGGTAGCCCTTCTCGGTGAGCCGCAGCGCTGAGACCGATCCGCCGAAGCCTGAGCCGATGATCGCGACGTCGTAATCGAACTGTTCCATCAGGACATTCCCATCTTCTTCATCAGACGCAGCGACGTGGCCATGAAGTGGCCCCACTGCTCGTCGTTCATCCCGAACTGCGGGCCCAGGTGGACCAGTCTCTGCACGGCCACGGTCTGTGACTCGGTGTACTTGTGCAGGCCCTCGGTGCCGTGCCGTCGGCCGATCCCCGAGGCGCCCATCCCGCCCATGGGCGCAGACGTCGTGCCCCATGCCGAGCCATATCCCTCGTTGACGTTGACCGTCCCCGCCTTGAGCCGTGCGGCCACCTTGCGCCCGTGCTGGGTGTTGCGGGTCAGGACCGAGGCGTTGAGCCCGTACTCGGTGTCGTTGGCCCGGTCGATGGCCTCCTCGTCGTTCTGCACCTTGTACAGGCTGACCACCGGTCCGAACGTCTCGGTGATGCAGGCAGTCATGTCGCGGGTCACCCCCTCGAACACGGTGGGTTCGAAGAACAGCGGCCCGATGTCCGGACGGGCCTTGCCGCCGACCAGTGCCGTGGCCCCCTTGGCCAGAGCGTCTTCGACATGCTCGGTGACCGTGTCGAACTGCTTCTGGCTGATCAGCGAGCCCATGTCCGCGCCCCAGCCGACCTCGGCATGCATGCGCATCGCCCGGACCCTGGCCACGAACTTCTCAACGAAGGCGTCATAGATCTTCTCGTTGATGTACATGCGCTCCATCGAGATGCACAGCTGCCCGGAGTTGCTGAAGCAGGCGCGGACCGCGATCTCTGCTGCTTTGTCCAAGTTGGCGTCGGCCAGCACGAGCATGGCGTTCTTCCCGCCGAGTTCCATGGAGCAGCCGATCAGCCGCTTTCCGCACTGTTCGGCCAACTGGCGTCCGACCGCGGTGGACCCGGTGAACATCAGGTAGTTCGCGTTGTCGACGATGGCAGGGCCGATGGTGGTCCCGGGGCCGACGACGATTTGGAATAGACCCTCCGGCAACCCGGCCTCGCGCAGCAGCCGCACCGCCCACAGCGCGGTGAGCACCGTCTGGGAGTCGGGTTTGAGCACGATGCCGTTGCCTGCCAGCAGCGCCGGGATCGCATCGGACACCGCGAGTGTCAAGGGGTAGTTCCACGGAGCGATCACGCCGACGACACCCTTCGGCTGGCGGATCTCACTGACCGATGTCAGCAGGGGCAGCACCCCCCGGTGCTTGCGCGTGGCCAGTTTCTTCGGGGCCACCTGCCCGTAGTGCCGTGCGGTGAGCAGGACGTCGAGGAACTCCTCGGACGCGTGCGCGCGAGCTTTGCCGTTCTCGATCTGGATCAGGTCCAGCGTGGTCGATCGGTGTTCGGCGATGATGTCGTGGAACCGCAGGATGATCCGTGCGCGTTCCTTCGGCGTCCACTGCGCCCACCGCTTCTGGGCGCGGCGGGCGGTTTCGAAGGCCATCTCGACGTCTTCGGTGGTACTCATCGGGATCTCGGCCAGCGGTTCGAGCGTGAACGGAGCGACGGAGGTGAGTTTCTCAGCGCGCGCCGAGGCGACCACCTGTGTGATCAGGCTGTTCACGTCGATTCCGGCGACCTGCGCGGGGAGCCTTTCGGCGGCGATCGTCATATTCCACAGCGTAAACCGGTACGCGCCGTAGCGACCCCGGAAAGGGGGAAACGGACGTGCTCGTTGTGGGGACTCGGCGAGGTGACAGGGCTGGCTCGCTGATCCTTGCCTGTTCCGCCCATGAGATCGGCGAGTGCTTGTGCCATAGGGACTACCAAGGCGGTCAGTCTGCCGCCAACTGGTGGATGCGGCCAGTTGTCCACCGACTGCATGACCAGCAGGATGATGCTGCGTTCGGACCAGCCGCGCAGGTCGACGAACTGGAGGAATTCCGATCGGTGCTTGATGACTTCCCGCAGCCACGTGCGCCAGCGCGGCTCACCGTCGATCTCGTCGGTCAGCACCGTTGCCAGAGCGCCCATCACGTTGGAGCCCTTGCCGTAACGACACGGCTCGATGTGTGTGTGGGGCTCGGGGAAGAAGCTGGACGTGATCGCCACGCCTTGGGTGTAATCGCGACTGCGGTCGTCGGTGATGGCACCCAGTAGCGACTCGGAATTCGACCGTGACAGCTTGCCGAGGGCCGGCGAGAGGTTCGGCAGCCGTCCGGTGTCTTTCATCCGGTGCAGCAGCCGCTGCGTGTTGTACGCGCCGGCGGCCATGATGACCTGCTTGGCATAGATGCGCCGACGGCCCTTGCGCGGGGCATCGGTGCGGGTGACGTCGATCGCGTACCCCTCACCGAACTGCTCGAGCCCGGTGACAGTCGTCATCGGCTGCACCTCGGCACCCGCGCTCTCAGCCAGTGCCAGGTAGTTCTTGACCAGCGTGTTCTTGGCGTTGTGCCGGCATCCGGTCATGCACTCGCCGCACTCCTTGCATCCGGTGCGCGCCGGGCCCCTGCCACCGAAGTAAGGGTCTTCCTTGGTGATCCCGGGACCGTCGCCGAAGTAGACGCCGACCGGGGTCATCTGGAACGTGTCACCCACGCCCATCTGTTCGGCCACCGCCTTCAGCTCGATGTCCGCGGGCGTCATCGTCGGGTTCTGCACGACCCCGAGCATGCGCTGCGCCTGGTCGTAGTACGGAGAGAGCTCGGACTCCCAGTCGGTGATGTGACCCCACTGCTTGTCCTTGAAGAACGGCTCCGGCGGCACGTAGAGCGTGTTGGCGTAGACCAGTGAACCGCCGCCCACGCCGGCACCGGCCAGGATGATCGCGTCGGGCAGCACGTGGATGCGCTGGATGCCGTAGCACCCCAGCGCAGGGGCCCACAGGAAGCGGTTGGTGCGCCAGGAGGTCTTGGGCAGGTCCTCGTCCTCGAACCGGCGCCCGGCCTCGATGACCAGCACCCGGTAGCCCTTCTCGGTGAGCCGCAGCGCCGAGACCGATCCGCCGAAGCCGGAGCCGATGATCGCGACGTCGTAATCGAACTGTTCCATCAGGACATTCCCATCTTCTTCATCAGACGCAGCGACGCGGCCATGAAGTGGCCCCACTGCTCGTCGTTCATCCCGAACTGCGGGCCCAGGTGGACCAGTCGTTGCACGGCCACGGTCTGTGACTCGGTGTACTTGTGCAGGCCCTCGGTGCCGTGCCGTCGACCGATCCCCGAGGCACCCATCCCGCCCATGGGCGCAGACGTCGTGCCCCATGCCGAGCCGTATCCCTCGTTGACGTTGACCGTCCCCGCCTTGAGCCGTGCGGCCACCTTGCGCCCGTGCTGCGGTGTTGCGGGTCAAGACCGAGGCGTTGAGCCCGTACTCGGTGTCGTTGGCCCGGTCGATGGCCTCCTCGTCGTTCTGCACCTTGTACAGACTGACCACCGGGCCGAACGTCTCGGTGATGCAGGCGGTCATGTCGCGGGTCACCCCCTCGAGCACGGTGGGTTCGAAGAACAGCGGGCCGATGTCCGGGCGGGCCTTGCCGCCGACCAGTGCCGTCGCGCCCTTGGCCAGAGCGTCTTCGACGTGCTCGGTGACCGTGTCGAACTGCTTCTGGCTGATCAGCGAGCCCATGTCCGCGCCCCAGCCGACCTCGGCATGCATGCGCATCGCCCGGACCCTGGCCACGAACTTCTCGACGAAGGCGTCGTAGATCTTCTCGTTGATGTACATGCGCTCCATCGAGATGCACAGCTGCCCGGAGTTGCTGAAGCAGGCGCGGACCGCGATCTCTGCTGCTTTGTCCAGGTTGGCGTCGGCCAGCACGAGCATGGCGTTCTTCCCGCCGAGTTCCATGGAACAGCCGATCAGCCGCTTACCGCATTGCTCGGCCAACTGCCGGCCGACCGCGGTGGAACCGGTGAACATCAGGTAGTCCGCGTTGTCGACGATGGCAGGGCCGATGGTGGTCCCGGGGCCGACGACGACCTGGAATAGACCCTCCGGCAACCCGGCCTCGCGCAGCAGCCGCACCGCCCACAGCGCGGTGAGCACCGTCTGGGAGTCGGGTTTGAGCACGATGCCGTTGCCTGCCAGCAGTGCCGGGATCGCATCGGACACCGCGAGTGTCAAGGGGTAGTTCCACGGAGCGATCACGCCGACGACACCCTTCGGCTGGCGGATCTCGCTGACCGATGTCAGCAGGGGCAGCACCCCCCGGTGCTTGCGCGTGGCCAGCTTCTTCGGGGCCACCTGCCCGTAGTGCCGCGCGGTGAGCAGGACGTCGAGGAACTCCTCGGAGGCGTGCGCGCGAGCTTTGCCGTTCTCGATCTGAATGAGGTCCAGCGTGGTCGAGCGGTGCTCGGCGATGATGTCGTGGAACCGCAGGATGATCCGCGCGCGCTCCTTGGGCGTCCACTGCGCCCACCGCTTCTGGGCGCGGCGGGCGGTTTCGAAGGCCATCTCGACGTCCTCGGTGGTACTCATCGGGATCTCGGCCAGCGGTTCGAGCGTGAACGGGGCGACGGAGGTGAGTTTCTCAGCGCGCGCCGAGGCGACCACCTGTGTGATCAGGCTGTTCACGTCGATTCCGGCGACCTGCGCGGGGAGCCTTTCGGCGGCGATCGTCATATTCCACAGCGTAAACCGGTACGCGTCGTAGCGACCCCGGAAAGGGGGAAACGGACGTGGTCGTTGCGGGGACTCGGCGAGGCGACAGGGCTGGCTCGCTGATCCTTGCCTGTTCCGCCCACGGAGATCGGCGAGTGCTTGTGCCACAGGGACTCCAAGGCGGTCAGTCTGCCGCGAACTGGTGGATGCGGCCGCCGGACCAACCTGCCCGGGCAGAAGAGCCAGCGGTCTGGCAGTGAAGTGAGGCTCCTCGCGCGGCAAACAGCAGGGCCTGCGCATCAGCGGTCCCGCAACCGAAGGCCCCCAGGGGCCTGCACCGGCCGCCGAGGTGTTCCCCACAGCCGTCGTGGTGGCTTCGCCTACCCCACGCCCCGCAACTGGCCGACCGTCGTGACCTCTGCGAGCAATTGCTGCTTCTGCCCCTCGAGTTCCTCGGCGTCCCAGCCGCAGTACCGGGTCAGGACCTCCCCTGCCCTCTGCGCGGCTCGTGCGCCGCCGTCTCCGACTTCCAGGGCCACCCGCGTGCGTCGTACCAGGATGTCGCTGAGCGTTCGGGCCGCTTCCCGTTCCGCGGCGGTGACGACCTCGGCCAGCAGGTATCCGCTGCCGGGATCGATCCGCTCGGCCAGGTCCGGGTTCTGTTTCAGCAGTTCGATGACGCCTTCGATCCGGTCGCCGTGGCGCCGCAGGAGGCCTTCGGTCAGATCCAGGGGCAGCCCCGCCGAGGCGGCCAACTGTTCGCGCGAGGCCCACATCTGCGCGAACCCCTCGGCACCGACCAGCGGGATCTCGTCAGTGGAGCACTCGACGTGCGCGAACCCGCCCTCCCGGATCACCGCGTCGACCGCATCTTTGGCCATGACCCGGTAGGTGGTGTACTTGCCGCCGGCAATGGCTAGCAGCCCCGGCGTCGGGTTGAACACGACGTGTTCGCGCGACAGCGTCGACGTCGCGGCGGCTCCCTGCTCTGTCACCAGCGGTCGCACACCCGCGTAGACGCCAAGAACGTCGGCGGTGGTCAGCGGACGCTCGAACCAACGGTTGGCCTGCTCGACCAGGTACTGCACGTCTTGGAATCAGTGCGGGCTTCGGAAGGGTCGTCCTCGTAGTCGGTGTCCGTGGTTCCGATCAACCACCGACGTCCCCACGGAAGGGCGAAGAGCACACTCACCGGCGTGCGCGCGATCAGGGCCGATGTCGACACGAACGCGGATCGGTCGACCACGAGATGTGCACCCTTGCTCGGGCGCAGCACGCTCTCGTGGCGGGGATCGGCCATGGTCAGCAGGGAGTCCGTCCACGGCCCCACTGCCCCGAGCACGACCCGTGCGTGTGCGTCGATCACGGTGCCATCCACCTTCACCCGCACACCCGTGACGCGCTGGCCGTCACCGAGTAGACCCACGACCGCAGCCTCGGGCACGACCCCGGCGCCGTAGGCCGCTGCTGTGCGGGCTACCGCGACGGTGTGTCGGGCATCGTCGATCTGCGCGTCATGGAAGCGAACCGCACTGTGGAACGCGTCGGCTCGCAGCCCAGGCGCCATGCCGAGCACGGCTTGTTTGGACAGCGCTCTTGGCCGCGGCATCGTGCCGCCGTAGGCTCCGAGCCGGCTCAACGTGTCGTACAGGGCGATTCCGGCGCCGGCGTACGGCCTCTCCCACTGTGTGGTCACGGGGAACAGGAACGGGACGGGGTGCACAAGATGCGGAGCAAGCCGGTCCAGGAGCAGGCCTCGCTCAGTCAGCGCCTCGTGCACCAAGCCGAACTCGAAGTGCTCCAGGTAGCGCAGACCGCCATGGGCCAGGCGCGAGGAGCGACTCGAGGTTCCGAACGCCAGGTCCGACTGCTCGACCAGCACCGCGTCCAGTCCGCGGGCGGCGCAGTCCAGCAGGGCACCGCACCCCACCACGCCGCCGCCGATCACCAGAACGTCCAGCGGCGTGTCGACACTGGCCCGCAACCGCGCGATCCCCGCGTCGCGGGTGCTCCGGTTCAGCGAGTAATCCACGCTTTCGAGGCTACCCAGTCCGGCAACGAGGCGCCGGGGACGTGTGCGCGTGACGGACGGTGGTTGGTGGCCCGCCACGGACGGCACATGTCCGAGGAGGCGCCCGATTATCGGAAGCCTGCCTCCGACTCGACGAGCGCAGCACGGCTCGGGTTACCCTGGGTCGGTGCTTCCCGCCACCCGCTGGCTCACCGCCGCAGCCTTGGTGAGTCCTCTCGCCCTCGCCGCCGTGAGCACCGCCCCGTCCACCGCCTCGCCGTCGGCGACTTCCGCCAGCGCGTCGCCGTCGAGTTCCACCAGTGGGTCCCCGAGCCCGGACCCTTCGAGCACCTCCCCGAGCCCGGATCCGACCAACACCGTGCCGGACCCGGAACCCTCCAGCACCGTGCCGAGCCTGGACCCTTCGTCACCCCCGCCACCGTCGGACCCCGTTCCGCTGCCCACCGAGACGATCTCACCGAACCTCGCCCTCGAGACATCCCTGGCAGCGCTGGGGCTGCCCACCGGAAAGGTCGACGGGCGGATCAAGGCCACGACTCGGCGCGCGTTGTGCACGTTCCGGGATCTCAACGGCCTGCGCGCCACCCGCAAGCCGGCCTCCGCGAAGCTTGCCGCCAGAATCGCCGCGTCGGAGGAATTGCCGCTGCTGCCGAAGAAGCTTCGAGGTGTCAAGGCACTGGTGAGTCTCACCTGCCAAGCGACCTACGTGACCAACAACAAGAGGGTCGTGCTGCGAGTACTGCCGGTCAGCACCGGGAAGGACAACGGATTCCACAAGACCCGTACCGGCTTCAAGCGGGTCTACTACAAGGTCAATGCGTGGCAGGCAAGCACCCTGTTCCCGGAGCCTGACGGCCGGCCAGGGCTGTACCGTCCGGTGTATTTCGACCGCGGCATCGCATTCCACGGTGTTCGCAAACCCGTCCGCACACGTCCGCAGTCCCACGGGTGCGTGCGCACCTGGCCGCGACACCAGGACTGGCTGTTCAAGCGGCTCAAGGTCCGCGACCGCGTGTTCGTGTACGGCGACTACTGGCGCGGGCGCAGTGCTCCGCTGGGAGGCTACGGCCGAGCCTGATCGGGCAAGGCCACGGCGGGCCGGTCACCCGGAGCGCTCAGTGACTGCGCACCATCTCGACGCGCTGGAAACTCTTGAGGTCCGAAAACCCGCACTGCGCCACGGAGCGCCGCAATGCGCCAACCAGGTTCATGGTGCCGTTGCTGACGTGTGAGGGGCCGAACAGGATCTCGTCCCACGTCCCGACTGTGTCGAATTCGACCAGTTCACCACGGGGCAGCTCAGCGTGCGTCGCCTCCATTCCCCAGTGCCTGCCGGCACCCGGGGCCTCCTGCGCACGCGCAAGCGGAGAACCGACCATGGCCGCATCCGCTCCGCAGGCCATGGCCTTGACGATGTCGCCACTGCGCCCCATCGCACCATCGGCGATCACGTGCACGTACCGGCCGCCGGACTCGTCGAGGTAATCGCGGCGGGCTGCGGCCACGTCGGCCACCGCCGTCGCCATCGGAACGCGAACCCCCAGCACATCGGCCGTGGTATGGCTGGCGCCGCCGCCGAATCCGACCAACACCCCTGCCGCCCCTGCGCGCATGAGGTGCAGTGCTGACTGGTACGTGGCGACACCTCCGACCAGGACCGGGACATCCAACTCGTAGATGAACTGCTTGAGGTTCAACGGCTCCAGCTGTGCGCTCACGTGCTCGGCGCTGACGGTGGTGCCGCGGATGACGAACATGTCCACACCGGCGGCGACGACATCCTGGATGAAGTCGTGGGTCTTCTGCGGGGACAGCGCAGCGGCCACGGTGATGTGCGCCTCCCGCATCTGCTGGACGCGGGCCGCGATCAGCTCGGGCTTGATCGGCTCGGCGTACAAACGCTGCAGCAACGGGACCGCCTCATGGCGCGGCACCGACCGAATCTGTTCGAAGGCCGGCTCCGGGTCGTCGTACCGCGTCCACAGACCCTCGAGGTTGAGCACAGCGAGGCCGCCCGCCTGCCCCATCGTGATGGCCGTTGCCGGTGACACGATGGAATCCATCGGAGCCGCCACGATCGGCATCCCGAAGGCGTATGCATCGATCTGCCAGTTGATGTCGACGGCTTCGGGGTCCCGGGTGCGCCGATGTGGCGCCACCGCGACGTCATCGAACGAGTACCCCGCCCGCGCCGACTTGGACAACCCGATCACGATTTCGTTCACGGGCACACAGCCTACTGGGCGGTTGGTCGGGTGCATCGGCCAGCGACTGCGATGTGCCCAGTTCCGTTCCCGCGAGGTCATCTGGCGTGCTACTCGGCGCCCGACCGTGCACCGTCCGATGCAGTGGCGGCGAGACTCGCCGACTCTCCGGACGTACGGCGGTGCGGCCCGTCCATGTCCACTCCCGGTGGAAGAACCGCCTCACCTCGTGCGGCGACGCGTGACCGACCCGACTGGGGCTGATCGGGATAGTCCCGATGGCCTGACGGTCACCTCTGATGCGTGCTGGGTTCAGGACTTGCTGGGCTGGTTGCTCACCTCGACCTCACGGGCGTGGCCGCGTTGCTCAAGGTCACGGAAGGGGAGTGCTGGGTGTT
>CAVPGV010000016.1:0-91336 GCA_963704075.1 uncultured Actinomycetota bacterium
TCCTCTTCCGTGTCGTCGGCGTAGACGACACGGAGGATCCGGCTCATCCATCCGCGTAGCTCCGTCAGGTCCACCACGCCATCGATGACCCCCACGCGGGAAAGGTTCTCCGCGGTCTGGACCGGCGGGAAAGGCTGACCGTGCAGCGCCTCGTAGACCCGGGGGCCGAGGAAGCCGAGCAACGCGCCGGGTTCAGCCGCGGTGATGTCCCCGTAGGAACCCCATGAGGCCTTGACGCCCCCGGTGGTCGGATTGCGCAGCCATCCGATCCGCAACGCACCGGTCCGCAGGTGCTCCTCGGCGGCCCAGGCGATGTCAGTCATGCGGAAGAACGCGGCGGTGCCCTCCTGCATGCGAGTGCCACCCGAGGTCGGAAGCGTGATGACCGGCAACGAGTCGGCACTGGCGGCTTGGTAGCCCGCCACCACCCGATCTGCCGCCGACTGGCCCACTGAACCGGCCAGGAATCCGAACTCACTGCCGATGATCACGACCAGATAGCCGTCTATCCGCGCGCGCATGACCTGTACGGACTCGTCGACGCCGCTACGCTCAGCGGCGCGTTCGAGCTTGGCGGCGTAGTCTCCCGTGAAACTACGGATCGGTACCGGGATCGGCTCGATCGATCCAGGATCGACGAGCACCTCCAGAGTCTCTGCAAGGCTCGTCATAGGCGGCAGGCGTGGATGTCGGTGACAAGGATCGCCCGGCCCCCGAGTTCGAACAACTCGTCCATGACCCGGTGCACCCGAACCCGCTCGACCATGGCCCGGACCGCGACCCATCCGGGTTCCTTCAACGGTGACACCGTGGGTGATTCCAAGCCGGGCGTGATGCGCGAGGCCTCCTCCAGCAGTTCCTCGGTGATGTCGTAGTCGACCATCACGTAGGCGCGGGCGACGATGACCCCCTGCAGCCTGCGGATGAACGTCTCCTCGGCAGCATTCGGCCGGGTGTGCGCCGGGCGCACCAGCAGCGCCTGACTGCGCAGAAGCGGATCACCGAGCACCACGAGGCCCGCCTGCCGCAGGGTGTTGCCGGTGTCCACGACGTCGGCCACGGCGTCGGCCACGCCGAGTTGCACCGCGTTCTCCACCGCACCGTCCAGGCGCACGACCGTCGCTTCCGTGCCTGTGCGCTCCAGCCAGTTGCGCAGCAGCCCCGGGTATGAGGTTGCGATCCGCTTGCCTGCGACGCTGTCCACGCCGTCCTGAGCCGCCAGGCGGAACGTCGAATGCCCGAAGCCGAGTTCCACGACCTCAGCCGCCGGCGCCCCGGAGTCCACCAGCATGTCCCGGCCGGTGATACCCAGGTCAAGCGTCCCCTGACCCACATACGTGGCGATGTCCTTGGGCCTCAGGAAGAAGAAGTCGACGTCGTTGTCCGGGTCGTGTACGAGCAGTTCCCGGGCACCGGCCGACCGCAGGTAGCCGGCCTCGCGCAGCATCTGGCGGGCGGGGTCCCCGAGTTGACCCTTGTTGGGTATTGCCACCTTGAGCGTCACAGGTACCGCCCCACCTGTTGCGGGGTCAGGCCGACAGCGAGCATCATCGCCTGGACGTGGTAGAGGAGCTGGGACAATTCCTCCGCGGCCCGCTCGGCGGACTCGTGCTCGGCGGCCATCCAGGCCTCGGCTGCCTCCTCGACGAGCTTCTTGCCCACCTCATGTACGCCCGATTGCACCAGTCGCACCGTGCCGGATTCGGGGTCAGAGGTGGCGACCTTCGCGGACAGTTCTGCCCACAGGTCATCGAAGGATTTCACGACACCCAGGTTAGTTGGCCGTTGGGCGCACCTCGTGCCCCCCTTCGGTGACATCGAGCGCGACCAACTTGTGCAGTTGGCAGCACCAGGCGCGCCATACTGCACAACATTGCGGCCAATGGTCAAGACCAGCGTGGCGGCTTCCAGTCAACGCTTCACGGAATAGGTCTTCTTGGCACCTGTCGCACCGTAGGCCAGTACCCGGCCGTTCTTGTTCAATTCCGGACTCCGTGCCGATGACGCAATCTTTGTGGCGCGCTGCCACTTCCCCCTCCTATACACCGAGGACCGAAGTGTCGAACCCTCGTTGGAAGCGTAGGTCCATGCGACGCTCCTCTTGGTGAGGGCGATGGACGGAGAGTCGGCTGGGCCCAACACGATCGGCTTGGTCCACCGTGCACCATTCCAAGTCCGGAGAACGAGGTGCTTGTCGAAGTTTCCGAACGCCACGACTTTGCCGTTCGGGGAGAGCGCAATCTTGTCGGCCTCGTCCCGCGTCAGGTACTCAACAGGGGCCCAGACGCCGCGCACGCGTGAAGTCGTGAGGATTCCCTTCTTGATCCACTGATTCCAGATCAACCGGGAGCCGTTGAATGAGAGTTTCATGGTGCTGAACAGAGACGGATCTTGCGCATACTGCTTGATAAGCGCCGGGGCAGACCATGACCCGTCCTTGGCTCTGGTGACGGCCTTCACTGCAAACGTTTCATCGATCCACACCAGTGTCGATCCGTCGCCGGACAATACTATCGGGTCGACGGAGCCGCTGGCAACGTCGTATTCGAGTTCCCCATGGACCTGTCCGACGGTCAACGGCGCGGTCCACGTGCCGTCAGACTGACGCGTCTTGCTCATCACGGTACCGGGCACGTAGTCCTCGTATCGTGAGGAAGGCGACCAAGCGACCCATACGATGGTTTGCGCATCGGCAGACATCTGCCCGGCCCCCAGTCGCGTTCCATTGACGACCGTCTGTGCTGTTCCCCACGTGTTCTTCTTCTGCCGCCGCGCCATCAAGTATCCGTCGTTGTCCCACGGTTCGATCAGCGCATAGTTGCCGTCAGCACTAAGTCGTACCCACGACGACCGACCCGTGCCAGGGATTTGCGCCGAGGCGGTCCAGCCCTTCCTGGCGCTGCGGTACCAGGAGGTGCGGACCGGACCCCCGCTGCGGTCGGGGTCACGATGGACCACCTTGGTACGGATCCACGCCGCCACCCGGCCACTGTCCGACAGATCAATACCTAGGCCGAGTTCTGAACTGATTTCTTGGGGACCCGACCACGTCGTGCCTGCCTGAGCGGGCGCTACGACCAGAAGGCTTGCACAGAGCCCCGCTGTGGCCAGAGTTGAGAGTACTTTCCCGGTGAACATAACCGTCCTCCTCACCCCGGATGGCTGGCCGCCGAAGCAGCGAGCCGGAACCACGATGGCGCTGGACAACCTCGATGTCCACAGTGGCCAGTCGACCGGACGGTGTGCACTTCCACGGTACACCCGCCTACACCGTGTGGACCATGCTGAGAGACGGTGTGCATGAACCGGCAGTCTGCCAACCAGACTTCGAGCACTGTCCGTGGCGAAGACTCACGACTTCGGCGGAAATTGCGGTTGGGCGGTCAACATGCCTGCCAGCTCGGCCTGACGAAATCTCCAGTCACCGCGCGCCGCGCGCAGTGGCACCCGGGCGCTCACCCAGGTGCCACCGCTGTGCTGCTGTCAGCGCTTGGCGCTGTAGATCTTCTTGCTCCCAGTCGACGACCACACCACCGTCTTGCCGTCGTAGGAAACCGCCGGGCTGAAGCCGGTCGAGGACAACTTCGCCTTGATCTTCCACTTCCCGCTCTTGTGGACGACCGTGCGCAGCGATGAGCCCGTGTAGTGCTCGTACGGTCCATGCCATCGTCTTGTTCTGCAGCGACGAGCGAGGGGAAGTAGCCCGTCGAGCCGAGCACCTTGACCTTCTTCCACGCGGCACCGTCCCAGCGACGGATCACCATCTGACTGTCGGTGTTGGCCCACGCGACGTTCAGGCCATTGGGTGACATGGCGGCCGTGTAGGTCTCATCGACAGTCACGTTGTCGACCGCCGACCAGCGCCGTCCCGCTACGGGTCGACGTGAGAATCCCATCGGTCCCGGAGCGTGTCCAGATCACCCGGGTGCCATCCGCGGACAGGGCCAGCGTCCGGATGTCCGGATCACTGCCGTAGGACTTGATGATCGTCGGCGCCGTCCACGTGCCATCGGGGTTTCGCGTCGCACCGACCAAAGCGTAGGCGTCATCCACCCACACCAGCGTCGAACCGTCCTTCGAGAACGCCAGCTCACTCTCGTAGCCGTAGCGGCCCTGCGGATTGACCATCCCGAGCATCGTCGGGGCCGGCCACGTGCCGTCGGCGTTCTGGGTGACGTAGTACAACGTCCCGGCCGACAGCGGGTAGGCGGCGGCACCCCAGTCGACGTAGACCACTGTCTTCGCGTCACCGGACATCAGACCGTTGCCGAGATTCGTCCCCGACACGATGCTCTGCGCCGTGAACCAGGTGTTCTTGGTATCACGTACAGCCATCAGATAACCCCTTGTGCCGCCGGACTCGATCAACGCGGCCTTGCCGTCGTCGCTCAACTGCACGTTGGTGCTCTCCGACGTACCCGGAATGGGCGCCGACGACGTCCACTTCTTCTTCTTCTTCAAGTACCAGGCGGTGCGGATCGGCCCCGACGCCGACGAACTCACCCGGTTGGTGCGCACCCAGGCGGCCACACGCCCGCCGTCGGAGACGACTAGCGCGCGACCGAACTTCGAACTCACTTCCTGCGGGCCGCCCCACTTCGCCCCAGCCTGGGCGGGAGTCAGGGTCAGCAGCCCCGCGGACACCCCGGTCGCGGTCACAATCGCAAGAGTTCGGATGATCTTCATGACAACCTCCCCATCCCCGGGCGACCGTCAAACCCGACACCCCACCAGAAAGCGCGAATCTCGCCCTCGCAGGCCGGAAGTCCTACACAACACATCGACGAGCCGACCCGGCTGTCACACCTCAGTCTACGCCCGACAAACCACGCAAATCGTCACTGAACGGTCACGATCGGCCGCACCTCACTCAAAGACCTCGCAATACCTGCCAAGTCTCGACCGCCGCGGACGCCGCCTCGCGACCCTTGTCCTCGCTGGCGCCGGGGCCTCCTGCGCGGTCGAGGGCCTGCTCGACGCTGTCGGTGGTGAGGATGCCGAACCCGACGGGTGTGCCCGAGTCGAGCGCAACCCGTCCCAGGCCGTCGGTCACCGCGTTGCACACGTACTCGAAGTGCGGCGTGCCGCCACGGACGATGACGCCCAATGCGATCACAACGTCATGGGTCCGGGCCAGGCGCGCGGCGACCACCGGGATCTCGAACGAGCCCGGCACCCGGTGGACATCAACGTTCGCCCCGACCTCGGTCAAGTAGGTTGTAGCCCCGACCAGCAGTCCCTCCATGACCTGCTCGTGCCAGCTCGCAGCGACGACGGCCACCCGCAGCCCGGATGCATCCACTTGGGCGTGATCGGCCCGGCCTTCTCCGCTCATAGCGTCTGCTCCAATTCGTGACCCATCAGGTCGGCTTTGGTCGCGAGGTACCGCTCATTGTGCGGGTTCGATGCGATCGTCAGCGGCACCCGATCCGTGATGACGATGCCGAAGCCGTCCAGACCCGCCCGCTTGGCCGGGTTGTTGGTGAGAAGTCGCATCGACTTCACGCCGAGATCGGCGAGGATCTGCGCGCCGGTGCCGTAGTCGCGGGCATCGGCAGGCAGGCCCAGCGCCAGGTTCGCCTCTATCGTGTCTGCCCCGGAGTCCTGCAGTTCGTAGGCCTGTAGCTTGCTCAGTAATCCGATCCCGCGGCCTTCGTGTCCCTTGACGTACAGGATGATTCCGCGCCCTTCGGCAGCAACCGCGCGCATCGCCGCCTCGAGTTGCGGTCCACAGTCACAGCGCAGCGAGCCGAACACGTCTCCGGTGAGGCATTCGGAGTGCACACGGACCAGGATGTCCTCGCCATCGCCGATGTCACCGAGGATCAGCGCGAGGTGTTCGGTCGGTTCGATGAGACTGCGGTAACCGATGCCCCGAAATTGCGCGATCTCGGTGGGGATGATGGTCTCCGCGACTCGTTCGATCTGCTTCTGCGTGTGTCGGATGTGGGAAATCAGGTCAGCGATGGAGATCATCTGCAGCCCGTGTTCGTCGGCGAACGCGCGGCATTCGGGGGCCCGCATCATCGAGCCGTCCTCATTGACCAGTTCGCAGATCACGCCGGCCGCGGTGAGTCCGGCCAGCTGGGCCAGATCGACGGAGGCCTCGGTGTGCCCGGCCCG
This sequence comes from uncultured Actinomycetota bacterium, assembly GCA_963704075.1. GTDB lineage: Bacteria > Actinomycetota > Actinomycetes > S36-B12 > UBA10799 > JADKAV01. Next base: position 6,124 of record CAVPGV010000016.1, read on the forward strand.
CTGCAGAACCCCGCCGGGCACGGCACGCAAGGGGAAGACATGGCCAGGACGAGTGATCTCCCAGGGTTCGGTGGCCGAGTCCACCAGAGTCTTGATCGTGCGTGCGCGGTCGGCCGCGGAGATGCCGGTCGTGATGCCCTCGCGGGCATCCACGCTCACCGCATATGCCGTACCTTTGCGATCCTCGTTGACCATGGTCATGGGTGGCAGATGCAGGCGGTCCAGGTCCTCCCCGCGCATGGACACGCAGATCACGCCGCTGGTGTGGCGGATCATGAAGCCGACGTTGGCCGGCGTCGCCCTGGATGCGGCGAAGACCAGGTCGCCCTCGTTCTCTCGGTCCTCGTCGTCCACGACGACTACCGCTTTGCCCTCCCGGATGGCCTCGATGGCCTGCGGTATCGGGTCGAATCTCATCGATAGCCTCCTAGCAGCGACTCGACGTACTTGCCGATGACGTCCACTTCCACGTTCAGACGGTCGCCCCGGGCCACGGCCCCCAGCGTGGTGGCGGCGAGCGTCTCCGGGATCAGGCTCACCTCTGCGCCCGAGTCGGTCTTCGCCGAAACGGTCAGCGAGACGCCGTCGAGGCAGATCGATCCCTGCGCGACGACGTACTTGCGCAAGGGCACCGGAAGATCGAATCCGATGACTTCCCACTCGCCGTCGCTGCGGCGCTGGGTCACCCCGGCAACACCGTCCACGTGTCCTTGGACCATGTGCCCGCCGAGCCGGTCGCCGAGCCGCATTGCCCGCTCCAGATTGACCCGTCGTCCCTCGTCCAGACCGCTGGTCAGGGCCAGCGTCTGGGCCATGATGTCCACGGCGAACCAGTCGTCGCCGGAGTCGACGACGGTGAGGCACACGCCGCTGGTGGCGATGCTCTCCCCGTGTTCGTAGGGCTGCCAGGCGCGGTCGGGGTGGATCACGACGCGGGTCGTCTCGCCGGTGACTACCTGCTCGACGGTGCCCATCTGCTGCACCAGACCGGTGAACATCATCGCCTCCCGCATCGGATGAGGACATCGTCGCCGAGCTGCTCCACGTGGGTGACCCGCCATTCGATCGCGTCCTCGAGAGAACCGACGCCGATATCGGCCAGAGCCCGTACCCCCGAGCCCAGCAGCTTCGGCGCAGCGATCCACGCCAGGTCGTCGACCAACCCGTGCCGGATGAAGGCCGCACCGACCGTGGGGCCGCCTTCGAGCAGCAGAGTGTCGTACACCGGCGTCGTACATCTGCGTCAGGGCCGCCGCCGGATCGTGGCCCGGGATGACCCAGAAACCCTCGGCGGCCACGTCGCCGAGCACGATGCGTCGAGGCTGCTTCACGACGTCCACACCGCGGACGTTCAACTGGGGGTCGTCCGCGGTGTACGTCGCGGATCCCACTGCGATCGCGTCCACCTGTGCGCGAAGCTCGTGGGCCCAGGATCGAGCCGCCTCGCCGGTGATCCACCGGCTACTCCCGTCGGCAGCGGCGACGTTGCCGTCGAGGGTGCTGGCGACCTTGTAGGTCACGAAGGGGCGCTGATGTGAAATCGCGAACAGCCAGGGTGCGAGCAACTCCTCGGCTTGTTCGGTGAGTGGGCCCTGGGTGACCTGGACGCCGTGGGCGCGCAGGGTGTGCGCGCCGCCGGCGGCCGGCGTCGGATCGGGCATGGCGTAGTGGACACACGTGATCCCGGCCGCGAGCAGGGCCTGCGAACACGGCGGCGTCAGTCCGTGATGATTGCAGGGCTCGAGAGTGACGTAGGCGGTGGCTCCGCGTGCCGCCTCACCGGCGTCGGCCAGAGCGTTGACCTCCGCGTGTGGAGTCCCTGCGCCTTGGTGCGCGCCGCGCCCGACGACCGTTCCGGCGTCGTCGACGATCACGCAGCCGACGCGGGGATTGGGGCCGACAGCCCCTTTAACGCTCGCGGCAAGAGCCAGCGCCTCGGCCATGTACTGCTCGGACACTCGCCCTCCTTCTCGAAGCGTGGGAGGGCACGCCGAACAGCGGCGATCAGCGTTTCCTCCCATCCGGACTTTGACCGTCGGCCCCGGAGTTCCACCGGATCCACCGTGCAGGCACGGGTCGCGGGCTGTCACCGCCGGCTCGGAGTTTCACCGACCCTGGAAACGTTCTTCTATGGTGTCACACGGGTGGTCAAGGCGAGCCGACGCCGAGGTCAAGTGCAGGCTCGCCTCCACAACTGGACATCGTCGGCCAGACCATGCCCTCTTCGTGCGGCCGATATCGGCATGAAGCACCCAATTCGGGCGGTTTTGGCTCCGAATGATGGCAGTTTCGGGAATCTGATTGCGGTCAGTGCCCACTTTCGGAGGCGAAGCGAGCGAAAGCTACGACTGCGCCGCCACGGCCAGCGTCCGCAACTGGTCGACTGCGGCCGCCGCATCCTCAGCGCCGTAGACGGCTGAGCCGGCCACGAACACGTCCGCGCCGGCCTCCGCGCAGATCTCAATCGTGCGCGAGTCGACACCACCGTCGACCTGCAGCCAGACGTCCGCGTCGCCGATGAGTTGCCGTGCCCGTCGAATCTTGGGCACCACCACCTCGAGGAACTTCTGACCACCGAATCCCGGCTCCACAGTCATGATCAGCAACATGTCGAACTCGGGAAGCAGGTCGGCGTACGGTTCCACCGGCGTCGCCGGGCGTAGGCCCAGACCAGCCCGAGCCCCGTGTCGCCGAAGGTCTCGTGCGAGTTTGATCGGAGCGGTGGCCGCCTCGACGTGGAAGGTGACGCTGCCAGCGCCCGCCTCGGCATAACCAGGCGCCCAGCGATCGGGGTCCTCGATCATCAGATGACAGTCGACAGGTGTGTCGACTGTCTTCAGCAGGGATTCGACGACCGGCAGACCAATGGTGAGGTTCGGAACGAAATGGTTGTCCATGACATCCACATGCAGCCAGTCGGCGTGTCCGGCAACGGCCTTGCATTCAGCAGCGAGGTTTGCGAAGTCGGCTGACAAGATGCTCGGCGATATCTGGATTCCCACGAGCACGAGGCTAGTTGGTCGGCGTCGATCCGTGCAGGGTGCGCCGGTACAAGACAGCTCGACCATCCTTGCCAAGGGCCTCGACGCCACCTGTCCTGCGCAGGCAGTAGGCCATCTGCTGGGCCAACCGCCTGCTACAACGCAAGGCGCCAGCCAGGTCCGCGGTGGTGAACTCGTCAGGGAGAGCCTCGGGCAGCAATTCGGCGAGGTCTTCGCCCGACTGCACTTCGAGACTGCCGGTCACCTCGAGCAGCTGGTTCTCCTCAACGACCCACCCCTTCCGTCGCCACGCCCTGGTCGCGTCGAACCGGCGCACTTGCTGGGTCCGCACGAACAGGATTTCGAGGCTCAGGTTGGGGTCGGCAAGCATCTCGGGAAAACTCACGAGTTCCGAGAAGAGGTCGTGTGCCGCCCCGCGCTTCGGGGACTTCCGCCGGGACAGGATCTCGCCGGCGTCGTCCACCTTGACGATCCACTGCTCGACCGCGATCGGATGGACCATCCGCACTTGATGCTGTGGCAGCAGCGCGGTCAGTTTGCGCTTCATGGACGAGAAGTTGCGGGTCTGGATCTCGATGAGCAGACCTTCGCGCACGATGTCGATCACGAAGCCGTCGACGGGCTGTTCGAACGTGTCGGCAGGTTCGGCGTACCAGCGCTTGAGGTCGGCGTGCAGGGGCTTTTCGCGCAACGTGCCCACATGCGGCGAGGTAGTCATTGCCGCGAACGTAGCAGGAACGGAGCGGGTGCTGCGTGCACCTGCAGCCGGCGCAGTGGTCACAATCTGTTGCTGGGTGGTGTCCACCGCTAGTCAGCCGGCCCCATCGACGGGATCAGTCCCTGAGATAGCCCTTTGGTTGCCAAATGACCCCTAACTTGCAGGCTACTTCGCAACTACGGGGATGTTTTCCAGATATTGGTCCCCCGAGCCGCATAGGCGTTCGGCGCAAGCAGCTCTGATTGCGGACGGGGCGTTGGGGCCCATACGGCCCTTGGGGAATCGACACGGCGGTTTCATCAACCACCACGCACGACCCCGCCGAGCATCGGATGAGGCGAGCAGCTCGACTATCGGCGCTTCCTCAGCAGTGCCAAATACATGCCATCGGTGTCGTGCCGGTGCGGCCACAACCTGATCGCCAGACCGTCGACGGCCTCAGGAACCTCGGGGAGGAGCGAGCCGGCGTCTTCCTGAACGGCGTCTTCGCGCGCCCTGAGCACGTCTTCAACCACGAGATCGGTCTCCGCAAGATGCGGGGAGCAGGTCACGTACGCCACTACTCCACCCGCTTCACACACGTCGAGAGCGTGGTTGAGCAGGCGTCTTTGCAGGGCGGCCAGGTCGGGGATGTCGGATACCTTCCGGCGCCAGCGTGACTCCGGCCTCCGACGAAGCACGCCGAGCCCTGAGCACGGTGCATCCAGCAGAACGCGGGAGAAGGAACCACCAACCTCACCGGCATCCCCCACGACCACGTCGACATCGCCGGGAGTTCCGCGCAGAGCCGCCTCCACCAGCCTGGCCCGGTGAGCGTGCTGCTCCACGGCGACCAGCGACCCGTCGGCGGGGAGTAGATCCGCCAGCAGCCCCGCTTTGCCACCAGGGCCCGCGCACATGTCCAGCCAGTGGTTGATCCGCCCCCGCCACGTCTGCCCGAGACAGCGCCAGAACCATCAACTGGCTGCCCAGATCCTGAACCCCTGCTCGGCCATCTCGGACCTCCGGCAGCGATCCGGGATCGGTTCGCTGCAGGTAGACCCCCCACGGCGACCACGGCGTCGGCTCCCCCGGCAACTCTGCACGCTCCAGCCGGGCGGGCCGGGCAGCCAGAGTCACCCGCGGCGGCACGTTGTCCCGCTCCAGCAGTGCCGTCAGCTCCGCCGGCCCCAGGACATCGCGGAACGCCCGGATGATCCACTCCGGATGGGAATAGCGCACGGCCAGTTCGGCATCCCCGGACAAGCGCTTGGTCGCTGTCGCGAGCAACTGTTCCGAACTGCGCGACGTGATCTTGCGCAGAATCGCATTGGTGAATCCGCGGGCGGACCCCGCCCCGACCGATTGGGCGAGATTGACAGCGCTGTCGACCACGGCATGCGCGGGCTTGTCCAGGTACATGTGCTCCGCCACCGCCATGCGCAGAACATCCAGAACCCGGGGGTCCACATCGTCGAGGGGCCGCGTGACCACTGTGGCGAGCACCGCATCCAGGGTGAGTTGGCGGCGCAACGTCGTGTACACGAGGTCGGTGGCCAAGCCGCGATCAGCGCGCGAGAGGTCGCTGCCGGTCAACACATGCGACAACGTCAGGTTCGCGTACGCCCCTTGTGCACCCACCTGATGCAGGACGTCATAGGCTGCCCGGCGGGCAGGACTGACCTTCACACGAAGACCAGTGGATCACCATGCAGACCGCGCGCCCAGTCAGCGGCCGACATCGCCTTCTTGCCCGCCGGCTGCACCGTACCGAGTTCGACGGCCGTCGTCAGCGTCCCCACCAGGACCCGGCCACGTTCGACCCGCAGAACCCCGGGGTCGAGCTTCTCCTCGCTCATCCGGACCGGCTGCACCTTCACCTTGAGATCGCCGAGCATGGTCCATGCCCCCGGGCTCGGCGTGCAGCCACGGATCCGCCGATCCACGGCGAAGGCGGGCTCATCCCAACGCACCCTGGCATCCTCCACTGTGATCTTCGGGGCCAGGCTCACCCCGTCGGCCGACTGCGGCACCGCGTGCAACGACCCCTCTTCGATCCCGTCGAGCACTTTCACCAACAGGTGTGCGCCGGATTCGGCCAGTCGTCCGAGCAGCTCCCCGGCGGTGTCCGCGGGACCGATCGTCTCGGTCACAACGCCGAACACCGGCCCGGTGTCCATGCCCGCCTCCAACTGGAAAACAGCGGCGCCGGTGACATCGTCGCCGCCCATGATGGCGCGCTGGACGGGTGCTGCCCCCCGCCACGCCGGCAGCAGCGAGAAGTGCAGGTTGACCCAGCCATGGGCAGGGATGTCGAGCACCGGCTGCGGGATCAAGGCGCCATAGGCGACCACCGGGCAGCAATCCGGCTGCAGTTCTCGCAACGCCTCCACGAACTCCGGGTCGCTGGGCTTGGCGGGCGTGAGGACCGGGATTCCGCGTTCGGAGGCCGCCCGACTGACGGGGCTGGGCGTGAGCCGGTGCCCGCGTCCGGCCACAGCATCCGGCCTGGTGACCACCGCCACCACTTCGTGCCGGGAGGCCAGCACTGCTTCCAGGCTGACGACGGCGACCTCGGGGGTGCCCGCGAAGACCACCCTCATCGGCCGGTCCGTTGCACGTGCGGGCTGGTCTTGACGATCGTGTCGGGCCCGAACCAGTCCGATTCGCGAATCATCTTCATCGCTTCCTTGCGCTTGTCCGAGTCCAGCCGATCGATGAACAACACGCCATCGAGGTGATCGGTCTCGTGCTGAACGCACCGGGCGAGCAAGTGGGTTCCTTCGACGGTCACCGGGTCGCCGTGCATGTTCCAGCCCTTGGCCACGACGCCGAGGGCACGCGGCGTCGGGAAGCGGATGTCGGGCAGCGACAGGCAGCCCTCTTCCTCCTCCTGCGTCTCGTCGGTGAGATCGAGGTCCGGGTTGACCAGGTGACCCAGTTCTCCATCCACGTAGTAGGTGAAGACGCGCAAGCCGACCCCGAGTTGCGGCGCGGCGAGGCCGACACCCGGCGCTTCCAGCATCGTGTCTGTCAGATCCTGTACGAGCTTGCGCAGTTGCTTGTCGAAATCGACCACGGGGGCCGCCGGGGCCCGCAAGACCGGGTCACCGAACAGCCGGATGTCCACCACTGACACATTGCCTCCTCGACCTCAGAGTCTACGGGGGTGCGGATGCCGCTAGGCGTCACCGAGGTTGACCGGGTCGACCCGCACCTCGACCACGGGCTCGCCGGCCTTGGATCGTTGCGCCTGGATCTGCTGCACCCGGCGCAGCATCGCAGCGGACTGCCGATGCGGCGCGAGGAGCATCGCCTCACTTCCCTGCATAGTGTCCAGCGGCCCCAACACGTCGCCCGAGTAGTCGGACAGCCACGCGTCCACGGCCTCCCGCCCGCCGCGCAGCCGCACGCATCGGTAGGCCGGAGGCATGTGGGCTTCGGCGCGGTCGGCGCGCTCGGCCTCCGCGAGGGCAGCCAGGTCGTTGCGGACCAGCGCCTGTACAACGGGGACGTCCTGCGGGGCTACCAGCAGAGAGGTGGCATCCGGTGCTGTCAAAGCGATCGCCGCCATCCAGCGCCGGGCCGCCTCCTCCCTGGCCCGTAAGGCACTGCGAGCCAGCAGCACCTCCGTATCGAGGACCAGCAGTGCGCGGTAGCCGCCGCGGACGCGCGGCTCGGACCCAGGTGTCGCGACGACGATGGCCGCCTGCGCGTCGACCTCATCAAGCACCCCGGCATCGGCATCGCTGCGCAACACCGGCGTTGCCGGGAAGGCCTGCTGCAACTCCTGCGTGCTGCGACCAGAACCCGAACCCACCCCGACGAACTCATGCCCACCACATTCGTTGCACGCATCGGCCGCGGCATGGCACAACCGGCAGCGCGGCTGTCCCGACCGGTCAGCACGAACCCCACCGCCGCACTTGGGGCATCGCAGGACATGGCCACATGACGTGCACAGCAGGCCCGTCGCGCCGCCTACCCGAGGCACTTGCACCAGAACGGGCCCGGACTCCAGGCCGGTGCGCAGGACCGCGAAGCCCCTACTCGGAATCCGCCTCCGGTCGGCGTCCGGCTCGTGGAGCGCGTCAACGCGGAAGCGCCGGTCCCGGGCGGTCTCGCGCGCCAGTCGAAGGTCCGCGGCGTTGCCGTCCACCAGCCACTGTGCGGTCGCCGCGGTCCGGACGAACCCTCCCACCAGGACCAGCGCCTGGTGTTCCCACGCGCGCAAAGCTGCCACTTCCCGGGCGTGCCAGCCAGGGGTCTGCGGTTCGGCGAGAACGTCGTCGCCGTCATCCCACACCGCGATCAACCCCAGATCGGGAACCGGCGCGAAGACCGCCGACCTCGTGCCGATGACGATCGGCTGGGCTCCGGCCAGGATGGACAGGTGCGTCTTGTAGCGCATCCGGTTCGAGGCTTCACCGGACACCACCGCAATCGCGGCGGGGTCGACCAGTTCCGTACAGGCGGCATGAAGAGCCCGGACGTCTCGGGCGTCGGGGACCACCAGCACCGCGGCCCGTCCGCGCGCCGCCGTATTCACCGCGGCGGCGGCCAACATGGCGAACGGCTCGTCGCGCGGGTGACAGATCCAACTTCCGGCCCCGGAACGGCGGTTCAGGAAGTCATGCGCGTCGCCGTAGTCACTCCATTCGGCCAGATCGAGGGCGTCCGGCCTGCCAGCGGACTCCGGGGTCACCTGCTTCTCCACCGCCGCCACCCGTGCGGGCACCGCGAAGCGCAGGACATCAGTCAGGCTTCCCGCATACCGGTCCGCGACCCTGCGGCACAACGCGGCAACTTCCGCGGTCAGCACCGGCGGGCCGGCCACCTTCAGCAACGGTTGCAGCGCCCCGGAGAACTCCCCCTCACCGCGCTCAATGAGCCAGCCGGCGACCTGGCGTCCGTGGAAACGCACCCGCACCCGACAACCGGGCATCGCTGAGGCGTCCAGCTCTTCCGGGATCGCGAAGTCGAACAGCCGGTCCAGGTGTGGCAGCGGGGTTTCGATCGCGACCCGCGCGACCTCCACCACTACTCGACTGCTGCTTGCAGCGCCTGCACGCGGTCGGTGCGCTCCCAGGTGAAGTCTGGCTCCTCCCGGCCGAAGTGGCCGTACGCCGCGGTCTGCGCGTAGATGGGCCGCTTGAGGTCGAGGTCGCGGATGATGGCCGCAGGTCGCAGATCGAACACAGCAAGAATCGCGTCCTCGAGTCTCGCGTCGGGCACCACCCCGGTGCCGAAGGTCTCAACGAACAGGCCCACCGGATGTGCCGCACCGATCGCGTAGGACACCTGCACCTCGCACCGCGTGGCAAGTCCGGCCGCGACGATGTTCTTGGCCACCCACCGCATCGCGTAGGAGGCCGACCTGTCCACCTTGGACGGGTCCTTACCGGAGAACGCGCCACCGCCATGCCGGGCCATCCCCCCGTACGTGTCCACGATGATCTTGCGGCCGGTCACGCCCGCGTCGGCCGCGGGACCGCCGTCCACGAAACGACCCGTGGGATTGACCAGCGATCGTGTCGCGCCGGTCTGCAACTCCAGCACGTCCAGTTCCGGACGGATGACGAACTCCTCGATGTCCGGGGCGAGCAAGGTGTCGAGGTCGATGTCCTCGATGTGCTGACTGGACACCACCACGGTGTTGACCGCCACCGGCGTCGTGCCGTCGTATTCGATCGTCACCTGCACCTTTCCGTCCGGGCGCAGGTAGGGCACGACCGCCTGTTTGCGCACAGCGGTCAGGCGCCGACTCAGGCGCTGCGCCAGCGCGATCGGCAGCGGCATCAGTTCCGGGGTGTCCGTGCAGGCGTAGCCGAACATCAAACCCTGGTCACCCGCGCCTTGGGCATCCAGAGGGTCGCTGCTGTGCTCGTAGCGCTCCTCCCAGGAGTCGTCGACGCCCTGCCGGATATCCGCGGACTGCTGACCCAGCGACACCGAGATGCCGCACGAGTGTCCGTCGAAGCCCTTGTCGGAGGAGTCGTAGCCCACTTTGAGGATGCAGTCGCGAACGACGCGCGGGATGTCCACGTAGGTCGTTGTGTCCACCTCGCCGGCGACGACAACCAGTCCCGTGGTCACCAGTGTCTCAACGGCGACATGGGAATCGGGGTCGTCGGTCAGCATGGCATCCAGGATGCTGTCGCTGATCTGGTCGGCGATCTTGTCCGGATGCCCCTCGGTCACCGACTCGGACGAAAACAGGCGCTTGGCCACGGGCCCTCCCTAGGTCTCGATCCGAAGTCTACGGATGAGGTCCGACACGAACCGTGGCGCTGACGCCTCTCAGTTCAAGCGATCGGCGATCGCGTCCAGGATCCGGTGGGACAACTCGATCTTGCTGGTCCCCGGGACCTCCTCGGTGACTCCACCACCGAGCAGCAGCACGGCTTCGTTGTTCTCCGTGCCGAACCCACGGTTATGGCCCACCGGGTTGGCGATCATGATGTCGCAACCCTTCGCCGCGAACTTCGCCTCGGCGTGCTCGAGCCAGGTGCCGTTGTTGATCGCCGGTCTCAGCGGCGAAACCGACCAGCAGAGGGCTGTCCCCCCAGCGCTCCCGCACCAGCGTGGCAAGGACGTCGGGGTTGTGGACCAGGTTCAGGTTGAGGGTGGAACTGTCTGACTTCTTGATCTTGGCGTCGGGCAGGGTCTCCGCACGGAAGTCGGCGATCGCCGCGGCCATGATCACCGCGTCGGCGCTCTCAGCCAGGGTCCGCGCCGCGTCCAGCATCTCGTCGGCGGTCAAGGCGTCGACGATGTCGATGCCGGCCGCGTTCGGCACTTTCACATCCCCGCGGATCAGGCTCACACGGGCTCCACGGGCCACCGCCGCTGCAGCCAGCGACATGGCCTGCCGACCGCTCGAACGGTTGCCGATGTGGCGTACCGGGTCCAGACGTTCGCGGGTGCCACCACCGCTGACGACGATGTGGCGCCCCCGCAGGTCGGGCTTGAGGTCCCGGGATGCGAGGGCGGCCTGGACGATCCATGCGATCGCTTCGGGCTCGGGCAGGCGTCCGGGGCCGGAGTCGAATCCGGTGAGGCGCCCGGAATCCGGATCGACGACCAGTACTCCGCGGTCGCGCAAGGTGGCGACATTGGCTCGGGTCGCGGGGTGTTCCCACATCTCTGTGTGCATGGCCGGGAACATGATCACCGGACAATGGGCGGTGAGCAGGGTGTTCGTCAGCAGATCGTCGGCCAGGCCGTAGGCCGCCTTGGCCAGACAGGTTGGCGGTGGCCGGCGCCACAATCACCAGTTCCGCCTGCTTACCGATCTGCACGTGCGGAACCTCATGCACGTTGTCGAAGAAGTCGCTGGTCACCGGTCGGCCCGAAAGCGCCGACCACGTGGCAGACCCCACGAATTCGAGTGCGGTCTTCGTGGGGACGACCGTTACCGCGGCGTCGAGCGCCTGGATCCGGCGCAGAACCTCAGCAGCCTTGTAGGCGGCGATCCCGCCACCTACACCGAGGACGACCTCGGGTTTCAGGCTTCGGTCTCCTCGACCGTGACGTTGCTGGTCTCCAGCAGACCGTCGTTGATCTCGCGCAGGGCGATGGACAGCGGCTTCTCGTGCTGGTAGGTCTCCACGAGCGGGCCGACGTGCTCGAGGGCACCTTCGGACAACTGGCTGTAGTACGCGTTGATCTGGCGAGCGCGGCGCGCCGCTTCGATGACCAGGGAGTACTTGGAATCGGTCTTCTCGAGCAAGGCGTCAAGCGGAGGGTACGTGATGCCCTCGGTACGGTCGTCTACAACTGCCACAGGGGAACCTTTCGTTGGCAAACTCACTCAAGGGTAGCCGATCGCCGCCACGGGCACCCTTCCGGCACGGACTCGGCCTTCACGGCTACCCATGCAGGCGCCCGGCAGGGACAATCGCGTGGGTGGCCATCACATCGGGGCCGTTGACCGGGGGTTTGACCCTAGCTGGCCCTCATCTGAGGACTCTGTGACTCAAATGTGGCTTTCGTCGCCAAACTGACCATCACATCTGGGCCGCACGGACACCCTGCGGCCCAGATGTGATGGGGCGGGCGGTGAAACCGAGCCGCGACTACTCGATCAAGGCGCCCAGTTCGGCCGCCGCCTCATCGATGTCCACGTTGTGAACCACGTGGTCGAACTCGTCCACGGCGGCCGCGTGGTGGAACCGGGCGGCCTCAACATGCTGACGACCTGCACCGGTCTCACGGTGGCTCATCGAAGCCTGTGGCGGTGGAGGCAGCCCTCGCCGTCGAGTGTTGCACCGTTGCGGGTTTGGACGTCACAAAACCGACAACCGCGCAACACTCGGCAAAGCGGGAGTCACGTCCAGTCCCGAGGAACCCTGCTGCGACTACTCGATCAAGGCGCCCAATTCGGCCGCCGCCTCCTCGATGTCCACGTTGCGCACCACGTGATCGAACTCGTCCACGGCGGCCAGTTCGGCGTCAGCCCGGTCCAAACGGGCGGCGACAGCAGCCTCGTCCTCGGTCCCCCTGCCGACCAGGCGGCGTTTGAGTTCCTCCGCGCTGGGCGGGGCCAGGAACACCAGCACCGCTTCTGGCATTGCGGCACGGACCTGCCGGGCGCCTTCGAGTTCGATCTCCAGCAGGACGGACTGCCCGGCGGCGAGGTGCTCCTCCACGGGACCGCGCGGGGTGCCATAGGAGTTGCCGGCGAAACTGGCCCACTCGAGCAACTGCCCCGCATGTCCCAGCGCGGCGAACTCCTCGGGCGACACGAAGAAGTACTCCTGACCATGCTGCTCCCCGGGGCGCGGAGGGCGGGTGGTGGCCGACACGGACAGCCAGATGTCCGGGCGCTGCTGCAGCAGTCGCGCGACCACCGTGGACTTGCCGACACCACTGGGCCCGGACACCACGTACAGCCGGCTCACCTGGCGAGGACCTGGGACAGCGTGGCGATCTGGTTGGGTCCCAGGCCGCGGATGCGGCGGGTGGGCGAGATGTTGGCGTGCCTCATGAACCGGCCCAGGCGCTGCGGGCCGACGCCGGGCAGGCACAGCAGCGCATCCTGTACCCGCAGGGCGGCGACCACCTCGTCGACGTGGGCCAGGGCGAGCAACTCGTGCCACGTCAGGTGACCCGAACGCAATTGCTCCTTGATCTGTGCACGCCGACGTCGGTTGGCGACCGCCTTGGCGCTGGCAGCAGCACGCTGTTCGCTGGACAGGGGCGGAGGCTGCACGCCCGACAACCTACCGAATCGAGTCCAGCGCCTGCAGCGCCTCCCCCGCAATCCCGCGCGCCGCACCGCGCGGATCTTCGGCAGCGGTCACGGGACGTCCCACCACGAGCAGCCCCGCGCCGGAGGTGATCGCGTCCGCGGGCGTGACCACCCGGCTCTGGTCGCCGTGGTCGCCACCGGCCGGCCGGATCCCCGGGGTGATGAGCAGCGGCTCGGGGCCGAGCAACGCCCGCAGTGTGGCGACCTCCTGAGCCGAGCTCACGATGGCCCGGGCGCCGGCTGCGACGGCCAGTCGAGCCCATCGCATGACGGCTTGTTCAGGGGTGCCAGGGATGCCCAGATCGGTGAGGTCCGCGGTACTCAGACTGGTCAGCACCGTCACGGCGGCCACCCGCGTCTGGGGAAGTGCCTCTGCCACCGCCTCGATCCCGGCGGTCCCAGCCGCGGCGTGCACGGTGAGGATGTCCGGTTGGAGGACGGCCACCGAACGCGCGGCCCCGGCCATGGTGTTGGGAATGTCGTGCACCTTGAGATCGAGGAACAACGCGCAGTCGGGCGCGGCTGCCCGGATCTCCGCAACCCCCAACGCGCCGTCGCGCAAGTAGGTCTCCAGACCCACCTTCACGTGGGAGAACACCCCGTTCACGGCGTTCGCCCAGCGGCAGGCCGTGTCCAGGTCGGGGGCGTCGAGCGCGAGCGCGATCGGAGCGGCGGTCATGTCAGTCCTCCTCGGTGAGCAATTCCGACAGCATCGGCCACGGTCTTGAATCCACGTTCGTCCAGCAGACCGAGCAGTTCGCGCTGCACCCGCACCGGGGCGGCTGGATCGTGGAAGGTCATGGTGCCGACACTGACTGCCGACGCGCCCGCGGCGATGAACTGCAGTGCGTCCTCGCCATTCGCTATTCCCCCCATGCCCAGGATCGGGCACGTCGGGCAGCGCCTGGTGGATCTGCCAGACGCAGCGCACCGCCATGGGTCGGATCGCAGGTCCGCTCAGACCCCCGGTGACCCCACCGAGGATCGGGCGCAGCGTGTCGGGGTCAATGGCCATGCCCAAGGTCGTATTCATGACCGAGAACCCGTCGGCCCCGGCGTTGTGGCACGCCAGCGCGATCTCGGCGATGCTCGTGACGTCCGGCGTCAGTTTGGCGAAGATCGGCACGTCGTTGTTGGTGTTGCGGCGTACCTGATGGATCACCGACGAGGCCGACATGACCTCGCATGCGAAGACCTGTCCACGGCTCTCGACGTTGGGGCAGGAGATGTTCACCTCGATGGCCTTCACCGCAGGCTCGTTGCGCAGGATGCGGGCCAGTTGCGCGAACTCGTCGACAGTCTCACCGGCGATGGAGACCACCGCGGTCACGCCGTGATCGGTCAGCCACGCGAGGTCGTTCTTGAGGAAGGACTCGATCCCGGGGCCCTGCAATCCGATGGAGTTGAGCATTCCGGAGGGCGTCTCCACCATGCGCGGGGTGGGTCGCCCAGAGCGGGGTTTGAGCATGATGCTCTTGGTGACAACCCCACCGATCTCGGTCAGGTCGAAGAAGCCGGCCAGTTCCTTACCCGCCGCGGCGCAACCGGACGCGGTGAACGCGGGGCCGGCGAACTCGACACCGCCGAGGGTCACCCGAGGATCAGTCATCGCGGGGCTCCGGTGCTCCCAGGGTGTCGGCGGGCACGGTGCCGACCTCCGACCAGCGAACACGATCTCCGAAGAACACCGGCCCTTCGGTGCAGGAGCGGACCATGCGGGTCACACCGTCGTCGCCGATCACCGGCAGCACGCAGGTCATGCACACGCCGACCCCGCAGGCCATCGACTCCTCGACAGCACACTGCGCCACGGCACCGAATTCGGCGCTCACCTCCGAAACGGCTTGCAGCATTCCCATCGGACCGCAGGCATAAACCGCCGGATGCCCACCTGCCAGGATCCGCCGCAGCGGATCGGTGACCCGCCCGCGCTCCCCCGCGGAGCCGTCGTCGGTGGTGACGTGCACGGCATCGCTGACCCGGCGCGCCTCGACCACGCCGTACAGCCGTTGCGCATCACCTGCCCCGACGATGATCTCGACCGGGCAGCCCCGGGCACGCAGCTGAGAGGCCAGCTCGAACAGCGGCGCCACCCCGTAGCCACCGCCTACCAGCACGCAGGGCACCGGCTCGGTGGGCAGGCGGAAGGGTTGGCCCAGGGGCGCGATCACATTGATGACATCGCCGGGCCGGCGCTGCACCAGCCACTTCGTGCCCGGGCCCTTCGGTGAGACGATGATCTGCAGCGCCCCACCGGCCTTGGTGGACGCCGAGCGGATCGAGAAAGCCCGCCGCAGGATGTGGGCGTCGTCCACGGCGATCGCCACGAAGTGCCCCGGCCGGAATCCGTCGGCGATACCGGGGGCAGCGAACGACATCTGCCAGTAGGCGCCCTCCCGGCGGACACTGAGGATCTCGGCGTCGGCCTGGGCGGTCATGGCGCTGCCCACAGCGCGGCGAGGTCGGCCTGGTGCTCCTGGATACTGCGCACCCCCACGTGCCCGGTCTTCAGCGCTTCGATTCCCTGTACCGCGGCCGCCAGTCCCTGGATCGTCGTGATGCAAGGAATCCCCTTGACCACAGCCGCCGTCCGGATGTCGTACCCGTCGGCGCGCGCGCCGGTCCCCAACGGAGTGTTGACCACCAGGTCCACCTCCCCGGCGAGGATGCTGCCCACAGTGGTGGGCTCACCGTTGGGCCCGAACCCTTCCGCGTGCTTGCGCAGGACCGTGGCCTTGAGTCCGTTGCGCCGCAGGACGTCGGCGGTGCCCTGGGTCGCGAGGATCTCGAAACCGAGGTCCGACAACCGCTTGACCGGGAAGATCATGGACCGCTTGTCGCGATTGGCCACGGTGATGATCGCGCGCCCGGACATCGGCAGGCCGGAGGAGTACGCACCGGACTGCGACTTGGCGTAAGCGGTCCCGAAGTCGGCGTCGATCCCCATGACTTCGCCGGTCGAACGCATTTCCGGGCCGAGCACGCTGTCCACGCCGTGGAAGCGCCCGAACGGCATGACGGCTTCCTTCACCGACATCGCCGCACCGACTGGCAGTTCCGCGGTGTCGCCGGTGGCAGGCAGCAGGCCATCGGCGCGCAACTGGGCGATGCTCTGCCCGACTGCGATCCGCGCCGCGGCTTTGGCCAGCGGAACGCCGGTCGCCTTCGACACGAAAGGCACGGTCCGCGACGCGCGCGGGTTCGCCTCCAACACGTACAGCCGGTCCAGGGTCAGCGCGAACTGGATGTTGAGCAGCCCGCGCACGCCGACCCCTCGCGCGATGGCCAGCGTGCTGGACCGGATCTGTTCGAGTTCATGATGGCCCAGCGTCATCGGGGGCAAGGCGCAGGCCGAGTCGCCGGAGTGGATGCCAGCCTCCTCGATGTGCTCCATGACACCGCCGAGGAACAGCTCCTCGCCGTCGTACAGGGCGTCCACATCGATCTCGATCGCGTCGTCGAGGAACTGGTCGACCAGGACCGGGTGTTCGGGACTGGCCTGGGTGGCGCGCTCGATGTACGCGGCCAGCACGGATTTGTCGTACACGATCTCCATGCCGCGCCCGCCGAGCACGTAGGAGGGGCGCACCAGCACCGGGTAACCGATCTCGGCGGCGATGGCCTCGGCCTCGGCGACGCTGCGGGCCATACCGTGTTTGGGCACGGGAAGGCCCGCGTCGTGCAGCACCTGCCCGAACGCGCCACGCTCCTCGGCCAGGTGGATCGCCTCCGGGGTGGTCCCCAGCAGCGGCACCCCCTCGGCCTTGAGCCGGGCCGCCAGCCCCAGCGGGGTCTGCCCGCCGAGCTGGCAGATGACCCCGGCAACCGGCCCGACGGCCTGCTCCGCGGCGATCACCTCGAGCACGTCCTCGAGCGTCAACGGCTCGAAGTACAGACGGTTGGCGGTGTCGTAGTCGGTCGAGACGGTCTCCGGGTTGCAGTTGACCATGATCGCCTCGTACCCGGCCTCGCGCAGGGTCAGCGTTGCGTGCACACAGCTGTAGTCGAACTCGATGCCCTGGCCGATCCGGTTCGGCCCGGACCCCAGGATGATCACCGCTTCCTTCTCGCGCGGCTCCACCTCGGTCTGCGCGTCGTAGCTGGAGTAGTGGTACGGCGTATATGCGGGGAACTCCGCGGCGCAGGTGTCGACGGTCTTGAACACCGGGCGGATCCCCAGCGCGTGCCGGACGCCGCGGATCACGTCCTCCCGAGCGCCCCGCAAGCCGGCGATCTGGGCGTCGGAGAAGCCGGTCTGCTTGGCCCGGCGCAGCAGGCTCGGGGACAACCGGTCCGCGGTCGCTGATCTGGTCGGCCATCGCGTTGATGCCGGCGATCTGCTCGAGGAACCAGGGGTCGATGGCGGTGATCTCGTAGAGCTGCTCGACGCTGGCGCCCAGCCACATCGCCTGCTGCACCTTCTGCAACCGGCCGTCGTGGGGGCGGCCCACCTCGGCCAGCAATTCGTCGAGCGGGCGGGGGTCCGCCGGCCAGGAGAACTCCGACCCCGACCGCTCGATGCTGCGCAGAGCCTTCTGCAGCGCCTGCGCGAAGTTGCGCCCGATGGACATGGCCTCGCCGACACTCTTCATCGTCGTGGTCAGCGTGTCGTCGGCGCCCGGGAACTTCTCGAAGGCGAACCGCGGCACCTTCACGACGATGTAGTCCAGCGTCGGTTCGAACGACGCGGGGGTCTGCCGCGTGATGTCGTTGGGGATCTCGTCGAGGGTGTAGCCGATCGCCAGTTTCGCGGCGATCTTCGCGATCGGGAATCCGGTCGCCTTCGATGCCAGCGCCGAACTGCGGGAGACCCGCGGGTTCATCTCGATGACGATGATCCGGCCGTTCTCCGGGTGGATGGCGAACTGGATGTTGCAGCCGCCGGTGTCCACCCCGACCTCGCGGATCACCGCGATCCCCACGTCCCGCATCCGCTGGTACTCGCGGTCGGTCAGTGTGAGTGCCGGCGCCACGGTGATGGAGTCACCGGTGTGCACTCCGAGCGGGTCGAGGTTCTCGATCGAGCAGACCACGACGACGTTGTCGTTGTTGTCGCGCATGAGTTCGAGTTCGAACTCCTTCCACCCGAGGATGGATTCCTCCAGAAGCACCTCGGTGGTGGGGCTCGCGGCCAGGCCTTGGCCGGCGATGCGGCGCAGGTCGGCCTCGTCGTAGGCCATGCCGGACCCGGCACCACCCATCGTGAACGAAGGGCGCACGACCACGGGGTAGTGGAGATCCTCGACCGCCTCGAGGCACTCCTCGAGGGTGTGGCATACCCATGAGCGCGCGGATTCGGCACCCACCTTGTCGACGATCTGCTTGAACAACTCGCGGTTCTCACCGCGCTGGATGGCGTCGATGTCCGCACCGATCAGTTCGACACCGTACTTGTCGAGCACCCCGTTCTCGGCCAGCGCGACCGCCGCGTTCAACGCGGTCTGCCCGCCCAGGGTGGGTAGCAGTGCGTCGGGGCGCTCCTTGGCGATGACCTTCTCCACGAACTCCGGGGTGATCGGTTCGATATAGGTCGCGTCGGCGAACTCCGGGTCGGTCATGATCGTGGCCGGGTTGCTGTTGACCAGGACCACGCGCAGGCCCTCGGCCCGCAGGACCCGGCACGCCTGGGTGCCCGAGTAGTCGAACTCGCAGGCCTGCCCGATCACGATGGGCCCGGAACCGATCACCAGGACACTGTTGATGTCTGTGCGTTTCGGCATCAGGACCGCCCCTCCATCGCCGCGGCGAATCTGTCGAACAAGTAGGCCGAATCGTGCGGACCGGCGGCCGCCTCCGGGTGGTACTGGACGCTGAACGCCGGGACATCCAGGCACTGCAGCCCTTCCACCACATCGTCGTTGAGGCAGACGTGGCTGACCCGGACTCGACCGAACTCACCGTCGATCTCGGTGTCCAGCGGCGCCTTCACCGCGAATCCGTGGTTGTGCGCGGTGACCTCGACCTTGCCGGTCGAACGGTCCTGCACCGGCTGGTTGATACCGCGATGGCCGTAGGCCAGCTTGTAGGTGTCGAAGCCGAGCGCGCGGCCCAGGATCTGGTTGCCGAAGCAGATGCCGAACGTGGGAAGCGCGTCACCCAGCGCACTGCGGGCGATGCCCACCGCATGGTCGGCGGTGGCAGGGTCACCGGGGCCGTTGGAGAAGAACAAACCATCCGGGTTGAGCGCCCGGATCTGCTCGTAGCTGTAGTCCGACGGCACGACGTGCACGGTCATCCCGCGCTGCGGACATCAGCGTCGGGGTCATGCGCTTGATCCCCAGGTCGACGGCCACCACGGTGAACCGGCTCTCGCCGACGGCGGGTACCACGTACGGCTCATCCGTGCTGACCTGTGCCGAGAGGTTCGCGCCGAGCATGCCCGGGGAGGCCTTGACCTGCTCGAGCATCGACGCGGCGTCGGTCAGGGCATCCCCGCTGAACAGGCCCACCCGCATCACGCCCCGCTCGCGCAGGTGGCGCGTAAGCGCACGGGTGTCCACGCCGCGGACCCCCACGACGCCGGCGGCGGCCAACGCCTCGCCCAGCGGGTCGGTGGCGCGCCAGTTGCTGGCCACGGGGCTCAAGTCACGGATGACGAAGCCCGCGGCCCAGATGCGCCCTGACTCCGGGTCCTCGAGGTTCATGCCGGTGTTGCCGATGTGCGGCGCGGTCATGACGATGACCTGGCGGTGGTACGACGGGTCAGTGAGGGTCTCCTGATATCCGGTCATGCCGGTGGAGAACACCGCCTCGCCGAACACTCTGCCGCGCGCACCGAAGGCCTCGCCACGCATGGACGTGCCATCTTCCAGGACCAGCAGCGCCGGTTCGGCGGTCCCGCTGTCCGGGTCGTCGAGCACCGGAATGGTGAAACTCATCAGTTCTCCTCACCTAGCGCCCGGCTGGCATCGACCAGCCGGACCACGTCTTCTGCCGCGTCGGGGCGAAATCCCGTCTGCAGGGGGGTGTCTCCGGCATTCCAGAACCACAGCACCACACCGTCCTTCTCCGCCACCTGCGCGGCCACACCGCGACCGAGCTCGGTAGCGGTGATCTGGTTGGCCGGCAGGAAGATCGAGGGTTCTCCGATCCGTTCCAGACGCACGCCCTGCGCCGCGATGCTGGCCGAGGCGTTGCCCGGGGCACCCAGACCGCCGGCGACCACGCGTTGCATCCAGTCCTGCGCCGGAGATGTTCCCAGATACCGTCCGACCACCTCGAGGTCGGGCTCGAAACCCGCGGGTACCCGTTGCAGCGGCAGGTCCATCGCTTCGCGTCGCTTCCAACTGCGCCACATCCCCCACACGGCGAGCACCGTCACCCCCAGCACGCCGAACGTCAGGAGCAGGCGCTGCGGCCACGCGGTGACCTGTTGCGATTCGGCGGCCAGCAGGATGATCATCAGACGGTTTCGAGCTCCACCAGTGTGTTGTCCAGGACAGTGGGCCGTCCGCGCAGCCAGGTACCCATGACGCGTCCGTGCAGGACCATCCCTGCGTAGGGGGTGTTGCGGCTGCGGCTGACCATGTCCCCGGTCCCCACGATCCACTCCGGATCGGGATCGAAGAGCGTCAGGTTCGCGGGTTCGCCGACAGCGATCGGGCGGCCGTGCCCGGACACCCGGCCGATGTTGGCAGGAGTCACGGACATCCGGTCGGCCACCTGCTGCCAGTCCAGCAGCCCCGGTCGGACCATGGTCTCGTTGACGACGCTCAGCGCGGTCTGCAGCCCCAGCATCCCGAAGGCGGCCGCGGCCCACTCGCACTCCTTGTCCTCCATGGCGTGCGGGGCGTGGTCGGTGGCGACGATGTCGATGATCCCGTCGGCGAGAGCCTGCCGGACCGCCTGCACATCGGTCTCGCTGCGCAGGGGCGGGTTCACCTTGTAGATCGGGTCGTAGGTGGCAGCCAGATCGTGGGTGAGCAACAGGTGGTGCGGGGTGACTTCCGCGGTCACCGTGATACCGCGGCTCTTCGCCCACCGAAGAATCTCCACGGAGCCGGCCGTCGAGACGTGGCAGATATGCAGGCGTGATCCGACATGTTCGGCCAGCAGCACATCCCGGGCGATGATCGCCTCCTCAGCCACCGCCGGCCACCCGGCGAGTCCGAGTTGCCCGGACAACTCCCCCTCATGCATCTGCGCACCCTCGGTGAGCCGGGGCTCCTGTGCGTGCTGGGCGATGACTCCGTCGAAGGCCTTCACGTATTCCAAGGCACGGCGCATCAACTGCGCGTCGGAGACGCAGTGCCCGTCGTCGCTGAACACCCGGACCCGGGCGTGCGAATCGGCCATCGCGCCGAGTTCGGCCAGCCGCTTGCCCTCCAGCCCGACCGTGACCGCACCCACCGGGCGCACATCGGCGTACCCGGCTTCGACACCCAGGCGCCACACCTGTTCGACGACACCGGCGGTGTCGGCGACCGGATCGGTGTTGGCCATCGCATGGACCGCGGTGAAACCTCCCACGGCCGCAGCCCTGGTGCCGGACTCCACCGTCTCGGCATCCTCACGACCCGGTTCGCGCAGATGGGTGTGCAGGTCGACCAGCCCCGGTAGCAGGACAGCGCCGTGTCCCTCCACGACGTCGTCGCCGTCGAGGCCAGGCCCGATCTCCACGATCACCGAGTCCTCGATCCGCACATCGACGGCCTCGCCGCCCAGCGGGCGCACATCACGCAGAACTGTCATGCCTCTTGCCCTCCCATCAGCAGGTAGAGCACAGCCATCCGGATGTGCACACCGTTGGTCACCTGGTCCAGGATCACCGAGCGGTCGGCGTCGGCCACATCCGCGGCGATCTCCATCCCCCGGTTCATCGGCCCCGGGTGCATCACGATCGCGTGGTCCGGCAGCGACGACATCCGTGGCACGTCCAGGCCGTAGCGCCGCGAATACTCCCGTGCGCTGGGGAAGAAGGCCGCGTTCATCCGCTCCATCTGGACCCGCAGCATCATCACGACGTCGGCCTTCACGATCGCCTCGTCGAGGTCATAACTGATCCGGCACGGCCACTGCCCGACGCCTACCGGCAGCAGAGTGGGCGGCGCCACCAGGGTGACATCGGCGCCGAGCGTGTCGAGCAGCCAGACGTTGGACCGGGCGACCCGTGAGTGCAGGACATCCCCGACGATGACCACGTTGAGCCCCTCGAGCGACCCTTGGCCGTCGCGTAGGTGATCGCGCATCGTATAGGCGTCGAGCAGCGCCTGCGTGGGGTGCTCGTGGGTTCCATCCCCGGCGTTGATGACCGCTCCGTGGATCCAGTCGCTGTTGGCCAACCGGTGTGCGGCACCGCTGGCCTGATGCCGGATGACGACCGCGTCGGCGCCCATCGCCTGCAGCGTCAGTGCAGTGTCCTTCAGGGACTCGCCCTTGGACAGGCTCGACCCTTTGGCCGAGAAGTTGATGACGTCGGCCGAAAGCCGCTTGGCCGCGGCCTCGAACGAGATCCGGGTGCGGGTCGAGTCCTCGAAGAACAGGTTGACCACGGTCCGCCCGCGCAGGGTGGGCAGCTTCTTCACCGGGCGATCGGCGACCTGCGCCAGTTCGCGGGCGGTGTCGAGGATGGCCAGGGCCTCTGATTGGGACACATCCTGGGTGGAGAGCAGATGGCGCATTCAGTTACCTCCAGCGCGCACCAGGCGCACGGCATCGGTTCCGTCGGTTTCGGTCAGGGTCACCTGGACGTCGTCGTCGCGCGAGGTCGGCAGGTTCTTGCCCACGTAGTCGGCGCGGATGGGCAGATCGCGGTGACCTCGGTCGACCAGAACGGCCAGTTGCACGGCCCTTGGCCGGCCGGCGTCGGACAGCGCATCCATGGCGGCGCGCGTCGTGCGACCGCTGAACAACACGTCGTCGACCAGGACCACTGTCTTGCCGGTGATGTCACCACCCGGGATCACGGTCGGATGCAGCGCGACGGTGGGCCGTAGTCGCAGGTCATCGCGGTACATCCCCACGTCGAGCGCGCCCGCGGGGACCTCCCGGCCCTCGATGCCGGACATGGCTGCAGCGATCCGCCTGGCAAGGGGTACACCTCGGCGGGGGATGCCCAGCAGCACCAGGTCATCGGCGCCGCGGTTGCGTTCGAGGATTTCGTGAGCGATGCGTACCACCGCTCGATTGATATCTGAGTCGGTGAGGGACTCTTGGTCAGGCGACATCGCGTCCAACCCCCCTTCTCCGCCTCGCTGGACGGTGGTTAAAGGAAAGGCTTTCGTCGACGACGCTATCACCCTTATAGACAGCACCTTGGTAGGCGGTTCCCGCCGAGTTGCCTCCCCAGTATCACGCTCCGTAACCTCACACCTGACAGTCCTGAGTCCGAATTGGAGCGCAGCCCATGGCAACTGAGTACGGGCGAGCGCTCGGAGCCAAACTACGTTCCATCCGGCAACAGCAGGGCATGTCCCTGCACGGCGTCGAGGAGAAGTCCGAGGGCCGCTGGAAGGCAGTCGTGGTCGGTTCCTACGAGCGCGGCGACCGTGCCGTGACGGTGCAGAAACTGGCGGCACTGGCGGACTTCTACGGTGTCCCGGTCGCTGAGCTGCTCCCTGACAGTTCTCCTGGCTCCGCGGCCGAGCCGCCAGCCCGGCTCGTGCTCGACTTGGAACGCCTGGGCCAGGTACCTGCGGACAAGGTGGGTCCGTTGGCCCGGTACGCAGCGGCCATCCAGGCCCAGCGCGGGGACTACAACGGCCGGATCCTCAGCATTCGACAGGACGATCTGCGGACCCTTGCGGTCATCTACGACGAACCGCCCGGTGTTCTCGCCGACCAACTTGTGGCGTGGGGCGTTCTCAACCCTGAAGCTCGACAGAAGCTTGACTGATTCCGCCATCCAACGTGTGCCGCGATCCCGCGACCCGCGAGTGCCCTTCCCGCGAGCCCGCCGTGCCCGCGTCCCGCGAGTGCCGAGTGTTGCGCGGTTGCTGCTTTCTTGGGTCGAAAACCAGCAACCGTGCAACACTCGGCGGCTTTCGTCGGCCGTCAGACCTGTGCGGCAACCTCGGCTTCTTCGGCCCGGCCGGCTGAGCCCGAACCCACCAGATGGACCCGCATCCCGTTGGTGGTACCGGGGACACCCGGCGGAACACCGGCGATCACGACCACCTTGTCCCCGGGTGCAGCCAACGACATCTGCGAGATCCGCAGGTCGACGTGCTCCACGAGTTCGTCGGTGTGGTGCACCTTCTTGCCGTCGAACGGGGTGATCCCCCACACCAACGCCAAGTAGTTGCGCACATGCGCATTGGGGGTGAAGCAGAGGATCGGGATCCTGGAACGGTGACGGGCGACCAAGCGGGGCGTCAGGCCCGTCTCTGTGAACGAGATGATGAACTTCGCGTCCACTTCGTCGGCCACTTCCGTGGCTGCCCGGGTGATGGCTCTGGCCGTGGAACCGGTGCGGTTGTCCGCCGATCCCGATACCGATCCCAGCGCCTTCTCCTCGACGTACTCGATGATCCGGGCCATCGTCCTGACCACCAGGTCCGGGTGATCACCGACACTGGTCTCCCCGCTGAGCATCAGCGCGTCGGTGCCGTCGAGCACAGCATTCGCGACGTCGGAGGCCTCTGCGCGGGTCGGTCGACTGCTGGTGACCATGCTGTCCAGCATCTGAGTGGCCACGATCACCGGTTTCGCGGCCGCCCGAGAAAGCTGGATCGCGCGCTTCTGCACCAGCGGTACCTGCTCGAGCGGAAGTTCCACGCCCAGATCACCACGCGCGACCATGATCCCGTCGAACGTCTCGATGATCGCCGACAGGTGGTCGACGGCCTGCGGTTTCTCGATCTTGGCCAGGATCGGGCGATGGACTCCCTGCTCGTCCATGATCCGGCGGACGTCGTCGATGTCCTCGGGCCGCTGCACGAAGGACAGCGCAACGATGTCCACATCCGCCTTCAGAGCCCAGCGCAGATCGTCGACGTCCTTCTCGGACAACGCCGGGACACTGACCACCACGCCTGGAAGGTTGATCCCCTTGTTATTGCTGACGCGGCCACCCACGAGCACCTCGCACACGACGTCGGTCTCACCGACCTCCACAGCCCGCAGCGTCACGTTCCCGTCGTCGATGAGGACCTCATCACCCACGGTGACGTCATCGGTGAGATTGGCATAGGTGGTGGAACAGATCTCGGCGTCCCCGGGCACATCGCGGGTGGTGATGGTGAAAGGCTGGCCCTGCACGAGATCGACCTGCTGGTTGGCGAACGTGCCCAGCCGGATCTTGGGTCCCTGCAGGTCTGCGAGAACCGCTACCCCCACCCCCGCATCGCGGGCTGATCGACGAACCAGTTCCAGGCGCGCCTGGTGATCGGCCTTCGTGCCATGGCTCAGGTTGAGGCGAGCCACCGACATCCCACTATGGATGAGTTTGGCCATGGTCTCTTCGGAATCCGTTGCCGGGCCGAGAGTGCACACAATTTTCGCTCGACGCACTCGTCCGAGAGTAGTCACTGTCGACTTGCTGCGCTTGGCGGATCGGGCCGTATTGGTTCAGCGTCCAGCAAAATGGGCACCCGCGGATTCCAGAGGGCAGTCAGTGACGGTAGTCGACGCCCCCTTGCCGGGCATGGACGCAAATACGGTACGTGCCCGAACTGCGAGCGTGGAGTCGGCTGATCACCGCACCGGCTTCCGGCGCTGGCGAACCGAATCCCTGCGTTGACCGAAGCGCCGGTGAGCCTGGTGAAGCGGGTCAATGACAGGCGAGTCTTCGCATCAGCCTCCGAGGGGGCAGGCCGCCGAAGCATCGAGCCCCAGCCGACTTCCTCCGAAATCCGCAGGACTGCGAAACCGGACCTCGGTTCTGTTCGCCACCGGGGCACGCTTTGAGCCCGACGGAGCAGCCTGACCGACCTCTTCAGGCGAATCCGGGAGATCGCTCAAGCTCCCGCACAGCTCCGCGGTCGACGTGTCGGTGGATCCGAGCCCCCGCCTACACCGTCACCTGTCGTGCCGACGCCGGCAACGGTTTCGGGAGGTTCGTGGTCCCCATCAGGTGCTGGTCGATGGAGGAGGCCGCGGCCCGGCCCTCCGCGATCGCCCACACGATCAGCGACTGTCCACGCCCGGCGTCACCGGCCACGAACACACCCGGCACCTTCGTGGCGTAGTCGTCGTCGCGGACCAGGTTGCCGCGCTCGTCCCGCTCAAGCCCCATCTGAGAGCAGAACGCGTCCGCTTCCGGACCGACGAAACCCATCGCCAGGGTGACCAGGTCCGCCGGGATCACCCGCTCGGTTCCGGCGATCTCGACCGGTCGCCCGTCCTTCCACTCCACGTCGATGATCTCGAGGCCGGTCAGAACTCCGTTCTCTCCGATGAAGCGTTTGGTCGACACCGAGAACACGCGATCGCCGCCCTCCTCGTGCGCGGACGAGACCCGGAAGATCATCGGGTAGGTCGGCCAGGGCTGGCCCGCGGGCCGGGACTGCGGGGGGGTGGAGAGGATCTCCAGCTGTGTGATGCTCGCAGCCCCTTGGCGGATAGCGGTTCCCAGGCAGTCGGCCCCAGTATCGCCACCACCGATGATCACCACGTGCTTCCCGGCGGCGCTGATCGGTGCTTCCTCGAGGTCACCCTCCTGCACGCGGTTGGCCAACGGCAGGTAGTCCATGGCCTGATACACCCCGGTCAGGTCGCGGCCCGGTACCGGCAGGTCGCGGCCGATCGTCGAACCGACCGCCACGAGAACGGCGTCGTAGCGACGGCGCAGGTCGTCAGCCGACAGATCGGTCCCGATCTCGATCCCGGTGCGGAACTTGACGCCTTCGGCCTCCATCTGCTCCAACCGCCGGGTCAGATGGCTCTTCTCCATCTTGAACTCGGGAATCCCGTAGCGCAGCAGCCCACCGATCCGGTCGGCGCGTTCGTATACGGCAACCGTGTGGCCCGCACGGGCCAGTTGCTGGGCAGCGGCGAGGCCTGCCGGCCCGGAACCCACCACGGCCACCGTCTTGCCCGACAGCCGCTCGGGGGGCTGCGGCTGAACCCACCCGGAATCCCATGCCCGGTCGATGATGGAGACCTCGACCTGCTTGATCGTCACCGGGTCCTGGTTGATCCCCAGCACGCAGGCCGTCTCACACGGCGCAGGGCACAGGCGCCCGGTGAACTCGGGGAAGTTGTTCGTCGCATGCAGTCGCTCAATCGCGGCATGCCAGTCGCCGCGGCGGGTCAGGTCGTTCCACTCGGGGATGAGGTTGCCCAGGGGGCAGCCGTTGTGGCAGAACGGGATACCGCAGTCCATGCAGCGCGCCGCCTGGGTGCGCAGTTTCGACTCCCCGAACGACTCGTACACCTCGCGCCAGTCCTGGATGCGGATGTCGACCGGTCGGCGCGTCGGCAGTTGCCGCCCGGCCTTCATGAAACCTCTCGGGTCAGCCACGGCTTGCCTCCATGATCGCCTCGTCCACGTTGCGGCCCTCACTTTCGGCCAGTGCTATCGCATCGAGCACTCTTCGGTAGTCGCGCGGCATCACCTTGGCGAATCGCCGCAGCGACGACGGCCAGTCGACCAGCAGTTCCTGCGCGATGAGCGAACCGGTCTGCTCGGCGTGCTCGGCGATGATGCCGGCCAGCCAGTTGCCGTCCTCAGCATCGAGATCCTCCAGGCCCACCATGTCCTGGTTGATGTGCTCGATGTTCGCGTCGAGAAGGAACGCTGTCCCGCCCGACATTCCTGCCGCGAAGTTCCGGCCGACCGGGCCGAGCACCACGGCATGACCACCGGTCATGTACTCGCAGCCGTGATCGCCGACACCCTCGACGACCACCGTGGCGCCGCTGTTGCGCACACAGCACCGCTCGCCGACCATCCCGCTGGCGAAGATGCGCCCGTCGGTAGCGCCGTACGCGATCACGTTGCCGGCGATGATCTGCTCGTGCGCGGTGAACGTGGCGCGCTGGTCGGGCCGCACGATCAGGGTTCCGCCGGACAACCCCTTGCCCAGGTAGTCGTTGGTGTCCCCCTCCAGACGCAACGTGACCCCCTTGGGCACGAATGCCCCGAAGCTCTGCCCGGCAGATCCGGTGAACGTGATGTCGATGGTGCCCGGCGGAAGTCCATCAGCGCCGTGCCGCCGGGTCAGTTCGCTGCCCAGCATCGTGCCCACAGTCCGGTTGACGTTGCGGATCGGCAACTGCGCGCGCACCGGCTCCCGGTACTCCAGCGCCGGCTCGCACAGTTCGATCAAATGCACGTCCAGCGCCTTGTCCAAGCCATGGTCCTGGGTGGTGACGCAACGCGTGGCCGCACCGGGTTCCGGTTGCGCCAGAATCGGGGAAAGGTCCAGCCCCTGCGCCTTCCAGTGGTCCACCGCCTTGTGGACGTCCAGCAGGTCGACCTTGCCGATGACCTCGTCGAGGCTGCGATACCCCAACTCCGCGAGGTTCTCCCGCACCTGCTCGGCGATGAACTCGAAGTAGTTGACCACGAACTCCGGCTGTCCGGTGAACCGCTCGCGCAGCACGGGGTTCTGCGTGGCGACCCCCACCGGACAGGTGTCCAAGTGGCATACGCGCATCATCACGCAGCCCATGACCACCAGCGGTGCTGTGGCGAAGCCGTACTCCTCAGCACCGAGCAGCGCCGCGATGACCACGTCCCGGCCGGTCTTCAACTGCCCGTCGGTCTGCACCACCACCCGGTCGCGCAGGCCGTTGGCGATCAGCGTCTGCTGGGTCTCGGCAAGACCGAGTTCCCAGGGTCCGCCCGCATGCTTCAGCGAGGTCAGCGGCGAGGCGCCGGTGCCTCCGTCGTGGCCCGATATGAGGATCACGTCGGCGTGCGCCTTGCTCACACCGGCGGCCACTGTCCCGACGCCGACCTCCGCCACCAGCTTCACGTGCACACGGGCGCGCGGGTTGGCGTTCTTCAAGTCGTGGATCAATTGCGCCAGATCCTCGATCGAGTAGATGTCGTGGTGCGGCGGCGGGGAGATCAAGCCGACGCCCGGCGTGGAGTGGCGGGTCTTGGCCACCCACGGGTACACCTTGTGCGCGGGGAGTTGCCCACCTTCACCAGGCTTCGCGCCCTGCGCCATCTTGATCTGGATGTCGTCGGAGTTGACCAGGTACTCGCTGGTGACTCCGAACCGCCCGGAGGCGACCTGCTTGATCGACGAGCGCTTGGAGTCCCCGTTGGGCATCGGCAGGAAACGCTCGGGGTCCTCGCCACCCTCGCCGGTGTTGGACTTCGCCCCCAACCGGTTCATCGCGATCGCCAGCGTCTCGTGAGCCTCTTTGGAGATCGACCCGTAGCTCATCGCACCGGTCGAGAAGCGCTTCACGATCTCGCTGACCGGCTCCACCTCGTCGATCGGTACCGGCGGGCGCTCACCGACCTTCAGGTCGAACAAGCCGCGCAGGGTCATGAGGTGCTGGCTCTGGTCGTCCACCCGGTCGGTGTACTGCCGGAAGACGTCATAACGACCCTCGCGGGTGGCGTGCTGCAGCCTGAAGACCGTCTCCGGGTCGAACAAGTGCGGCTCGCCCTCACGTCGCCATTGGTACTCCCCGCCGATGTCGAGTGCCCGGTGCGCCGCAGAGATTCCGGTCGGCGGGTAGGCGGTCTGGTGACGGCCACGGACCTCGTCGTGGATCACGTCGAGGCCGACTCCGCCGAGTTTCGACGTCGTGCCCGTGAAGTGCCGGTCTACCAACTCCTGGCTCAAGCCCAGGGCCTCGAAGACCTGGGCTCCGCGGTAGGACGCGACCGTGGAGATGCCCATCTTCGACATCACCTTGAGCACCCCTTTGCCCAGCGCCTTGACCAGGTTGCGCACCGCGATCTCCGGCGTGATGTCGGTGATCGCGCCCGAGCGCACCATCGACTCCACGGTCTCCATGGCGAGATAGGGGTTGACCGCTGCAGCGCCGTACCCGACGAGCAGCGCGACGTGATGCACCTCGCGCACATCTCCGGCCTCCACGATGACCGAGGTGAGCGTGCGGGTCTTCTGCCGTACCAAGTGGTGGTGCACCGCGGAGGTCAGCAACAGCGACGGGATCGGGGCGTGCTCCGGGTCGGAGTCCCGGTCGCTGAGGACGAGGAACCGGATACCCGACTCGATGGCGGCGTCGATTTCGGCGAAGATCTCCTCCAGCCGCTCTTCAAGGGCTGCGGCCCCGCGGTTGACCTCGTACAGGCCTCGAACCTTCATCGCCGCGAAACCGGGAAAATCCCCGTCGGCATTGATGTTGAGGATCTTCGCCAACTCATCACTGTCGATCACCGGGAACGGCAGCAGCACCTGCCGGCAGTGGGCCGGGGTGGCATCGAGCAGGTTGCCCTCGGGGCCGATCGGGCTGCTCAGTGACGTGATGATCTCCTCGCGCAGCGCATCGAGCGGCGGGTTGGTCACCTGGGCGAACAGCTGCGCGAAGTAGTCGAACAGCAGCCGCGGCCGGTCGGACAGGACGGCCACCGGCGTGTCCGTGCCCATCGAGCCGATCGGTTCCATGCCGGTCTGTGCCATCGGCGTGAGGATGACCCGCAGTTCCTCCTCGGTGTATCCGAAGGACTGCTGACGCCGTGCGATGGACGGCCTGGTGTGGATGACGTGCTCGCGCTCGGGCAGTTCCTCGAGGTGGATCATGCCGGCGTGCAGCCACTCCTCGTACGGGTGCTCCGCGGCAAGCTCCGCCTTGATCTCGTCGTCCTCGATGATGCGCCCGGCGACGGTGTCGACCAGGAACATCTTGCCGGGCTGCAGCCGCCCCTTGCGCACGACTGTCGCCGGGTCGAGATCCAGAACACCTGCCTCGGAGGCGAGCACGACCAACCCGTCGGAGGTGACCCAGAAGCGTCCGGGACGCAGTCCGTTGCGGTCCAGCACCGCCCCGATCAAGCGGCCGTCGGTGAAGGAGACACTCGCAGGTCCGTCCCACGGTTCGGTCAACGTGGAGTGGTACTCGTAGAAGGCGCGCCGCGCCGGGTCCATCTCGGTGTTGTTCTCCCAGGCCTCCGGGATCATCATCAGCACCGCGTGCGGCAGCGGCCGTCCGCCCAGGTACAGCAATTCGAGGACTTCGTCGAAACTCGCCGAGTCGCTGGCGGTCGGGGTGCAGATCGGGAAGAGGCGCTCGAGGTCGCCGGGGATCAGGTCACTGGTCAGCAGCGCCTCCCGGGCACGCATCCAGTTCCGGTTGCCCTTGACGGTGTTGATCTCGCCGTTGTGGGCGATCAGCCGGAACGGATGCGCCAACGGCCAGCTCGGGAACGTGTTCGTCGAGAAGCGCGAGTGGACCATTCCCAGGGTCGACGCGGTACGCGGGTCGGACAGGTCGGGGAAGAACGGCTCGAGTTGCGCGGTGGTGAGCATGCCCTTGTAGACGATCGTGCGCGTGCTCAACGAGGGGAAGTAGATGCCCGCCTCGCGCTCGGCGCGCTTGCGCAGAACGAAGGCCAGGCGCTCCAGGTGGAGTTCGTCGTCACCGGTCGGACCTGTCAGGAAGATCTGCCGGAACTGCGGCATGGTGCTACGCGCGGTCTGCCCAACCATCGAGTCGAAGGTCGGCACATCCCGCCACCCCAGGACCGTCAGGCCCTCGTCGCCCGCGATCGACTCGATCGTCTTGACCGCGACCGCGGCCTCACCCGGCTCGGGCGGCAGGAACGCGGTGCCGACTGCGTACTCGCCCACCGGCGGGAGGTCGAAATCCACCATGTCGCGGAACAACGCGTCGGGCACCTGGATCAGGATCCCGGCACCGTCGCCGGAGTCCGGCTCGCTGCCGGAGGCACCGCGGTGCTCGAGGTTGCGCAAGGCGGTCAGCGCGTGCTGCACGATCTCGTGGCTGGGCTCACCGGTCATGGTCGCAACGAAAGCGACACCGCAGGCGTCGTGCTCGAACGCGGGGTCGTACAGGCCGTTGGCGGGAATCATGGGCACTCCTGGTCTGGGGTCTACCGATCGGACGCACGCTGACGCGCGGCCCGCGGGACGCCGTTGGCCCGAAGCGTGATCAGCATAACCCATGCATCAGTGGGCTTGTCGCCAGCCGTGACCGCTGCGTGCCGTCCGCAGAGTCATTGCACCGCGAAGGTCACCCCCGTCGGTGAATCTGAACGCTTGTCGTTGATCAACGCCGCGCGCGGCGGCACAATTTCGACCATGACTTCACGCGTGGTCACCACAGGTATAGCCGTAGCCGCGCTCGCTGCGGCACTGCTCCCCCAGCCAGCTCTGGCGCAGCCGATGACGCTTCCCGGAGCCAAATCGCCGAGTCGCAGCCTGACCGTCAACGTGACGGGTCTGCCCAAGCGCACCAAAGCGGCGGTGACCATCAAACGCAAGGGCTATAAGAAGTTGCTCAAAAGGTCCAAGACACTCAAACGGATGAAACCTGGCAAGTACCGCATCGTCGCCAGGACGGTGAGGGTCGGGGGCAGTTCCTACGTGCCCTCTCCGAAGAAGCAGAGCGTGCGCGTCACATCAGGCAAAGGCAAACGGGTTCGAATCCGCTACCGACCGGTCACTGCGCCGACACCACCGATTCCCCCCATTCCCCCGCCAGTCGCCCCGGTAAGCGAGTTGCGGGTCGTAGACCGCGAGCTGACCTCCGTGAGCATGGCGTGGGCTTCGTCTCAAGACTCCGTCGTTGTGCGCCGAGCCGCCGGTCCTACTGCCCCGGACAGCCTCAATGCCGGAGTCCCCGTGGCTGTCACGCAGAGTTCAGCCAGCGATACGGGACTCGCACCGGGCACTGAGTACTCGTACGCCGCATTCTCGATCGCCAGCGATGGACGGGTCTCAGCCCCGAGTGTGCTCACCGTCAAGACGTTGAGTATCAGTTCGCTCAGCGCCGGTGGCGATCACACCTGTGCGCTCCTCGACGACAGGTCGATCCGGTGTTGGGGCGACAACTCCACCGGTCAGCTCGGGAACGGCACCTTTGCCCCCACTGACGTGTCGACGGTGGTGGGCGTGTCCGACGCGATCGCCGTGTCGGCCGGACGCCAGCATTCGTGCGCCCATCGGTGACCGATCGGTTGTGTTGGTCACGCCGCGCGCGGCGGGATATCAACACGTCTGCGCCACGCGTGTCAACCACCTGCCGGTGTGCTGGGGGGCCGGCAACAGCGGACAACTCGGAGACGGGGGCACAGCCGACCGCGCCACACCGGTCCTGGTCGCGGTTCTGCGGTAGCGCCACGCCGCAAGCCCAGCACGGCACACTTGACTTGTGACCCAGATCCCCCTGCACAGCGCCGATGGCACCGCTATCGCCGCGTGGTCCAACGGGGGGCAGGGCATCCCTTTGCTGATCTGCAACGGTCTGGCCTCCAGCCCCGCCGCCTGGCCCACCCTGCGTGACCCGGACTGCGGCTTCGACGCCCGCACGTGGTTCCACCGGGGCATCCCGCCGTCCTCGGTGCCACACGGCGGCGTGGAGATGGCCGACCACGTGGCCGATGCCCTGGCCGTCGTCGAGGACGCAGGCTGGGACCAATACCTCGTGGTCGGCTGGTCGCTGGGGGTCAACATCGCCCTCGAACTGGCCGCCGTGGACGAACGGGTGGCCGGCGTGCTGGCTCTTGCAGGAGTTCCGGGCGGCTCCGCGCAGGCGATGCTGCCGGTTGCGTCGCTCCCCCGCGATGTCGCGATGTCGTTGGTCTCCTTCACCACGGCACTACTGCAGGCATCGGGAGCCTGGATCGGCGGACTGGTCAACCGACTGGGAGAACTGCCCGTCACCGCAGAACTGCTCAAGTCCACCGGGGCGATCGGCACCTCCGCCGATCTGACCACAGTGCGCGAGGCCCTGCGCGACTTCCTGGCCATGGATGTCACCTGGTACGGACATCTGGCCAGTGCATTGCAGCGTCATCAGCCCATGGACCTTTCGGCGGTCTCCTGCCCTGTGGTGTACGTCAGCGCCGCCCAGGACTTCGTGACCGACCCGGCGGCGGTGGAGGCGGCGGCAGAGCAGACGCCTCAAGGTCGCGTCGAGCGGTGGGACGCGACCCACTTCCTGGTCCTGGAGTACCCGGACCGGGTGCGCGAGGTCCTGCTCGAACTAGCCGCGGACGTAGGGCTGGACTAGGTGTTCGGCCGACGCCCTGCCCCTGCACGAGGTTAGAGGTTGTGCACCAGGTTAGAGGTTCCACGCGTGTTTTCTCCAACCTCGGCGACAACCTCTAACGCGGCTCATCGGCGTCGGAGTCAGAGCCGACGACGACCTTGTCCGGCTCCCGGTAGACGGTCTCCTCCCGTCCCGGCACCCGACGCCGTGAGATCACGATGTACAACACCGCACCCAGACCGACGATGCACGGAGGTGAAGACGTTGATCCGGATTCCGAACACCAGCGTGGCCGAATCGATGCGCAGTAGTTCCCACCACAGTCGGCCCAGGGTGTACAAAGCGACGTAGGTGGCGAAGACCCGGGCGTGCCCCATCCGGAACTTGCGGTCCAGCCACCAGACCACCACGGCGACGCCAAGACACCACAACGCTTCGTACAGGAACGTGGGGTGGAACGTCTCGAACTGCTCGTATCCCGGCGGGCGGTTCGCGGGGTCGATCTGCAGCGCCCACGGCACCGTCGTCGGTTCCCCGAACAACTCCTGGTTGAACCAGTTGCCCAAACGACCGATCGCCTGGGCGACGGCCAAGCCCGGGGCCAGCGCGTCCCCCAGCGGCGGAAGCAGTAGTCCGTACCGACGGCATGCGTACCAGGCACCCAGCGCTCCCCCGGCCACGCCGCCCCAAATGCCCAGGCCGCCCTGCCAGATCTTCAAGTGCGGCGACGAATCCCGCGCCGTCGGCGCCGAAGTAGGTCGTCCAGTCGGTCATCACGTGGTATAGCCGCGCGCCCACGATTCCGGCTGGCACCGCCCACAGCGCGACGTCTGCGATCTGACCCTCACCGCCGCCGCGGGCCTTCCATCGTTTGTCCGTGATGTACACGGCCACGAAGATCCCCAGCAGGATGAACATGGCGTACGCCCTGATCGGGATCGGACCGATCTCCCACACCCCTTGTGAGGGGGACGGGATGTACGCGGGGATCACTGTTGCGGGTTGGTGATCGCGTCTTTGAACGCCTGCTCGCTGGCGAAGGCCGTGTTGGGCAGTTCCTTGTCGTTGACGTAGATCGTCGGCGTGCCTGAGATACCCCGCTCGAACGCGGCATCGTTGGACAGTTGGGCCCAGCCCGTGTAGGTGCCCTCATCGACACATTTGTCGAACGCGCTCTGCGCTTCGCCGGTCAGTCCAGCGTCGGCTCCGAACTGCTTGAGCTGCTCGTCGGTCCAGCCGTCGCCCTCGTTCGCCGGCTGGTTGGCGTAGACCAGGTTGTGGAACTGCTCACCCACCCCGCCGGTGATCGCGCAGCCGAACGCGTTGGCGGCCCGCAACGAGTGATCGGTCTGAAGATTGTTGTCCAGGAACACCATCGGGTGGTAGGTCAACTGGATGTTGCCGTCAGCGGCCTCCTGCTGGATCAACGGGCCGAACTGATTCTCGAGATTGGCGCAGGCGGGGCACTGGAAGTCCTCGTAGATCTGCACGGACGGTGCATCCGCAGCGGTGTTGACCTGGAACCCATAGCCGTTCTCGGAGGTGATGCCGGTGGGCAGGGCCGAGTCGGCGCTGGGCGCGGGGGTGTCGTTGTTGCCCGACTGGGTGATACCGATGCCCAGGATCACCCCGACGACCGCCACGACGGCCAGTCCACCGACAATCCGGATGGTGCGTTCCCGGCGACGTTCAGCCGCTTGCGCAGCCGCCCGGGCCTCCGCAGCCTTCTCCCGGGTGCTCTTCGCCGATTCTTTCTTCTGCGCCATGTTCGCCTCAGACCTGCCTTTCCGCCTCTTCAGAGTAGACGTCTGCGTCGGCCGGTCGGTTCACCGACTCGCGATCCAACGACCAGAGGGAACGCGGCCGCACCGCCAACCAGGCTGACATGCCCACGAAAAGGAAATCTCGGGCGATGTCCCTGGCGTATTTGGCATCGATGCCCTCGGCACTGATGTCGCCGCCACCACCGAAGCACCCACAGTCGATCGTGTAGCCGCGGATCCAGACACTGGCGATGCCGATGACGAATGCCGTCATGAGCAGTCCGGACGCCAGCGCCGCCAGCCGGGTGAACAAACCCAGCAGCAGCAGAATCGCCAGCAGGATCTCGAACGCGGGCAGCGCCCAGCCCAGCGGGCCTGCCCAGGAAGGAGGAAAGATCCGGTAGGCCAGGATCGCGTCGCGTGCCCCGTTGACCTCGAAGATCTTCGCGAAACCCGCGTAGCCCCAGACGAAAGCCAGACCAAGCCGCGACACCAGCCCGATGATGTCCTTGAGTCGCTCGCTCATCGTCGCGTTCCTTGCTTGCGTGCTGAGCGCACAGCGCTTGCCATCCCTGCGGCCGAGTGCTCCGACGTTCGTGACCGCAGCTGCCGGGGACTCGGCCTCCAGCACCAGACGGACGAATGCCGAACCCACGATGACCCCGTCGGCGTATCGGGCGACCTCGGCGGCCTGTTCGGGGGTGGAAACCCCGAGGCCGACACACACCGGCTGATGGGTCACCTCGCGGACGCGGGAGACCAGATCGGCGGCATCGGCCCCGACGCTGGCGCGGGTGCCGGTGACACCCATGGTCGAGGCGGCGTACAAGAACCCGTTGCTGATCTCGGCGACCCGCTCGATGCGTGCCCTCGGCGAGGACGGGGCGACCAAGAACACCCGGTCGATCATGGCGTCGTCGGTGGCCCGGATCCAGTCCCCGGCCTCTTCGGGGATGATGTCCGGGGTGATGACGCCGACCCCGCCCGCCTGTGCGAGATCTTTCGCGAACCGGTCGACACCGAAGTGCTCGATCGGGTTCCAGTAACTCATGATCAACGTGGGCGCACCCATGCCCGCCAGCGCCTGCACGGTCCGCAGGACGTCCGTCGTGTGGATGCCGTTCGCGAGGGCCTGGTCGGCGGCGGCCTGGATGACCGGTCCGTCCATCAGGGGGTCGCTGTAGGGCAGCCCGATCTCGACCACGTCAACGCCGTTCTCGACCATCGCCGAGACGATCGCCACCGCGTCCACCCAGGTCGGGAAGCCCGCCGGCATGTACCCGATGAGCAATGCCCGGTCCTCGGCGCGGGCAGGCGGCGAAGACCTCTTGGAGTCGGCTCACACGTCCCCCAGCCCGAAGTACGCCGCGGCCGTCGCGACGTCCTTGTCCCCGCGCCCGGACATGTTGATCACGATGCTCGCCTCCGGTCCCAATTGTTGGGCCAGTCTGTGCGCACCGGCGACAGCATGCGCACTCTCGATGGCCGGGATGATGCCCTCGGTACGACAGCACAACTCGAACGCCGCCATCGCCTCGGCGTCCGTGACACCTTCGTAGCGGACACGTCCGGAGTCCCGCAGCCACGCGTGTTCCGGCCCGACCCCCGGATAGTCCAGTCCGGCGGAGATCGAATGACTGGCCATCGTCTGCCCGTCGTCGTCCTGCAAGAGGTAGGAACGGGTCCCGTGCAACACGCCGATCGAGCCGGCGGACAGGGTTGCGGCGTGGCGTCCGGTACCGATGCCGTCGCCTGCCGCCTCGTACCCGTACAGCCCGACGTCGGCATCGTCGAGGAAGTCGTAGAAGATGCCGATCGCGTTGGAACCGCCGCCTATGCAGGCGACCACCGCGTCGGGCAGGCCGCCCCGATCCAGGCATTGCTGCCGGGTCTCCTTGCCGATGACCCGGTGGAACTCGCGGACCATCTCGGGGAACGGCGCCGGCCCGGCCACCGTGCCCAGCAGATAGTGCGTCGAGGCGACGTTGGTGACCCAGTCGCGCATCGCCTCGTTGATCGCGTCCTTGAGCGTGCGACTGCCCGTGGTCACCGGCACGACCTGCGCACCGAGCAATTGCATGCGGGCGACGTTGAGGGACTGTCGCTGCGTGTCCTCCTCGCCCATGTACACCACGCACTCGAGCCCGAGCAGTGCCGCCGCGGTGGCGGTCGCGACCCCGTGCTGTCCGGCGCCGGTCTCGGCGATGACCCGGGTCTTGCCCATGCGCTTGGTCAGCAGCGCCTGCCCGAGCACATTGTTGATCTTGTGGCTACCGGTGTGGTTGAGGTCCTCACGCTTGAGCAGCACCTCCGCCACGCCGAACGCCTTGGCCAGCCCGGCCGCCGGGGTCAGGGGGGTCGGGCGACCGCTGTACTCGTGCAGAAGAGTGTCGAGTTCGGCGTGGAAGGCGTCGTCCACCCAGGCCTTGCGGAAGGCGTCGTCGAGTTCGTCGAGCGCGGCGACCAGCGCCTCTGGCACGAACCGTCCGCCGTACCGCCCGAAATGCCCATTAGCGTCGGGCAGTTCCACTTCGTACCTCCTAGTCGGCGTGGCGGACCGCTGGATGCTCCCCGGCCGAAACCAGGTCGTGCACCGCGGCGCCCGGGTCGGCGTGGGTGACCAGGGCTTCGCCTACTAGTACAGCATCGGCCCCAGAAGCCGCATACGCCAACAGGTCCTGCGGGGAGCGCACCCCGGATTCCGCGACCCGCACGACGCCCTCCGGAATGGTGGGGGCAACCTGCGCGAAGACGCCCAGATCCACCTCGAGGGTGCGCAGGTCACGAGCGTTCACGCCGATCACCTTGGCGCCGGCGTCGACCGCACGCACGACCTCGTCGGCGTCGTGGACCTCGACGAGCGGCAGCAGCCCGATCGACTCGGCTCTCTCGACCAGCGACACCAGCGCGGGCTGTTCGAGGGCGGCCACGATGAGCAACGCGAGGTCCGCACCGTAGGCCCTGCGCTTCCCAGAGTTGGTAGGAGGTGACGATGAAGTCCTTGCGCAGAACCGGGATGTCCACCGCTGCGCGCACCGCGGCCAGATCGTCGAGGCTGCCGCCGAAGCGGCGCTGCTCGGTCAGGACACTGATGCACCGAGCTCCCCCCGCCTCGTAGGCCTGTGCGAGGTGCGCGGGGTCGTCGATGGTTGCCAGGGATCCTTTGCTCGGCGAGGAGCGCTTGACCTCGGCGATGACGCCGACGCCTCCTTGGCGCAGAACCGCCAAGGCATCGATCGGATCGGGCACGGACTCGACGCGGCGTTTGAGGTCCTCGAGCGGTACCTGCGCCTGCCGCGTGGCAAGGTCTTCCCGGACACCGTCGATGATGTCGTCGAGCACGCTCACAAGCCTCAGAGTAGCCGCGCGTCCGACGGTCGGTTCGACCCCCTCATGCGGTCGTGCCCAGCGGCATACCCGGCAGGTTGCGTACCACCGTGAACACCAACAGCAACACCACCAGAGCGCTGGTCGCCCACTTCGGGAAGGTCATCGAGAACTCTTCGCCCCGCCAGCGCCGATAGGTCCACAGGACGTACGCAACCACGATCAGCGGCAGGATGACGAGCACCGTGACGGCGTTGAAGTCCAGCGCACCGACGACGTCACCGTGCAGCACATCGTGGCTGGCCCGCAGACTTCCGCAGAAGGGGCAGTCGAGCCCGATGAAGATCTTCGTGGGGCAGCCCGGGTAGTGCCCGGGCGTCGACGGGTCCACTGCGTACACGTAGGCGCACGCCGCAAGCCCCGCAACGCCGGTGGCGATGGGAGCCCGCATCCGCCGCCACCTGTTGTCCATGAAGGTCAGGGTACGCGGTTCGGACGTGATCGGGCGCAGTCGCGGGCGGTCACTGATGGCCGAATAGCCCGTCGGTTGCCGAATGGCCCGTTGCTTATGGGCTGTTTCGCAACAAAGGGGTCATCTGAGGCCGGAAGAGGCTTCGCGGGCGTTGCGGGATCACCCGATGGCCGCCGGGAACGAGATGCGGAAGCACGCCCCGCCCTCCGGCGCATGACCGGCCGAGGCGTCGCCGCCGAGCCGTTCGGCCAGCCGTCCGACCAGCGCCAGACCCACACCCGTGCCCACGTGCCGCAGACCCTGGTACCGGCTGTACAGTTCGGCGGGTTCGAAGGCCACTTCCAGGTCGCTGTCCGACAGTCCCGGTCCTCCGTCGCGCACCTCGAGGTAACCGCCGTTGGCGTCCAGGCCTGCCTGCAGGATGATCTGCTCGCCGGCCGGCGTCACGCGCAACGCGTTCGCCACCAGGTTGTCGATCATCTGCCGCACCCGTCCCGGGTCGCATTGCACCAGGACGGGCTGTTCGGGCATGCGCAACTCCCAGCGCACGTTCTCAGCGGCGCACCGGTCGGCCCACACGTCATCGGCTGCGTCTGCAACGTCCCGTAGGTCGACATCCACGATGTCCAGCGGGAACTCGACGGCGCCGAGCCGGGCCAGGTCCAGCAGGTCGGCGATCAGCGCGTCCAGACGGTGTGTCTCGGCCAGCATGGTCCCGGTCACCCGTTCCATGTCCGCCTCGGGAACGACTCCGTCCGCGAGCGCCTCGGCGTATCCACCGATCGCTGTCATGGGTGTGCGCAATTCGTGGCTCACCGACAGCAGGAAGTCTCGCTGTCGCGACTCGCTGGTCGCCAGGCTGTCCCCGAGCTGGTTGAGTGCGACCGCGAGGTCCGCCACCTCCGCCGGACCTTCCGGCTCGAGGCGCAGGTTGCGGTCGCCGACCTGCAGACGACGGGCGGCGTTGACCAGGGTCCGCAGCGGCCGGGTCACCCGGCGGGCCAGCAGTGCTCCAGCGATCGCTGCGAGAACACCGCCGATGACGATCGCCATACCGATCCGGCCCCATAATTCACGCAGGCCGAAGCCGGACACGGAGGTGGGCTGGAGCAACAGCAAGCCGGTATCGCTGGCGATCAGGCGCCCCTCCACCATGAAGGTCTGGGCGTCAAACGAATAGCTCGTCGTAAGCCGGCCCGTACTCCACAGCGGCAGAACCTCGGTCTTCGCGAGGCCCTGCGGGTTCTCCCCTTCCGGCGTGATCAGCGCAAGACTGACCTGCTCGCTGCGCAGGGTGCTGATGAGGCGCTGCTGGATCTGGTCGGTGAGAGGTCCGGTCGTCTGTGTGGAGGCCGCGGCGGCGTCGGCCAGCTGCGACAGTTGCCTGCGCTGATCGCGCAGTTCGGCATCCCGCAGCAGGGGCAACGCGGTCAGCCCGGTCATCAGCACGGCCAGCAGGGCCACGAGTGTCGTGACGAAGACCGTCCGCAGCGTCAACGACGCCCGGCGTACCGTGACCGCCGGCGGCGGGCTGGGCTACCGCCTCGTTGGGGGCATCACTGGGCATCTGCGCCGGACTCGCTCGCTTCGGCGCCGTAGCCCACCCCGCGAACCGTCCGGATGACGTTCTGGTCACCCAACTTGGAACGCAGTTGGGCCACGTGCACATCGACGGTACGGGTGTTCACCATCGCCGCGTAACCCCACACCTCGCTCAACAACTGGTCGCGGCTGAAGATCTGGCCGGGGTGGGTCATCAGATAGAACAACAAGTCGAACTCAGTGGCCGTCAATTCCACCGTCCGCCCGGCGACGATGCACTTGCGGGTCATCGGGTCCATCTCCACGTGGCCCAGACGGACTGCTTGGGACTGCGCCTGCGGCCCCCGCGCCCGCCGGACCACCGCCTTCACCCGGGCGACCACTTCCCGCGGGCTGAAGGGTTTGGTGATGTAGTCGTCGGCACCGAGTTCCAGACCGAGGACACGGTCGACCTCGTCGTCACGAGCGGTGCAGAACAAGACCGGAGTCCAGTCCTGGTCCGCACGCAGCCGCCGGCAGACCTCGATGCCGTCCATCCCGGGCAGGCCGACGTCCAGCAGGATGCAGGAGGGCCTGAACTCCGACACCGCCGAGAGCGCACGCTGCCCGTCGCCCTCCACGAGGACCTGGAACCCCTCGCGACTCAAGTACATGCGGAGCAGATCGGCGATCGCCGGCTCGTCCTCCACTACGAGGACGACGCCCCGTTCTGAACTCACGCGTGTGCTGAGTCGGACGTCGATTCGCTGATGTTGCCCGCGGCGTCCTTCTGCGGTTGTCCCATACCGGCCATGGCCATCGCCTTGCCGACGATGGCTCCCAGCGGAAGCATGGCCACCCCGACCCAGAACAACCAGGGCTGCGCCAGCACCACGGCGATGGTGCCGACCAGGAAACCGAGGGTCACGATCGTCGTGCCCGTCCACATCGCGGTGGTCCGACCGTGGTTGTTGTGATACATCGGCATCGGGAAACCTCCAGGTTCTTTCGGTGAGTCTATCGAGTTGCGGCTAGTCGTCGGTCGAGGCATCGCGGCGGCGGGTCGGATCCATGCCCCGGTCCAGACTCTCCCACATCATCCGCGGGTTGTCGGCTTCATCCTCGCCGATCTGGTCGGACCGCGCATACCGACTCGACCAGCCTGGCCAAGCCCCACCGCGTGCCACGGCGATGACCGCTCCGGCCAGCCCGCTCGCGCACGCGATCACCGCAATGGTCGACGCTAGGACGGCCAGGACCAGGGCGCCCACCCAGGCCGCGGTCGCCAGGACCGCGAGCACCGTGCGCACCCGCCCGGACGTCAGCCAGATGGCGGCCAGCGCCAGTACAGCGCCCAACAGCCCCGTCGCCGTTGCGGCTTCTTCCGGCGCCCGGATGAACAGCACCGCCGCTCCGACCAGGGTGAGGACCAGGGCCAGTGCTCGGCTACTCACGAGCACCCCCTGCCACCACGGACCTCGGGTCGGTCATGACATCTCCTCCGCGATGGCCAGGGCGCGCAGCACAGCGGCGGCCTTGTTCTGGCACTCCTCGTCCTCGGTCGCAGGATCGGAGTCGGCGACGATGCCGGCACCGGCCTGCACATAGGCCGTGCCATCGCGCAGCAACGCGGTGCGAATGGCGATGGCGGTGTCCATGTCTCCCGCGAAGTCGAAGTATCCGATGCAGCCGGCATAGAGCCCCCGGCGGGTGTTCTCCAGTTCGTCGATGATCTCCATGGCCCGCGGTTTGGGCGCCCCGGACAAGGTACCGGCGGGAAAGGTGGCCGCGAGCAGGTCGTATGCCGTGTCCCCATCCTGCAGGCGGCCCACGACCGTCGACACGATGTGATGGACGTGGGAGTACTGCTCGACCTGCATGAACTCCACCACGTTCACGGTGCCGGGACGACACACGCGGCCGAGGTCGTTGCGCCCGAGGTCCACGAGCATCAGGTGCTCGGCTCGCTCCTTCGGGTCGGCCAGCAGATCGGCGACCAGCGCCGCGTCCTCATCCGGGGTCCGGCCGCGGGGCCGGGTGCCCGCGATCGGGTGCAGCATCGCCTCGTCGCCGGTGAGCTTCACCAGCGCCTCCGGGCTCGACCCGACGATGCTGAACCCGGCGGTGTCCATCCCCTCGGTGCCGGGGATGTTGAGCAGGTACATGTAGGGACTCGGGTTGGTCATCCGCAGGGCCCGGTACACGTCCAGCGGTGTCGCCCGCGAGGGTTGCGCGAAGCGCTGGGACAGCACGATCTGGAAGGCATCGCCGGCCCGGATGTATTCCTTGGCCACCTCGACCGCCGCACGGTAGTCGTCGTTGGCGCTGGCCTGGCCAGGCGCAGCGGGGACGATGGCCTGCACTTTCGCCGGGCTGG
Organism: uncultured Actinomycetota bacterium; assembly: GCA_963704075.1. GTDB lineage: Bacteria > Actinomycetota > Actinomycetes > S36-B12 > UBA10799 > JADKAV01. The sequence continues at coordinate 49,578 of CAVPGV010000016.1, forward strand.
CGGCGTGCAGGTCGGCCTGCATGACGTCCAGTCGGGCCACCGCATCCTGGAAAGCGCGGTCGACCCCGGCATCGGTGTTGTCGTAGTTGACGGCGTTGGCCACCAGCCAGATCGAGCCATCGACGTGGTCCATCACCGCGAGGTCGGTGGCCAGCAGCAGGGCCAACTCCGGCAGATGCAGGTCGTCGGGGTTCGCGTCCGGCAGCCGTTCCCATCGCCGCACGGCGTCGTAGCCGATGAAGCCCACGAGCCCGCCGGTCAGGGGCGGCAAGCCGTGCGGTCGTGGGGTACGCAGCGAGGCCAGAGTGTCGCGCAACCCTTCGACCGCCGGTCCCCGGTCAGGCAGACCCGCCGGCGCATTGCCGACCCACAGCACCTGCCCGTCGTGCTCGGTCAGCATCGCTGCACTGCGCACACCGATGAACGAGTACCGGCTCCAGGTCTGTCCGTTCTCCGCGGATTCCAGCAGGAAGGTACCGGGGCGTCCGGCTGCCAACTTTGCGTACAGTCCGACCGGCGTCTGGTCATCGACGAGGAACCGGCGCACGACCGGGATCACGCGACGGTCATCGGCCAGTTCCCGGAACTGATCGATGGTGGGGGCGGTGATGCCGCTCGGGGAGGTGGCCGCGACAGCGTACGGATCGGTCATGGGCGCACCGACGCGGTGTCGAAGCAGGACCGCAGACCGGTGTGGCAGGCGGGTCCGGTCTGATCGACCATGAGCAGGACCGCGTCGCCGTCACAATCGACGCGCAACTCCCGGACCTGCTGAACGTTGCCGGACGTCTCGCCCTTGACCCAGTACTCCCGGCGCGACCTCGACCAGTAGGTCCCGCGGCCGGTCTGCAGCGTTCTGCGGACCGCTTCGGCGTCCATCCAGGCCAGCATCAGCACCTCGCCGGTGTCCCACTGCTGGGCGATGGCCGGCAGCAGCCCGTCGGGCCCGAAATGCAGGCGCTGCACGGTTTGCGCGATCGGCGAAACGTCACCCATGGCCCCATTGTGCCGGGGTGCCCCATGCAACCATCTAGGTATGGCGACTCGGGGTGCACGACTGGCTGCCGCGGGCACGGTCCTGGCGGTCTCCGCGATGGTCGCGGCAGCATCGGTGTGGATGATTCAGAACGCCCCCGACACCTCCGAGAACGCCGCTGACACGATTCCCGGGGTACGCCCGATCGCGAGCCTCCAGTTCGCACAGTGCTATGCCATTCCACGCGATGCCCGCGGCGAGATCATGACCGCTGAGGGGGTCTACGTGGTCACCTGCGACGAGGAGCACGACGGGCAGATCATCGACCAGGTGAGCCTGGACAACCTGACCTGGGCGGGCACGGTGGCCATGAAGGCCTCGGCGCAGAACCAGTGCTCGACGGCGTTCAACCGCTACCGGCCGACACTGGACGACCCCGAGTCACTGATCCCCGGCTACTTCCTGCCGAATGAGGCCCAGTGGAACAAGGGCAACCGCACGATCACCTGCACGCTGACCATGGAGGCGCCTTTCACCGGGCCGAAGTTGTAGCGCTGGCGCACCACCGCCGGACTCGACCCACGCCGCCGGGCGAGTGTGTGAATATCAGGCGACTGAGTGCACAGATGTTTGCACAGTCGTGTGCGGGTCGCTGTTTCTCAGAACTGCGGATCTGAGGAGTGGGCGCGGGCTTCTGTGGCGGCTCGACGCACTCGCACGGTGAGCACCGGCCGCCTGCGCAGGTGTGGCGGGCGCGCCTCTTGGTGACAGAACGACCTCGATGACTGGTCGGACTCGCCCACGCCGCCGGGCAAGGTTGCGAATCTAGGCGAACCAGCGCCGCCGGGTGGTCTGCGCATCCCCTGCGCATCGCCGACTCTCGCTGTTTCTTCGCCGCGGCCGGACATGAACTCCCCTCAGATCCGCAGCACGCTGGTCTCAGAGACCCCACTGCCTCTTACCTACAGCCGAACAGTGATCCCGTCGGCTGCCATCGTCTGCTTGACGTCGTGGATGCTCAGCTGCCCGTAGTGGAAAACACTGGCGGCCAGCACGGCGTCGGCCCCGGCGTGTACGGCAGCCACGAAGTCCTGGGCGGTACCCGCTCCGCCGCTGGCGATCACCGGCACGTCGACGGCCGCGCGCACCAGGCCGATGAGTTCATCGTCGAAGCCCGCGGTTGTGCCGTCGGCGTCCATGCTGTTGAGCAGGATCTCACCGGCGCCGAGGCGCGCCCCGTTGCCGGCCCACGCGACCGCATCGATGCCGGTCCCCTTGCGCCCCCCGTGCGTGGTGATCTCGAAACCGCTGGGCGTTCCGCGGGCGCGCCGGGCGTCCACCGAAAGCACCACGCACTGATTGCCGAACCGCCGCGCCGCTCTGGTCAGCAGGTCGGGATCGGCGATCGCCCCGGTGTTGACCCCAACCTTGTCGGCCCCCGCGCGCAGCAACGCGTCGAAGTCGTCGACCTTGCGCACGCCGCCCCCCACAGTCAGCGGGATGAACACCGCGTCGGCGGTGCGCCGCACCACGTCGAGCATGGTCGCCCGACCGCTGGAACTCGCTGTGATGTCCAGGAAGATGAGCTCGTCGGCGCCCTCGGCGTTGTACCGAGTGGCCAGTTCGACAGGATCGCCGGCGTCGCGCAGGCCCTCAAAGTTCACACCCTTCACGACCCGGCCGGCGTCCACGTCCAGACACGGGATGACCCGCACCGCCAGACTCATCGCACGGCCGCCAGCGCTTCGGGCAGGGTGAAGGCGCCGGCATAAAGCGCCTTGCCGACGATCGCACCCTCCACCCCGGCGATCTGGGCGATCGCGGTCAGGTCGACCAGCGCAGACACCCCGCCCGACGCGATCACCGGCCGATCCGTGGCAGCACAGACGTCGCGCAGCAAGTCGAGGTTGGGGCCGGTGAGAGTGCCGTCGCGGCGAACATCGGTGACGACGTAACGAGCGCACCCTTCCGAGTCAAGCCGGGCGAGGGTTTCGAACAGTTCGCCGCCTTCTTCGGTCCAGCCCCGGGCAGCCAGCGTTGTGCCCCGGACGTCGAGGCCGATCGCGACCCGGTCCCCGTGGTCGGCGATGACCTGCGCGCACCACTCGGGCTGTTCCAAGGCAGCGGTTCCGATGTTCACCCGCCGGCATCCGGTCGCCAGCGCCGCGTGCAGCGATGCGTCGTCGCGGATCCCGCCGCTCAGTTCGACATCGACATCGAGTTCGCCGACGACGCGCGCCAGCAGCTCTGCGTTGCTCCCCCGGCCGAACGCTGCGTCGAGGTCGACGAGGTGGATCCAGTCCGCCCCTTGCTCCTGCCAGGTCCGGGCCGCGGTCAGCGGGTCGCCGTAGTCGGTCTCGGTGCCCGCCTCGCCCTGGACCAGGCGCACGGCTTGACCGTTGGCGACGTCGACTGCGGGGAGAAGTTGCAGAGGCATGGTTCGAGCGTACTTAGTGCTCGGTCACGGACGACTTTGGACGTATGTGGTCACCCAGTGACCGGATCTGACCAAAGTCCCCGCGCGCCCGTCGGCCACGGACGACTTTGGACATATGTGGTCACCCAGTGACCGGATCTGACCAAAGTCCCCGCGCGCTGCTCCGCCCCGCCGCGACGGACTCAGGACGTGGCCCGCGCGCCCTACCCCAGCCCCAGACACCCCGGGGTTCATCAACGCCATCGGGATCCAGATGCGCCTTGATCACCTGCAGCAACTCCACCCCCGACTCCCCGATCTCCGCGGAAAGCCACGGCGCGTGGTCGCGGCCCACCGAGTGGTGATGGGTGATCGTGGCATCGGTGGCGACCAGCGCGTCGGTCGCGGCCACCTTCGCCGCCTTCCACTGCGCGACCGGATCATCGGCCAGCGGCGCGATCACGGTGAAGTAGAGGCTGGCTCCGGTGGGATAGATATGCGATAGGTGGGTGCCGATCAAGCACACCCCCAGCGCCTCGCGCAGTGCGGCGTGCACCGCGACGTAGGTCGCCTTCAACTGCGACCACTCGTTGGCCGTCTCGAGGGTTTCCACCAGATAGCCGGCGTCGAGCAGATCGTCACGCAGGTAGGGCCCCGCGAACCGACTCTTCTCCCAGGACCGCCCGACGCTGCTGCCCAACCCCACGCCACCGAACCGGCGGAACACCTTGTGCGCGTGGCCCCGCCGAGCGGTGACCACGTCCTTCGGGCCCTCCCACCCGAGGATCGCCAGACACCCGCCGTCGACCTTGCGCAAGGCCGTGTATCGGTCGAAGGCCTGCTTCTTCAGCCCCGACAGCCCGCTGCCCGCCAGGTTCACGGCACTTTCGTCGGCATCCGACAAGCGCATCACGTCGGCGTTGACCCGGTCCTGAGCCAGTTGCCGGAACGCCCGCACACCGGCGTCGAATGTGGGAAACAGCATCCCCTCGTACACCTTCTTCTCCGGCAGCGGCCGTACCCGCAGCCCGACCTCGGTGATGATGCCGAACGACCCCTCGCTACCCAGGAAGACCTGTTTCAGATCGGGGCCGGCGGCCGTCGCGGGCGCCTTGCCGAGCACGAAGTCCCCGCGGGGGGTCGCCACTCGCAGCTTTGTCACCGTGGCGTCCGCGCGCCCGTACCCCGTGGACGCCTGGCCGGACGACCGGGTCGCCGCATAGCCACCGACCGTCGCGCGCTCCCACGACTGCGGCAGATGACCCCACGTGAAGCCGCGTGCCTGCAGCCACCGCTCCAGTTCCGGGCCGGTGATGCCCGCTTGCACCAGCACCTCACCGGACTCCGGATCAAGATGGTCGCACCGTATTCATCAGCCAGAAGGCCACACCCACGGTCAGCCGGTCGGTCACGTCCACGCCGTCGACCACGCTGGTCCCGCCGCCGAACGGCACCACCGCCCACTGCTTGCCCGCCGCCAGATCCAGGATCGCGCGCACCTCGTCATGATCGTGGGGCAACAGGACCACGTCCACGACCGGCAACTCCCGCCCGGGCCAGCGGCGATTGCACAAGTCGATGAAGGAGAAGCCGCCCGAGCACCGCAGGCGCGTCAGGTCGTCGTAGAGACCGGTCAATGCACCGAGCTCGTCGGCGGGAATCCGGGAAGCACGCACGGCCACCAGTTGGAGATCGACGGCCGGACGCGGCTGGACCGACCCCATTCCGCGGTCGTCGAGGAACTCCTGGAGGCTGGTCGGGATCCCGTGACCACCCTCGCCCCAGCGCTGGATCGATTCCGTCGACACTGCCATGTGACCTCCACTCGTCCTTGTTACACTAACACTCATGGTGTCACAGCCAATGGTCGATGAGTCGAGCTCTCGGATCCTCGACGCTGCCAGCGCCCTCATCATCGACGGCGGTCCGGCCGCAGCCAACATCTCCGCGATCGCCGAGACCGCCGGGGTGTCGAGGATGACCGTGTACCGCAAGTTCCCCGACCGCCACGCGATCATCGCCGCGTTGTTCAACCGCGACCTGGGCGGCATCGTCGACGCGGACCATGACGCTGGAGGCTCCGACCCAGCGCGACCGGATCGTGGAGGTGGTCGTCACATCGGTGAGCCGGATCAACGACCACCCCCTCATGCAGGCGGTCATCCGCCACGAGCCGGAGGAACTGACCGAGTGGATCACCGGGCGGCTCGGCGCGACCCAGCGCCTGGCCCGCGCGCGTCCTGCACCGGCTGATCGTGGAGGGTCAGCCCGGCACCGGCGACGGGAGTGTCCGCGAGGGCAACCCGGACGCCATGTCGCTGACCCTCGTGCTGGTCGCCCAGACATTCGTTTTCGCCCACCAGATCGGTGGCACAGACGCCGAACTGCGTCTGCTCGTGAAGGGATATCTCTCATGATCCGCCCCGGTGACCCCAGCAGCCTGCTCAACGCCGACCGGCGTTCGGCCGGCCTGCGCCGACTGCGCGACACCGGCACCACGGAGGTCCTCGTGGTCGGCGGTGGCATCACCGGTGTCGGCGTCGCACTGGACGCGGCCGCACGCGGCATGCAGGTCACCCTCGTCGAACGCCACGACCTGGCCCACGGGACCAGCCGCTGGAGCAGCAAACTCATCCACGGCGGGCTGCGGTACCTGGCCACCGGTCACATCGACGTGGCCCTGGAGAGCGCCAAGGAGCGCCACCTGCTGATCACGAAGATCGCGCCGCACCTGATCCGCGCCCTGCCGACCCTGATCCCCAACTACGGCGGCGTCGACCCGTACGTCAGCTACGCGGGTCTGGTCGCCGGCGACGTGCTGCGCAAGTTGTCCGGCACGAAACGCGACGTTCTGCCCCGGGCACGGTTCGTGAACGCCAGCACCGCACTCAACATGTGCCCCGCGCTGCGTCCCGACGGACTCAAGGGCGGCATCGTCGGCTGGGACGGCCAGGTGGAGGACGACGCCCGGCTCGTGGTGGCCGTGGCACGCACCGCCGCGGCGTACGGCGCCGACATCCTCACCCACGTCGACGCCATCAGCCTCGGCGACGGCCATGCCACCTTGCGCGACGAGGACGGCGAGTTCACGATCACCGCCGAACACATCATCACGTGCACCGGCGTGTGGACCCAGGAACTCAATCCCGAGATCACGTTGAGCCCGAGCCGGGGCACACACCTGGTCGTCAAGTCCGAACGCCTCGGCAATCCGACCGCCTGCATGACCGTGGCCATCCCAGAGGAGTTCGGGCGGTTCGTGTTCGCGATCCCCGAACCCGAGGGCATCACCTACGTCGGACTGACCGACCTGCCGACGGATTCGCTGCAGCCGGATCCCCCGGAACCGACCGACGATGAGCTCGACTGGTTGCGCGAACGGATCTCCGCGGCGCTGGCGATCCCGCTGCGCGAAGCCGATGTCATCGGCACGTACAGCGGGCTTCGGCCGCTGGTCAGCGACGCCCATGCCAAGACCGCCGACATCTCCCGCCGACACCTGATCGCCCGACAGCCGAACAACGTCATCGCGGTCACCGGCGGCAAGCTCACCACCTACCGGAAGATGGCCGAGGACGCCGTCGACCTGATCAGCGATCGACCGTGCCCGACTGCCGGCATCACACTGGTGGGAGCGCCGGGCGACAGCCGCAGCCGCGACCGCTTGATCCGTCGATTCGGCAGCGAGGCGCCGTTGCTGAAGGACGCGATCGACCGCGATCCAGGCCTCGCCGAGCCCGTCGACGGGACGCCGGCGCTGGCCGTGGAGGTGCTGTGGGCGCGACAGGCGGAGGGTGCACTCACTGCGGCCGAGGCCGCCGAGACGCGACTGAGAGTGACCATGGTCGACGCGCGGCGTGAGGCGGCAGAAGCGGCCGTGTCCGAGACGTGGGACGCGATGAGCACCGAGGAGCCCCGCTAGAAGGCCCTGTGAGACCCGTATAACGGACGATTCACGGCTCGGGCCCCACGAATCGTGCTCTGGGACATTTATACCGGCCCTTATGACCGATGTAAGGATTGCCTTACGCAGGCTTACCGTGAACCCGCCAGTACGTCGAGTGCATATCAGTCAAACGGGGGGCGAGACGCTCCTTGTGACTACTGAGTGTGACTCTCGCCCACTGTTGCAGAGATGCCCCCGGCAGATCGTTGTCTCGATCATCGAGGCGAGTCGAGGGAGGCCGCAGTGCTACGTCCGCGCCATACGCGAACCGTTCGGGCACTGCAGATGCCGACCCCATCCCTTGACGGCACACCGAAACGTTGTCGGGAGGCATCATGCTGAGGAAGGTTCTGTCGGCGGTCACGTCGACAGCAGTAGCCGCGGGACTGGCGAGCGCGGGCGTGATGGTCGCCGCGGCGCCGGCGTCCGCGACTGTCGCCCCAAACCCCAATCTGGTGGGCTGCGGTATCCCCATCACGCTCGTCATGGACGCGTCCGGGTCGATCAGCGGCGACGAGATCACCGCCATGCGCGCGGCATCCAAGGCCTTCCTGGCCGGCTTGGAGGACACCGGTTCGACCGCACGCATTGTGGAGTTCGCACAGACGTCGAAGCAACTCATCTCACGAAGAGACGTCGCAGGGGCCGGACTGACCCAACTGAATACGGCGATCGACTCGTACAAGTCCGGCGGGCTTGGTACCACGACGAACTGGGAGTCGCCGCTTTGGCGAACGTTCGACGAACCAATCCCCGGCAACAAGGGCCTGGTCGTCTTCCTCACCGATGGTGACCCCAACACGGTCGGCGGGGTCGATGGCAGCGGCACCAGCGGGGCGACAGCCACTGCGGCGACCAATGCCGCGGAGGTGTACGCCAATCAGTTGAAGACCGCTGGCAACCGGATGCTGGGCGTCGGGATCGGCCTGTCCAATACGGGCCAGCAGGACCGCCTGAAGCAGGTCACCGGCCCGAACTTGGTGACCAGCATTCCGGCTAACGCGACCATCAACGACTTCGACGCGGTCGTCACCAACAACTTCGACGACCTGTCCGCCGCGTTGAAGCGCGTGGCTGTGGCGTTGTGCGGCGGAACGGTGTCCGTGACCAAACAGACCGACACTTCCGGCAGTTTCGAACCTCAGGGCAATTGGCCGTTCACCATGCAGGTGACACCGGGTGAGGCACCTGGCGACTACACCTGGCTTCAGCCCTCAGGCGCTACCGGTGACACCGTTTCGGGTACCACCGCTACGACCACTGATCCCGGACCCCCACCGACCACTGAGGGAGTCGTCACCTTCCAGTACAGGCCCAAGGACACGACCACCCGGACGGTGCGCATCACCGAGGACCTCACGGGCGACCAAGCCAACTTCACCCCCAGGAATCCTCTGGGCTACCGCTGCAGCATCAACGGCCTCAACCCACCCGCTGAGCCCGTGGAAGGCTCCCTGATGCGCGATGGCACCAAGGCGTACTTCGAAATCGAGCTCAAATCGGACGAATCCGCCAGCTGCGATGTGTTCAACGAGCGCAACCTGGCGAAACTGGCGCTGGTGAAGCAGGTCGAGGGTGGCGACGCCACCAAGGCGGACTTCAAGTTGTCTGCCACAGGGTCGCCCGGTGACAAGGACATAGTGGATCGGCCAGGCAACGACACCAGCCTGGCGACCGTCTACGCCGGCACCGAGTACACGCTGTCCGAGAGCGGTCCGCCGAACTACAGCCAGGTCGGCATGTGGGTCTGCAAGGACGCTCAGGACCAGATCGTGGGTTCGGGCAACAAAGTCACGCTGGACAGAAACGCTGAAGTGACCTGCACTGTCACGAACAGCCGAGACCTCGCAGAGCTGAAGTTGGTGAAGCAGGTCGATGGCGGCACGGCAGTGCCCGACGACTGGACGCTGTCGGCTGAGGCGGAAGCTCCTCTGAACGACCGCAACTTCTCCAACTCCGGTGGATCGGGTGACTTCGAGAAGGTGTACACGAACACTCTCTACACCCTCGGCGAGGACGGGCCCGGCAACTACAGCGGCCTCGGCTGGGAGTGCGTCAACGAGAACGTCGATCGCGCCAAGGCCTCGTTGGAGCAGGACGGCAACCAGATCGCGCTGGGCAAGGGCGATCGCGTCACGTGCACGATCGTCAACAAGCGGAACACGGCTGAGTTGAAGCTCGTCAAGCAGGTCGAGGGGAAGAACAACCCCAACGAGTGGACGCTGACCGCGACCGGGCCGAACGGGGCTCCCAACGTCCAGAACCCAGGTGGCTCAGGTGACTTCACGACCGTCTGGTCCGGCAGCGAGTACACCCTCGGTGAGTCCGGTCCCGGCGGGTACTCCCCCAGCGACTGGGTGTGCCTGCCCGCAGGTGAGGACCCCGTTCCGTCCGCGGTCGACGGGCAGGTGAACAGCGGCGACAAGGTCACGCTCAAGCGTGGCGAGAAGGTGACGTGCACGATCGTCAACACCCGCGACCTGGGCTCGCTGACAATCACGAAAGAGTTCAACCCGCAATCCTCCGGCTACAGCGGAACGTTCGACATCAACTACACCTGTGTGGATGGTGCCGATCCGGTGAAGAACGGCACGGTTGCGCTGGGCGCCGGGCAGTCGCAGACCATCACCGGCCTGCCGACCGGCACGGTCTGCACGGTTGTCGAGCCGGCGTTGCCGCCGAACCCGACGGGCTGGACCTTCAACCCGCCGACGTACAGCCCGGCCAATGGTCAGGCGACTGTCACCACCAAAGGCCAGGCGGTAGGGGTCACGGTCGTCAACTCGGTTGCGCAGGTCTCCCCCGTGGTGTCCAAGAAGGTCTGCCCGATCACGGTCACACTGGTGAAGCCGAAGCCGAAGAAGGTCGGCAACCGGGTGCTGGTCAAGAAGATCAAGACCAAGAAGTCCAGCTGCAAGATCCTCAAGCCCGTGGTGCTCTGCCGGCCTCTGAAGAGCTCGGCGGCCGGCGAGAAGGCCTTCTGTAACACGAAGGTCACCAAGAAGGGCAAGATCCGGGTCAAGACCCGCGGCTACGACAAGGTCAAGGTCACGGTGATCGTCCGGGCCAAGCCGAAGAAGGGCTTCAAGGACACGTGGAAGCCCAACACCTGGCGCAAGTCCTGGATCCTCAGGTAACCAGCCGACGCGAAGGGCCGCACTCGAAAAGGGTGCGGCCCTTCGTCGTGGGTGTTCACGGAGCGTGACCACCGGGTCAGGCGTGGGTGAATGCCACGCCATGTATTCGGTCGTTTACACAGCGTGGATACGAGACTTGGAGGACCTTATCCACTAGGGTTTCCTGGCGCAAATTAGCCCGAATGAGGGATATATAGTGGCCACACGCAGCGTTACATTTGGGTCAGCCAAATAGCCGATGGCAGGTAGGCCCATCGGCAGGCCGGGAGGAAAGCGGTGATAACCGTGGGTCACGTCTATTCGGGGCGCTTTACATTCCTCTATCTCTGTCTTGATCCAGCAATCACATCTGTTTCCGGCGCGAACCGGGGAGAAATCGGGAGGCACCACCATGTTTAGGAAGCCTTGTCGGCGAGTCTGACGTCGACGGCGGTCGTGGCCGGGTTGGTGACGGCGGGAGCGGTGGCCACAGCGGCGCCGGCTGCGGCGAACACGCCGACCCCCCCGTTCACCATCGGCGACTACAAGCAGTCGCTCGGGAATCCCACTCTCACCGGTCAGTGTGGGCTCGACTTCGGACTGGTACTCGACTCGTCCGGATCGATTGGCGGAACCGGGATCACCAATCTGAAGTTGGCCGCAAACGCGTTCACAGAAGCACTCGTTGACACCGGATCGACGGTTGCAGTCACTAGTTTCTCCACCAGCAGTCCCGGTGCTGGAGGTTCGAATCTCGCTCCGACGGCCCTGACCACGGCAAACCTGCCCACGATCCAGGCGAGTTACTCCGGCCTCTCGTCCAACGGGTGGACGAACTGGGAAGACGGCCTGCTGAAGATGAACAACTTCTACAGCGCATCCTGGAACCCCGACCTGATGGTGTTCATCACGGACGGCAACCCCAACACCACGAACAGCAGTACGCCAGGTCAGTACTCTGACGGCGCCAAGGCAGCGGTTGACCCTGCGATCACCCAGGCCAACATCATGAAGGGCAAGCTCACCAAGATGTTCGGCATCGCGGTGGGCAGCAACATCACCCCGAACCCGATCAAAGCGGTCACGAACGATGTGCTCTACAACCCCGGCCCGCCGACCAACTTCGCGAACGCCGGATACACGACGACCACGAGTTACGACAAACTCAAGGCTGATCTTGAGCAGATCGCTGCGGACCTGTGCGGATCCACCGTCAAGATCACGAAGAAGATCGACACGCCAGACACCGACGGCTTCGTTAACGCTGACGCGACGAACAAGTGGACTTTCGACACGACCGTGACGATCCCCGACGCTGCAGGCAACTGGGTTACTCCCAACACCGCCCCAACCGCGATCTCGAAGAACGTGCCCAGCACGCGCTCCGTTCAGACAGACGCTTCAGGGGTTGCGACCTTCCAGTGGAAACCGAAGGGCTTGTGGAACACAAACCCCGTCGTGGTGAAGGAAACCCTGCAGAGTGGCTGGGAACGCAATGCCAAGTTGGTGTGTACCGCTACACCGCTAGGCGGGACTCCTGGTAGTCCGTTCGAAGTCACAGCCGATGCCAACGGCAATTGGAACATCGGCCAGGCCACTCCGGGCGACACCATTGCGTGTGAGGCCAAGAACACCCTGACCAAACTGAATCTGAAGAAGGATGTGTCGAGTGGGTCAGCGACACCGTCGCAGTTCCAATTGAAGGCCACGCCTGTGGGCGCCCCTGGCGCGCCACCGTACGACCGCGCGGGCAACTACACGACGTTCGACCCAATTGCGGGCGGCGTCACATACCAACTGTCGGAGACGGGTCCGGCCGACTACAGCCGTGACGGCGATTGGGAGTGCACAAACGATGTAATCCCGAATGACCAGGACCAGATCGTGGTCCCCGCGGGCACCCAGACCCGGTGCACGATCACCAACAGCCGCGACACCGGCACGTTGAAGGTGACCAAGGTGTTCGAGAAGCCTGCCGGGCTGAGCCTGCCGGCTGACTTCTTCAAGGTCGACTACAAGTGCCAGGGCGGGGTGGAAGGCACCCTCAGCTTCGATGGTGCTGCCGCTCCGGGCCAGTCCAAGACCGTGGCCAACGTGCCCACCGGTGACTGCGAGATCACCGAGCAGGCGCTGACCGCCCAGCCCGGCTGGACCTGGGCCACCCCGGTCTACGCACCCAAGACCGTCGAGGTCAAGAAGAACCAGACCAACGAGGCCAAGGTCACCAACGCCATCAGCCGCGACACCGGCACGTTGAAGGTGACCAAGGTGTTCGAGAAGCCTGCCGGGCTGAGCCTGCCGGCTGACTTCTTCAAGGTCGACTACAAGTGCCAGGGCGGGGTGGAAGGCACCCTCAGCTTCGATGGTGCTGCCGCTCCGGGCCAGTCCAAGACCGTGGCCAACGTGCCCACCGGTGACTGCGAGATCACCGAGCAGGCGCTGACCGCCCAGCCCGGCTGGACCTGGGCCACCCCGGTCTACGCACCCAAGACCGTCGAGGTCAAGAAGAACCAGACCAACGAGGCCAAGGTCACCAACGCCATCAGCCGCGACACCGGCACGTTGAAGGTGACCAAGGTGTTCGAGAAGCCTGCCGGGCTGAGCCTGCCGGCTGACTTCTTCAAGGTCGACTACAAGTGCCAGGGCGGGGTGGAAGGCACCCTCAGCTTCGATGGTGCTGCCGCTCCGGGCCAGTCCAAGACCGTGGCCAACGTGCCCACCGGTGACTGCGAGATCACCGAGCAGGCGCTGACCGCCCAGCCCGGCTGGACCTGGGCCACCCCGGTCTACGCACCCAAGACCGTCGAGGTCAAGAAGAACCAGACCAACGAGGCCAAGGTCACCAACGCCATCAGCCGCGACACCGGCACGTTGAAGGTGACCAAGGTGTTCGAGAAGCCTGCCGGGCTGAGCCTGCCGGCTGACTTCTTCAAGGTCGACTACAAGTGCCAGGGCGGGGTGGAAGGCACCCTCAGCTTCGATGGTGCTGCCGCTCCGGGCCAGTCCAAGACTGTGGCCAACGTGCCCACCGGTGACTGCGAGATCACCGAGCAGGCGCTGACCGCCCAGCCCGGCTGGACCTGGGCCACCCCGGTCTACGCACCCAAGACCGTCGAGGTCAAGAAGAACCAGACCAACGAGGCCAAGGTCACCAACGCCATCAGCCGCGACACCGGAGAACTGAAGTTGTTCAAGACGGTCACCGGTGACAATGGTGCCAACGGACCTGAGGAGTGGAAGTTGACTGCTGAGGCTGCGGCACCGTGGGCCGGCAAGAACTTCACCGTCGACGGTGACAACACTGGCTTCAACGAGGTTTACACCGAAGTCCAGTACACCCTGTCCGAGACCGGACCGGGCAACTACACCGCCAGCGACTGGAAGTGCACCGACGCCGACAAGAACCCGGTGGATGTCAGCGGCGGCAACAAGGTGACGGTGACGAAGAACGCCAAGGTCACCTGTGAGATCACCAACGACCGCAACACCGGTGAGCTCAAGTTGAAGAAGGTCGTCACCGGTGGCGACCAGCAGCCCGACGCGTGGACGCTGTCCGCCGCGGCCGCAGCCCCGCTGAACGACAAGAACTTCTCCAACCTCGGTGGTCAGGGAACGTTCGAGTCGGTCTACTCCGCGGTGGAGTACACACTCAACGAGACCGGCCCTGGCGACTACAGTCCGTCTGACTGGAAGTGCACGGACGCCGACGACAACCCTGTCTCCTCAACCGGCGGCAAGGTGACCGTGGCGAAGAACCAGAAGGTTCTGTGCGAGATCACCAACGACCGCGACCTGGCCGAGTTGAAGCTGGTCAAGAAGGTCAAGGGTGACAACGGCGACAAGGCTCCGGGAGACTGGGACCTGTCCGCTGACGCTGCGGCACCGCTCAACGACAAGAACTTCACCGTCAAGGGCGACGCCGACACCTTCAAGACCGTCTACTCGGGGATCAACTACGACCTCTCCGAGACCGGTCCGGGCAACTACACCGCCAGCGACTGGAAGTGTGAGAACGCTGACGGTCCGGTCACCGCGACCGATGGCACGGTGAAGTTGAAGAAGGGTGACAAGGTCACGTGTGAGATCACCAACGACCGCAACACCGCGGAACTGAAGTTGGTCAAGGATGTCAAGGGCGGAGCGTCGAAGGCTGACGACTGGACCCTGACGGCCAAGGCTGAGCCGAAGCTGGACGACAAGAACATCTCGACCCCAGGTGGGTCCGGGACGTTCGAAACCGTCTACTCCGGTACCGACTACACGTTGGCCGAGACCGGACCGGGCAACTACACCAGCCTGGGCTGGGAGTGCGTCGGGCAGGACACCAGCGCCACGTCCTTCGTGCAGCAGGGCGACGTCGTCAAACTCGCAGAAGGGTGAGAAGGTCACCTGCACCGTGGTCAACGAGCGGGATCTGGCCGAGCTGAAACTGGTCAAGCAGGTCGAGGGGAAGAACAACCCCGACGACTGGACGCTGACAGCGAAGGCCGAGGCACCCGACAACGACAAGAACATCTCGACCCCAGGTGGGTCGGGGACGTTCGAGGAGGTCTACGCGGGCACCGAGTACACCTTGGCGGAGTCCGGCCCGGCCGGGTACACCGCCGGCGAGTGGGTGTGCCTGCCCGCCAACGACGTCCCGGACCAGGTGACTGCAGCCAACCTGCAGGACGCGCTGAACAACGGCGACAAGATCACGTTGGAGAAGGGCGCGAAAATTGAGTGCACGATCGTGAACATCCGCGATCTCGGGTCCCTGAAGATCACCAAGTCGTTCGACCCGAAGACATCGGGCTACGACAAGGCGTTCAACATCGACTACAAGTGCCAGGACGAGGCCCAGGGGACCGTGTCGCTGAAGGCCGGACAGTCCGAGACCATCAACGGCATCCCCACCGGCACCGAGTGCCAGGTGACGGAGGTCAAGCCGACCGATCCGCCAGCGGGCTGGTCGTTCTCCGACCCGGTCTACGACCCGGCCAGCGGCAAGGTCACAGTCGCCGAGAAGGGTCAGACGGTCAGCGTGACGGTCACGAACGAGATCCTGAAGCCAGGGATCAACATCGTGAAGACCGGTTCGGCCACCCAGGTCAACCCGGGTGAGACCGTCACCTACACCTACACGGTGACCAACACCGGCGACACCACGCTGAATGATGTGACGGTGACCGACGACAAGTGTGCACCGGTGACATACCAGTCCGGTGACACCAACGGTGACGGCAAGCTGCAGACCAGCGAGACCTGGACGTACACCTGCAGCCAGCCGATCTCGGTGGCGACCAC
Source organism: uncultured Actinomycetota bacterium (assembly GCA_963704075.1). Classification (GTDB taxonomy): domain Bacteria; phylum Actinomycetota; class Actinomycetes; order S36-B12; family UBA10799; genus JADKAV01. The sequence goes on from CAVPGV010000016.1 coordinate 65,318, forward strand.
CAACGTCGCAACCTCGACGGGAACGGACAAGAACGGCCTCAAGGTCACGGCGCAAGACACCTTCACGGTGGCCGTGGTCAGCCCAGTGGTGAACAAGAAGATCTGCCCGATCAAGGTCACCCTGGTCAAGCCGAAGCCGAAGAAGGTCGGCAACCGGGTGCTGGTCAAGAAGATCAAGACCAAGAAGTCCAGCTGCAAGATCCTCAAGCCCGTGGTGCTGTGCCGGCCGCTGGCATCGACCGCCGCTGGTGAGAAGGCCTTCTGCAACACGAAGGTCACCAAGCGCGGCAAGATCCGGGTCAAGACCCGCGGCTACGACAAGGTCAAGGTCACGGTGATCGTCCGGAGCAAGCCGAAGAAGGGCTTCGAAGACAGGTGCAAGCCCAACACCTGGCGCAAGTCCTGGATCCTCAGGTAAACGCCACAAGGTAGCCGAAGGGCCGCACCCCACACCCGGGGTGCGGCCCTTCGCCGTGGGTGTTCACGGAGCGTGACCACCGGGTCAGGCGTGGGTGAATGCCACGCCATGTATTCGGTCGTTTACACAGCGTGGATACGAGACTTGGAGGACCTCATCCACTAGGGTTTCCTGGCGCAAATTAGCCCGAATGAGGGATATAGACTGACCACGACGCAGCGTTACATTTGGGTCAGCCAAATAGCCGATGGTAGGTAGGCCCATCGGCAGGCCGGGAGGAAACGGTGATAACCGTGGGTCACGTCTATTCGGGGCGCTTTACATTCCTCTATCTCTGTCTTGATTCGGCAATCACATCTGTTTCCGGCGCGCACCGGGGAGAAATCGGGAGGCACCACCATGTTTAGGAAACTCTTGTCGGCGGTCACGTCGACGGCGGTCGTGGCCGGGCTGGCGACGGCAGGGGTGGTGGCCACGGCCACGCCGGCGGCTGCGGAGCCTGCAACGAACCCGAACCTGGCTGGCTGCGGCATCCCGATCACCCTCGTGATGGATGCCTCAGGCTCCATCAGTGGCTCCGAGGTCACCAACATGAGAAACGCGTCGAAGGCGCTGCTCAACGGACTGGTCGACACCGGGTCCTCTGCCCGCATCATTCAGTTCGCACGGACGTCGGAGCAGATCGCGACTCGGACAAACATCACGTCAGGCGCCAACCTCAATGCGTTGAACAACGCGATCGACAACACGTACAAGAACGGCGACGTCGGAAACACCACCAACTGGGAAGCCGCCCTCTACCGCGCCACAGTTGGCGACGCCAATGGGCTTCCACCAAGCGGACCGGACAAGGGCCTTGTGGTGTTCCTGACTGACGGAGACCCAAACACCGTCGGAATCACCGACAACACCAGTTCGGCCACCGATACAGCCGCCACCAACGCCGCCGAGGTCTACGCGAACCAACTCAAGAACGCCGGCAACCGCATGCTCGGTGTCGGTATCGGCATGAGCACCACCGGCCAGCAGAACCGTTTGAAGCAGGTGACCGGTCCGACGCTGGTGACGAGCATCCCGACCAACGCCACCATCAACGACTTCGACGTGGTCGTGACATCCAACTTCAGCGACCTGGAGGATGCGCTCAAGCGTGTGGCCGCCTCTCTGTGTGGTGGCTCCATCACCGTCACCAAGAAGACCGACGATGCGACGAAGGACACCTACGTCGGAGCCAACGGGTGGGACTTCAGCGCGACAGTCACGTCTGGCACCAACCCCGCTGACTTCGTCTGGCAGCAACCGAATCCGAACCAGGCCGGCAACACGGCAACGGGAACGACAGCCACCGTTCCTGGAAACCCGCCGAAAGACGGCACCATCACCTTCCAGTACACACCGAAGAACACCACAGCTCGCACGGTGAGGATCACCGAGACCCTGAAACCTGGATACACGCCACGTACGGCACCGAATGGCTACAGATGTGAGTTCAACGGTCTGAATCCGCCGGGTCCGCAGACCGGCACCGTGACGGTGAACGGGGATTCGGCCTACTTTGACGTCACGCTGAAGTCCGACGAGTCGGCCAGTTGTGAGGTCTTCAACACGCGTGACCGCGGCAGCCTGAAGATCACCAAGATCTTCGACCCGAAGACCTCCGGGTTCACCGGGGACTTCACGATCGGCTACGACTGCGTGGGCACCAGCAAGGACGGCAGCGTCCAGCTGGCCGCCGGGGAGTCCCAGACGATCAGCGACGTCCCGACCGGGGACTGCGTGCTGAGTGAGAACGCCCTGCCGAACGCGCCGAACGGCTGGACCTTCGGCAGCCCGAGCTTCGACCCGGCGAACAAGACAGTGGCGGTTACCAAGAACGCCACCGCCGAGGGGACGGTGACCAACACCATCACCCGCGACACCGGCAACCTGAAGATCACGAAGATCTTTGACAAGCCGTCGGGACTGACACTGCCCAACGGCTTCAAGTTCAAGATCGACTACACCTGCCAGAACGGCGTGAATGGGACGGTCGAACTTGATGGCTCACCCGCCGGCCAGTCCGAGACCGTCAACGTCCCCACCGGTAACTGCACGATCAATGAGCAGGCGCTAACGGCCATCGCCGGCTGGACGTGGGGCACTCCCTCGTACAACCCGGCGAACAAGACGGTGGCGGTGACCAAGAACGCCACCGCCGAGGGCAAGGTGACCAACACCATCACCCGCGACACCGGCAGCCTGAAGATCACCAAGATCTTCGACCCGAAGACCTCCGGGTTCACCGGCGACTTCACGATCGGCTACGACTGCGTGGGCACCAGCAAGGACGGCACCGTCCAGCTGGCCGCCGGGGAGTCCCAGACGATCAGCGACGTGCCCACCGGTGACTGCAAGATCACCGAGGACACCCTGCCGAACGCACCGAACGGCTGGACCTTCGGCACACCCAGCTTCGACCCGGCCAACGGGATCGTCGCGGTGACCAAGAACGCCACCGCCGAGGGCAAGGTGACCAACACCATCACCCGCGACACCGGCAGCCTGAAGATCACCAAGATCTTCGACCCGAAGACCTCCGGGTTCACCGGCGACTTCACGATCGGCTACGACTGCGTGGGCACCAGCAAGGACGGCACCGTCCAGCTGGCCGCCGGGGAGTCCCAGACGATCAGCGACGTGCCCACCGGTGACTGCAAGATCACCGAGGACACCCTGCCGAACGCACCGAACGGCTGGACCTTCGGCACACCCAGCTTCGACCCGGCCAACGGGATCGTCGCGGTGACCAAGAACGCCACCGCCGAGGGCAAGGTGACCAACACCATCACCCGCGACACCGGCAGCCTGAAGATCACCAAGATCTTCGACCCGAAGACCTCCGGGTTCACCGGCGACTTCACGATCGGCTACGACTGCGTGGGCACCAGCAAGGACGGCACCGTCCAGCTGGCCGCCGGGGAGTCCCAGACGATCAGCGACGTGCCCACCGGTGACTGCAAGATCACCGAGGACACCCTGCCGAACGCACCGAACGGCTGGACCTTCGGCACACCCAGCTTCGACCCGGCCAACGGGATCGTCGCGGTGACCAAGAACGCCACCGCCGAGGGCAAGGTGACCAACACCATCACCCGCGACACCGGCAGCCTGAAGATCACCAAGATCTTCGACCCGAAGACCTCCGGGTTCACCGGCGACTTCACGATCGGCTACGACTGCGTGGGCACCAGCAAGGACGGCACCGTCCAGCTGGCCGCCGGGGAGTCCCAGACGATCAGCGACGTGCCCACCGGTGACTGCAAGATCACCGAGGACACCCTGCCGACCGCACCGACCGGCTGGACCTTCGGCACACCCAGCTTCGACCCGGCCAACGGGATCGTCGCGGTGACCAAGAACGCCACCGCCGAGGGCAAGGTGACCAACACCATCACCCGCGACACCGGCAGCCTGAAGATCACCAAGATCTTCGACCCGAAGACCTCCGGGTTCACCGGCGACTTCACGATCGGCTACGACTGCGTGGGCACCAGCAAGGACGGCACCGTCCAGCTGGCCGCCGGGGAGTCCCAGACGATCAGCGACGTGCCCACCGGTGACTGCAAGATCACCGAGGACACCCTGCCGACCGCACCGACCGGCTGGACCTTCGGCACACCCAGCTTCGACCCGGCCAACGGGATCGTCGCGGTGACCAAGAACGCCACCGCCGAGGGCAAGGTGACCAACACCATCACCCGCGACACCGCGGAACTGAAGTTGGTCAAGAAGGTCACCGGCGACAATGATGACAAGAAGCCGGGCGACTGGGACCTGACCGCCACTGCGGCCGCCCCGGACAACGGCAAGAACTTCACCGTCAAGGGTGACGCGGACACCTTCCAGTCCGTGTACGCCAGCCCGACGGTGTACACCCTGTCCGAGACCGGACCGGGCAACTACACCGCCAGCGACTGGAAGTGTGAGAACGGCCAGGGCGACCCGGTGACCGTCACCGACGGCAACAAGGTGACCGTCCCGAACGGCAAGAAGGTCACCTGCGAGATCACCAACGACCGCGACCTCGCGGAACTGGCCGTGGTGAAGAAGGTCGACGGCGGCGCCAGCGTCCCGGCGGACTGGAAGTTGTCGGCGAAGGCAGCAGCCCCGCTGAACAACAAGAACATCGTCGACCGGGCCGGCAACATCACCGTGCTGGAGAAGGTGTACGCGGGGACCGAGTACACCTTGTCCGAGACCGGACCGGCCAACTACACGCAGGACGGCGACTGGGTCTGCAAGACCTCCACCGGCGTCGTGGTTCCCTCGGCCGGCGACAAGGTGAGCCTCGCAAAGGGCTCGAAGGTCACCTGCGAGGTCACCAACACCCGTGACACCGCCGACCTGAAGCTCGTCAAGAAGGTCACCGGCGACAACGGCGACAAGGCTCCGGGAGACTGGGACCTCAGCGCCGACGCCGCAGCCCCCAACGACGGCAAGAACTTCACCGTCAAGGGCGACGCCGACACCTTCAACAGCGTGTTCGCCGGCACCGAGTACACCCTGTCCGAGACCGGACCGGGCAACTACACCGCCAGCACCTGGAAGTGCACAGACGCCGACAAGAACCCGGTGGATGTCACCGGCGGCAAGGTGACGGTGGCGAAGAACGCCAAGGTCACCTGCGAGATCACCAACGACCGCAACACCGGTGAGCTCAAGTTGAAGAAGGTCGTCACCGGTGGCGACCAGCAGCCCGACGCGTGGACGCTGTCCGCCGCGGCCGCAGCCCCGCTGAACGACAAGAACTTCTCCAACCTCGGTGGTCAGGGAACGTTCAACTCGGTCTACTCCGCGGTGGAGTACACACTCAACGAGACCGGCCCTGGCGACTACAGTCCGTCTGACTGGAAGTGCACGGACGCCGACGACAACCCTGTCTCCTCAACCGGCGGCAAGGTGACCGTGGCGAAGAACCAGAAGGTTCTGTGCGAGATCACCAACGACCGCGACCTGGCCGAGCTGAAGCTGGTCAAGAAGGTCAAGGGTGACAACGGCGACAAGGCTCCGGGAGACTGGGACCTGTCCGCTGACGCTGCGGCACCGCTCAACGACAAGAACTTCACCGTCAAGGGCGACGCCGACACCTTCAAGACCGTCTACTCGGGGATCAACTACGACCTCTCCGAGACCGGTCCGGGCAACTACACCGCCAGCGACTGGAAGTGTGAGAACGCTGACGGTCCGGTCACCGCGACCGATGGCACGGTGAAGTTGAAGAAGGGTGACAAGGTCACCTGCGAGATCACCAACGACCGCAACACCGCGGAACTGAAGTTGGTCAAGGATGTCAAGGGCGGAGCGTCGAAGGCTGACGACTGGACCCTGACAGCCAAGGCTGAGCCGAAGCTGGACGACAAGAACATCTCGACCCCCGGCGGGTCCGGGACGTTCGAAACCGTCTACTCCGGTACCGACTACACGTTGGCCGAGACCGGACCGGGCAACTACACCAGCCTGGGCTGGGAGTGCGTCGGGCAGGACACCAGCGCCACGTCCTTCGTGCAGAACGGCGACGTCGTCAACCTGCCGAAGAACGAGAAGGTCACCTGCACCGTCGTCAACGAGCGGGACCTGGCCGAGCTGAAACTGGTCAAGCAGGTCGAGGGGAAGAACGACCCCGAACGACTGGACGCTGACAGCGAAGGCCGAGGCACCCGACGACGACAAGAACATCTCGACCCCTGGCGGGTCAGGGACGTTCGACGAACGTCTACGCCGGGCACCGAGTACACGCTCAAGGGAGACCGGTCCCGGCTGGATACACCGCCAGGCGAGTGGGTCTGCCTGCCGGCCGACGACGACACCGCGACCAGGTGACTGCTGCCGACCTGCAGGACGCGCTCAACAACGGCGACAAGATCACCCTGGAGAAGGGCGCAGCGGGTCGAGTGCACGATCGTCAACACCCGCGATCTGGGGTCGCTGAAGATCACCAAGTCGTTCGACCCGAAGACCTCGGGCTACGACAAGGCGTTCAACATCGACTACAAGTGCCAGGACGAGGCGCAGGGAACCGTGTCGCTGAAGGCCGGGCAGTCCGAGACCATCAACGGCATCCCGACCGGCACCGAGTGCCAGGTGACGGAGGTCAAGCCGACCGATCCGCCAGCGGGCTGGTCGTTCTCCGACCCGGTCTACGACCCGGCCAGCGGTAAGGTCACGGTCGCCGAGAAGGGCCAGACGGTCAGCGTGACGGTCACGAACGAGATCCTGAAGCCAGGGATCAACATCGTGAAGACCGGTTCGGCCACCCAGGTCAACCCGGGTGAGACCGTCACCTACACCTACACGGTGACCAACACCGGCGACACCACGCTGAACGATGTGACGGTGACCGACGACAAGTGCGCACCGGTGACGTACCAGTCCGGTGACACCAACGGTGACAGCAAGCTGCAGACCAGCGAAACCTGGACCTACACCTGCAGCCAGCCGATCACGCGTGGCGACCACCAACGTCGCGACGGCGACCGGTACGGACAAGAACGGCCTGAAGGTCACGGCGCAAGACACCTTCACGGTGGCAGTGGTCAGCCCAGTCGTGTGCCAAGAAGATCTGCCCGATCGACGTGACGCTGGTCAAGCCGAAGCCGAAGAAGGTCGGCAACCGGGTGCTGGTCAAGAAGATCAAGACCAAGAAGAGCAGCTGCAAGATGCTCAAGCCCGTGGTGCTGTGCCGGCCGCTGGCATCGACCGCCGCTGGTGAGAAGGCCTTCTGTGACACGAAGGTCACCAAGCGCGGCAAGATCCGGGTCAAGACCCGCGGCTACGACAAGGTCAAGGTCACGGTGATCGTCCGGAGCAAGCCGAAGAAGGGCTTCGAAGACCGGTGGAAGCCCAACACCTGGCGCAAGTCCTGGATCCTCAGGTAAGCGTCACTAGGTAGCCGAAGGGCCGCACCCCTCACCCGGGGTGCGGCCCTTCGTCGTACCGGTTCTGGATCAGCCCAGCGCCATAGGATCGGGGTGGACCGGAATCGTTGACGCCAGGGGCTGCAAGTGGACCATGTGAGCATCCACCCAGTGAGCAGCGTCTCGCAATTCGAGGCCACCCGCGAGGATCTCGTGGGACTGTTCCAGCGCTGTGGCCATCCGTGGTCAGTGACCGCTCACCCCGACTGGGTGTCCCGTTGGTGGCGGTCACGGCCACCCGCGACACGTTTGGTCTGCTGCCTGATCCACGACAAGGACGCCTTCGTGGCAGCCGTTCCGCTGGAGTCCTCCAGGCAGCCGGTGACAACCTGGACCAGCACCAATGTGCACTGGGGCTGGTCGTCCGCCTTGATCGATCCGACGGCCATGAACGTTGGGTGAGGACCTACGCGCGAATGGCTGAGCGACGGCGCTGGAGCCTGGACCTCGGTTCAGATGGGACTCCTGCCGATCGACGGCCCCGCCAACCGCCAACTGCACGCCATGAAGGGCCCCGGACACCAGCGCTTCTGGGGGCGAGATTTCGCGTCCCTCGACCTGACGGGCGGCTACGAGGCGTTCCTCGATCGCCAGAGCAAGAACCTCCGGCGAAAGATCAGGCGCACGGAGATGATAGCGACCGGGGAGGGACTGTCGCGAAAGGTCTGCGTCCAACCAGCCCCGGATCACCTCCACGCCGTCGTCGGTACCGTCTCCTCGCGTTCCTGGCAGGGCACCTCGGGCAGGGCGGTCTACAGCGACCCGCGACAACCGTGAGTTCTACCGCTTGCTGAGCCGCGACTCCGGGGACCTGCAGTTGGTGCTCAACCACGTCGAGTCGCCCGCTGGCCACCCCATCGCCTACCTCCTCAGCGTCCGCGTGGCCGAGACGGTCCACCACATCGACACCGGGTTCGATCCCGAGTTCGCACGCTACGCCCCCGGCTTGCTCGCCACCCTGGACGCCGTTCGATGGGCGTGTGAACAGGGCCTGGCCACGGTCGACCTCGGGATCGACGCCGGCTACAAGGCTCGATTCACCCGCGACGTACAGCATGCGGAGGGGCTGGAACTCACGCAGGGACCGATCGGCTTCGTGAAACGACTGCGCCCACCCCGCTAGCCGGTTGCGGACTGTCGTTCATGGAATTCAGAGTCCGAGGTGCAGTCGAAGGGCATCCTCGACCTGCTGCATCAACTCGCCGCTGACGAAACCCACTGCGTCTCCGATCCGAGATACGGACACCGCACGGACCTGCTCCGCTTGTGCCTTTGAATCGGTCGAAAGACCCGTCGAGGCGGCTGGCAGAAGCACTTGGAATGGATAGATGCGCTCGGTATTGGAGGTCAGCGGCACGACGGTCAGTACCCCGCGCCCCAGTCTGCTTGCAGCATTGTTCGCGCCGTCGTTGCTGACGATGATCGCAGGCCGGCGCTTGTTGGCTTCCTGGCCGACAGTGGGGTCCAGATCGATGATTCGGATCTCGCCACGCCGCATCAGCCGGTGAGTCCGTCGGCGCTGGTCGGCTCCCAGAGGTCCCCCTCGCCGGACCCGGCCCAGGCATCCCAGGCATCCTGGTAGTCCTCGCTGAGCTCCAAGGCTCGCAGAAGCGATACTGCCTTGTGCAGCGCGGCCGAGCGCGACGGGAGTCCAGCTTCACTCGCATAAGCGTCGAGGAATTCCACATCGTCCGGGGTCAAACTGACCGAAACCTTCATGATCCCGATGCTACTTGCGGTAGGAATCTGGTAGCAACGACGCGAGTTCAGCTCGAAACCGGCTCGCTCGAAACCGCCGAGTGTTGCGCGGTTGCGGGTTTCGCGGCGTCAAAACCCGCAACCGTGCAACAGTCGGCCGTGGGAGGAGTCACTCGCTGTGGACGGAGTTGTCCACACATCGGCCTCGCTCCGTTCGACGGCCAAGATCTGGGTCAGCATCGAGCCATGCCACCGTTTCGCGTGTCCCGCAGCGGCGGGAACGGTCTGACCTACTCTGGCACCCGCCGCGTCGGGCTCCGTTCACCGACGACAAGCGTGCGCGCACCGGTAACCGAGACGGCGTGGATCGACGACATACGCGCGCTGGCACTGGTCATCCCCGAGGGTGCGGCCTTCTCCCACACCACCGCCGCACAGCTGCTGGACCTGCCGTTGCCCCTCGCCGATCAGGGCGGCTTTCACGTCACGGTGCCGCCTGGGGTGTCGCGCGGCCGGAGGGCAAAAGTGACGTGGCACGCGGCGGAGATCAAAGGGCGCGTAGCCCAGGTCAAGGGACTCCCGGTGACGAATGCCGCACGCACCTGGCTCGATCTCGGCCCGCTTCTGCAGCTGCCGGATCTGGTGGCGGTGACAGACAGGATCCTGCGCCGTCGCCTCGCCGGGAACCTGGAGGTCCCCCGGGGAGCCCGGGGCGCGGTTGTGCTTCGTCGCGCCCTTGCCATGGCCGATTCCGGAAGCAGGTCGCCGCAGGAGTCGATTCTGCGCGTGCACCTTCACCTGGCAGGGTTGCCTCGGCCCGTTGTGAACAAGGATGTCATCGACAGGGGCGAGTGGATCGGCTGCGGAGATCTGGTCTGGCCTGAATTCCGCCTGTATGTCGAGTACGACGGAGAGCACCACGATGACCCCCAGCAGCGGCATCAGGATGCCCAAACCCGCAACCGGCTCAGTCAACTTGGATGGACGGTGCGCGTGGTGACCAAGACGATGATGCGCCACGTCGACGAGGTGGTGGCGATGCTTGCTGATGACCTGCAGGCCAACGGGTGGTCCGGATGAGCCCCCGCCGCTTCTTTGCCGAGTGTTGCGCGGTTGCGGGTTTCGTGGGTCCAAAACCAGCAACGGTGCAACACTCGGCCGGGTGGGTCGGCGGGTGAGGCGGCCGGGTGAGCGGCGGGGAGGCGGCGGTCGGCGGGGAAGCCGGCGGGCGGTGCCAGGCGACCTACCGGTCCCGCACATCCCAGGCGTGATCCAGTGCGGCGCGGGCCTGCTTCTTGTCCCCCGCGTCGAAGTAGCCCACGCCGACCCAGTACCACGCCAGCCAGTCGTCTGGATCGGCCTGGGCGGCAGCGATCCGGTCGTCCATGGACCGCTCGTCGACCACCTCGATGCGGGCGCCCAGTTCCTGCATGCGGAATCCGAAACGCACTTCGCGCCAAACCAGCCAGCCGGCCAGCAGTGGCAACAGCAGCACGGCCAGACCAAGGCCCACGGCGGCCGGCTCACCGGAGGCGATGAAGTCCCAGCCCCGCCACGCCACCAGCACGGCATAGACGGCGAACGCACCGGCCATCACCAGCGCGATCCGCTTGGCGGTCATGCCAGATCCAGGAAGGCATCCAGCCCGACGGTCAGGCCCGGGTGGCTGCCCACACTGCGGATCCCCAGCAGGACACCGGGCATGAACGACACCCGGTCGAGGCTGTCGTGGCGGATGGTCAGGGTCTCCCCCGCCCCGCCGAGCAGCACTTCCTGGTGCGCCACCAAACCGCGCAACCGAACCGAGTGAACAGTCACGTCGTCCACCGACGCGCCGCGGGCACCCGGCAGCGCCGTGGCAGTCGCATCGGGAGACTTCCGCCGGTCGCGTGCCTGCGCGATCAGTTCCGCGGTCCGCACCGCTGTTCCGGAGGGCGCGTCGACCTTGTCCGGGTGGTGCATCTCGACGATCTCCACCGACTCGAAGAACGGTGCGGCGACCGCCGCGAAGCGCATCATGAGCACCGCTCCGATGCTGAAATTGGGAGCCACCAGAACGCCCGTGTCCGACCCCGTCAGCAGTCGTTCGACCTGCCCAAGACGCTCGCTGTCGAAGCCGCTGGTCCCGACGACGACATGGACCCCGCGCGGGATGCAGTGTTCGATCGTGCGCATCACCACGTCGGGCGCGGTGAAGTCGACGACCACATCGCAGTCGTCGAGTAGATCCAGGGAGTCCCCCAGATCGACACGGGCGAGCACCTCCATGTCGTCGGCCGCTTCCACGGCTTCGCACACCGTCCGGCCCATGCGACCGGCCGCTCCTACCACTCCGACCCTGATCATTCTTGAACCTCCATCGTCACGCGGACGGCCCGACGACGACATCGACCGCCGGACCGGACAGGATCTCCTCGGCCAGCCCGCTGACCTCCGCAGGGGTTACCGCGCCGACTCTGAGCAGGCCTTCGTTGAGCGCGACGATCTTCTCGTCGAACAACGCCCGGGTACCCAGCCGCATGAGGCGCATGCCCGGATCCTCGAGGTCCAGGACCATCTGTCCCTTCACCTGGTTCTTCGCGGAGGCGACCTCATCGCCGGAGATGCCCGTGGTGCGGACCTCGTGCAGCACGGCGTCGATGACCTCACGCGTCTGGTCGAGTTTGTCCGGGGCACAGCCCGCGTGCACTCCGAAGATCCCCGCGTCGCTGTAGCTGGAACGGAATGCGTTGACCGTATAGGCCAGGCCCCGCCGCTCACGCACTTCCTGGAACAGCCGACTGGACATTCCGCCGCCGAGGATGGTGTGCAGAACCGCCATCGCATAGCGGCGGTCATCATTTCTGGCGATGCTGGAGTACCCGCGCAACAGATTGATCTGCTCGAACGCCCGTGAGACGTGGGAGCCGGTCGGTCGCGGACCGCGCGGGGACTTCTGCGGCTTGGGTGGGCGCACGGGTTGCTGGGCCTCCCCGAAGGCCCTGCGCACCAGGGACATCACGCGTCGATGCGAAGCACTGCCCACTGCGGTGATCACATAGTTGTCCGGGGTGTAGTAGCGCCGATAGTGCCGCCGGATGGCGGCGTCGGCCATGGCGGTGACGCTGTCCACGGTGCCCGCCACGGGTGTACCCAGCGGGTGTCCTGCGAACAGCAGCGCCTCGAGTTCGGTACGCGCAAGGTCGAGCGGGTCGTCCTCGCTCATCGCGATCTCCTCGAGGACCACCGGACGTTCGGCCTCGATGTCGGAACGCCTCAACAACGACTGGCCCAGCATGTCGGCGAGTACGTCGACGGCCACATCGAGGTGCTCGTCGAGCACCCTTACGTGGTAGCAGGTGTATTCCTTGGTCGTGAAGGCGTTGATCTCGCCGCCAACACTTTCCACATCGGCGGCGATATCCAGCGCCGACCGGCGTTCGGTGCCCTTGAACAACAGGTGCTCGAGGAAATGCGTGGCGCCAGCGGTCGACGGGGTCTCGTGGCGCGAACCGATCGGCACCCACACACCCAGCGTGACCGACCGTACGGCCGGAATGACTTCGGTGTAAACACGCGGCCCCGAGGGGATCGCAGTGCGGTGCACCGTGATCCCCCCGGGGTCGCGCAGGACCACCTGGGAGCGGGGGCTCACTCGGAGTCTGACTCCTCAGCCTCGTCGAGCACCGGGGCCAGGCTCAGTTTGCCGCGGTCGTCGATGTCCTTGATCTCGACCCGGATCTTGTCGCCGACCTTCACGACATCGTCCACACTCTCGATGCGCTTGCCACCGACGAGTTTCTTGACCTCGGTGATGTGCAGCAGGCCGTCCTTGCCGGGGACCAGCGACACGAACGCGCCGAAGTTCGTGGTCTTGACGACCGTGCCGAGGTAGCGCTCGCCGATCTCGGGCATCTGCGGGTTCGCGATCCCGTTGATCATGGCGCGTGCCTGCTCAGCGGCGTCACCGTTGGAGGCACCGATGTAGATGGTGCCGTCGTCCTCGATGGTGATGTCCGCGCCGGTGTCGTCCTGGATCTGGTTGATGATCTGACCCTTCGGCCCGATCACGGCACCGATCTTGTCCACCGGGACGGTGATCGAGATGACCCGTGGTGCCAGGGCGTTCATCTCGTCGGGGCCGTCGATGGCCTCGGACATGACGTCCAGGATGGTCATGCGGGCATCACGCGCCTGCTCCAGGGCACCGGCCAGCACGCTGGCGGGGATGCCGTCGAGCTTGGTGTCCAGTTGCAGGGCGGTGACGAACTCGCTGGTGCCGGCGACCTTGAAGTCCATGTCGCCGTACGCGTCCTCGGCGCCGAGGATGTCAGTCAGGGCGACGTACTGCATCTGGCCGTCGACCTCGTCGGAGACCAGACCCATCGCGATACCTGCGACCGGGGCCTTCAGCGGCACACCGGCGTTGAGCAGCGACAGCGTCGAGGCACACACCGAACCCATCGAGGTCGACCCGTTGGACCCGAGGGCCTCGGACACCTGCCGGATCGCGTACGGGAAGTCCTCCCGGCTGGGCAGCACCGGCACCAGCGCACGTTCGGCCAGTGCTCCGTGACCGATTTCGCGGCGCTTCGGGCTTCCCACCCGGCCGGTCTCACCGGTGGAGAAGGGCGGGAAGTTGTAGTTGTGCATGTAGCGCTTGCGGCTCGTGGGGCTCAGCGTGTCCAACTGCTGTTCCATGCGCAGCATGTTGAGCGTCGTGACGCCCAGGATCTGGGTCTCGCCGCGCTCGAACAGTGCCGAACCGTGTGCCCGCGGGATCACGTCGACCTCGGCCGACAGTGCCCGGATGTCCGACAAACCACGCCCGTCGATACGGACGTGATCGCGCAGGATGCGCTGGCGCATCTGCTTCTTGGTGACCGCTCGCAAAGCGGCGCCGATCTCCTTCTCGCGGCCTTCGAACTGCTCGGCGAGCTGTTCGGAGACCTCATCCTTGATCACGTCCAGCGCCTGCTCGCGCTCCTGCTTGTCGGCGATCGTCAACGCCTGCGCCAGCTTCTCGCTGGTCGCTGCCTCGACAGCCTCGTACGCGTCGTCCTGGAACTCCAGGAACACCGGGAACTCCCGGGTCTCCTTGCCCGCACGCGCGGCAAGGTCGGACTGCGCCTCACACAGCTGACGGATGAACGGCTTGGACGCGTCCAGACCCTCCGAGACGACAGTCTCGGTCGGGGCCGGCGAACCTCCGCGCACCAACTCCACCGCGGACTCGGTCGCCTCCGCTTCGACCATCATGATCGCCACGTCGTCCCCGACCACACGGCCGGCGACGACCATGTCGAACACGGCCTCCTCGAGCTGCGAGTGACTGGGGAACGCAACCCAGCGCTCACCGATGAGTGCCACACGCACGGCGCCGATCGGTCCGCTGAACGGCAAGCCGGACAGTTGGGTCGACATCGACGCGGCGTTGATCGCCAGCACGTCATACGGCTGGTCGGGGTTGAGCGACTGGATGGTGATGACGACCTGGACCTCGTTGCGCAGGCCCTTGACGAACGTCGGGCGCAGCGGCCGGTCGATGAGCCGACAGGTCAGGATCGCGTCCTCGCTGGGACGCCCCTCGCGCCGGAAGAACGAACCGGGGATGCGCCCGGCGGCGTACATGCGCTCTTCGACGTCGACGGTCAGCGGGAAGAAGTCGAACTGCTCCTTGGGGTGCTTGCCGGCGGTTGTCGCCGACAGCAGCATGGTGTCGCCGTCGAGGTAGGCGACGGCCGAACCGGCCGCTTGGCGCGCCAGGCGCCCGGTCTCGAATCGGATGGTGCGGGTGCCGAACGGACCGTTGTCCAGAACGGTCTCGGCGCTTTCAATGTTGGAACCCTCCACGGGCCCTCCTTTTCTTAAGGGGGCCGCAGGCGCCGGTCTTCGATCGAGACGGTCCGCAGTGCGGGCCATCACCACCGAGGACCGAGGCGTGCAATGCGGCCCCGTTGGGGTGGTAAGACTCGAGGGGAGCAGCCTCAGCCACTCCCCTCGATCAGGTTATCGACGGATACCCAGCCGCGCGATCAGCGCACGGTAGCGCTCGATGTCGGTGCGGGCCAGGTAGTCGAGCAGTCGGCGACGACGACCAACGAGCAGCAGCAGTCCGCGGCGGCTGTGGTGATCGTGCTTGTGCTCTTTGAGGTGTTCGGTGAGGTGGGAGATCCGGTGGCTCAGAAGAGCTACCTGAACCTCGGGGCTGCCGGTGTCGCCGTCAGCCGTGGCGTACTCGCCGATGATCTTCTGCTTGGTGGCAGTATCCATTGATGTTCCTTGATCTACGCGGACGCAAGACATGGCGGCCACCGAGCGTCCGTTCAGTAGCCGTGCTCCCAGTGTAGCGGGTGGGGGTATATCCTCGCCGTCCGGCAGGGGGCCGGACCGCTTCGAGCCGCTACCGGCAGCCTCTGCGCCGCTTTGGGGCCAGATGCCTCAGAACCTGCGATTCCGCAGACAGTGTCGGCTGGCGGGCGGGTCCCAGTGACCGCGGATTCATTGCCCAATTCCGTGCAGGGTCTGACCCGAGACGCTACTCCCCTGCGCCCTTGAAGACCTTGGGAACAGTCTTGAGAATGATCTTGATGTCCGACCACAGGCTCCAGTGGTCCTCGTAGCGGTTGTCGAAGCGAGCTCGATCGTCGATCGAGGTGTTCCCGCGAAGGTCATGGATCTGGGCCAGTCCGGTCAAACCTGCCGGCATCCGCAGCCGGTCGCCGTAGTGAGGGTACTGCTCCTGGAACTGTTCGACGAAGAAGGGGCGCTCCGGCCGCGGTCCGACGAACGACATGTCCCCACGAACGATGTTCCACAACTGCGGTAGTTCGTCGATCGAGGTTTTTCGCAAGAACGCTCCCACACGACCCAGACGCGCGCTGTCGGGCTGAACACTCCACAGGGTGTCCGAGACCGAGTTGGAAACCGGCTTCATGGTCTGCAGTTTCAGCAGTTCGAAGGCCATCCCGTGCTGACCGATCCGGATCTGCCGAAACAACAGGTCCCCACCGGTCTCACGTTTGACCAAGAAGCCCGCAACCGCCAGGACCGGACTCAGGACCAATAGCGCAAGGCCGGCCAGGACAACATCCAGGGCGCGTTTGACCAACAGGCCGAACGTGGGCCGCGTCGCCCCCAGTCGAAGCACCGGAACCCCGAAGACATGGTCGTCGGCACGCGATTCGCCGATCAGGTCGAAGTAGCGAGGCACCGCCATGATCGTTATACCGGCTGCCAGCGCACGACGTATCTCAAAGACTTCCCGCGCTTCCGATGCTCGGGAGAATGCTACGAGGACGGTGCTTGCCCGCGCGTCGGAGGCAGCCTGTGGCAGGTCGACATCCAACAGGTCCGGCTCTCGGCCAACAAGGTCGAGGCCGTAGTCGGGATTGTCCTCAGCCATTTCTGCGATGGCGTCGGCGACAATGCCTCCACCCACCAGGAGCAGACGTTCCCGCGCGACATCGTTGCGGCGCAGGCTTCGGACCATGACATACGCAGGCACTCGTGCGAGAGCCAGGACAGCCCCAGTCGAAGCGAGCCAGAAGGCACTTGCTTCCGTGACCTGCAGCCAGGGTGTGATACCGAACGCGACCAGCAAACCAGTCGCGATCATCATCGCCTCAAGCGCGGTGGGGAGTTCATCCAGAGAACTGAGCGAGAACCTTGCCCGGTACAGGCACAAACGCCAGCGGGCAATCATCAGCAACACCGCCCCCAGCAGCGCAACAGCCACCGAAGGCGGCGTCCAGAGCCACCAAACAGCGGCCACGGCGGCGACGTCGATGGTTACCAGCAACCTGGTCTGACGGCGCGCGGTCAGGTGCATTCGACGCCTCAGTGGCGACACGCTAACGGTAGCGATACCCATCTTCCGCCTCACTTTCCGTCACGGTGCAACACAATCGAGCGCACCCTGAGTGGGGGCGATTGACTTCCGCCTTGACGCCTGCATCGTCGGAACCCGACGTTTCCTTGATAAGAGTTCCGGGAAATTCACCAGAAGGGTGGCGGTACTCGGCGCCTACACCAATGTGAACCTTTCAAAGCCTATTCTCCCCTGCCCAGGGCGCGGTCGCCATCGGTGGGCCCGCAGCAGGGGGTCTCAGCGCGGCGTCCCACTCACTGCGTTACGTGCGTTACTCCCCCGTCAAGTCAGCGACTGTCGCAAACGAACGACCAGAATCCCGGCTACCAGGGCAAGACCGGCGGACAACAGAAAAGCCGCTACATAGAGCAGGGTCTTGGAAACGCCTGCCGGTGCGCTATTCAGATCAGCATTCGAAATGGCTTCCGCGACCAGATACGGGTCTGTCTCGGCACGCGCCAGCACCTGATCGACCAACGATTGGTTGGCAATCTGAGCCTGCTCCGGGTCACTGAGTTCAGTGTGAATGGTCATGTTGAGTGTCAGTGGTGGTATTTCAACATTCAGCCCCGCGCGGACCTCGTCGGCCGTCACACCTGCGGCCTGGGCGGCAGTGTCGACGGACTGCTGAGACGCCACGAACTCCGGATACGTCTGCACGAGCAAGGAGATGAGATCCCGACCGTCGGGCCGTTTCGGCTCTGGCTGGAAAGCCACCACTGAGTTGGAGGCATAGGTGACTGGTAGCGATCCGATATAGACGAACATCCCGGCGAACACGAAAACGAGAACTCCTAGCATTGCCGGCCACTCGCGCAACAGGCGCGCGGCGGTGACCGACTGATTCTCGACTGCACTCACTCGTCGAGACTAGCGCCTGCCGCACCCTCAAGAAGTCCCGTGCTTTTCACATCGCGCGCCGCGTCGATCTGCTCGATTCACTCAATGGGTTGACCGATTGCGGGCGCACTCAAGCAGGCAAGGGTACTTGCCGATCCATCCGTCATGGCGACCCGGAAGATCGAGGCACTGCTGATCTCCATCCTGTTCGGGTTTGCTGCGGTACTCACCGCGGGCAGCGCCCAAGCAGCATCCATCGACAGGATCGTCAAAGGCGGCGGAGACGGCTTCTCCCGCGTCTCCACACCTTCGACCACGTCACTGTACGCAAGGGGCACGAAGAGGCGCCAAAACCCCCAAACCGGCGACGCCGACTCCGGCTCCGACCGTGTCCGCACCGACGCCTACGCCCGCGACACAGAGCGTCCTGCCCGAGTTCGGCACCCAGTTTCATGGCATGTGGTCCTCATACAGCGACTCGCAGCGGGCGATGGTCCTGGACACGCTGAAGGCGAACGGAGTGACCACGGTGCGGTTGGATGTGTCGTGGGCAATGCTGCAGCCCAACGGGCCGACTTTCGACACATGGGGTACGAACTTCGTCACCCGGGTTCTCAAGATGATCACGGACCGGAAGATGAAGCCGATGGTCATGATCTGGCTGACCCCCAGCTGGGTCACCGGAACGAGCGACAACCGAGTGCCCCGGCAAGCAGCTCCGAACTACAGAAATGGGAGGTCTTTACCGAACAGGTTGCTGGTCGTTTCCCGCAGGTTGCGGAATGGGAGGTGCGGAACGAACCCAACCACGACGACTTCATGCGCGGCGCGGACGCGACCGTGTACGCCAAGCTCCTGGCGGCCGCCAACCGCGGGCTCAGTCGGGGAAATCCGCAGTCGACAGTCATATTTGGCGGCACTCAGTTCGTCGATGTCCCCTGGATCAAGAAGGCGCTGCAAGCAGGAGCACAAGGCAGACTACGACGTGATGGGCGTTCACCCCTACATGGCCGTCGGCGACGCCTCACCGGACCTGCCCGATAACGGGACCATCTGGCGCTTGCGCCATGTCCCGGCGCTCCGCGCGGCGATGATCGCAGCCGGCGACGACAAGCCGATGTGGTTCACGGAGTTCGGCTGGCGTGCGGGCTCCACAGGCAGTGCAAACTGGCAGCTCGGAGTGGATCAGGCGACTCAGGCCACCTATCTCGCACGGACTCTGAAGATCGTTTCGACCGAATGGGACTACGTCAAGCGCGTGTACTGGTACCGCGAGTTAGCTGACAACAACACCGACAACTCGTCGGGCTACGGACTGATCCTGCCGAACGGAACGCCCAAGCCGGCACTCACGCAGATACCGACGCTCTACTCCGCGTAATCAGCCCAACGAGGCGCCCTTGGCCGCCCACGCCGCCGAATCCCACAGCGACGCCCGCGCCCAGGGCCAGCCCAGCCAAGCCGCCCGACGCCGAATCTCGGCCGCCTCGGACGTAAACCAGCGAGCACGTTGCGCCGATGAATCCACATTCAGCGGTGGTCGTCTCAGGATGGCCGCACGCCGACCCACCCGCATCACGAAGTCCTGCGGGGGCGGTCCCCAACCCCATCGCGTGCTCGTAGGACCCGACCACGTCCAAACCTGCCGCCTGACACGCTGTCCAGCTACCCCAGATCCGCAGGTTGAGGTCCAACGCGAGAATCCGGCCTGAGGGGTCCCGGCTGGTGTCCAACGCGAACGGCCCTGTGATCCGCAAAGCTGCGACCACTTCGCGCGCATACTCGTACACTCGCCGGTCGTCGGTGACGGTCAGCCCATAGGCCATCATGAAAGGCTTCTTCGGATTCAGCGTGCTGACATACGTCATCATCGCCACGATTCGGCCATCCCGTGCCACGCCTGCAGCCACTGTGGGTTGTCCGTCGTAGAAGCGTTGCACCATGTGGGGCATCGGCGCGTATTGCACGACACGCTGTTCGAGCTCTGCTAGCGACTCACACCTGTGAATCCCCGTCCCACCCCCGCTGTCCGGCAGCTTGAACATGAAGGGACCTGGCTCGTCGACGGGCACATCTTCGATCCGATTCCAGGTCTGCGGGACGTCGAACCCCGCAGACTCCAAGAATGCCGTCAGCGCGCGCTTGTCCTGCACTTTGTGCGTTGGCAGCGGTGCGCTGCGCTGGAAACTCAGGCGTTGTTCGTACCCGTTGTCTGACAACCAGTTCAGAACTGATTCGGTCGCCTGCCAGTCCAGCGGTCGTTCAACATCGAGAGCCTCCAATCCTTCTTGCGAAGGAACCCCAGCGTCCGTGACACCGTTCGCCACAGTGCGATCTGCCATGCGCGCCCATCGGCGCAGTCCTCGCACACCTTCGACCTGGGCTTCGGATTGGGCGACCAGCCGAACCATCCGGTGGCCCCGCCTGCGCATGGCGGCGGCGAAGTCCAAGCCAGGCTGCCAGAACTCGTCTTCCGCAACGACAAACGTCGCCATTCGATTCGCCCCTCATCTGTACTGGTGTGGGCAGCACAGTTTGATCTGGTCACATCTTGGCAGTCGAGGTCACAGCCGCGCCGTCCGAAAGGAGCTGCAGGGTGACCGCCGTGGCCGGAAGCCATCATCGGGCGAAGTGCCTGCCCACTCGTCGAGCCACGCTGCCAGCCATCTGAGAAGCGATTACCCACGCGGGCCGCGGGTCGTCGGGACTCCACCAACTCGTCTGCAATTGCGACCACGCTTCACCTGACAGAGCCCGTATGGCCGCCTTCCCCCGCAGCACGGCAAGGTTCTCCACCACGTGTCGGATACCGTCGATCTGTCGTCCCCATCGAATCGGTCCGTCGGTCAAGCCCAGGTGGTACGCCCTGACCACATCAAGTCCGGTCGTCGTCTGAAACAGGCGGAACTGCGCGCCACGACGCGGGTTGAAGTCGATGAGGGTGGCCACACCCGTGACCGGGTCGTAGACCCAGTCGGAATCAAACGGTCCCGTGTAGCCGATCGTTGCGCACAACTGCCGCATCCTTCTCGCGATGACGGGCATGGTTTGAGCAAGATTCAGCACGCCAACCCCCGTCATCGGCGGGTAGTCCAGCAGCTTGCGACCAGTCCACACATCGATCCACTCGGCGTGCGGCAAGGCGACGCCAGCTGCGTACCACAGTTCGGCGCCCGATCCGGCGAGGTACTGCTGCACGAATATTCTGTGCCCTTGTCGTGCTGCCTGCTCGTACGTGGTCAGTTCCGCAGGATTCGATACGAGGTCCGTGTGCATCACGGCTTCGTCCTCCAGCCGACTGTATGGCGCCGGGCTCTTGACGATAACGGGAAAACCGACCTCGTCAGCGAAGCGTGCGACTCCCCAAGGATCATCGCTGACAAGAAATCGCGGGTACGCCACGCCCGTGTCCGCGGCAAGCGCCCCGAGAGCAATCTTGTCCGACAACCGCCTCGGCAGATCCGCAGAGATGGGGAACGAAAGCAACCGCGGGTCCAACGCGTCCGCGTGCTCCGCGAGGAGCACCGCACTCTCGTCGTCGCCTGCGATGACTACACACGGTGACCCGATCGCGCGTGACACCCGGTTGAGAGCGGCGACAGATTCTGCGGCTTCGGCATCCGCGGCCAGTGGCGGCCCGACCGTCGCAGTGACGTATCGGGAGGCTAGGAGTTCGCGCTCAGATCGGTAGGCAAGCACAAACGTGCGGACACCAGCGCGTCCGAGCGTTCGGCAGGTTGCCAACGCGCCGTAGTCCCACTTCGGTTCCCCGGTGCGCACCAGCAGTGCCGGCACCGACGTGTCTAGGCCGATTCGGGCCGCTGCAATCACCGACCCATCCTGGCACTGCGCACGGCGGCGTCGCCGCTCTCGTCACGACTATTGTCAGAGCCATCGCGATGCGAAAGGACGGCCAGTGGAAAAACCATCTGGATCAGTCGAGCCCGGAAGTCGTAGCGCGGGCTACCGATCGCGGACCGCCGCGCTCTTCGCTGTCGCGGAAATAGTCGGAAAACTAGCCTCGTTCGGAATGTTTGCAGTAGCCACGCGATTGCTGGGGCCGGATGGCTTTGGTGAGTTCTCCTGGGCCATGGGCCTGGGCATGATGGTGGCTTCCTTCGGGATGTTCGGGTTCGATATGGCACTCATTCAACTGGGTGGCGCACAGCCCAAGAAGACTCCCAACTACCTCACGTCGTCGATCGCACTGCGGGGGGGCATCGCGGCAGTCGGTATCGGTGCGCTTGCCCTTTGGCCACTAGATGAACAGTCCGGCAGAGTGCCGCTTCTTCTCATGGCAATTGCTATGAGCTTGGAGAACATCTCCAGTGCGGTCCGAGCAGCCGCCGGCGTACTGGATAGACAACGTGGCGCCGCGATCAACATCATCGTCCAGCGAGTTGCGATCGCATCAATCGCCATCGGAGTACTCCTCGCCGGTGGCGGGGTCGTAGGCATGGCCGCCGCCTATCTGGCGGGCACGGTGGTTGGGACGACCGCCATGCTGATCCTGGCTCACATCATTGGCGCCTCACCCCACATGCGCAACCTCACTTGGTCGGACACGAAGGCTCTGACAATGAAATCCATACTTCCTGGCGCCGCCAACGTGATGAATATGCAGACCACACGCGTAGATGTCCTCGCTCTGGCTCGCGGAGGTAACTACACCAACGTCGGATACTTTTCCTCTGCGTACAAACTCATGGAAACGAGTCTGTTTCTCTCAGATTCGCTGATTCGCGCAGCGATGCCCGCGATGCTATACGCCAAACATCCTTCGGACCTCGGCCGAGTGCTTCGGGCCTTCTTCGCAACGGCTGCGGTTTTCTACTTCCCGCTGGCCACAGCCATGGTCTTGCGCGGTGGTGAACTGCTTGGTCTGCTGTTCGGCGCTGAGTATGCCGCGGGTGGTCGAACAACCATGATTGCGCTGGCCTGGGCCTTGTTGGCACTGGTGACGCTGGGTGTCCTCACGACCGCACTTCTGGTAAGCAACCACAGCGGGGAGGTGGCGGCTGTTGCTGGGGCCACCATGGCGCTGAAGTTCATCATCGTCTGGCCGCTCGTGGACAGATTCGGTGCACTTGGTGCCGGCATCGCGGTGGCAACCGCCTTCACCACTCAAGCGACACTGCTTTGGTGGCGGTTGAGCCGCTACGGCGGTCGCCCTCGTATGAAATGGTCTCTACTCCCTCCCGCGTTGGCCAGCCTGGCGATGGTCCCCCTGCTGATTTCGGGTCTTGCGCTCATCCCCGCGCTACTCTTCGCAGGGCTGACATTTGTCGTCATCTGGTACATCGTCGCGCGAATGGCCGACCCGGAGTCCATCACACGGGCGCGGTCGATCATCAGCCGGTGATCGGAACATCATATGGATCAACCAGGAGGACCCAAGGATGAGTGTCGCTGTTGTGCCAGATCCCTACCGACCGTATGCCTTGATGCTGATGGACGCCCTCTACAGCCGGTACGGCATCAGGTCGGTCTGCCTCCACAGCCACTGGCGAACACGTTTCATTAAGGAAGGACATGTGCCGTTCTTGCGCTCAAAGGCGGTGGCGGCGCACGTGATGATCGGAGATCGGACCGTGGAGCAGATCGCTCAACAACTGCGTCGGTACGACGTTATTGGCGTACTTCCCCACGAGGAGGGAATGGTCGGTCCGATGGCTGAACTAGCCGAGTTACTCGGTGTCTCCTGGGCACAGCCGAAGGTACTGCCAGCGTTCCGTGACAAAGAGTCCCTTAAGTCCCTGATCCGGAGGAGAGCGCCTGAAATCCGGCTCAATGGCTTCCGAGAAGTAGCCAATCCTCATGAAGTCCTTGCCTTCGCCCAAGAGTCCGGCCTCTGCCGCTTCGTTCTCAAGCCCAATGACGGGAGTGGGAACGCTCATGTCGCCTTCTTCGACGTTCCGGCTGACCCCGCGGAGCTGGCCGATTACTTCCGCGCCACCGACAGCAGAGTGCTCATGGAAGAATTCCTCAGCGGTGACGAGTACTGGGTAAATGGCCAGATGGATGCCGCCGGCGAACCCACGGTCGTCGGCATTGGCACTTACCTGCGGGTCAACGAGAACGGCACCCAGAACCTTGAGGTGGCTGGTCATTCGGTTTCACCAGAAGATTCCGTCTTCGAAGCTCTGCGGAAGTATGCAGAAGATGTGATGCGAGCGACGGGTCTGCGGCGTTCCCCATTCCATCTGGAGGCCATCGTAGATTATCAAGGACCTTGCTTGGTCGAGGTGGGCGCCCGACTGTGCGGCGAATTGGTAACGCTGAACGATCAATGGCAGCACGGTCCGCAATTGGACCTGATTGCAGCAGCGGCCCACTACTACGTGAGCGACCAATCCTTCGGAGAACTGCCCCTTGACTGGCAGCGCTACACAAGATTCCCCACAGGCAACGCAACAGGAGTCAGCGCAACAGAACAACGTCTCGTGGAGATCCGCGGCCGCGAAACCGTGGAAGAATCCCCGTACTTCCTGTGGTGGGTGAAGAGGCCCGAGGTGGGCAATCACGTCAAACGCACGACAAGTTTGATGACCCGGGCTTGGTCGGCCGCTTTCACTGCCTCCGACGATGAGCAACTCCAGGAAGTGATCACCTCGGCGCGCGAATCGATCCGCCTGGTGGGCACCACCGACACCCGATGGACGCCGCGCGAACGCTGGCCCGTCTACCGGGCGGTCCTCGGCAAAGCCTGGTCCTCGCGCCCTCGCCCCTATCAACTGCGAGCTTTGGCCCACCGATGAGCCCGACGCTGCTCATCGTCACACCGTTCGGGACCGCTGGCGGCGGCGCCGAACTGTGGCTGCTCGGCATCCTCGGGGACGGGGCCTTGCAGCGTGCCGGGTGGTCGATCGACGCGATAGTGCTACAAGAAGGACCACTGACTGGTGAGCTCACGAAAAGAGGAGTCAAGGCCATCACCTATCCCCTGCCTGCTTCCCCGGCCGGCATTGTGCGGCGAACCCCACGGCTGCGGAAACTGATCACCGCGCGCACACCCGATGTCGTGCTGGGAAACGGCGTCAAGGCACAGTTGGCCGTGGCCCTTGCTCTGACTGGCTTGAGAATCCCCACCGTGTGGGTCAAGCACGACCACAGCTACGACCGCAGTCTGGCCAAGGCTCTGGCCAGACGCACGGACACCGTGGTGGCGACGGCCCTCGAAGTCGGTGAACCAACCTCGCGCGACGACCTGGTGATCATCGAACCACCCCGACCACCCGACGCGCTGACCGCGTCAGAAGCCGCCCACGTACTCAGGGATCACGGCTGGCATCCAACTACGCGCCTGACTCTGGCCATGCTGACCCGACTGGTTCCGTACAAGGGCGTGGACCTGGCGATCAGCGCACTCGCGGATCCTCGGTGCGACGCGTGGGATCTGCTCGTGATCGGTGACGACGATCCCTCAACACCCGGGGAGTCTCGCAGACTACGAGCCATGGCCGAAGGCCTGGGAGTCAGTCACCGATTCCAGATGACCGGACACGTCAACGAAGCCGGGCGCCTGCTCAGCGCGGTCGACGCGGTCGCGGTGCTGACTCGTCCCGGCGAGCCGGGTGCACCCACGCGGGAGGGTTTCGGAATCGTCGCCGCGGAGGCGATGATCGCGGGTATCCCCGTGGTCGTGGCCCAAGAAGGCCCCATCAGTCGTCGCCTGCGCACTCGAACAGGTCCTGCGGGTATCACGTTGCAGTCCCCCACCGCCGAGTACCTCGCCGAGGCACTGGTGGAATTGGCCGACGAAGACACCCGCGCAAGCATGGGAGCCCGCGGCGGCGCAGCCGCGTGCGACATGCCGGATCAAACGCAGGTCGCGCAGGCATTTACCGACGTCATCGAGCGGTATCGGCCGCAGCCATGACTGGTGTCGTACTGCCGTTCGCCGCGATCGCGGTGCTGCTGCTGGCTGCCCTAATCCTCTGGAAACCGGTCCTTCCGGTTGTGCTGCTCGGACTATTGGCCCCGCTGGGACTCATGCAGCTGCCGGGTTCGGTGGACCTGGTGACCGTCCTTTCCGCACTTCTCATCGCGACGGCGGCGTGGCAGTACCTGCTCAGCGCAAGCCCGCTGGTGCCCGTCAGTTGGGCTGCCTTGGGCGCGTGTGTGTGGACAGTCGGAATCGTTGCTTCGGTCATCTTCAAGCCGATCCCGGTCGGGCAGCCATCCTGGGCAGCTGGCAGATACTCGCCGCGTGGACGGCTGTCGGAATCGCCCAACTTGTCCACACCCCGCAGCGGGTCAAG
>CAVPGV010000017.1:0-156756 GCA_963704075.1 uncultured Actinomycetota bacterium
GCCCGCAAGGAGGTCGGCGGCTTCCTCGTCGTAGGCGTCCTTGCGGTGGTCATCGACTTCGCCCTGTTCAACGCGCTGCTGGCCGTGGATTGGTCGGTGTGGTCGGCCAACGCGGTGGCCCTGCTCGTCTCCATGACGTTCGCATTCGTCGGCAACTACAAATGGACGTTCGCCCATCGGCAGATCAAGTCGCTGCTGCACGCCTACAGCGCGTTCGCCGGGATCAATGTCGCCGCTGTGATCTTCATCGAGGCGGTCGTGGTCGGCGCGGAGGTTCTGTGGGAGCCGAACGCCCTGTGGCTGAACCTGGTCAAGGCCGCCGCCACCGCTGTCGCCACAGTCGGGCGGTTCTTCGCGTACAAGAAGTGGGTGTTCTTCTAGATCGGTGCCCAGGTCACGTTGACGACCAGACCCACCAGGCGGCCCCCGGGCTCGGCGCGGCGCCATCACCGCCACCGGCCGCGGCACTTCACCCCCGCCACCCCACCAGCGACTACGCTGAATGCGGAGGTGCGCCGTGGGATTGCTGGACCGGTTCGAACAACGGGTCGACCGTGCGGTCAACGGTGCCTTCGCGAAGGCCTTCAAGTCCGAACTGCAGCCTGTGGAGATCGCCGCGGCGCTGCAGAACGAGATGGACTCGCGCGCAGCCGTGGTCAGTCGCGCCCGCACCGTGGTCCCCAACGTGTACACCGTGCATGTGAGCCAGGAGGACTACGATCGGCTCAGTGTCTACGACGAGGCGCTGGTGGGCGAATTCGCGGTGATGATCCGTGACTACGCCGCACAGCAGCAGTACTCCTTCCTGGGCAGCGTTACCGTCAGCATGCAGCCGGCGCCGGACCGCCCACAGGGAACGGTCGAGATCGTCAGCGAGGCCCGCGTGGATCACGACGTGGCACCGGCCGCAGGGCCCGCCGCCGGGTCCGCTCCGCGCCTCGAGGGCACCAAGGGCACCTACCAATTGAACCGTCCGATCACCCGCATCGGCCGGGGAGTCGATGCGGACATCCGGATCGAGGACCCTGGCGTTTCCCGCCACCACGCGGAGATCCGGGTGGGCAACGACGTCATCCTGCGCGACCTCGGATCGACCAACGGCACCTACGTCAACGGCACCCTCGTCGCCGAACAACCGCTGCGCGACGGCGCGGTCGTGACGATCGGATCGACGAACCTCACGTTCCGGAGCGCCCCATGAGCGAATTGGTCCTCACCCTGCTGCGCTGGGGCATCCTGATCGCCTTGTGGATGTTCGTCATGTTCGCGCTCGGGGCTCTGCGCCGCGACTTGGAGGCACCACCGGAGGGCGCCGCGGTGATGCCGCAGCGGCAGCCGGAACCGCGCCCCAAGCGACAGCCCCGGGTGTCGCGCAAACGGGCCAACAACCTGGTCGTCACCAGCGGTGCACTGTCCGGCACGGTGATTCCACTGGGCAGCGCCCCGATCACCATCGGCCGGGCACCCGACTCGACTCTGGTGATCGACGACGAATACGCCTCGGCACGACATGCCCGGCTTTTCCAGCACGAAGGTCAGTGGGTGGCCGAGGACCTCGGATCGACCAACGGGACGTGGATCGGAAAGACCCGGCTGACGGCACCGACGGTGCTGCAGATGGGCCAGTCGCTGCGGGTGGGGCAGACCGTCATCGAGCTGCGGAAGTAGCCCATGCCCCTCGTCTTCCGCTACGCGGCGCGCAGCGACGTGGGACTCGTGCGCCAAGGCAACGAGGATTCCGGATACGCCAGCGACAACCTGCTCATCGTCGCCGACGGCATGGGCGGGCACGTGGCCGGCGAACTGGCCAGCGCGACGGTGACGGCCATCCTCGCCGGGCTGCCGATCGCCGACAGCGAGGACGTCCTGACCCAACTGGCCGACGCGGTGGATGAGGCCCAACTCGAGATGCGCCACATCATCGCCGAGCGCCCGGACTTCCAGGGGATGGGCACCACCGTCACGGTGGTCTGCTGGCAGGGCGATCGCGCCTCCATCGCCCACGTGGGCGACTCCCGGGCGTACATGCTGCGTGACGGTGAACTCCTGCGCCTGACCAAGGACCACACCTACGTGCAGACGCTCGTGGACGCCGGCCAGATCACCGAGGAAGAGGCGCACACCCATCGCCGCCGCAATCTGCTGATCCGGGCGATCGACGGGGTCAACACGGTGGAACCGGATCTGAGTATCCGCGAGGTGCACGCCGGCGACCGCATCCTTCTGTGCAGCGATGGGCTGTCCGGGGTGGTTGCCGATGCGCAGATCCGCGAGATGTTGAGCCGCGGGGATCCGACCGGTGCCGTGACCGCACTGGTGGAGGCGGCCATCGAACGTGGCGCGCCGGACAACGTCACCTGTGTGGTCGCCGACGTCGCGCACGTCGATACGCCCCCGATCGGCAACCGGCCGGTCGTGGTCGGCGCGGCGGCCGAACCCCGCACCCGCTCACAGTTGCCCAGCGTCGACTTCCCGCAGGACAGCCAGCTCGAACCGTCGGCGCAGCCGGTCGAACAGGCCCCGGTGCAGGTCCGCGGCACCTCGGCGCCGGCGCCGCTGGGTCGGTGCGGCGATCGCCGGTCTGCTGGTCCTCGGCCTGTTCGGAGGGGCCTGGTGGTGGGTCTCCAGCCAGTACTACGTCGGCAGCGACAACGGCAACGTCACGGTCTTCCGCGGCATCCCGCAGAACGTCGGGTCGATTCCACTGTCGAGCGTGGTGGAGACGACGGCGATCCCCACGGTGCAACTGCCGGTGTACGCCCAAGAACTCGTCACCGCCACGATCGCGGCCGAGAGTCGCGCCGACGCCGACCGGATCGTGGCGATCCTCGACGAGCAGGCCACCACCTGCCGGACCAAGCCGAAGACCGAGGGTTGTCCCGGTGTGACGGACGGAACGGTCCCGTGAAGCCCCGCCGCACGGAACTCGGCCTGCTGATCGTGGCGTGGGCGATCGGCGCGGTGTGTTTCGCGACCGTGGACATGGCCACGCTGGGGACCCTGCCGGTGAATTTCGTGGCAGTCCTGGTCGGAACCGCCCTGGTGCTGCTCGCCGGGCACATCGTGATCCGCCGGCTGGCCCCGCATGCGGACCCCGTGCTCTACCCGGTGGCCGCGATGATCAACCTGATGGGCCTGGTGATGATCCACCGGCTGGACATCGCCGATCAGCTGCGCGCCGAGGCCAACGACCGCAAGGTGCCCAGCGCCGACGCCGTCGCCCAGGCCACGTGGGTGCTGGTCGCGCTGGCACTCTTCACGCTGATCCTGTTCTTCGTCAGCGATCACCGCCGCCTGCAGCGCTACACCTTCACCAGCCTCGTGGCCGGCGTCGTGCTCCTGCTGCTGCCCCTGCTGCCGGTGATCGGAACCAGCATCAACGGCGCCCGGCTGTGGATCCGGCTGGGGCCGTTGTCGTTCCAGCCCTCGGAACTGGCCAAGATCGCGCTCACGATCTTCTTCGCGGGGTACCTCGTGCGCAAACGTGAGGCCCTGGCGACCGTCCGTCGCCGCATCCTCGGGTTGGGCATCCCGCGCGGCCGCGATTTCGGCCCCCTGGTGGTGGCCTGGCTGGTCGCCCTGGGCGTACTGGCTTTCGAACGCGACCTGGGCACGGCGCTGATGTTCTTCGGGGTCTTCGTGATCCTGCTGTACGTGTCGACGCAACGCCGCAGCTGGCTGATCATCGGCGCCGGGCTGTTCGCATTGGCCGCCGTCCTGGGATATCTGGCGTTCGGGCACGTCCGGCAGCGGGTGCTGATCTGGCTGGACCCCTGGACGTACGCCAACGACGAGGGCTACCAGCTGGTGCAGGCACTGTTCGGCCTGGCCAGCGGCGGGCTGTTCGGCACCGGACTCGGCGAGGGCTACCCGCAGTTCATCCCCTTCGCCAAGACCGACTTCATCTCCGCGGCACTCGGGGAGGAACTCGGCCTGGCCGGGATGCTGGCGCTGGTCGTGCTGTTCGCGATCCTGGTCGAACGCGGTCTGCGCACCGGGTTGGCCTGTCGCGACCCGTTCGGGACCCTGCTCGCGGTCGGTCTGTCCAGCGTGTTCGCCCTGCAGGTGTTCGTGACGATCGGCGGTGTGACCCGCCTCATCCCGCTGACCGGGCTCACCACCCCCTTCCTGTCGTACGGGGGGTCCGCGCTGGTCTGCAACTGGATGATGATCGCTCTGCTGTTGCGGATCAGTGACCGGAACCGGCGCCCGACGATGATCGCCCAGAGTGCCGATGAGGCCCTCACCCAGATGATCCGGGTCGGGATCGACCGATGATCCGCGCCATCCGCCGCCTCGGCTGGGTCTTCGGAGTCCTGGCCGTGCTGCTGGCCCTCAACCTGACGTTCCAGCAGTTCCTGCTGGCACCGCGGATCAACGCCGAACCCGGCAACCAGCGCACTGTGCTGGCCGAGTACGAACGCGAACGCGGCCCGATCCTCGTGGGCACCAAACCCGTGGCCCGCTCGGTCGCCACCCCCAAGCAGACGTTCAAGTTCCTGCGCACGTATCCCGACGGTGTCCTCTACGCGCCGGCCACCGGCTTCTACTCGTCGCTGTACGGAGCCACCGGCCTGGAACGGCAGGAGAACGACATTCTCTCCGGCGACGACCCGCGGTTGTTCGTAGACCGGATCGAACAGTTGATCGCCGGGCGGGTGCCAGAGGGCGGGGCCGTGCAGACGACTCTGTTGGCCTCCGCGCAGAAGGCGGCCGCGTCCGGCCTGGGTTCGCAGATCGGTTCGGTCACCGCGATCGATCCCAAGACCGGCGCCATCCTCGCACTCGTCCAGTCACCCAGCTTCGACCCCAACGGCCTGGCCACTCACGACGCCGCGGCCGCGCAGGACTACTACGAACAACTCGACGCGGACCCGGACAAGCCTCTGCTCAACCGCCCGTTGGTGCAGACCATTCCTCCGGGTTCCACGTTCAAACTCGTGACGGCCGCCGCGGCCCTCGCCGACGGCTACGAGCCGGACTCGGTGTTGCCAGGCCCGGCGTCCTACCCGCTGCCCGGCTCGACGAAGTCGCTGGCCAACTGGTCGGGGGCCCCCTGTGGACCCGATGACCGTACGACTCTGGCCAACGCACTGGCGATCTCCTGCAACAGCGCATTCGCCTACCTGGGCAACGACCTCGGGGCCGACGCTCTGCGCACGCAGGCCCGGAAGTTCGGTTTCGAATCCTCCTTCGACGTGCCGATGACCGCTGCCACGTCGCGCTATCCGGAGGATCCCGACGCCGCGCAGACCGCGATGAGCGCCATCGGACAGTTCGACGTCGCGGCCACCAGCTCTGCAGATGGCGATGGTGACCGCCGCGATCGCGAACCAGGGCGTGACCATGAACCCCTACCTGGTCAACCAGATCCTCGCGCCCGACCTGACCGTGCTGTCGAACACTCAGCCCAAACCGTTCGAACGGGCCATGACCCAGCAGAACGCCGCCGCCCTGATGGGGATGATGGTGCAGGTCGTGAATTCCGGGACCGGGTCGAACGCACGGATCCCCGGGGTGAACGTCGGCGGCAAGACCGGGACCGCGGAGACCGGCGCCGGGCGACCGAACATCGCCTGGTTCGTGGCGGCGGCCCCCGCGGAGGATCCACAGGTCGCCGTGGCGGTGGCGGTGGAGAACGCCGGGCAACCCGAGGTGAGCGGCAACGCGGTGGCCGCGCCGATCGCGCGTTCAGTGATCGAGGCGGTGCTCCAACGATGAGTCCGGCGACCTGGAGGTTGGCATGACAACGGTTCGACGGCTGGGCGATCGCTACGAGCTCGGCGAGACCTTGGGACGCGGCGGCATGGCCGAGGTCTTCGAGGGTCGCGACCAACGGCTCAACCGGCGAGTCGCGGTGAAGGTCCTGCGGCCCGATCTCGCTGTTGACCCGTCCTTCCAAGGCCGGTTCCGTCGCGAGGCGCAGTCCGCCGCCTCCTTGAACGATCCCAACATCGTGGCGGTGTACGACACCGGTGAGGATGTGCTCGACGGCGCCGGCGAGCACGTCATGGTCCCGTACATCGTCATGGAGTACGTCGACGGGCACACGCTGCGCGAATTGATGAGCAGTGGGCGCCGCCTTCTGCCGGAGCGCTCCCTGGAGATCATGTCCGGGGTGCTGAGCGCCCTGGATTACTCCCACGCGCACGGCATCATCCACCGCGACATCAAGCCGGGCAACGTCATGCTCAACCGCAACGGCGACGTCAAGGTGATGGACTTCGGCATCGCCCGGGCCGTCGCCGACGCGCAAGCGACGATGACCCAGGGCAACGCCGTGATGGGAACCGCACAGTACCTGTCCCCCGAGCAGGCGCGCGGCGAACTCGTCGACGCCCGCTCCGACCTGTACTCCGCGGGCTGCCTGTTCTACGAACTGCTCACCGGACGGCCCCCCTTCCAGGGGGAAAGCGCAGTCTCGGTGGCCTACCAGCACGTCAGCGAGCAACCGGTGGCTCCGTCGTTGGTCGATCCGGCCGTCCCCTCCGCCCTCGACGGCCTGGTCCTGAAGTCGCTGGCCAAGAACCCGGCGGACCGCTACCAGAGCGCCAACGAGTTCCGGGCAGACGTGGAACGGGCGATGGCTGGTTTGCCGGTCACGGGCACGATCCCCACGATCCGGGCGACCGTTCCAGCCTCGGCGACGACCGCCTCCATGTCGCCGGTGACCGCCGACGATCCCGCGTCCAACGGCAGCGGTAAGCGCAGCCCCTGGGCATGGCTGGGCGTGACGATCCTGGTGCTCGCGGTTGCGGCTGCCGCATTGTTCCTCGGCCGCAACCTTTTCAGCGGCAGTTCCGGGCAGAAGGTGACGGTGCCGGACGTGGTCGGAATGACCACCGGTGAGGCGCAGCGCGCTCTGGAGTCGCAGGGCCTCAAGCTCGGGGCGCAGACTCCTCAGACCTCCGACGAACCCGAGGACACGATCCTGGCCCAGGACCCGGAGGCCGACACCCAACTGGTGGTCGGTGAGGCGGTAACGGTGACCGTGTCCGCCGGCAAGCAGCAGACCCAAGTGCCCCCGCTGGAGGGCCTGACCAGCCTCGAGGCGGTACGCACCGCCTTGCGGGACGCCAAGCTCGAGCTCGGCAACGTCCGCGAGGTGGAGTCCAGCCAACCCGAGGGTCTGGTGCTCAGTCAGAGCCCGGATGCGTTCACGACCGTGGACGTGGGCACCGAGGTCGATATCGAGATCTCCACCGGTGTCGTGGAAGTTCCGGGGGTGATCGGTTTCACGCAGTCGGCAGCCACTTCCGCGCTGTCGAACGCCGGACTGGACGTCTCAGTGGTGACCGCTCAATCGGATCAGCCTGCCGGAACAGTCACCGCGCAGGACCCCGCGGGTGGGACCCAGGTCAAGAAGGGAACCACCGTGACGATCACGGTGTCCAGCGGTGGACCCACTCCGACGCCGACCCCGACGCCCACCGAGACGCCGACCCCGACGCCGACCGAGACGGCCAACGGTGGTGAGCCGTCGCCGTAGGCGGCCGCGGGCGGCGGAGGTTGATCGACGCCGGGGTGCCGGGCACTCGTTGGTCGGCGGTCTGGGGCGGCTTGGGCGGCCGGTTCGGCAGCGTGGTCACGACCGGGACGTCGCATCGTCGCGTTCCCCGACTGCCGGGCTGAACGATTTCGGCGCGGTCGGCTAATTGTCCACACGGTTGGTGGGTGACCGCTGCTTGTCCACAGATGTGTTCGTGCGACGAAAACTTGTCGCACCCTCGTACTAGTGTTCGAGATGAGGGGAGGCGAGCATGTCCATCACGGTCACGGATCCGGACGTTGCGTTGGATGGGCTGCGTTGCCACCTCGACCACCTGCTGGGGATGGACCCGGCGCAATGGTCGTTGGGCCAGCTGGAACGCGCGGTCCTGGACGTGCACACCGCCCGGCCGCTTCTGGTGCTGCGTGTCCCCAGGGTCGGTGGGCCGGGCTCCTTCTTGTCCACAGATCCGTTCGCTCGACGAAAACATGTCACACCCTCGTACTAGCGTTCGAGAGTGAGGGGAGGCGGTCATGACCATCACAATCACCGGGCAGTGCACGGATCCGGACACGGCGTTGGACGGGCTGCGTTGCCACCTCGACCAGCTGCTGGGGATGGACCCGGCGGAATGGTCCTTGGACCAGCTGGAACGCACGATCTTGGACGTGCACACGCTCACCCAGCAGCTGGCCGCGGTCCAGGCCAAGGCCCTGGCGTCGTTCGATACCCGCGGCGGGGCGCAACTGGCCGGGCATCGCACGACCGGGGACTGGCTGGCGAAATCCACCCGCACCCCGGCCGGGCATGCCGGCTGGTGGGTCCACACCGCCCGCGCCCTACGCGACCACCTACCCGACACCGCGGCCGGCGTTGGCCGACGGGGCGATCACCCTGGAGCATGTCCGGGCGATCCGCGGCGCGCACCGCACCCTGGGCGATGCGCTGACCACCTGCGAAGACACCGTGGTGGAGTTCGCCCGCGGACACAGCGCCAAAGACCTCCGCGGGTTCCTCGACGTGCTGATCCAGAACTACCGCCCCGAGGACCACGACCGCGACGCCGAAGCCGCCCGCACCCGCCGTCACGCCCGGCTGTCGTCCAGCCTGGACGGCTGGTGGCACCTCACCGGGTTCCTCGA
This sequence comes from uncultured Actinomycetota bacterium, assembly GCA_963704075.1. Lineage (GTDB taxonomy): Bacteria > Actinomycetota > Actinomycetes > S36-B12 > UBA10799 > JADKAV01. Next base: position 8,632 of record CAVPGV010000017.1, read on the forward strand.
CCCCGCCACCGGCGCCGCCCTGGCAGCGGCCCTGGACGTGTACGCCACCACCACCGGACCCGACGACGACCGCACCGCCGGTAACCGCACCGCCGACGCCCTGGCCGAAATCGCCCACCGCGCCCTGGCACCGGTCGACCGGCCGTCCGGGCTGGGCCACCTCACGCTGACCCTGACCCCCGACCAGCTGGCCACCGGACTCGGGGTGCGCTGGCCCTCCGGGCTGCTGGCCTCGCGCACCGACGTGCACACCACCGCCTGCACCGCGAAACTCACCTACGTCGTCGGGATCCCCACCGACAGCATCCACTGGCAGCCGTTGGCCGTCGGATTCGCCGAACGCTACGCCACCAAAGCCCAACGCGCCGCCCTGGCCGTACGTGACGGGTCCGGATGCGTCTACCCCGGCTGCACCGTACCCGCCCACCGCTGCATCGCCCACCACATCCGCCCCTGGGACGACGCCGGGCCCACCGACCTCACCAACCTCGTGCTCATCTGCCACTACCACCACCGCAAAGTCCACCACCGGCAACTAGCCATCACCCACACCCCCACCGGCCACTACACCGCCACCACCACCAACCGGGCACCACCAGCCGCAGGACCCTAAGAAGGGCCCAGCTGGACGACGTCACGGTGACGAGGATGCGGCTTGCGCCGCACGGTTGCCGCGGGTGGTGCTGCCGAAGCGGCGGCAGCGGTTAAGCGGAAGGTCGAAGGACGATGCCGACGACGCTTCTTGTCGAGTGGTCACCCCACGACCGGTGATAAGCCCTCACTGCGGCGCACGGCCTCGTCGTCCCCACAGATGACCAGCCAGTTCGCCAGCATGCGATGCCCACCCTCGGTCAGTACCGACTCCGGGTGGAACTGCACGCCCTCGACAGCCAACTCCCTGTGACGCAGTCCCATGATCACCCCGGTGTCGGTGGCGGCGCTCACCTCCAGTTCGTCCGGCACGGTGTCCGGCTCGACGGCCAGCGAGTGGTAGCGGGTGGCGGTCATGGGGTTGGGCAGGCCGGTGAACACTCCCCACCCGTCGTGCTCGACATAGGACGTCTTTCCATGAAGGAGTTCCGGCGCGCGGCTGACCGTTGCTCCGTACACCTCGGCGATGGCCTGGTGCCCCAGGCACACCCCGAAGATCGGAATCTGTCCGGCGAAACGGGCGATCAGATCCATGCAGATGCCGGCCTGAGCCGGAGTCCCGGGCCCGGGCGACAGGAGGACACCGTCGTAGCCGTCGACCTCGTCCAAGGAGATCTGATCGTTGCGGCGCACGTCGCATTCCACGTCCAACTGACCGAGGTACTGCACGAGGTTGTAGACGAAACTGTCGTAGTTGTCCACTACCAGGATCCGCATCCCGGCCTCCTGGCTCATTGTTGGTCCTTCTTGTCGGCGTTGTCAGGGATTACGGTGGCGTCCTCGATACCCAAGGGCCCTTCGAAGCCGGGCAGGGTGACCGATTCCTCACGGACCTGCTCGTAGCCCAGCCCGAAGAACTCGACGGCCGCCTGAAAGCCACGCAGGTAGTCATCGCGTTCCAACTCACGCTCCATCGCGGCCTGGTCGCCCACGCCGGTCACGATGAACGGAGGCGAGTAGACCCTTCCCTGCAGGATCAGGGTGTTGCCCACACACCGCACCGCACTGGTGTTGATCAAACGCTGGTCCATGACCTGGATCCCCTGGGCTCCGGCCCGCCACATCGCGTTGATTACCGCTTGTAGGTCCTGCTGGTGAATCACCAGGTCGTCGGGATTCGCTTCCTCATTGCCCTCCGGGCTCGCGTCGGTCATGGTCACCGTCACGCCCGGACCCGTGAGTGGCAGCAGACCCACCGGCGTTGAAAGTTGTTCGACCGAGTTCCGGGCCTTGGCGATGGCCGTGCCCTCCTGCTGTTTGGTCAGGTCCTGGACCTGTTCCTGCAGTGCCGTCACCCGGTTCTGACGAGCATCGACAACGGCCGCCCGCTGGGCGAGAACGTCCTTGAGCGCCTCGGTATCGCTGCGCAAGTTCGTGCCTGCCGCGGTGTTCGCGCTGGCTGCGAACAGGAACCCGGCGATGCCGAAAACCGTTGCGGCCACAACGGCCCACCAGCGCTTGTTCACCTCACTAGCGTACGTCGGGGTAATATTGACCTCGTGCCTGAATCCCGTTCCCGCCGCAAGGATTCGTCCCCGGGCGACAAACGCAAGCCCGTGAAGATCGGTAGCCCGCCCTGGGTGGCGCCGCTGATGGTCACGTTGTTCGTGCTGGGGCTGCTGTGGGTATGCGCCTGGTACATCGCCCCGGACGCCCCGATCCTCAGTGATTTGGGCTTCTGGAACCTCGTCGGTGGGTTCGTCCTGATCGGACTGGGCTTCGTCGTCTCCACCAAGTGGAAGTAATCACACAGATGTAGTTCTCCCCAGCTGGGGACAAGCCTGTGGATAACTCAAGGGGCCGACACGCGCTCGCGCCGCAGGCGCCCGTCCGGTGATACCGCCTTCACCCACTGTGCGCTGGTAGCCTGACGCGCGCAGAGGCACAGTCGGTGCCTCTTTGTGAAGGCGCGGGAGAGGTGCCCAGATGTCCGGTTCCAAGACTCCATCCAGCGCCGAATACGTGCTCGACATGTTGCCGGATGTGACCCTCAAGGATGGCTTCATGGCGGTGAAGAGCCACTCATACATCTTGGTTATCACCGATGTCCGAATCATCTTCGTGCGGGAGCAGACGTCCGCGTTGCGCAAACTCTCCGCTCAACTCAGCGCGGCTGCCAAATCGGCGGGCAAGGGCCGTAAGGCACAGTTCGAAGCCGGGATGGCAGCCTACGACGTGCTGGCCCAGCAGTACGAAGGGATGAGCCCGGCGGCGATCCTGGCCAAGGACACTGACAACTTCGCCATCAAGCGCTCGAAGATCACCAAGATCAAAATGAAGTCGAACGTCGGTGACACCCTTGAGGATCGGCTCACGATCAAGACCAAGAACAAGAGCTACAAAATGGTTCTCAACCACGGCATGAAGCCGGTGAAGCGCGCCTTCACCCGGGCCGGGCTCCTGTAACGTCGGCGTTCGCAGCCGCCAGTGCTCCCGGGCCAAGTCAAGCACCAGCGCCCCGAAACTGATCTGAGAGCCATTCAGGCGACGAGGAGTAGCAACATCGGCGCAGGTTGGGCAGTTTCCATCCTCAGCCCGGCCGGCCCCGGATACACGCCGCCCATTCAGGCAGTGATCGATGAACGTGCGGCATCCGGGTCAGACGAGTTCCAGGATGGTCGCGTTGGCCATGCCGCCGCCTTCGCACATCGTCTGCAGACCGTAGCGGATCCTGTTGCGCTTCATCTCGTGGATGAGCGTGGTTGTCAGTCGGGCGCCGGAGGCACCGAGCGGGTGACCGAGCGCGATGGCGCCTCCGTTCGGGTTGGTGATCTTGGGGTCGGCGCCGGTCTCCGCGAACCAGGCACCGACCACCGAGGCGAATGCCTCATTGATCTCGATGGCGCCGATCTCGTCGAGGCGCAGGCCCGAACGGTCAAGGACCTTCTTCGTGGCCGGGATCGGACCGGTGAGCATGATGATCGGGTCGACCCCCGCCATGACGCCCGTGTGGAAGCGCACGATCGGGGTGAGTCCGAGTTCCGCAGCCTTTTCGCTGGTCATCACCAGCAGCGCGGCGGATCCGTCGGAGATCTGCGAGGCGTTGCCCGCGGTCACCACCCCGTCTTCCTTGAAGGGGGTGGGCAGACCTGCCAGTTTCTCGACACTGGATCCGGGCCGTATGCCCTGGTCGGCGCTCACCCCGCGGACCGGAACGATCTCCTCGGCGAAGATCCCGTCCTGCGTGGCGCGCGCGGCCCGCTCGTGGGACTCTACGGCCATTTCGTCCAGCTACTGGCGGGAGAGGCTCCACTTCTCGGCGATCATCTCGGCGCTGAGGCCCTGGTTGACCAGTTTGCCGTCGTAGCGGTCGATCATCATCGGCCCGAACGGACCGTCGCCGCCCTTGCCGTTGGAGAACATCGGGATGCGCGACATCGACTCGATGCCGCCGGCCACGACCACGTCGTAGTGCCCAGCGATGACGCTGGCGGCCGCGAAGTGCAGCGCCTGTTGGGAGGACCCGCACTGGCGGTCGATCGTGGTGCCGGGAACCTGCTCGGGAAATCCTGCCGCGAGCGCCGCGTTACGGCCGATGTTGAAGCCCTGCTCACCCACCTGGGAGACACAGCCCCAGATGACATCCTCGATCTGTGCCGGGTCGATGCCCGCCCGCTCGACGAGGCCCTGCAGGGCGAGAGCCGAGAGATCCACGGCGTGGACGCCACTCAGGGCGCCCTTCTCAGGCTTGCCCACACCGATCGGGGTGCGGACGGCGGAGACGATGACAGCATCACGGTTGGTCATGGACCGTATGTTACTGGCTGGTAACTTATGCTGTCCAGTGACCTCCCTCCGAAAGTGGGCACCGTACGATCGTCAATTCGTGAAGTTGCCATCTTTCGGAGGTGTGCCAGCCCGAAATGCACCTTCGTGAGGCTTTTCCTCCTCAAGAAGTGGGCACCGCAGCGGTATCCGTGCCCACTTTCGGAGGTCAGCCGATGGGTATCAGCGCCTGAATCTGGTCGGCCCGGTACAACGACGCCGCCGCCAGAACCAGCACGATCCCGGTAAGCCCCACCATCTGAACCAGCGTCTGCCGAGGACCGGTGGGGGCCTTGGAGAACACGAAGGCGACCGCCGCGCCGGTGAGCAGCCCGCCGAGATGAGCGCGCCAGTCGATTCCGGGAGCGATGAAGCCGATGACCACGTTGATGCCGATCAGCACCAGTACCTGCGTGATGTCTGCGCGAAGATGACGTCCCGCGACCACCAAGGCACCCATCAGTCCGAAGATCGCACCGCTGGCGCCCACCGACACGGTGTTCACGCTCGAGAAGGTGAACGACGCGACCGCGCCGCCCAGTCCGGCAATGAGGAACAGCGCGAGGAAGCGCCCGTGTCCGAGCAACCGCTCCAGCGGCGGACCCAGCACGTACAGCACGTACATGTTGAAGGCCAGGTGCAGCCAGCTGCCGTGCAGGAACACCGAGGTCAGCAGCCGGTACCACTCGTCGTTGATCGCGACCGCGGCCGGCCACATCCCCCAGTCCCCGGCGATCTGGTTCACTCCGACCAGGAACTGCACCACGAAGATCGCCACACAGATGCCGATCAGGGTGAGCGTCACCGAACTGGAGGTCGTCAGCCTCCCACCGAAAACCGTGCGGGGTTCGCGTACGGCGGCCTGCCCCGCCGCCACGCACTCCGGGCACTGGAAACCCACGGATGCCGGGACCATGCACTCGGGGCAGATCGGCCGGTCACAGCGGGTGCACCTGATCCAGGTCGGACGATCGGGGTGCCGGTAACAGACCGGCGCCGGTTCGGCAGAACTCACGCGCCGTCGATGATCTCGATCGAGTCGATCACCACGTCGTCGACCGGCTTGTCCATGCGGCCGGTCGGAGTCGTCGCGATGGCGTCGACCACATCCCGGCCGGCCTGGTCGGCCACCTCACCGAAGATGGTGTGCTTGAAGTTCAGGTGCGGGGTCTTGCCCACGGTGATGAAGAACTGCGAGCCGTTCGTGCCCGGGCCGGCATTGGCCATGGCCAGCAGGTACGGCCGGTCGAACTGCAACTCGGGGTGGAACTCATCGGCGAACTGGTAGCCCGGACCGCCGGTTCCCGTGCCCAACGGACAACCGCCCTGGATCATGAAGCCGCTGATGACTCGGTGGAAGGTGACCCCGTTGTACAGCGGTCCCGATCCGGGCTTGCCGGTCTTGGGATCCACCCACTCGCGCGAACCGTCGGAGAGTCCGACGAAGTTCGCGACGGTCTTCGGCGCGTGGTTGTCGAACAGGTTCAGGCGGATATCGCCACGATTGGTATGCAGAACGGCTTGAGTCATGCCTTCGATCCTATAGATGCTTGGTCGCCTCGCGAACGGACAGCGGTGCAAGCTCGTGCCCGCTGACGAACCGCCGAACCCAGTCGGGATCGACGTAGGCGTAGTCGCGCAGCGCCCAGCCGATGGCTTTGGTGATCCAGAAGCGGCGGTCGGCGGCATTGGGTTCGATGGCATCGCGCAGCAGGGCAGGATCCGTACCCTCTTTCGCGCCCACCTGGCACAGGATCGCGGCACGCCGGATCCACATGTCGTCGTCGACGGCCCACCCGCGGATGTCCAGCTCGGTGCGGATCGATCGCACGAGTTTCGTGGCGATCTCGTCGACCAGGTCCCACCAGGCTCCGCTGCTGATCAGGTGGCGTAGGAAGTCCGTCGTCCGGGGCGCCTAGCATGCGCTGGTAGCGCGGCACCCGGAGCAACGCCAGGGCCGCATAGCGCTGCTCGCGGTACTGCGCGCCGTCCCACAACTGCCCGGCTTCACTGATCAGCGCGGGGTGGTCGAGCGCGGTGGCCGCGAAGACCGGGCGCAGTGCACGGGTGCGGGCCGCTTTCTGCACCCCCAGGAACGGCATCTGTGACTTCATGTAGGCCTGCATCCCCGGCGCCTTGGCCGGATCCGCGACGGCGCTCAACGCCGCGGTGACCTCATCGAACAGCGCTGTCATGCCGAATCCTCGACCAGGCCACCACAACCAGCACGAGCCCCAGGACGAAGACCACCGGCTGCAGGAAGAAGAACGGGATGAAGAACACCTGCACGACGATCCACGCCATCACCCCGATCCCGAAGGCGACAGTCAGCCGGTCGGCCAGACGATTACCGGCGACGTACATCCCGAGCAGGCCGAAGGCGGGCACGCCGATCAGTGCCATGAGCAAGATCCCTGGGATGACCCACGAGTCGAAGGGCAGAGCGTCGAGCCAGTCCGCGGGCAGTCCGAAGGCGTCACGCATCAACTGGATGCCCCCGTAGAACGCCTGGATTCCCAAGAACGCGAGTACGACCTCCAGCACCCAGCGGCGCGCGGTATCGCTCACGTGGAGACGAGGGGACTTGAACCCCTAACCCCCGCCTTGCAAAGGCGGTGCTCTGCCAGTTGAGCTACGTCCCCGTCGAGGGCCGCTAGCGCAGATCGAGGTCGCGCGTGGCCTCGTTCCACAACTCCTGTTCGGCCTGGTTGGCGGAGTATTGACGGTAAACGGCATAGCCGACGGCGGCAATCGCGCCCAGCAGTATCAGTTTCTTCACGTGCGCCTACCTGGACTTGAACCAGGGACCTCTTCGTTATCAGCGAAGCGCTCTAACCGAGCTGAGCTATAGGCGCGTGGGTTGCCACAAGGGTACCGGATGCCCTTGCGGGCAGGTCATGCCTGGGGCGGACCTCAGTCCTCGGCCAGTTTGACCGACACTCCTCCGGTCACCGACGCGGAAGCGTTGTACAACAAGGCGAGCACCGCGATCAGCAGGGTCGTCACGATGACCTCGATCACCGCGAAGACCAGGCTCACGGTGAGCACACCGGCGATCCCGAACGTGAACGGGCCATCGGTGCCGCTGAGCTCGGAGAAGGTGCTGTTGAACGAGTCGAAGACCCCGCTGGCCGAGGCGAACATGAACAGCAGCAGCGCCGCCACGACATACATCAGGCCGAGGCCCAGCGCAAAGACGAAGCCGGTCTTCATGGCACTCCACGGGTCCACGCGTCGCAGCCGCAACGTCGCGACCCGCACACCTGTGGCCCCAGGCACGGTGGAAGGTGTCACCTATTACTCCCTGTTCGCGTCGTCTTCGCCGATTCCCGACTCCCCATCATCCCCGGTTGCCTCGCCCGATTCGGGGGCGGGGTCGTCCTCGGAGTGCTCAGCCGAAGCCAGCGGGTCCTCGTCGTCGGCTTCCTCCGGTTCGTCGGCAGCCGCCGCACGGGCTACGGCAACCAGTGTCACCCCATCACCCAGACCCATGAGGTTCACGCCCATGGTGTCCCGGCTCGTCTCCCGGATGTCTGCCACGGGAGTGCGGATGACCACGCCGTTGCTGGCGATCGCGAAGATCGTGTCGTCCTGTTCGCAGACGACCGCGCCGACCAGCGAGCCTCGTTCCTGGACCAGGCGCATGGCCCGCACCCCGAGCCCACCGCGGCCCTTCGTGTTCCACTCGGTGACGGGCGTGCGCTTGGCGAAGCCGCCGTCGGTGACGGTGACCAGATCCGATCCGGGACGCACCGTGTCCATGGCCAACAGGCGGTCGTCGCCGCGGAAACGCATGCCGATGACCCCGGAGGTCGCGCGTCCCATCGGGCGCAGCGTGTCGGCGCCGAAGCGGGTGGACATGCCCTTGGCCGAGACCATGATCAGTTCGCCGGCATCGTCGACCAGACGAGCGGACACCAGTTCGTCGCCGTCCTTGAGGTTGATCGCGATGAGCCCGCCCGTGCGGTTGGTGTCGTACTCGGTCAGCGCGGTCTTCTTGACCAGGCCGTCCTTGGTGGCCAGCACCAGGTACGGGGCCGCTTCGTAGTCCTTCAGCGCGAGCACCCCGGCGATCTTCTCGTCGGGCTGGAACGCCAGCAGGTTCGCCACGTGCTTACCCTTCGCGTCGCGCGCGGTGTCGGGCAGCATGTAGGCCTTCGTGCGATAGACCCGGCCGAGGTTGGTGAAGAACAGGATCCAGTGATGGGTGGTGGTCACGAAGAAGTGGCTCACCACGTCGTCGCGCTGCAGGGTGGCCCCGCGCACTCCACGGCCACCGCGGCGCTGCGAGCGGTACAACCCGGAGTCCGTGCGCTTGGAGTACCCACCCTCGGTGATGCTCACGACCACGTCGCGCACCGGGATGAGGTCCTCCTCGCTGCCCATGTCGTCGGCGGGCATGAACCGTGAGCGGCGCTCGTCGCCATGCACCCGGACGATCTCCGCGAGTTCCTCCCCGACGATGCTGCGCTGACGCACTGGGGTTGCCCAGGATGTCGTGGTAGTCCGCGATCAGCCGCTCCAGTTCGGTGGCTTCGTCGATGATCTTCTGGCGTTCCAGGGCGGCCAACCGACGCAACTGCATGTCGAGGATGGCAGTGGCCTGGATCTCGTCGACGTCGAGCAGTTGCATCAAGCCTGTGCGGGCCTCGTCCACCGTGGCCGAGCGGCGGATCAGGGCGATCACGTCGTCGAGGGCGTCGAGAGCCTTCAGGTATCCGCGCAGGATGTGGGCGCGCTCCTCGGCCTTGCGCAACCGGTAGGTCGTGCGTCGCTGGATGACCTCGATCTGGTGGTTGATCCAGTGGGCCACGAACGCGTCCAGGCTCAGCGTCCGCGGAACCCCGTCGACCAGGGCGAGCATGTTCGCCCCGAACGTCTCCTGCAGTTGGGTGTGTTTGTGCAACTGCGAAAGCACCACCCGCGGCTGGGCGTCGCGCTTGAGGACCACGACCAGGCGCTGCCCGGTACGGCTCGAGGAGTCGTCGCGCAGGTCGGCGATGCCGGTGACCTTGCCGGCGTCGGCCAGTTCGGCGATCTTCGCGGTCAGGGTGTCGGGGTTGACCTGGTACGGCAGTTCGGTGACCACCAGGCAGGTGCGGCCGCGCTCGTCCTCCTCGATGTCCACCACCCCGCGCATGATGATCGAGCCGCGCCCGGTCCGGTACGCACTGTCCACCCCGGAGCGGCCCACGATGTAGGCCCCGGTCGGGAAGTCCGGGCCCTTGATCCGCTCGATGAGCGCCTCGAGGAGTTCCTCCTTCGACGCGTCCGGGTGCTCCAGTGCCCACTGGATGCCGTCGTTGACCTCGCGCAGGTTGTGCGGCGGGATGTTCGTGGCCATCCCCACCGCGATGCCCGACGAGCCGTTGACCAGCAGGTTCGGGAACCGGCTGGGCAGGATCACCGGCTCCTGGGCGCGGCCGTCGAAGTTGGGTTTGAAATCGACGGTCTCCTCGTCGATGTCGCGCACCATCTCCATGGCCAGCTGCGCCATCCGGGCCTCGGTGTACCGGTACGCCGCGGCCGGGTCGTTACCGGGCGAGCCGAAGTTCCCCTGTCCGTCGACCAAGGGGTAGCGCAGCGCCCACGGCTGGACCATGCGCACCAGAGCGTCGTAGACCGCGCTGTCACCATGCGGGTGGTAGCTGCCGAGCACGTCGCCCACCACGGCCGCGCACTTGAAGAAACCGCGGTCGGGCCGGTAGCCGCCGTCGAACATTGCGTACAGGATCCGCCGGTGGACGGGCTTGAGGCCGTCACGCACATCGGGCAGCGCTCGGCCGACGATCACGCTCATCGCGTAGTCCAGGTAGGACTTCTGCATCTCCGCCTGGAGTTCGACCGGCTCGACGCGGTCGATGTCTGGAGTCTGTGTCACAGGGATCCCTTAGATGTCGAGGAAACGAACGTCTTTGGCGTTGCGCTGGATGAACTTGCGGCGGCTCTCCACGTCCTCGCCCATGAGCATGCTGAACACCTCGTCGGCCTGTGCGGCGTCGTCTAGGGTGACCTGGAGCAGGATCCGGCGATCCGGGTCCATCGTGGTCTCCCACAGTTCGTTGGCGTTCATCTCACCGAGGCCCTTGAACCGCTGGATGAAACCCTCCTTGGGGGTCTTCTTCCCGGCCTCCAGCCCGGCTTCCACCAGCGCGTCGCGTTCCCGGTCGCTGTAGGCGTACTCGTGGGCCTCCTTGCCGCTCCACTTGAGCAGGAACAACGGCGGCTGCGCCAGGTACACGTGGCCCTCGATGATCAGCGGCCGCATGAACCGGAACAACAACGTGAGCAGCAGCGTGCGGATGTGCTGGCCGTCGACATCGGCGTCGGCCATCAGTACGAGTTTGTGGTAGCGGAGTTTGTTCAGGTCGAACTCGTCCTGCACGCCGGTGCCCAGGGCGGAGATCATCGCCTGCACCTCGTTGTTGGCCAGAACCCGGTCCAACCGCGCCTTCTCGACGTTGAGGATCTTGCCGCGGATGGGCAGGATCGCCTGGGTCGCCGGATCGCGGCCGCTGCGCGCCGAGCCACCGGCCGAGTCACCCTCGACGATGAACAACTCGCACTCCTCGGGACTGGTCGAGGAGCAGTCGATGAGTTTGCCGGGCAGCCCCCCGCCACCGAGCAGCCCCTTGCGGTTACGGGCCAGGTCGCGCGCCTTGCGGGCCGCCACCCGCGCCACGGACGCCGACACCGCCTTGCGGGCGATCTCCTTGCCCTCGGCGGGGTTCTTCTCGAACCACTCCCCCAGCTGGTCGTTGACCAACCGCTGCACGAACGTCTTGGCCTCGGTGTTGCCGAGTTTGGTCTTCGTCTGACCTTCGAACTGCGGCTCGCGCAGTTTCACGCTGACGATCGCGGTCAGACCCTCGCGGATGTCGTCGCCGGTCAGGTTGGCGTCCTTGTCCTTGAGGATGCCCCAGTCGCGGGCGAACTTGTTCATCAACGACGTCAACGAGGACCGATAGCCCTCTTCGTGGGCCCCGCCCTCGGTGGTGTTGATCGTGTTGGCGAACGTGTAGACGGACTCACCGAAACCCTGATTCCACTGCATCGCCACCTCGGCGCTGATCCCCTTGTCGAGATCCTCGCTCTCGAACTCTATGACCGACTGATGGCTCGGGCCCTTGGTCGCATTGAGGTGGCGCACGAAGTCCGCGATACCGCCGGCGTAGCAGTAGCTGACCGAGGTGGGGTCGACGTCCTCATCCACCTCGACGTCGCGCGGCCGCTCGTCGGTGAGGTTGATGGTCAGGCCCTTGTTCAGGAATCCCATCTCCTGGAAGCGCCTGGACAGGGTTTCGAAGTCGTAGTGGATGGTCTCGAAGATGTTGTCATCGGCCCAGAAGACGATCTCGGTGCCCGTGTCGGAGACCTCCGGGCCGCGGGCCAGCGGTGCCATGGGGACGCCGTGCTGGTAACTCTGGGTCCACTCGTAGCCGTCACGGTGGATCAGGACGTCCACGCGGGTGGACAGTGCGTTGACCACCGAAACGCCCACACCGTGCAGACCACCGGACACCGAGTAGCCGCCGCCACCGAACTTGCCGCCGGCGTGCAGCACGGTGAGCACGACCTCCACGGCCGGCTTCTTCTCCACCGGGTGCTCATCGACCGGGATCCCGCGGCCGTTGTCACGCACCCGGACCCCGCCGTCTGCCAGCAGCGTCACGTCGATGGTGTCGCAGTGACCGGCCAGGGCCTCGTCGACGGCGTTGTCGACGACTTCGTAGACCAAGTGGTGCAGTCCTCGCTCGCCGGTGCTCCCGATGTACATGCCAGGTCTCTTGCGAACCGCCTCGAGACCCTCCAGGACCTGGATATCGCTGGCGTCGTACGACACACTCAGCCCCTTCCGCCGGGATTCACCCCGGATCTGTGATCGCGCGAAGACGGCCGAAAATGTGAGAGAAACAGCCAGACACGCCTACTGGTATGCATCTTACCTGGTTGCGGGGACAGCACCGCGGCTTTGCACAGCGTTTAGGGCATTTCTCGCGCATTCAAGGCCAGGGCAGGCATCCCCCTACGTATCCGGGCCCCGCCCTCAGCCGTACGTGTCGCGTGCTCCCCGGCCCTTGACCCGCAGTTTGCCCCGAGGTCTGGGGCCGACATCGGGACCCAGAACGGTGATGTCGGTGACGATCCCGCCCGGGATCTCGCCCTGCAGGCGTTTGCGCAACTGGCCGGACAACATCCGCACCTGCGTGGCCCAGGCGGTGCTGTCGGCGCGCAGTGTCAGGCGCCCAGTGCTCCGGTCGAACGCTTCCGGGCGCACGTGCTCGGCCAGGGTCGGACCGACCAAGGAGGCCCACTCGCCCCAGATCTTGCCGATGGCCGTCGCGGCCTGCCAGCCCCGGTCGGCGACCAGGGAAACCAGGGCGTCGGCCACCCGCGACGGATCCCGACTGTCGGGCGACGCCGAGGAGTACGTCGGCTCCCGGCGGGTCGTCGAGTGGGAGGCAGGCAGGGATCGGGCCGCCTGCCGGGCACGCGCGAGCACCCGGTTGGCCAGATCACTGATGGCCTCGTCGGTCACTCCCCACCCCTTCTCACTGCGGTATCACTGTTCCGCTGTCTACAGAGAATCTAACCCCCCGCACCTCATCCGGTACGTCACCCGACACGGCTGCGGTGATCAGGACCTGGCCAGGGGCCTGCGCCGGCGAACTGCGCCAACCGGGATCTGCGCTGCTGATCGAGCTCGGCGAACACGTCGTCGAGGATGAGCACCGGCTCCCCGGCACCGACGTCGCGCAGCACCTCGTAACCGGCCAGACGCAGTGACAGCGCCAGCGACCACGACTCCCCGTGCGAGGCGTAGCCGCGCGCAGGAAGTCCGTTGAGGCTCACCTCGACCTCGTCACGATGGGGCCCGACCACGGTGACCGTCCGGGCGAACTCCTCGGCACGCACCTGCTGCAGCGCATCCCGCAGGGCCACACCGAACTCTTCGCGGGTCGTCGCCGGCTCCAGTCGCGACGGTGCGTACGTCAGGACCACGTCGTTGCGCACGGCCGCCACCCGGGCGTACGCCTGCGCGACGGGTTCGCTGATCCGGGCCAGGACGTCCACGCGTCCGGCCATGATGTCGGCACCGAACTCCACCAGGCGCGCGTCCCAGACGTCCAGCGTGCTGCGTAGGGAGTCACGTTCGCCCGGCGTCGACGCTTTGGCCGCCGAACGTAGCAGTGAGTTGCGCTGCTTGAGGGTCTTCTCGTAGTCACCCAGAACGCCGGCGTAGCGCGGGCTCAACTGCACGAGCAAGTGATCCAGGAAGCGCCGCCGCGACGCCGGATCACCCTTGACCAGACTCAGATCCTCCGGGGCGAACATCACCGCGCGCACGATGCCCAGCGCATCCTTGACGCGTTTGACCTGTGAGCGGTTGACCTGCAGTCGGTTGGCGCGTCCCGGATTGATCTGCACGTCCAAGCCGATGCTCCGCTGCTCGTGCTCGATGACGCTGCGGATGACGGCACGTTCAGTACCCGCGCGTACCAGGGCGGTGTCAGTGGCCACTCGGTGGCTGCTGAAGGTGGCCAGATACGCCACGGCCTCGACGACGTTGGTCTTGCCCTGCCCGTTGGGCCCGACGAGCACGTTGATCCCCGGGGAGAACTCGACCTCGAGATGCTCGTAGTTACGGAAGTCGGTCAGCCCCAGTCGGGAGACCCTCACCGGTTGAGGCGCACCGGCATCAGCAGATACCGGAAGACCTCGCCGGCCCCCTCGGGGTCGATGCCGGTGAGGACCGCGGCCTTCTCCGAAGACTGCAGGCTGAGCCGGGCGGTGGTCTCGTTCAGGCCGGCGAGGCCATCAGCGAGGAATCGTGGGTTGAACGCCACATCCAGGCTCTCCCCCTGCAACGTGCACCCGAGCGTCTCGGTGGCGGTCGCCTCGTCGCCGGTCCCGGCCCTGAGCACGACTTCTTCGGCGGAGAAGACCAGGCGCACCGCGGAGTCCTGGTGCAGGACCAGGCTGACCCGCTTGAGCGCCTCCTTGAGGGCAGCGACCTCGATCTCGGGTTGGCTGACGAATTGGGTCGGAAGCAGCGAGCGGAACTTCGGGAATCCCGCGGAGTCCATCAGCCGCAGCCCGGTCTGTCGGGTCTTGGCGGTCAGCGAGATCGACGTGTCCGAATCGCCGAGGTGCACGTTGACCTCACCGGCGTCGGCGAAGGCCTTCGTCGCTTCGAGGAGTTCCCGGCCGGGCACGGTCACCGCCAGCGGACCCTCGATCGCCAACGGGTTCCATGCCAACTCGCGTACGGCCAAGCGGTAGCGGTCGGTCGCTGCCAGAGTCAGATGCCCGTCCGGTTCGATCTCCATCCGGATGCCGGCGTAGGCATGGTTTCGGTCGTCGGGGGATGCTGACGCAACCGCCACCTGTGCCACGGCCGACGCGAACGTGGCCGCGTCGACACTGCCGACAGCATCGGGCAGCGTGGGCAGCGGCGGGTACTCGTCGCCGGGCAGGGTCGGCAGCAGGAATGATGAGGCGCCACAGGTCACCTCCACCCGTCCTGAGGTCTGCAACGCGAAACTCACCGGTTGCGCCGGTAGGGAGCGGGCGATCTCGACGAGCAGGCGGCCACTGATCAGAGCCGTTCCGGGTTCACCGACCACCGCATCCGCGGTGTTGTGCGACCAGGTGTCCTGGGTGGTGGTCGTGAAGGACACACCGTCCTCGCCGGCCTCCACGAGTACACCGGCCAGCGCGGGGAAAGGTACTCGCGAAGGCAGTGTGCGTGACACCCACGTCACAGCGTCGGCGAGCACATCTCTTTCAATGCGAAACTTCACAGTTCCTCCTTGTGAGGCATGGTGTCACGCCGACGGGTTTTGCAGGTGACTTTTTGGTGCTTTGGCACGGTGTGTGGTTTCCACAGGTGACCGTCCCCACTCTCGGCTCTTCGCCTTTGTTCAATCTATAAGTCTCATCGACGTAGTAGGCGTTGTTGACAGTGTGGACAACTCGACGAAGTACCTGATCGGTCGTGGGTAATTACACCGCACACGGACCTGTGCACGAACGTAGGTCCGCCTGTGCGTGGTGTGGATGCCGCGGGCGTCGTCCACTCCCGTTCACAGACGTGTGGTTGGTTGTCCACGGAAGGGACGCTGAACCGATGGGTTCGCGGCCGGGTTATCCACACGTGATGAACAGGCTGGGGATGCGGTGCGTGACCGACACGCGCAACTCCGGTCACCGACGGTGAACACTCGTGACAGCGCAGGAGGTCGGGCACATTCGACATTGACTGACAGCGGCTGCCTCGCGCGACCTTTTGCCGGGGCGGTTGTGGGTCGACCCTCGAAGAACTGTTGGACTTGCGTACATCCGGTGGACGAACGCACAGGCGGGAGAGAAGGAACGGGCGTCCATCACCAACGTCTGTGCCTAGGTCCAACGGATCGCAGGAGTTTCGAGCGAGCATCGGCCGGGCCGCGTCCAGGCGGCACGGTCCACTGAACGCGAGCAGGGCTCCATCGAACGGACGAGCGCCGTAGAACGAAAGGACGGTTATCCACAGGCTTCCCACACAATGGGGATACTCAGTGTGACGGAGGTAACAGAGTCCTAACGGAATGTAACGGGCGTGTTACGCAGACTTGATCTTGTTGGTCAAATCGGACACCTGCTCGTACAGCCGCCGGCTCTCACCGATGTTCTTGCGGATCTTGCGGTCCGCGTGCATCACGGTGGTGTGATCCCGATTGCCGAACTCGGCACCGATCGCCGGCAGCGAGAGGTCGGTGAGCTCCCGGCACAGATACATGGCCACCTGCCGGGCACCGACCAGCGTCTTCGACCTCGATGGACCTTCCAGATCGTCGATGGAGATCCCGAAGTAGTGGGCCGTCTGGGTCTTGATCTGGTCGGCGGTGACATCGCGGGCCGACTCGTGCGGAATCAGATCCTTGAGCACGATCTCGGCCAGGTCCACACTGATCGGCGAGGAATTGAGGCTCGCGAACGCCGAGATGCGGATCAGGGCGCCCTCGAGTTCGCGGATGTTCGCAGTGATCTTCGAGGCGATGAACTCCAGCACCTCGTCGGAGATCTCCCGGCGCTCCTGCATCGTCTTCTTCCGCAGGATGGCGATCCGGGTCTCGAGGTCCGGGGGTTGGATGTCGGTGATCAGCCCCCACTCGAACCGCGACCGCATCCGGTCCTCGAAGTTCTGCAGTTGTTTGGGCGGGAGGTCGGAGGTGATCACGATCTGCTTGTTGGCGTTGTGCAGCGTGTTGAAGGTGTGGAAGAACTCCTCCTGCGTCTGCACCTTGCCGGACAGGAACTGGATGTCGTCGACGAGCAGTACGTCCACGTCGCGGTAGCGGCGATGGAGATCGACGCGTCCGTGGTCGCGGATGGAGTTGATGAAGTCGTTGGTGAATTCCTCAGAGCTCACGTAGTGCACCCGGGTGCCGGCGAAGATCCGACGGGTGTGGTGGCCGATGGCGTGCAGGAGGTGGGTCTTACCCAGTCCGGAGTCGCCGTAGATGAACAGGGGGTTGTACGCCCGGGCGGGCTGTTCGGCCACGGCCATGGCCGCGGCGTGCGCGAAGCGGTTGCTGGGCCCGTACACGAAGGTGTCGAAGGTGTACCGGGGGTTCAGGGGTGTCTCGTCGCGGCTGTCCACGGTGCGCACCGGCTCGGTGATCGGCTCGCTGTATGTCGAGTCGGCCAGGTCGTCGGCGAGGTCGTCGGAGATCTGTGGGGCCCGTGACTGGTCCACGATCACTTCGATCGTGACCTGATGACCGAGCTGGTCGGCGAGGGCCTGCTGGACGTGGGGACGCAGCTTGGTCTCGAGCATGTCCTTGGTGAACTCGTTGCCGGTCACCAGCACCAGTGATTCGTGGGTCAGGGCCACCGGTTCAGTGAGGTCCACCCAGGCTCGCTGGGTTTCCGGCACCGACTGCTTGGCACGTGTCCACAGGTCCCCGAGATCGATCAATACGTCCAAGTGGTCCCCCTTGGCTCGAGGTTGGGCATAAGTTCTCCACAATGTGGATAACTCGTGTGGATAGTCCGTGAACGCACCCCCAGTCGCTTGGAGTTCACCATTGCGGGGAGAAACGTTCGCTGGGCCGACGCTAATCGGATCGCTGCGGTCGCACAACCCATTGTGTACAACTGGCCGTACCAATTTTGTCCGTTCGGCGTGTCGTTCGAAGGCGCCATGAGGACCCCGGTGTAAAGGCTGCCTGGCGATGTCCGGCGAGGACGGTGTGGCGTATGCTGGAGCCTGCTGGCCCTTGTCGTGAACCGGCGTCGTCGACGGCGGTTGTCGATGGGGGCCAATCCGCGGGGTCCACTCCCGCTCATGACTTCTGGAAGGACATCACATGAAACGCACCTACCAGCCGAACAACCGGCGACGGCACAAGAAGCACGGGTTCCGCCTGCGCATGCGCACCCGCGCCGGCCGTTCCATTCTGTCGTCCCGCCGCAGCAAAGGCCGCGCCCGCCTGACGGTCTGACGTGCTCCCCCGCGACCAACGCCTGCATCCCCGGTCACAGGTGCGTGACACCATCCGCCGTGGCCGACGGGTCCGTGCGGGCTGCGTCGTAGTTCACCACCTGCCCGATTCCGATCAGCCGCGGGCCGCGGTCGTGGCCGGGAAGGCTCTCGGTGGCGCGGTGGCGCGACACCGCCGTCAGCGGCAACTGCGTCACGCCCTGGCCGGGATGTGGCATGAGCTACCGGGCGGATCGTGGGTGATCCGGGCATTGCCCGGCGACGGGGACCCGGCCCTCGACCTGCGACGTGCGGTGCAACGCGTATGACTGTTCGTTCCGTCTGGCGCCTACCCTCGATGCTGGCGATCAGCTTGATACGTATGTACCAGAAGTTTATTTCACCGATGTTTGGCCCGAGCTGCAAATTCCACCCGACCTGCTCGTCCTACGCGGTGACCAGCCTGCAAACCCATGGGTTGCTGAAGGGATCGGTTCTCGCTGTGGCACGCTTGGGTCGATGTCATCCGTGGCAGCTCGGAGGCATCAATCCACCACCACCTGCCGGCAAGTGGCGCGCAGATGTTGATCTCGACGGAAACCCCAGGGGGGTATCATGTTCATCCTAGAGTGGCTGGAAATCGCCGTCTCGTGGATCCTCGTCACGTTCCATGCCCTGCTCTCCCCCATCTTCGGTGCGGCCAGTGGCGCCGCCTGGGGGCTGTCGATCGTCGGCTTGGTGATCGTCATCCGTACCTTGCTGATCCCCCTGTTCGTCAAGCAGATCAAGGCGCAGCGCAACCTTCAGATCCTGCAGCCGCAGATGAAGGAGATCCAGAAGAAGTACGCCGGGGACAAGGAACGCCAGTCCCAGGAGATGATGAAGCTCTACCGGGAGACCGGGACCAACCCGCTGTCCTCGTGTCTGCCGATCCTGGTCCAGGCGCCGATCTTCTTCGCGCTGTTCCGGGTCCTGCAGGGAATGGCCCAGGACAAGGCGGTCGGGGTCCTCACACCGGAACTGGTCGCCCAGGGCCGTGAGGCCAGCATCTTCGGGGTGCCCATCTACGGCACCTTCCTGAACGCCAACGAGACCCCCAATCCCACCGCCACCCACGTCGTCACGCTCGTGATGATCGTCTTGATGTCGGCGACCACGTTCATCACCCAGCGTCAGTTGATCGTCAAGAACACCGCCGCCGACAACCCGATGGTGCGTCAGCAGAAGATTCTGCTGTACGTATTCCCCGTGATGTTCGCCGTCGGTGGCATCAACTTCCCGCTCGGTGTGCTCCTCTACTGGTTGACCACGAACCTCTGGTCCATGGGTCAGCAGTTCTACGTGATTCGGAACAACCCGCAACCCGGGACGCCGGCGCACGAGGCGAAGATGAAACGCGACGCCGAGAAAGCTGCCAAGAAGAACACGGTGTCCACCGCCGTGGCCGAACCAGTGGCTTCCGAGGTGGTCGAACCACCCAAGCCCTCCCGCAATCAGCCCAAACGGCAGCCCCGCAAGAAGCGCAAGGGCCGCTGAGTTTCACGTGAAACGGAGTCCATGATGACCAACGAGCAGAACCCGCTGGAGACCGAAGGCGACATCGCCGCCGACTACCTCGAGGTCTTCCTCGACATCGTCGATGTCGATGGTGATCTGGAGATGGATGTCGAGAACGACCGCGCAATGGTCGCCATCGTGGGGGATAACCTCGATGAGCTGGTCGGCGAAGACGGCGAGGTGCTGGACGCCCTGCAGGACCTGGCCCGCCTGGCCGTGATGCGGGAGACCGGCCACCGGTCGCGGATGATGCTCGACGTCGGCAACTACCGGGCCGGTCTGCGTAAGCAGTTGACCGAGCAGGGGGACGCGGCGGTCGAGGAGGTCCGTCGCACGGGGGAGTCGTTCTCATTGCCCCCGATGACCCCGTTCGAGCGCAAGGTGGTGCACGATGCGGTGGCCGCGGCGGGACTGGTCAGCGAGTCCAGTGGCGAGGAACCCAACCGCTTCGTGGTGGTTCTTCCCGCCTGACGTTTCACGTGGAACAACTACGGCGCTACCAGGATCTGCTGGCCAGCACCGGCGTGGAGTGGGGTCTGATCGGTCCGCGGGAGGTGGACCGATTATGGGACCGCCACGTGGACAACAGCCTGGCCGTCACCGAGGACCAAGCGTGTTTACCCGAAACCGCGACGGTTATCGATGTCGGCAGTGGGGCCGGCTTGCCAGGGCTGGTATGGGCGATCGCCCGGCCCGACCTGCGCGTGATCTGCCTGGAACCCCTGGAACGGCGTACGCGGTTCCTGCAGCACGTGGTGGACGATCTGGGACTGACGAACGTGCGGGTGGAACGGGGTCGCGCCCCGGCCGGTTCCCTGACACGCCGATCGGGTGACCGCCAGGGCTGTGGCCCGCACCCAGGTGTTGCTGCCGTGGCTGGCTCCCATGGTGAGTGCCGGTGGGTGCATGCTGCTGCTGAAGGGGGAGAGGGCAGCCGAGGAGCTCGAACCGGCCCAGCAGTGGCTGGACAAGCACGGATGGCACGCAGAGATCCGCATGGTGGGCAGTCCGCCGCGAACGCGCGTCGTTGTCGTGGAACGAAGCGATGGAGGGTGACTATGGAGCAACGAGGTGGTCTGGGATGGC
This sequence comes from uncultured Actinomycetota bacterium, assembly GCA_963704075.1. Classification (GTDB taxonomy): domain Bacteria; phylum Actinomycetota; class Actinomycetes; order S36-B12; family UBA10799; genus JADKAV01. The sequence goes on from CAVPGV010000017.1 coordinate 29,159, forward strand.
CCGAGACCCCCGATGACCAGGACGATGAGTCCTCGGCCAGCGGACTCGGTTGGCCCACGGAGAGGCAGGGTGGATGATCGTCACCGTCGCGAACCAGAAGGGCGGGGTCGGCAAGACGACCACCGTGGTGAACCTGGCGGCCGCATTGGCGGAACTCGGTCGGTCCGTGCTTGTCGTGGACCTCGATCCACAGGGGAACGCCACCACGGGCCTGGGGATCTCCAGCCGTACCGACAACCCGGGCGTGTACGACGTCCTGATCGACGACGTGCCATTGGCTGAGGCCGTCGTTCAGGTTCCGGAGAATGACAAGGTACGACTGGTGCCGGCCAGTCTGGATCTGGCGGGAGCGGAGATCGAGCTGGTCTCCATGGTGGCCCGGGAGTACCGGTTGCAGAAGGCGCTGCGTGCCTATGTGGACGAACACGACGTGGACCTGGTTCTCATCGATTGCCCACCGTCGCTGGGACTGCTGACCCTGAACGCCCTGGTCGCCGGCGACGAGCTACTGATCCCCATCCAGTGCGAGTACTACGCACTGGAGGGCCTGGGTCAGTTGATCAGGACCGTGGACATGGTCAAGGAACACCTGAACCCGGGACTGCATATCGGTGCGATAGTGCTCACCATGACCGATAGTCGGACACGATTGTCGGAGCAGGTCGCAGATGAGGTGAGGGCGTTCTTCGGTGATCTCGTTCTCGCCACCGAAATCCCCCGCTCCGTGCGGCTCTCGGAGGCTCCCGGGCACGGCCGCTCAGGCGTGTCCTACGACCAGCGCTCAGCCGGTGCGCAGGCCTATCGGGCGGCGGCGCAGGAGTACACGCAGCGCACCATCGATCTGACCGAGCCCCGCACGGTCTCCCAGCAGGTGAACCCATGAGCCGGCGCGCACTCGGAAGGGGACTGGGAGCTCTGATCCCGACCGGCGAGGTGGACCTGCGTGAGGCAGGACCGGCGCTGCAAGAGGTCCCCGGCATGGTCCTGCTGGACATCCCGGTCGACCAGATTCGCGCGAACCCCAGCCAGCCGCGCGAGCACTTCGACCCCGAGGCGCTCGCCGAACTGGTGCACTCCCTGCAGACGGTCGGGCTGCTGCAGCCGATCGTGGTACGCGCCGCCGGCGAAGGATACGAGCTGATCGCGGGGGAGCGCCGCTGGCGGGCGGCGCAGCAGGCGGGTTGGGCCACGGTGCCGGCCCTGCTGCGGCACACCGACGACGCCGACCTGTTACGCGATGCGCTATTGGAGAACCTGCACCGGGTGCAACTGAACCCCTTGGAGGAGGCGGCCGCCTATCAACAACTCCTCGCCGACTTCGGCGTCACGCAGGACGAACTCGCCGACAGCCTGGGGCGCTCCCGACCCCACGTCACCAACACCCTGCGACTGCTCCGGTTGCCCGCCGCGGTTCAACGCCGGGTCGCCGCCGGGGTGCTCAGCGCAGGGCACGCACGGGCACTACTGGGCTTGGAGACCGAGGAGCAGATGGAGGCCCTGGCCGCACGGATCGTCGCCGAGGGCCTGTCGGTGCGCAGCACGGAGGAACTCGTGGCATCGGACGTTCCCAAGCCTCGTCGGCGACGGCGCCCGGCTGCGCAGTCCGAATACGCCCAGACCGTCGAGACCGCCTTGTCGGCGCGCTTCGACACGTCGGTGGATGTGAAGATGTCGCCGCGCCGGGGCCGCCTCACGATCCACTTCGCTGACACCGAGGACCTCAACCGGATCCTCGACCTGATGGGTCAGTGAAGCGCGACGAGTTGCGCGGCGACCTTGCCGAGGGTGAAGCCGGCAGCGGTCGCCGCCTGCGGGAACAGCGAGGTCTCGGTCATACCGGGCGCGACGTTGGCCTCCAGGAAGACCACATCGTCACCGTCGACGATGAAGTCGATGCGTGACCAGTCGCGCAGACCCAGGGCTTGATGGGCGGTCACCGCGGCAGCGGCGCAGGCGTCCGCTTGCGCAGCACTGATCCGGGCAGGGACGAAGAACTCGGTCTCCCCGGCCGTGTACCGCGCCGAATAGTCGTAAATGCCGGACCGGGGCACGATCTCGACCGCCGGCCACGCCTGCGGGCCCTGTCCCAGATCGACCACGGACACCGCCACCTCGATGCCGGGCACGTAGCGTTCGAGCATCGCGGAGTCCCCGTAGGCGAACGCCGCGACCATCGCCGGCGGGAGTTGCTCGGCCTCGCGGACCAGGGTGGCCCCCAGCGCCGAACCGCCGCGGGTGGGTTTGACCATCAGAGGCAGACCGAGCCGGTCGAGGATCGCGGCCATCACCGCGGGTGCTCCGAGATCACGGAAGATGCCGTGGGGCAAGGAGTAGCCGCGCGGGACCTGCAGCCCGTGGTCGGCGACGATGCCCTTGGCGATCGCTTTGTCGAAGGTCTGCCGACAGGCCACCGCACCGCTGCCCACGTACGGGATGTCCAGCGCGTCGAGGACATCGGCCAGCGAGCCGTCCTCACCCGCGGCGCCGTGGACCAGTGGGATCACCACGTCCGGTGGGATGGCCTGCAGGCTGGGCACGAGGGAGGCGTCGAGGTCCACCACGCTGACCTCCTCACCCTCGTCCCGCAGGGATTCGGCCAGCCGGCGACCCGAGCGCAACGAGACGTCACGTTCGGCGGAAAGACCGCCTGCGATCACCAGTACGGACATGGGGCCTCCCTAGGCGAGGTCGGGACCGGGCGTGGACGGCCCCGGGGGTAGGTGGACGGGGGCGTTGCCGAACGTATGGATGAGATCGAGTTCCTCTTCGATCACACCCGCGAGTCGGCGTACGCCTTCGCTGATGCGTTCAGGTGGCGGATAGCAGTACGACAAGCGCATCGCGTCGCGGCCCTGACCGTCGGTGTAGAAACCCGTCCCGGGCACATACGCGACCAGGGCTGAGACCGCCCGTGGCAGCATCGCCGTGGCATCGATCCCCTCGGGCAGCGTCACCCAGGAGTAGAAACCGCCGCTCGGCACGGTCCAGCTCGTCCCGCGCGGGAACAGTTGGTCCATCGCGGTCAGCAAGGCGTCCCGGCGCTCCCTGTACAACTCTCGGAACGCTTTGACCTGGTCCATCCACGGCTGGGTGCGCAGATACTCCGAGACGGTCAGCTGGGAGAAGTTCGACGGGCACAGGATCGCCGCCTCGGCTGCCAGAACGAGTTTCTCCCGGACCGCGTGCGGCGCAACCGCCCAGCCCACCCGCAGACCTGCGGCGATGGTCTTGCTGAACGAGCCGAGGTAGATCACCGACTGGCTGTCCATCGCGCGGATCGCCTGCGGCACCTCCCCGTCGAAACCGAGCAAGCCGTACGGGTCGTCCTCGAGGACGAGCACGCCGGCCTGCTGGGCGATCTGCAGGATCTGCTCGCGCCGGGCCTGGTCCTGGGTGACCCCAGCCGGATTGTGGTAACTGGGGATCGTGTAGATGAACTTCACCTTCTGGCCGGCGGCCCTGCACGCCGCCAGGGCCTGCGTCAGCGCCTCCGGGACCAGACCCTTGTCGTCCATGGCCACGTGCCGGACATCGACCTGGTAGGAGCGGAAGATCCCCAGCGCACCGACGTAGGACGGGGCTTCGACCAGCACCACGTCGCCGGGGTCGCAGAAGATCCTGGTCACCAGGTCAAGAGCCATCTGCGAGCCCGCGGTGACCACGATGTCGTCGGGGTGGGCATGCACGCCGACCGGGGCCATCACCTCGGTGATCTGCTCACGCAGCGTCTGATCGCCCTGGCCATTGCCGTACTGCAGTGCTGCAGTGCCGCGGGTGGACAGCAGGTGTGCCACAGTCTCGGCGATCGCCTCCATGGGAAGCGCCTCGACGTAGGGCATTCCCCCGGCCAGCGACACGACCTCCGGACGTGAGGCGACGGCGAACAGCGCCCGGATCTCCGAGGCCGTCATGCCCATGGCCCGCTGTGCATAGGAGTCGATCCAAGGGTCTAGCCGTGAACCCGTCATGCAGCCTCCTCTGGTCTGTCTCTACCATGCCTCTCGTGGACACGAACCGACCCTCCCGGGTCCTCCTACGTACTGTTGCTCTGATCGGGGCGGGTGCACTGGCAGGTTTCGTGCTCGCCGGGTTGCGTCCCCACGGGCCGCGCGATTGAGGCGGCCCGACGCCGGTTGTGGGGTTACAGGAATCCACGGGGCGGTTCAGCCGCCCTGCTCTGCCGGGGGGTGATGAGAGTTGGATACGACAACCTCTCCCCGAAGGACCGCAGAAGGCCGTCCTGGTTCTGGCCCGGAACTGAGCACTGAGTCTTCAGATCAGCAGAACCCCGCCCGCTGAACCGCTACACCGAAGCCGTGACGCCGGGGGCGGGATGTTGGAACGCTGGGGCGAAGAAGTGGTGCAGCGCTGAGGCGATGCTCTCGGCGATCTCCTGGCGGACGTTGGCCTGGGACAGTTTCTCCCGGTCGTCCACGTTGGACAGGTAGCCGGCTTCAAGGCGCACGGCTGGCATCCGAGTCAGCCGCAGCAGATCCCAGGTCTTGGCGTGCGTGCGGCAATCCCGCAGACCGGTGCGCTCCACGACGTGCTCCTGGAGGAGTTCCGCGAACCGCCGCCCCACCATGGAGGCGGTGCGGGCGCTGCCGTAGTAGTACGTGGCGGCTCCGGATCCGCGGCCGGAGGGCTCCCAGTCGCAGTGCAGCGAGATCACGATGTCGGCGCCGACCCGGTTGGCGAACTGGGCCCGTTGGACCTCGGTGGACGGCGACAGGTGGTTGACCCCTAAGGGCCGGGACAGCAGCACCTGCACGCCGAGGGCCGACAGGCGACCCTCGAGGCGCGAACAGATGTCGTCGATGACGGACTGCTCGGTGACGGTGTCCAGCGCACGACCCGGATCGTTACCGCCGTGACCGGGGTCGATCACGATGACCTTGTCCGCGGTCCCGGTCTGCAACCGCACGAGTTCCTGCTGGTCTCGCAACTCCTCGGGCGCACCGCCGCTGACGGTGCGCGCCAGCCGGTCAAGGGCTCGAAGTGTCATCGGTCCGCACACACCGTCGGACTCGAGGCCCACGTTGCGCTGGAAATCGCGCAGTGCGTGATCCGTGGACGGCCCGAACACCCCGTCCACCCGGCCGCTGTCGAACCCCATGTCCGTCAGCCGTCGCTGCAGGGCCAGGGCGTCGTCGCCGATCTGCATGTGACCAGCGGAGAAGGACAGAACACGGTCGCCGAGTCGCCACCGGGCCTCTTCGAGCCGGCGGAACGTCTCCGGCCCCACAATCCCGTCGACGTTCAAGCCCTGCTGCTGCTGGAACGCGCGAACCGCGGTGTCCATTGACTCGTCGAACAGTTCGGCCGTGGTGGCCGGAAGCAGGCCCAGTCGGATCAGCCGGTCGCGAACTTCCGCGACAACCGGTCCTGTGTCACCGAGTCGGGCCACCCGTCAGTCGAGGTAGTCGCTGAGGTCGGCGAGCAGTGCCGCCTTCGGCTTCGCGCCGATGATCTGCTTGACGACCTTGCCTCCGGAGAAGACGTTCATGGTGGGGATGGAGGTGACACCGTACTGCGCGGCGGTCGAAGGGTTCTCGTCCACATTCAGTTTCGCGACGACGATCTCGTCGTGGTCGGTCGCCACTTCCTCGAGGATCGGGGCGATCATGCGGCACGGGCCGCACCACTCGGCCCAGAAGTCGACGATGACCGGCTTGTCGCTGAGCAGGACGTCGTCGGCGAAACTGGCGTCGGTCACGGTTTTGGTCGCGGACATGGGTCTCCTTAAGGGGTTCTTATCGATTGAGCCTAATGCGGACGGCTGCGGTTCAGGACAGTGCCGCGAGGTATCGCTCGGCATCCAGCGCCGCTGAGCACCCGCTACCGGCCGCCGTGATCGCCTGCCGGTAGGTGTGATCGACCAGGTCGCCGGCAGCGAACACGCCGTCGATGTTGGTCTTGGTGGTACGGCCCTGGACCAGGACGTAACCCTCGTCGTCCAGGTCGACCTGGCCTTTGACCAGTTCGGAGCGCGGGTCGTGGCCGATGGCCACGAAGACGCCAGTGACGTCCAGCGTGCTCTGGACGCCGGTCACCCGGTTCAGCAACCGGACCCCGGAGACCTTCTGATCGCCAAGAACGTCGACCACTTCGGAGTTCCAGACGACATCGATCTTGGGGTCGTTCAGGGCGCGCTCGGCCATGATCCGGCTGGCCCGGAACTCGTCGCGGCGGTGCACGATCGTCACCTTCTCGGCGAAGCGGGTCAGGAACGTGGCCTCCTCCATGGCCGAGTCACCACCACCGACGACCACGATGTGCTGGCCGCGGAAGAAGAACCCGTCGCAGGTGGCACACCACGAGACGCCGTGCCCGGACAGGCGCTTCTCGTTGGGCACACCGAGTTCGCGGTATCCCGATCCCATCGACAGGATCACCGCGGACGCCTCCCATATGGTGCCAGCGTCGTCGCGGACCTGCTTCACCGGACCGTTCAACTGCATCTCGACCGCGTCCTGGGTCACGATCCGGGTGCCGAAGCGTTCGGCCTGCGCGCGCATCGCGGTCATGAGTTCCGGGCCCTGGATGCCATCGGCGAATCCGGGGTAGTTCTCGACCTCGGTGGTGTTCATCAGCGCGCCACCGGCGGTCACGGCACCCTCGATGAGTACCGGCTGAAGTTGTGCCCGCGCTGCGTAGATGGCGGCTGTGTAGCCCGCCGGGCCCGATCCGACGATGATCACTTGCTCGGTCACTGTTGCTCCTGTCCTGGCTGCACCACCATCAACCCGTATAGGGGGCGGTGGTATTCCCTTCAGAGGGTAGCCGTGGAGTCATCCACGTCGAAGACCATGTGGTCCCGCACGACCGGATCGGCGGTTCCGCAGTCCGGCCCGACCACCCAGATCTCCTCGTACTCGGTGTTGAGCGGGTAGGTGGCGATGATCACGGCGGCGGCGAGGTCGTCGTACGAACCGGTGTCGATGCTCAGCAGGCGGCCGTAGGCGGACACGGCCGCGACACATTCGGCGATGCCCTGGGGGCTGTCGGCGAAGGTCCTCGTCGGCCCCGAGGCGGCCGGGGCGGTGAGGAAGCGCTGCCGAAGCTCGCTGGTGAAGTCCGCGGGTTCGTAGATGGCCCCCGCTTTGATCACGGGGCTGGATGCCTGCGCGATCGGCGCAGGGGCGGGGCGCACGGCGACGCTGATCAGCATGGCGAAAGCGGCCACCGCGGCAGCGACCAGCAGAACGTTGAGCCGGCCCTTGTGCCGGGGGGTCAGGGCGACGACGTCAGCGGTCGCCTCGGATTGCGCGGCGGCCTGCTCGGCGAGGCGCGCGGTGATCTCCTGCGCGACCGACTCCGGCATGTCCGGCGACGGCAGGGCAGCCAGCAGCGAGCGAACGTCATCCTCGCTGGTCATGATCCGGCACCTCCCTGCTTCTCTCGTAGGACGCCACCTTCGGCATCGGGGTTCCGGACCGAACTCAGCCGTTCAGCCAGTTTCGCGCGACCCCTGGCGCAGCGGCTCTTGACCGTACCGGGCGGGCATCCCAGGATTGCCGCGGCGTCATCGACCGCGTAGCCCTCGACGTCGACCAGCACGATGGCCGCGCGTTGGTCGGGCGGCAGTTGCGCGAGGGCACGTTCCAGTTCGATCTGCAGTTCCCGGTTGGCCATGTCGTCGACGTCGTGAGCCACCTCGTGCAGATTCTCGATCCACGAGGTCGTCGGCTTGTTCTTGCGCCGGCGGTGCTGATCGAGGCAGGCGTTCACCACGATGCGGTGCAGCCAGGTCGTGACGGCCGCCTCACCGCGGAACGAGCCGGCGCGGCGGAAGGCCGACACCATGGCGTCCTGCAGGGCGTCGGAGGCGTCCTCCGGCCCGCCGGCCGTGCGCAGTGCCACCGCCCACAACCGATCCCGGTGCCGTTCGAAGAGCTCACCGAAGGCGTGCGGATCACCGGCCACGTGGGCGGCGAGCAGGTCGGCGTCAGTTCTGCGACCGTCGGCGAGGTACGACATGCCTCAGCCGCTGCGGACGACGATGGAGCGCACGCCCCCACGGTAACTGCCATCGATCCACGGCAGGCGCGTGAACCAGACCACGACGTAGCGCCCGGTCATGGGTCGCGGTGAGCGCAGCATGATGTGACGGCCCGCACCGGTGACATCGGCGAAGGTTCGGAACTTCTCAGGATTGGCGAAACGTTTGTTCCCGACCATCACCCGTAGATTGCTGTTCGACCCGATCAGCCGCAGGTCGACGGTGGTGATGGGTCGTGGTGCGCCCAGATCCACAGAGATCCCCATGCCGGGCTTCCCGCCCAGGTAGGGGTCGTAGTAGGTGAACGTCGTCCAGGCGGTCAGCCGGTCCTTGTCGATGGCGCGCCGTGCTCGGCTCGAGGATTCGCCGTCGGCCCCGAACGGGTCGTAGTTCTTGGCCTGCACGATCGGCAAGCGTCGCTCATCGGCCGGGACGGAGGGCACCAGCGCCGCGACGCCTTGGGCCCGGGTCTGGGCCGTGACCGGATCCCCCGGCCGGCTGGCCGCGTCGGCGAGCCCCATGAGCACGGCCATGCCGGTCAGTGCTCCGACCAGACCGCCGGCCAGCACGCGCCGGCGCCGCGTGACGTGTGGGTCGGGAACCGGCGTCCCAGCGAGCTTGTCGGCGGCCGAACGCAGGTCCGCGGCGACTTCGGAGGCATGGTCGTAGCCGCCGTTCCAGCACTTCTCGATGATCTGGCACAGGTCGTCGGGCACGTCGGCGACGAGATCGCTCAGGCGGACCGGCCGGCCGTCCTCCTGTGGCGCCACGGGCATACCCACATCGGCCTCGAACGGCCACCGGGCGGTCAGGCAGCAGTAGAGCAACGACCCGAGCCCGTGGATGTCCGCAGCGACCGGTTCCAGGTCGGGCTCCACGCCATAGAGGCACGCGTCCACGCCGTGACCGCGCAGACGCACGCTGCCGTCGGGGGACATCATGAGTGTGGCCGGCCGCAGGCGTCCGTGCGTCACGCCCTGCGAGTGGGCCGATGAGATGGCCCGTGCGGCCTGCGTCAGCGTGCTCGCGGCGGCGTGGGGCATCATCGGCTCACGCAGGACCTCGGGCAGGGCAAGCGACGGTAGCCATTCGGTGATGATGACCAGTTCCCCGTCGGGCTCGGGTCCCATCACGTCCAGGACGTTGGCGAAGCGGCGGTCGGTGATGTGCGCCGCCGAGATCGCGGCCCGGTGCAATTCATGCATCCGCGGGTCGGACGCATCGAGGATGCGCAGCCCCACGGTCCGGCGCAGGCGGTTGTCGTAGGCGCGCCACATGCGCGAGGCCTGGACATGGGTGACCAGGTCGATCAGTTCGTAACGCTGTGCCCAGGCGCGGGCAGCGTCATGGGTGGTCACACAATCCAGAGTAAGTCAGGACGCCCTGCCGATTCACAACGCGCCGGTCCGCCGTTCGGTCCGAACGCCGATGCCCGCGGGCCGTCCGGCTCACCGGCGCTCACGCCGGCCGGGAAGCCCGGCGCCAAACCTTCTCGGACACCAGGGACCAGGCTTGCGAGATCTCGCGGACCCTGAGCAGGCGTGCTACCACGATATAGACGAGGACCGCGACCGTGCACGTGACGAGGGTCGCCACCAGCGCCCATCCGGGCATACCCACGAACCCCAGCGGTACGACCTCATCCTGCAGGTTCGCCACGAATGCGGTGAAAGCCAGGTTGACGCCGAAGCCGACGAGGCCGGCCACCGCCCCGGCGATCAGCAGCCGTCCGAGCACCCAGGCGGTCTGCCGCGCCTGCAGGTGACCGAGGCGGCGGTTCAGCACCAGCCACGCGAGGCCGAACGTGAACCAATACGCCACCGAGTACCCCAGGGCCAGCGCGGTGACTTTGAACTCGACCGACAGCCCAGTAGAACAGCGGTAGCGAGAAGCCGACCATCAGCACGTTGTAGACGACCGTGAGGTAGAACGGGGTCTTCGTGTCCTCCAGGGAGTACCAGCCGCGCAGCAGGACGTAGAACAGCGAGAACGGCAACAGGCCCACGGCGAAGGCCATCACCACCAGACCCGCATAGCTGGACGCGGCCCCCGAACCCGCGCCGAAACCGAAGATCACGCCGGCGATCATGGGACCTGCGACCCCCAGGCATACAGCGGCCGGCACGATCAGTACCCCGACCAGTCGCATCCCGTCGGCGACGAACGCACCGACCTTCGCGAAGTCCTGCTCGGCTGCCGAACGGCTCATCCGCGGCAGCAGGGCGGTCATGATCGAGATCGTTATCACCGAATGCGGGAGCATGAAGATCAGGAACGCCTTCTGGTAGGTCGTCAGGCCCTGGGCCACCACGTCGGCCCGCGAGGCGAGCACGTTGGCCAGCGTGGCCAGGCGGGTCACCACCAGGAACCCCAGTTGGTTGACGAGGACCAGGCCGATCGTCCAGATCGCCAACTTGCCGGTGTGACCGAGCCCGAATCCCCGCAGCCCCTTGACGTAGGCGAAACGGAACCCCGACCGCAACAGCACAGGGATGAGGACCAGCGCCTGCAGCGCCACACCCAACGTGGTCATGATGCCCAGCCAGGCCACCTCGCCGTCAGTGATGCTGTAGACGTCCACGGTGTCGCCGGCAACCCGCAGGAACGCGATGGCAGCCCCGATCACGACCACGTTGTTGACGATGGGCGCGAACATCGGGGAACCGAAATGGCCGCGGGCGTTCAGCACCTGCGCGAACATCGTGTAGAGGCCGTAGAACACGATCTGCGGCAGGCACAACCGGGCGAACGCCAGGGCGAGGTCGAACTCACGGGCGGAGTACTCGCTGGTGGCGTACAACTGCACGATCCACGGCGCGGCGAGGACCGCCGCGATCGTCAGCGCCAGGGTGATCAACGTGACGACGCGCAGTAGGCGGTTGGCGAAACCGTGACCGCCGTCCTCATCGTTCTGCATGTGCCGGACCAGTTGCGGGATGAAAACCGCGTTCAGCGCACCCCCGGCGACCAGGATGTAGATGATGTTGGGCAGCGAGTTGCCCAGGCTGTACGTGTCGGCCAGGGTGCCGAAACCGATCGCCGCGACCAGCGCCATGTCCCGTACGAGCCCGGTGGCTCGCGAGGTGATCGTCCCGGCGGCCATGAGGGCGCTGGAGCGCAGAACTCCGGCCTGTTCGCTGGTGCTCATCAGGAACCCGCGTGCCCGGCGGGGTCGTCCGCTGCCCGCCGCCGGCGGACGAAATTCATGGCCAGCAGGAACGCGAGGATGACGAATGCCCCCGTCACCACGTACGCCGCGGCGCGGGAGTAGGCAGTGGTGCGCACCTGGACGGTCACGGGTTCGCCGTACCGTCGCCCGGCCGGAGTGGTGAGCTGGAGCCTCACGGGCAGGGTGCCCGAGCCGACCACCTGTGCCTCGACCTCCAGGCTGACCTTGCGGCCGGCCGGGACCTCGAACGGTGCGACGTCGGCGGCCACCAGTCGCGCCGGCTCGTCGGAGCGCAGCCGGATCCCCACCGTCACGTCCGTGGGCAGGTCGTTGGCCACGGTGACCGGGATCCTGCCGCTGTCGCCGGGCAGGGTGAACGTCCCCGTGGTGGCGACCCTGACCTGGTCGGTCTGGTTGGCCAACTGGTCGGAAACGGTTCGCACCAGAGCGTTGCCGGTGTTCAGATCAGCGCGCCATGCCGCTGACGTCTGACGCATGACGGCTTGGTCGTAGCCCAGCCCGGCAGGCTCGTTGAGGATCGACTCGAATCGGCGAGCCGCCCGTTGTTGTACCTGGATCTCTGACAGGTACTCGCGGGGCAACTCGCTGATGCGTTGGTCAGGGGAGTACAGGACGCGGGTCCGGGCGACGTCGGTGGACTGCCGGGAGGCTGCTTGCAGCGTCACGATCCGGGCGTACGGCGCTTGGTCCAACGCCCTGAGTGTCTGGCGCAGAAATGCGCCGCGCGGTGCCCACAACGGGTCGGGCGCGGCGACCAGGTTGCGTTGCACATCGGGCAGTTCGCCGCTGGTCATGGCGACTTCGGCCAGGAACTGCTGGCGGGCGAGGAGTCCCTGGCCGCGGGTCTCCTGCGGTGCGGCCAGCGCTGCCGACAGCCCAGAGTCGGCCAGCACAACCGGCATCCCGCCCCAGGTGGTGAAGCCGTCCGGGGTGTACGTCAGGCCGGGGGTGGCTGGCAGAGTGGCGTCGGAGAGCAGCATGCTGGTCGCCCCGGACTCGCGGAAGGTGCGCTTGGTCGAGGGGGTGGTGATCCCGCCAGCCGGCCAGGCCAGGACGCCACTGACGCTGCTGCGCGTCGACGCGGCGACCTCCGCGGCAGACGTGGCCGTGGACTGCGCAACCGTCTTGTCCATACCGGCCCGCTGCAGGGCCGTCGCGTCGGGGAATCCGTACGGGGTGGCCACGGATTGCTGCTCTGCAGCGCTGCGGCGCGCCGCAGCCAGCCACTGCTCGGCGGCCGGGGCACCCGCGCCCGTGGTCGACTGCGACGACGCCGGGCCGGTGGCGACGAGGTAGCCGTCGACCATGTCCTCGGCGGTCTGCAGGACGCACGGATCGAACACCCAGGTGATCCGGGAGTCGCCGGCGTTGTTGATGATGCGGTCCAGACGACCGCCGGCGGCCATCTCCGCGGCTGTCTGCTCGCTCAGTTGAAGTCCTCCGAGGCCACGGTCGGGCCGGGAGGTCACCGGCCACAGCCACGCCAGGCGCACCGGCGTCACCGACCCCTGCGGGAACCAGGGCAGGAAGGTCCGGGTGAGGCCCAACCGCTGGGTCACCCCGTCGGTCCCGGTGCCGATCACCTCCAGGCCGGCCACGTAGACGCCGGGGAAGATCAGCGGGAGGTCGTCCAGCGGCAGTGCCAGCGACCAGTCCGCGCCGCTGCGGGGCAGTAACAACGCGATCGGTTCGCTGACTGCCAGCGTCGGCGGCCCGTCGCGATCGGCCGCCCCGGCCGTCACGGCAGCGATCTCCGAACGGGTGGCCATCGGCGTTGCGGACAGCAGCAGGCGCACCTGGATGGACGCGATCGTGTCGTTGGACGTGTTGCGCATCCGCCCGCTCATGCGCAGGGTCTTGCCGGGTTGCGGGTTCAGCGGACGCATGGTGGTGATGTTCAACTCCACCGAGTCCGTCAGCGTCTGGCGCGGGTTCGCGTGGACCGTCCCGCCGAGCACCATCAGCAGGACAACCGCCAGCACGGATATCGCCTTGCCCACTAGACCTCGCCGAGCATGCCGCGGGCCTTTGCGACCAGGCGGCGCTCATCTCGGTAGGCCAAGCGCGCCGGTACTTCTTCGAAATCGACCCAATCGACTTCGACCACCTCCGGATCCTCGTCGGAGATGTCCCCTGAGTCGTAGCGCATGAGGAAGTGGTGCACGGTCTTGTGGATGCGGCGGTCCTCCACAGCGAACCAGAAGTCGATGACCCCTAGCGGGGCCACGATCGACGCCACCAGTCCCGTCTCCTCGAGCACCTCCCTCAGTGCTGCCTGTTCGACGGTTTCTCCTTCTTCTACATGCCCCTTCGGCAGGGACCACACGAGCCGGTTGCGCCGGTCGTAGCGCGCGATCAGCGCGACCTGCAGGCCCTCGTCGTCGCGGCGGACGACCAGACCGCCGGCGCTGGTCTCGTCGACGGTGGCGCGCGACCGCGTCACATATCGCAGGTTGAACCGCGAGGGTGACGGGTGGGGCATGAGTCTGAGAATAGGCGCAATCGCACGAAGGGGGGTGATGGGCGACCATGGACCACGTGTCCGCGCCGGTCACCGTCGCTCTGGCACTACCCGGCGGCCCGGACCTCACGGGGGACTAGCCTGGGGCAAATGACCCGGTCCGCGACGCAGATGCAGGTTCTGCACGCCGCACGTGACGCGGCCCTGGAGCAGTTGCGCCGCGACCGGCCCGTGCTCGACGACCTGGGGCAGAAGTTCGCAGCCGCCGGATACCAGCTGGACCTGGTCGGGGGCTCGGTGCGCGATGCCATCGTGGGCCGAGGTGTGGAGGACCTCGATTTCGCCACCGACGCACGCCCCGAGCAGGTGATCGCGCTGATCCGGCACGTGGGCCGACGCCGTGTGGGACGTCGGTGCCCGGTTCGGCACCATCGGCGCGGAGTCGGCCGGTATGCGCCTGGAGTTCACCACCTACCGCAGTGACCGCTACGACGCACAATCGCGCAAGCCGCAGGTCGAGTACGGCGCGGACCTGCTCTCCGACTTGGGCCGCAGAGACTTCACGGTGAACGCCATGGCCGTGCGGTTGCCGCAGTGGCAGTTCGTCGACCCCTTCGACGGCCTGCTGGACCTCGCGGTCAAACGGCTGCGCACTCCCGGTGCGCCTGCCGACTCCTTCTCCGACGACCCGCTGCGCATGATGCGCGCGGCGAGGCTGTCGTCGCAGTTGGGGATGGGGGTGGACGCGCAGGCGGTCGACGCCATGGCCAACATGGCCGAGCGCATCGACGTGGTCAGCGCCGAGCGGGTGCGTGACGAACTGGTGAAGCTCATCATGTCGCCCGCGCCGCGGCCCGGCCTGCAGCTGCTGGTGGACACCGGCCTGTGCCAGCGGTTCCTGCCCGAGATCCCGGCACTGTCGCTGGAGATCGACGAGCACCACCGGCACAAGGACGTTTACGAGCACAGCCTGACGGTCCTGGATCAGGCGATCCACCTCGAGACCGCGCACGAACCGGCCATCGCGCCGGACTTCGTGCTGCGGTTCGCTGCGCTCATGCACGACGTCGGCAAGCCCAAGACCCGCCGCCTCGAGCCTGGCGGCGGGGTGTCGTTCCACCACCACGAGGTGGTCGGCGCCAAGATCACGCGCAAGCGGATGCAGGCGTTGCGCTTCGACTCGAAGACGATCGACGAGGTGGCCCAACTCGTCGGCTTGCACCTGCGGTTCCACGGGTACGGCACCGGTGAGTGGACCGACGCGGCGGTCCGCCGTTACGCCCGCGACGCCGGTGACCAGTTGCTACGCCTGCACAAGCTCACCCGTGCCGACTCGACCACCCGCAACCGGCGCAAGGCGGCAGCTCTGCAACGAACCTACGACCACCTCGAACAGCGGATCGCGATTCTGGCGCAGGCCGAGGAACTCGCCGCCGTCCGCCCCGACCTCGACGGCAACCAGATCATGGCGATCCTGGGGATCGGTCCCGGCCGCGACGTGGGGCGTGCCTACAACCACCTGCTCGAACTGCGGATGGACAACGGCCCGATGTCCGAGCAGGAGGCCACCGAGGCGCTGCTCGCCTGGTGGGAGTCGCAGGGTTCCTAGGAGACCGGCGGAGTCGGGCCGACTCGCGTCCGAAGGTACAACAGGCCGCTGGCGATCATGCCGAGGCCGATGGCTGTGGCGGTGAGGTTGGCGTTATCGGCCAGCGGGTCCAACAACGCCACGAACACCACGCCGGACACCAGGGCCACGTTGACCGCCACGTCGTAGAGGGCGAACACCCGACCCCGGTTACCCTCGTCGATCCACTCCTGCACGAGCGTGTCACCACACACCTTGGCCACCTGCCCGGCGAAGCCGATCACCAGTCCGGCGAAGATCAGCGAGACGACGCTGGCGGCTGCGACCCCCCACCAGCTGACGACTCCTGCGACGAGGAAGGAGAACGACGTCCACCTGATCGGACCGATCAGCCGGGACAGGTACGGCGTGAGCACCGCACCCAACAGCGCACCAGCGGCCGCAGCCGCCAGCATCAGGGCAAGTTCGTTGAGTGCCCGGTCGGTTTCCTCCGGCGGATTGATGTGCAGCCGCAGCAGCAGCACCGCGATGATGGTCCCCGCGCCGATCGCGATGCGCTGGGCGCTGACCATGATGATCGCGTTGCGAGCGGGGTGGCGATGCCATAGCTGTGTGGCCCCGTCGGCCAACCCGCGAACCACTTGCCGGGCGGACTGCGCGTGCTCGCCGGGCAACGGGCCGAACTGGCCGCGCTTGACGCGGGTCGCGAGGAGCCCCGCGGCCACGAAAACCCCTGCGGTGATGCACAGGACCACGACAGACCCGGTGTCGTCTCCGCCGAGGGCCTGCCGCAGTCCGACACCGAGGAACGCGGCCACGGCTGCGGCCATGGTGCCGGCCGTGGGCGCGATCGCGTTGGCCGTGTAGAGGCTGGGCTCGGGGACGGTCAGCGGCACGGCGGCGGACAAACCTGCCAGCACGAACCGGTTGATCCCGATGGCTGCCAACACGCTCACCCCGAGCCCGAGCCCGGAATCGCCTTGGGCGGTGAAGTAGATCACCGGGAGCATGCTGATCGCGCGTGCGATGTTGCCCCACAGCAGGACTCGTTGACGGTGCCAGCGGTCGAGGAAGACCCCGGTGAAGGGACCGATCAGCGAGTACGGCAGAGCCAGGATGGCGAACGCGGCGGCGATCGCGCTGGCGCTGGCCTGTCGCTCTGGGGAGAACAGCACGAACGTCGCCAGCGCCGACTGCAGCATGCCATCACCGGCCTGGCCTGTCAGCCGGATCGCGAGCAGCTTGCGGTAGAGCGGTGACCCGAGGGCGGCCTTGAGGGGGTGGGTCACGCGGGTAAGGCTAGCGGCCCGGGTGTCCACAGCCCGCTTGCCCGGCACTTGTCGAGCAGCCGGTCCATCTCATGCGCGGGCTCTGCGTAGAGTTCCTCCACGAACGGCCGGTGGAACTCCAACCCCGTTGCCCGCAGGTCGTCCTCCCGGCGCTTCTCGTCGATGAGCGCTTGCACGCCGCTCGGCCCCTGGTATTTGATCCGGCCGTCCACCTCGATCGCGAGGGTCTGCAGGAGGATGTCGATGAAGTACTGCGAGCCGGTGCGGCCTCGCACCGGCACGCCGCACCTGGGTTCGGGTAGGCCGCGCAGCAACATGTGCCCGCGGTAGAACGACTCGGCCGGTGATTCCGCGGCCGGGTCCGCCAGCCTCAGGGCAGGCAGGTCGCAGGTGTGCGTCAGGCGCCGCCGGACTTCGGTGCGGCATCGCTCTGAGGCCAGCTCGAAGCGGTCAGTGGTCCCGGCCAGCCTTGGGCCACGTCGTCGGTGACCATGAGCGCCTGTGGCAGGGGGAGTTCGGCGGCGATGGTGACCGCGGTGTCGATCAGGTCGGTGACCGGGCCCCATGAGGGAGGATCGGAACCGCGCTCGACTGCCGGACGTTTCGATCGCGCCGCGATCTGCCTGCCACCGAGGTGAACGGCAGGTATCGTCCAGCGACCGAAGTACGGGTTGGGCAGCCCGAGCACGCAGACAGCGAGTGGCGACACCGCGAAGTGATTGGTGCTGGTCAGCCGGGTGGCCGCAACGCTCTGAGAGTGCCGGATCCGGTCGTGTGTGGCCCGACGTTGTGCCACGTAGACGCCACGTCGGATCACGATGAGCCGCGGCCGGAGGCGTCGCCATTGACGCAGCGTGATGCCGAGATCGAGTACCTGTGCGCGGTGAAGGGCAGGTAGCCGAAGTGTGCAGCAACAGACCCACACCGCCGAGCCTCACACAGAAGCAGTCCTCTTGGATCTGAAGCCTGTGGAGTCGCGCTGCCGAACTGGATTGGCGGGTGGCCATCTTGCGCGGAAAGGGCCTGCTGTCCGCTTCAGACGCCGCTGCGAGCCTCGCGAAATGAGCATTCGCACCGCTGTCACGTTCGCACCAGGTTGAGGCCGCGGGGTCCCCAACCAGTCCGGAACGCAAAGGGCCCGCCCCCCTAAGGGAGCGGGCCCTGGCTGATGACGAATCAGCGCTCGACGGTGCCGGCGATGAAGCCTTCCACGGCCTCGCGGGCCTCGTCGTCGCTGTACTGCACCGGCGGCGACTTCATGAAGTAGCTCGACGCGGACAGGATCGGGCCGCCGATGCCGCGGTCCTTGGCGATCTTCGCCGCGCGGATGGCGTCGATGATGATGCCGGCGCTGTTCGGGGAGTCCCACACCTCGAGCTTGTACTCCAGGCTCAGCGGAACATCACCGAAGTTGCGGCCTTCGAGGCGCACGAACGCCCACTTGCGGTCGTCGAGCCACGCCACGTAGTCCGACGGGCCGATGTGCACGTTGCGGGCGGGCATGTCGCCGACCAGTTGCGAGGTGACCGACTGGGTCTTCGAGATCTTCTTGGACTCCAGGCGCTCACGCTCGAGCATGTTCATGAAGTCCATGTTCCCGCCGACGTTGAGCTGGTAGGTCCGGTCCACGGTCACGCCGCGGTCCTCGAACAACTTGGCCAGCACGCGGTGGGTGATGGTGGCTCCGACCTGCGACTTGATGTCGTCACCAACGATCGGGACGCCGGCGTCCTCGAACTTCTTGGCCCACTCGGGGGTGCCTGCGATGAAGACCGGCAGCGCGTTGACGAAGGCGACGCCGGCGTCGATGGCGCACTGCGCGTAGAACTTCGCGGCCTGCTCAGAACCCACCGGCAGGTAGCAGACCAGGACGTCGGCCTGCGCCTCGCGCAGGGCCGCGACGACGTCGACCGGGTTCTCGTCTGACTCGGTGACCATCTCGCGGTAGTACTTGCCGAGGCCGTCGTAGGTGTGGCCCCGCTGCACGTGCACGCCGGTCGGCGGCACATCGCAGATCTTGATCGTGTTGTTCTCGCTGGCCGAGATGGCGTGTGCGAGGTCCTGACCGACCTTCTTGGCATCGACGTCGAACGCAGCGACCCACTCGATGTCGTTGACGTGGTACGGCCCGAACTCGACATGCATCAGCCCCGGCACCTTGCTGTGCGGGTCGGCGTTCTGGTAGTACTCGACGCCCTGCACAAGCGAGGCGGCGCAGTTCCCGACACCGACGATGGCGACACGAATGGACATTCGTTCTCCTTACTTACTCGCCGGCTCGGTGCCGGTCGACTTCGTGGACGGCGGGGTGCCGTCGATCTCTTGATTGATGAGGGTGGAAAGCCAATCGACTTCCCGCTCGACGCTGTCCAGGCCGTGCTGCTGCAGGGTCAGGGTCCACTCGTCGAGACGTTCGCGGCGCTTGGCCAGGTTGCTGCGCAATGTCGCCATGCGCTCCTCGAGCCGGTTGCGGCGGCCAAGCAGGATCCGCAGCCGGATGTCACGGTCGGTGCGGCCGAAGAAGGCCAGGTGCACGCCGAACAGGTCGTCCTCGTAGGCGTCGGGGCCGGCGTCGGCCAGCCACTGCTGGAACCTGTCCTTGCCCTCGGCGGTGAGCTTGTAAACGATGCGCGCACGGCGACCGGTGAGCGCGGGGGCACCGGCGTCGGCCGGGCCGTCCTCGACGATCAGTCCGGCTGCGAGCATGTCCTTGAGACAGGGGTAGAGGGACCCGTAGGAGATCGCGCGGAACGTGCCGAGGACGCCGTTGAGGCGCTTACGCAATTCGTAGCCGTGCAGTGGTCCTTCATGCAGGAGACCCAGCACGGCGAACTGCAGGACGTGTGTCCGTTTGGTGCTTGCCACCGTGAGCTCCTTTCCATTGGGGAGATGTATCGAAGCGATATATTGACTTGTTTAACAGTAAGTGCACTTTCTCCGAAGTGCAAGCAACATGCGGTGTGTCCCGTCTCACGCTCGGCGCCGGTCGTGAGGTTGCTAACAGCGGACGGCACGGGCGGCGGTTTCGTCCTACCCTTGAACGTATGGCCGAGATTCGGGCGCAGGGAAATGTGCGTGGAAGCAAGGTGCTGGGTGCACCGAGCAAACCCGCACGTGCCCGGCCCGAACTCGCCGAACCGGAGGACGTGGCCGATCCGCGCAAACCGCGCCGGGTGATCGACTACGGCCTCGAGCGCCGACGGGCGTTGGGTCGTCTGGTGCTGGTGGCTACGGGCGCCAGCGACAACCTGGACCCGCATCCGGACCTGCTGCGCGCGGCCAAGTACCACGGGACGCCCATGGAGCAGAAATGTCCGTGGTGCCACCGCGAGGACATGGTGATGTTGCGATACACGTGGGGCGACGAACTCGGCGACTTCACCGGGCGGCAGCACTCGGTAGCCGAGATCGAGGAGATGGCCGGCGAACACGGCCAGTTCCGGGTGGACGAAGTCGAGGTATGCCCGGACTGCCACTGGCACTTCCGGTTGCGCAGTTACGTGCTGGGCGACGGACAGCCACGACCGGCCCTGCGCAGTCGACGCGGCGACACGCTGGCCTGAGGCCGATCGGCCACCGGCACCCCTGCCGAGACGCGACGGGGGCGGCACCGCGCCGCGCCGCGCGACGTCGGACACTAGACATCAGTAAGGAACGAGGATACGGACATGGCTACAAAGGCTCCTGCCAAGAAGAAGGGGCGGCGCTGGATCGACTATCCGCGGGCCGGCCGCTCTGGCCTTCGCCGGTGGCTACCCTCGTGGAAACTGATACTCGGCGCGCTTCTCACCCTCATCGTGATCGCGTTCATCGGGCTCAGCATCGCTGTGGCCACCACCCAGATTCCCAAGCCCAACGACCTGGCTGTGGCGCAGACCACTCGGGTGTACTACGACGACGGCAAGACCGAGATCGGCCGGATCGGGGAGGCCAACCGAACGAGTGTTCCGCTGGAACGGATCTCCCCGCAGATGCAGGCGGCGATGCTCGCGGCCGAGGACCGCGGCTACTACAGCCACGGCGGTTTCGATCCGCGTGGCCTGGCCCGGGCGGCCTGGAACAACATGACCGGCGGCAGCGTCCAGGGCGCCTCGACGATCACCCAGCAGTACGCGAAGAACGCCTACCTGTCACAGGAACAGTCGTTCAGCCGCAAGTTCAAGGAACTGGTGCTTTCGGTCAAACTGGAGACCCAGTCGAGCAAGGACGAGATCCTCGCGGACTATCTCAACACCATCTACTACGGCCGCGGTGCCTACGGCATCCAGGCCGCCTCGCAGGCCTACTTCGGCAAGAGCGCCTCCAAACTCGACGCCGCCGAGTCCGCGTACCTCGCGGCGATCATCCGCGCACCCTCCTTCTACGCGAGCAAGAAGGGACAGGCCGATCTGCGGGTGCGCTGGGACTACGTCGTCGACGGCATGGTGACCACCGGCGCCCTCACCCAGGCGGAGGCTGACGCCCTGGTGTTCCCGGAGCCGATTCCGTGGAGTGGTGCGTACAACTACTTCAAGGGTCCGAACGGCTACCTGCTGGAGAGTGCCCGCCTGGCGTTGCTGGACCTCGGCTACACCGAGGACGACATCAACCTCAACGGCTACCGGGTGACCACCACCATCAACAAGCAGGCGCAGGACGCGGCCATTGCGGCGGTCCGCGACTACGGCCCGACGTACAACACGCAGGGATTGCGGATCGGCCTTGCCAGCGTCCGACCGGGCACGGGCGAGATCGTGGCGATGTACGGCGGCAAGAACTACCTGCGCAACCAGCTCAACGACGCCACCCAGTCGACGGCGCTGGCGGGGTCGACGTTCAAGCCGTTCGCCCTGACGGCAGCGCTCGAGCAGGACATCGGCCTGTACTCGACGTGGGACGGCAGTTCTCCGCGCACGATCGAGGGATACACCCTGCAGAACTACGGGAACGTGAGCTACGGGACTGTCACGCTGCTGAAGGCCACGGAGAACTCCATCAACACCCCTTACGTGGAACTGGGCTTGCAGGTCGGAACCGACAACGTGCGCAAGGCGGCCATCAAGGCCGGCGTACCGCGCGACACCACCGGGCTGAAGGCCGACCCGACGACCGTCCTGGGTACCGCTTCGCCCACGGCCCTGGACATGGCCAACGCATATGCCACGTTCGCCGCCCGCGGTGAGCGGGCCGATACCGTTCTGATCAAGCAGGTCAAGACCCCCGACAGGCAGACCGACTACGAGTTGGACGTCAACCCCAAGCGCGAGTTCGACCAGACCGTCATGGACAACGTCAACTTCGCCCTCCAGCAGGTCGTCAACGTCGGAACTGGCACGACGGCACTGGGTCTCGGCCGGCCGTCCGCTGGTAAGACCGGCACGACGGACAACAACATGTCCGCCTGGTACGTGGGCTACACCCCGCAGTTGTCGACCGCGGTCATGATGGCCAAGTCCGACAAGGACGGGAACATGGTGACGTTGGAGGGGACCGGTGGGCTGTCCAGCGTGACCGGTGGCTCGTTCCCGGCGCAGATGTGGACCGCGTTCAACCGGGGAGCCCTGGAGGGACTGCCGGTGGAGACGTTCGAGATGCCCGGGGAGTGGATCGCCGGCGGCGGATCGACCGTGTCGCCGTCCCCGACCGCTTCGGTGTCGGAAAGCCCGACGGCCCTGCCGACCGACGAGATCTCGCCCTCCGGCGAGGTGACCGATTCGCCGACCGATTCGCCGACTGCACAGCCGACCCAGACGCCGACCCAGACGCCGACGCCGGCGGCGTCGACTGCCCCGGCGCAGGCCCCGAGACAGCCCCCTACTGAGGTGGTGCCACCACCGGCTTCGCAACCGGCCGCGAGTCCGTAGCGGCCAGCGGTCCGGCGAGCGGGTCCTCGACCCCCGCCCCGTCGTTGCGCACGGGGTCGTGGGCCGGGCGCAGGATGTCGCGTACGACCATCCCGCACAGCCACAGCGTTGCGGCGACGTGGATCACGATGGCCACGGCGTAGGCCTCGCGCGACAGCCCCTTCGCGTCGTCGCCGTCGAGCCCGGCCAGGTACAACCAGACGGCGACGAAGTAGACCGCTTCGGCGGCTTGCCAGATGAGCAGGTCGCGCCACCGGGGACGGGCGAGCACGGCCAAGGGGATCAACCAGATCACGTACTGCGGGGAGTACACCTTGTTCGTGAGCAGGAAGGCGGCTACGACCAGGAACAGGACCTGCGCCACGCGCGGGGCCTGCGGCGCCCGCCAGACGAGCAACGCGATTCCTACAGACGCCAGGAGCAGCAGGCCGGTGGCGACGGTGTTGAGCTGATCGGCGGGGACCTGGCGGCCAGCGGTCGTGAGCGCCAGCCAGATCGAGCCGAAGTCCTCGCCACGCTCCCGGCTGAACGCGTAGAAGCGGGACCATCCGTCGAAGCTGGCCAGCATGAACGGGACGTTGACGGCCAGCCAGGCGACGATCGCGCCCAACAGGTAGCGGGCGAATGCACCCCAGGCGCGGGCACGCCAGCACAGCAGGAACATCGGCCCGAGCAGTAGCAGCGGGTAGAACTTCGCCGCGATGCCGAGTCCCAGGAACACCCCGGCCCAGGTCGGCCGGTCGTGGGCCCACAATGCGATGGACACGGCGACGAGTGCCACCGGCAGCAGATCCCAGTTGATCGTGCCGGCCAGGATGATGCCCGGGGCCAGGGCGACCATGGCTGCGTCCCACGGCCGGCTGCGTTGGGCGAGGGCGGTGGCGATGACCGCGACCAGCCAGCAGATCAGCAGCAACAGGACGTTGACGTCGAAGAACCAGTCCGTGTTGCCGGCCGGGGTCAAGCGGGCGGCCAAGTAGACGAACACCCCGGTCAGTGCCGGGTACTCGAGCACCTGGTCGGCAGGGACGTCGCTGATGTAGGGGATCGCGCCGTCGGCCAATCCCCGCAGCGAATACAGCGGCGGGATGTCCGAGTAGCACAGGTGCGTGTACTTGCCCGCACCCCAGCCGTTGATCAGGCAGTAGTACTTGCTGAGGTAACCCACCGCCGCCGCCGTGGCGGTCATGAGGATGAGTACGCGGAACACGTTCCACCACGTGGCGCCGAGTAATACCCGAGTCCCCGCCGGCCCACCGACCACCTCGCTGCCGCTGGCGACGACCCGGTCGTCGCGGCTGGGCAGGATCGAGATCATGCGTCGTCGAGCACGGCGTCGAACAGGGCCGTGGTGTGGCGTACGCGGCAGTCCAACATGTCCCCGACAGCGGGGTTTCGCACCCCGTTGGCCAGACCTTCGCGCAGCACCGAGTCGGGCAGCCACAGCATCGAGACCTGCATGTGCGGAGGTTCGGCGAACCACAGCAGCTTGTCGCCCCATTGGAAGGGGGACCGACTGCGCCCGGTTGCTTCCAGAGCTCCGGTACCGGCGGCGATTGCACGCTGTCGCAGGGAGGCGGCCGGTGTGGGCGCGGCCATCGCCACGCCGTGCGACGTCCCGCCACCGACGACCAGCAGCAGTCCGTCGCTACTGGCCTTGCGTTGCCGGTACCCCACCGCGAATCGGCGACCCACCGGGTGGACCGCCAGAATCGTGCCGCGCGCCGAGAGTGCCTGCCCGTCTCCGAGCCACAGCCGGGTACCGACCCGGGCATTCACAGCGACGTCGGGTTCCAGGCCCCGCAGCGAGATCAGCTCGTCGTCGGTCAGGTGCGACACCCACAACGAGTTGGCGTTCTCGGACACGGGCACCTCTGCACGCAGCAGCTCCTCGAGTGCTGCTCGCCAGGTCTTCGCCCACCCCTGTACCTCGATCACCCGGGTGCTCGTGCCGCGCGGGAGTTTCGTGGCCGATACGTGATGGACCTCGGGCATGGCCAGCGGCAGGTGCAGTGCGAGGCCTTCGATGTGCAGGCGGCCCTGCGCCAGTGCCGATTGCATCGCCTGCGCGCCGACGACCGAGAGCAGTTCGTTCTCGAGCATCCCGAACCGGCGCATGCTGGTGATGCCCTCGATGACGATGCGACTGCCCGGTGGTAGTTCGAGCGGTGCTCGCTTGGCCGTCTCCACGTCCGAGATGGTGCGGATGACCCGGGGGGCGAGGGCCGAGGAGTCGATGTCGCGCCAGCGTGCCGCGGCCACCGTGTCGCGTGGGTCCCACGGGGACATCACCAGGATCTCGCCGTGGAAACCGTCGGCGACGTCCGCGATCTCGAACACCGTGCCCACGGCCAGTCTGTCGACGCCCAGCCGGGTGGCTTCGGAGGCCAGCCGCCGCAGGCCCAGGCCGTAGCCGTTGCCCTTCGCGACGGGCACCAGGTCGCCGAGCCGCGACATGCCGGTGTCACCCCGGATCGCTGATCGCAGGGCGTCGCGCACCGATGAGGTGTGCTCACGCCAGGCGGGTCCATCGATGTGCAGCGTGAAGGTCACCGCAGCAGTCTTACATCCGCGGACCGTGCGCACAGGCGATGGGCGGCCGCGCGCCGGGCCTACCGGCGGCTTCGGTACAGGTCGTACGCCTTGTTCCACATGGGTCGGAGCACGTGGTCCCATTCGCCGACGTACTCCTGGGCGTAGCCCCCGGTGCCTACCTTGAACTGGACCAGGCCCAGCAGGTGGTCCCCGGCGGTGAGGTTGTCGCTGATTCCGCGCAGGTCGTAGACCGAACAGCCGCTGGCCATGCTGTCGGTGATCATGCGCCATTGGACTGCATTGGAGGGCCGGACGTTTCGACTGGCGGTGGTGGAGGCGCCATAGGAGTACCAGGCGTGGTCGCCCACGGTCACCAGAGTCGTCGCCGCCACGACTTCACCCTCGTGACGCGCCAGGTAAAGGCGCAGCCGCTGCGGGTCCTCGGCGTTCATGGCGTCCCACATCCGTTCGAAGTAGGACAGGCCGCGGGGCGTGAACCCGTCGCGCTCGCCGGTCTCGACGTAGACGGGGTGGAAGAGGGCCAGGTCGGCGCGGGTTCCCGCGATCACCTCTACCCCGCTCTTCTCGGCTTTGCGGACGTTGCGACGCCACAACTGGTTGAAGCCGGCGAACACCTCGTCCTCGGTGCGTCCAGCCAAAGGGAGTTGATAGACGTAGCGCGGTTGGACATCGCCGAAACCAGCCCCGCCACTGGTGTCCTGATGCCAGCCGGTGCTCTTCAGTGCCTCCTGCAGGGCAAGCCCCGTGGCCATTTCGTCGTCGGCGGGGACGTCGCCCAGCCGGGTGAGCGCGTCGTCGGCGATGGCCGCTTTCACCGTCTCGGCGCGCCACCTGCGGGTGGCCACGGCCGGACCCATCTTCAGAGCGAAGGCACCCTTGGTCTTGGTGTGGTCGAGCAGCGGTTGCAGCCACGCCGCCAGATCGGTGACAGCGCGGTCCCACGGCAGGACCGGACCCTCGGGGATGTACGCCAGGAATCGCTTGACTTTCGGCACCTGCCGGTACAGCACCAGCGCCGCCCCCACGAGGTCACCGTTGTCGAACCAGCCCACCGACTCGCAGTGCCACTCGGCCTTGACGCCCGCCCACGCCGGGGTCTGCAGGAAGGACACCGAGGGCTGCTCCTTGACGAAGGCCAGATGGGTGTCCGCGGAGATGGGGCGCACGGCGATGGTCACGGGAGACGAGTCTAGGCCAGCCTCGGTGCGTGCCGTAGGTCGCCGATGCCACAGCGAGCCGAAGGGGCAGCCGGCGACCGGACTGCATTTCGGCTCCACGGTGCCCTGCTGACTGCCGGATTCACCCAGAACTTGCGTGCCCTCGGACTTCCGGGGCTGCCTTCTGGAATCCGAGGCACCCTTTCGGGGAGGAGCTGAGCGGCCAGACGCTGTTGCGGAATCGTGGACAGGATCTCCTCGGTGGTTCGGGGATCTGTCCGGCTTCTCGGGGGCAAGGCAAGGTCCACAGGCGTTGGAGTTGTGTACGTGCGTTGGAGATCCGCACGGGCGTGAGAGAAAAAACGCCCGTGGTTGTCCAACGCCTGTACCGTTGTCCAACGCCTGTACCCAACTCTCACGCCTGCGGTGGAACGCGTTGGAGCTCACGACCAGACCGTCCCAGCCTTCCCCTCGTCAGGCGGCTGAAGAGGATGCGGAACGAGCCCGTGGCGCCTTCGGGTGACAGAAGGAACCGGGCCGACGTATGGAGGTCCCAGCAGAGCCCCCGGCAACCCCGGAGGAGGGTTTTCCACACCGGCGGAACCACTGATCCCCGTCATCGGTTACCCTGATGAAGCGCGGTCACCGAGACTGCGCAGACGCTCAATGACCTCCTGCCACGGAAAGACCGTGGCCGCATGAGTCCAGAGGAGGTGGTCGCAGTTGCGTCCCTATGAAGTGATGATCATCCTCGATCCAGATCTCGAGGAACGGACCGTTCAGCCAAGTCTCGAGACCTTCCTGAACGTCATCCGCCAGGACAAGGGCACCGTCGACAAGGTCGACATCTGGGGCCGTCGTCGTATGGCGTATGAGATCCAGAAGAAGGCCGAAGGCATCTACGTGGTGCTGGATCTGACCTGCACACCGCAGGCCGTGGCCGAGATGGACCGTCAACTGAACCTGAACGAGGCAGTGCTGCGCACAAAGGTTCTGCGCCGCGCCGCCTGAAGCGGTGAACTTGTCATACCCCAGCGTCACTGTTGTGCCAGCGATCCCTCGCTCCTGACGGAAAGGTCTTGAAATGGTCGGTGAACCCCAAATCAACATGGTGGGCAACCTCGTTGCCGATCCAGAACTGCGTTTCACCCCCTCGGGGGTGGCAGCGGCCAGTGTGCGCATCGCTGTGACCCCGCGCAGCCGGGACAACGCCACCGGCGAGTGGAAGGACGGCGAGACCGTCTGGCTGTCCGGCACGGTGTGGCGGCAGTACGCCGAGAACGTCGCAGAGTCCCTGACGAAGGGCACTCGCGTGATCGTGATCGGTCGGCTCAAGCAGCGTTCCTACGAAACCCGTGAGGGCGAGAAGCGCACGGTGTACGAGGTCGACATCGACGACATCGGACCGGCACTGCGCTACGCCACCGCGAAGATCCAGAAGACCAGCCGCAGCGGTACGTCCGACGGCGGCCAGTCGGCACCCGCGGCGTCCGGTGGGGGCGATCCCTGGGGCGCGCCGGCCGGCGGCAACAGCGGCGGGGACTCGTGGGGTGGCGCGGTCGACGAGCCACCCTTCTAGTCCCGACTCAAACTGAATATCCCCTAACCCATTCCGGCTCACCAGCCGGGCCCGACACATCGGAGCACCACAATGGCGAAACAGCCACCTCGGCCCGTAAAGCCGATCAAGAAGAAGGCCAACCAGCTCAAAGCCGCCGGCGTCGAGACGGTTGACTACAAAGACGTTGCGCTGCTGCGCAAGTTCATCTCCGACCGCGGCAAGATCCGCGCGCGACGAGTCACCGGCGTGACCGTCCAGCAGCAGCGCGAGATTGCCAAGGCGATCAAGAACGCCCGCGAGATGGCCCTGTTGCCGTACTCGTCGACGGCCCGCTGAGGAGCACCATGAAGATCATTCTGACCCAAGACGTCGACAACCTCGGCGCTCCCGGCGACGTGGTCGAGGTCAAGGACGGCTACGGCCGCAACTACCTCGTCCCTCGCGGGTTCGCCATCGCCTGGACCAAGGGCGGCGAGAAGCAGATCGACCAGATCAAGCGCGCACGCGGTGCCCGTGAGATCCGCGGACGTGAGCACGCCGACGAGGTTCGCGAGCAGCTCGAAGCGCTGACAGTCACCTTCGCGGCCAAGGCCGGCGAGCAGGGCCGTCTGTTCGGATCGGTGACCGCCGCCGACGTGGCGGATTCCATCAAGGCCGCTGGCGGACCGCTGATCGAGAAGCGCTCCATCGAGATGGAAGGGCACATCAAGCTCCTGGGCGACTACCCGGTGCGAGTGACCCTGCACCCCGATGTGATCGCAACCGTGACCCTGCACGTCGTATCGGTCTGACGGGCGTCGGGCTTCGGCCCGGTGACAGTCATCGTGGAGTTCACATGACCCTGCGCGTCACGACCGTGTGCCTGGGCAACATCTGTCGCTCACCGATCGCGGCCGCCGTCCTGGCCACCGAACTGTCGGACCTGGACGTCGAGGTCGACTCCATGGGCACCGGGCACTGGCACATCGGCCAAGATGCCGACCCTCGAGCGCTCGCTGCGTTGGCCAGGGCGGGCTACGCGCTTGACCACAGTGCCCGGCAGGCCAGTGCCGCGGCGCTGTCCGGAACCGATCTGGTCCTCGCCATGGACCGGGCCAACCTCGACGACCTTCAACAGATGGGGGTCGACGCCGTGCTGATCCGCGCCTTCGACCCGGACGCCGACGACCAGGATGTTCCGGATCCGTACTACGGAACCGCGTCGGACTTCGATGACGTGGTGACCATGGTCCGCGACACCATACCGGGACTTCGCGAATACCTGATCACGCGCTATCCGCAGGCCTAGCAACGACTTTCATCCACAGTTCGCCGAGGGCCGAAATCCCTGATCAGGGACATATTCTTGGCTGAAAGCCGTCTGCTCATCCAAGGTTCTCCACAGGTTGTGAAGATGTTCCGATGAGGGCGTTCCACAGGCCACGCACCCGGTCGTCCACAGCCATGTGAACCACGCGGGGCAATCGGCGCGCTTTTGTCGTACCCGGTGGTTACAACTGATGCATGAGCCTGGACATGGAGCCTGCCGCACCGGCCTCCTTCGAACGTGTGCCGCCGCAGGACCTCGCGGCCGAGCAGTGCGTCCTTGGCGCGATGATGCTGAGCAAGGACGCCATCGCCGATGCTGTCGAGCGCCTGCGTGAGGAGGACTTCTACACCCCCGCCCACCAGGCCGTGTACCGGATCATCCTCGACCTGTACTCCCGGGGCGAGCCGGCCGACGCGATCACGGTCTCCGCGGGTCTGTTGGCCTCCGGTGAACTCCAACGGATCGGGGGTGCCCCGTACCTGCACACCCTGGTGGCCTCGCCGCCGCTGACCGCCAACGCGTCCTACTACGCCCAGATCGTGCGCGACGCGTCTATGCGCCGCCGGCTGGTGGAGGTCGGTTCCCGCATCGTGCAGACCGGCTTCTCTGGCGAGGGCGAGGTCGAGGACCTCATCAACCGGGCGCAGGCCGAGGTGTACGAGATCACCCAACGCACGACCGCGGAGGACTACGCGCCGCTGTCCGACCTGCTCGACGGCGTCTACACCGAACTGGAATCCATCCAGAACCACACCGGCGACATCATCGGTATTCCCACCGGTTTCATCGACCTGGACAAGCTGACCAACGGGCTGCACCCGGGGCAGATGATCGTGGTGGCGGCCCGTCCCGCGATGGGAAAGTCCACCCTCGGCTTGGACTTCGCACGCTCCTGCAGCATCAAGCACGGACTGACCAGTGCCATCTTCAGCCTGGAGATGAGCCGCAACGAGATCGTGATGAGACTGTTGTCGGCACAAGGGGAACTCCCGCTGCATCACATGCGGTCCGGTTCCCTCAACGAGCAACAGTGGACGCGCATGGTCAACACCATGTCCACGGTGTCCGACGCACCGCTGTTCATCGACGATTCCCCGAACATGTCGATGATGGAGATCCGGGCCAAGTGCCGCCGGCTCAAGCAGCAGAACGATCTACGGCTGATCATCGTCGACTACCTGCAGCTCATGAGTTCGGGGAAGCGGGTCGAATCCCGGCAGCAGGAGGTCGCGGAATTCTCGCGGGCTTTGAAGCTGCTGGCCAAGGAACTCGAGGTTCCGGTGGTGGCGATCAGCCAGCTGAACCGTGGACCCGAACAGCGCACCGACCGCAAACCCATGATGAGCGATCTGCGGGAGTCAGGATCCATCGAGCAGGACGCGGACGTTGTCATCCTGCTGCACCGCGAGGACGCCTACGAGAAGGACTCGCCACGGATGGGAGAGGCCGACATCATCGTGGCCAAGCACCGGAATGGCCCGACCGCCACTGTCGTCACTGCTTTCCAGGGGCACTACTCACGCTTCGTCGATATGCACCGGGGGTAGGTGACTGAGATGACGGTAGGCATTGCCGGGCGGTCAACGTCGCCGTGGCTGGCGACATGCTGCGGGCGGGCGGTTGCAATGCGGTGTCGGCGGAACGACGGGAGGAGGATGTCGATGAGTTCGATGTTGCGAGGTGTCGCAGGTGGTGTCGACGACGTTGGTCGGCCGAAATGACGGGATCACGGTCCGGTTCTCGTACCGAGGTGACGATCCTTTCGCGGTCTCGGCGGTGTTCACCGCCGGGGACACGCAGGTGTTGTGGACCTTCGCGCGGGAGCTGCTGCGTGACGGGCTGTACGCCCCGGCCGGTGATGGGGACGTGCTGGTGGCCCCGACCGGCGGTGGCCGGGTGACGGTGACGTTGCGTTCTGCGTCGGGAGTGGCGATGCTGGCGTGTGACGCGGCGGATCTGGCGATGTTCGTGCAGCGGGTGTACGAAGCGGTGCCGGAGGGCGGGGAGATCACGCACATGGCGATGGACAGGTTCCTCGCCGACATCTCCTGAGGGATGGGATCGAGGACCAATCGGATGATCCCTGGCACAGCAAGTCTTTCGCGGTGCTGCCGGGAGCGTGATGATCTCTGGGCAGCGACTCGGTTGGGTTTCCTTCAGATCACGCCGGAATGGGGCTGTTCTCGCAGCTGCGAATCTGACGCTGCGTAGTCGAAGCGCATTCGGCCATCCATCAGGGTCGAGCGGCGTGCGTGATCGTCGCGATGGGCGGGCGACGAGTTCTCCAAGATCAGTACGTTGTGCATATGTCCGGAATCGAGCTGAAACGCGTTGGACGGTCCGGCTATCGACAGATATTGCCGCGTCTCACCGACCGGGTGATGCGCGACCTCGCGATCTACATGGCGTGCTTCGGGTTGCTCGTGGGATTCGCGTTCCCGCTGGTGGTGATGGCCTTCGGGGTGCCCTCCGAGACGGCACTGCAACCCGGCTTCCTCGGGATGTGCCTCGTCGCCGGGCTCCTGGTGGCCGCGGTCAACTGGGCCCTCGCGCGAGCCGTGATCGGCGTACGTCTGAGGGCGCTCGCCCGCGGCATGCACCAGGTGGAACGGGCACTGGTCGACGCGGCGTACAGCGGCGATTGGAGTCAGTGCGATCCACAAGGCTGCATGGTTGAAGTCGACTCAGCCGACGAACTGGGCGAGGTGGCGACCTCGTTCAACCGGCTCGTGACCGGGCTGGCGACCAGTCACCGGGTGTCCGATGGCATCACTGCGGTGTCCGAGCAACTGTCCTCCCACCTGGAACTCGCTGCGCTCACCGATGCGACGCTCGCGGAATTGGTCCGACAGGCCAACTGTGACGCGGCCGCGCTCGTATTGGCGCACAAAGGGACGGTCACAGTCGCCGGCTCGATCGGCATCGCGGACGCCGACCGGCTCGCCGAGAATCCGGCTGTACTTCAGGTGCTCCAGAGTGGCGAGGCTCGGGAACTGCGACTTCCCGAGGACGTGGTCGTCGACGCCGGGCTGCTGAGCGTGGTGCCGCGCGACGTCCGGCTGCTCCCGATCCAGTTCGGCGTGGTCACGCTGGGCGTCCTCGTCGTCGGGTTCACCGCGGTGCCCAGTTCGGAGGCCGACGCGGTATTGCGCGCCGCGTTGAGCGGCATGGCGGTGGCCATCAACAACGCGCTCAACCATGAGGACCTGCAGCGGGTAGCGGCACTCGACCAACTCACCAGTCTGTACAACAGGCGGTTCGGGATGCAGCGACTCCAGGAGGAGTTCGGCCGGGCGCAGCGCACCGGCGACCCGATCGGTTTGCTCATGTTCGACCTCGATCACTTCAAGTCGATCAACGACAGCTATGGGCACCTCACTGGGGACAGGGTGCTTCGAGCGGTCGCCGATGCCGCACGCGGAGCGTTGCGGCAGGGAGACGTGCTCATGCGCTACGGCGGCGAGGAGTTCCTGGTCGTGTTGCCCGGCGCCGGAAGAAGCGATGTGCAGCAGATGGCTGAGCGGATCCGTCGGGTCGTGGACGACGTCGAGGAGAACGCTCAGGGAAACAGCGTGACCGTCACCGTCAGCGTCGGTGGCTGCAGTTTTCCCGGAACCCCCGCCCAGGACCCGACCGCGTTGATCTCAGTGGCTGACCAGGCGCTCTACGCGGCAAAGGCCGGCGGCAGGGACCGCGCTGTTCTCGCCTGATCGGATCGAGTGATCCGTCCGCTGCGCAACGCGGCGGGACCACCTGATTCCACGCAAGCAGACGTACACCAGTGGCCCGGATGCCACCTGCACAGTGGTTGTGGCGTTCTCCCCGACCAGCGACGGGTCGAATGCGGCTGCCGTGTCGTTCACCGACGACGCGGCTGGTGTCCCCACAGCGATGCTGTCTCTGGCACAAGGGTGGCCGCGCCAGTTCCGGTGCCTCCGGTGACGCTGGCACCTGCCCCGACCGCACCCTCGGTCGCCGCGCAGACGGTGAAGGTGCCGCCGAAGAAGATCAAGGCGGGCAAGGAGGCGAAACTGGCGAAGAAGACCACGCAGGGCAGCAAGGTCACCTGGAAGACGCTACCCAGAAGAAGTGCGTGGTGAAGAAGTCGCAGGGCAGGGCGCTGCGGCAAGGGCACGTGCAAGATGAAGGCCACCGGTCCTGCGCAGCCGGGACAATTCACCGCCCTGCGCTGGAAGTACAAGATCCGAATCAAGTAGGGTCGTCTCCCTGACGGCACCTGGTGTCCTTGCATCCGCGAATTCAGGGAGGCGACCGCCCATGAGGGAAGCACGACACTCGACCACCGGCAGGTGGTTGGCGGCAGTGGCCACGTCGCTGGCACTGACCGGGGCTGCCCTGCTCGCCGCTCCGAGCGCTGGCGCTGCGCCACTGGCGCAGGACGACAAGAACGGGCCCCTCACGCCCAGGCTGCAGGAGTTGCAGGCGAATCGCAGTGCGACCCCCTCGCCAGGTCCGGGACTGACCACGGAGATCCCCGAAGCCGGGCCCGGCTCGATCCTGACCCGCCCGTCCGGCCGGATCCTCGTCGACGTCCGCATGACGAATACGAACCCCAAGTCGCTGGATCAGCTGCGTGAAACGGGGGCCAGGATCGTGTTCGTCGCAGACGACATCAGTACGGTGACCGTTGCGATCTTCCCGTCCGACCTCGCCGCGCTCGCCGCGTTGTCTCCGCTCGTCGAGTCGGCTCAGGAAGTCCTGGAACCCGCGACCAACGCCGCCTGCCCGACCGGTCCTTTCGTGTCCGAGGGTCTGTCCCAGTTGCGCGCAGACATCGCCCGCACGCAGTTCGCGGTGGAGGGCAGGGACATCACGGTGGGCGTGCTATCGGACTCCTACGACAGGCTCAACGGTGCGACGACCGACGTGACCAACGGTGAACTTCCGGGAACCTCCAACCCGTGCGGGAACCTGTCTCCGGTCGGTGTCCAGGTCGAAGGGCCGTCTGGTGCTGATGAAGGCCGTGCGATGGCCCAGATCATCCACGACATCGCGCCCGACGCGAAGATCATTTTTGCCAGCGCCTTCCTGGGGGAGGCCGCGTTCGCGCAGTCGATCAGGGACCTCGCCGCTGACGGCGCCGACATCATCGTCGACGACATCACCTACTTCGCCGAGCCCATGTACCAGGACGGAGTGATCGCCAAGGCGGTGGCCGACGTGACAGACCAGGGAGTGGTGTACTTCAGCTCGGCGGGCAACAGCAACAAGATCATCGGTGGCAAGAACGTCGCCTCCTACGAAGCTCAGGACTTTCGCCCGACGGCGTGCCCCACGCCTGTCGCGACCGCTTACCCCCCTGGCACCTCCTGCCACGACTTCGACCCCAGCGGAACTGACGATCCGACCTACGGTCTGAGCATCAATGGCAACGCGCTCTACCTGCTCGGGTGGAGTGAACCCCAGTTCGGCATCACGACGGACGTGGATCTCTGTGTTGTCAGTGGCGGGTCACTGGTGACCTGTGACACTACGGACAACTTGACGACCCAGGACGCCTTCGCGGGTGTCCAATTCGGCGGAACCGGCTCCGGAGACTTGGTCGTGGTTCGTGCCCAAGGCAGCGGAACTCCCCGGCTCAAGTTGATCTCCTGGCGCTCGGCACTGACTGCGATTGAGTACGACACGGGCAATGCTGGAGACGTCGTCGGACCGACCATCTTCGGTCACAACGCCTCGCGTCCCGGAGCCACGGTGGCTGCGGTGCCGTACGACAATGCGAGCATCCTCGAGCCCTTCTCGTCATTTGGTCCCGCCACATATTGCTGGGGTCCGGTCGTCGGTACGTCCCCGGCATCGGCGATCCCGTGTGAAACGGCCACGGTGGACATGTCTGCCACGGATGGAACCCAGAACTCGTTCTTCGGCGGGGGCAGCCCTCCGCGTTTCTACGGCACGTCCGCGGCAGCTCCCCATGCGGCCGCAGTTGCCGCGCTGATGCTCGACCGTGAGCAGTGCATGACCCCCGCCCAGGTCCTCGACACGTTGAAGTCCACCGGGCGTGCCGTGGGGGCGGCTCCGCAGGACGGGGCAGGCGGTGGCCTGGTCGACTCGGAGGCGGCACTGGCAGCGGCTGGTGCCTACAACTGCGACACAACGCCGCCGCTGGTCACGCTGGATGCTCCCGCCCCCCCGGCCAGTGGCTGGTTCACGACCCCCAGCGTGGAAGCCGACGTGACGGCCACCGACCGTCGAACCGTCACCGAACTGATGTGCACGAGTGCCACGGTTTCCGGACTGACGGGTATCGGCACCACGAGCGCGTCGGCGAAAGCGATCGTCTCTGGTGACGGTGTCTTCGCGGTCGACTGCACGGGTAAGGACTTCGAAGACAACGCCGGCGCGGCGAACGGATCGACCAACACCGCGACGATCAAGATCGACACGTCGCCGCCGGTTCTGACCTGCCAAGCCGCGTCGTTCGACGTGGGACAGAGCGGTGAGGTCACTGCCTCGGTGTCCGACGCCGGTTCCGGACCCGCAGCGACCTCGGTGTCCACCGCCGCCACCACGGACACGACGGGATCGTTCACTGCGACGCTGTCCGCCACGGACATCGCCGGGAACTCCACCACGACCGCGTGCGCCTACACAGTGACCGAGGCGACGGAACCCGGAACGATGCCACCCGCGGGGTTGAAGAGGCAGAAGCCGGCCAACTCCGCCGCGAAGCCACCGAAGCGAATAAAGACCTCGGGGCTCACGGTGATCGCGGGGAAGAATCCGCGCACCAACGCGGGCCAGCGGGTTCGCACCCGTGTCGATGGTCGGCCGATCCGCCCGACAGCTTCCGGCGAAGTGCGCTATTTCAAGGTCGTCCGTGGCCCGAAGGGCAAGGTTTCGGTTCGCACCTACGGCTATCCGGGCCTGCGGATCGTGGTGCGCCAGACGGCCCCGTCGACCACCGGATACAAGAGGTACAAGCGCACGTCGGTCTACCTCGACGGTCGTCGGCGCGGCGCTTAGGCGGGAAGCCGCCTGGTCAACTGGCGACTTGCCGTGGCGTCGAGGCTGCGGCAAGGGCCAGTCCGTGCAGACCACTGGCGGCCCGGGAGGTGGCCACCACCAGCGTCTCGACCGGGTCGACCGGGTGACGCCCCGACACGGCGACCCCCAGTGTGTCGGCGCAGGACGAGATGACCCGGGCTTGCGCGGACACGAAGGCGGGGTCGTCCATGCGGTCGAGCGCCGCGGACAGCGCCCGCGCCATGGTCTCGATGGAGGAGACCTGGTGGCCCGGGAGGACGGTACGCTCATCGACGATCGCCTCGCCGAGCTGCATGACGTCTGCAAGCATCGTCCGCAGAATCTCAGGGAGCGCGACGACCGAGTCAGCGCTGGTGGCCGCCTCGGGGATCGCGCACACCGATCCCAGCCCCTCGGCGATGATGCTGCGGAGCTCCTCCAGTTCATCGGGTCTGCTGGGGGGTGCCTCATGTGCGAGGGTGTTCAGCACCCCGGTCGCTTCGGCGATGAGCAGGGCGAAGTCCGCCACCGCGTCGTGACCGATGGTGCCTGGCTGTTGGTTCATGCTGTACCTCCGGCCTCACGGTACGAAGCCGAGTTCACGCGCGGGCTAACCGCGACCCAATCCCTGCCCAACTGTTGCCAAGGAGAACGTGAACACCGGTGGGGAGCTCGAGCGCCCGTTGTCCCCCAGGTCGAGCCTGGCGGATATCCGAATGAGACCCGAGCGGGACGCGCCAGGGTGCCCGTTCGGCGGTGGGCTGGACGGGGAAGTGCACAGGGTGTGCAGCCCAGAAGCAGAGGCCCAGAACGGCCTAGTGGTGTCCCTTGTTGATCATCGCGATCATCTTCAAGTTCAGCACCGCGAAGCGCATGCCCTGAACGAGAACGTTCTTGCGCGATTTCAGTTCCTTCTCATCCGGAACGTGAGCCTCGGGGAAGGTCGTGAGCTTGTCCATGTCGACTCCTATTCGGGGATGAGGTACCAGAGCGGCCTGGCCTTGGCCTTGTAGATGAACAAGTGGTGCAGCATGACCTTCATCCAGTGCGCGGACAAGCCGATCTCACCGTAGGTCTCCTTGGTGTCGCGGCCCTGCTCGCCGTACTTCTCCTTGTCGGGGATGATCGGATAGACCGTCATCGCCGCGGCCTGCCCCTGCCTCCAGCCGGTACCGGCCGAGGCGATGCATGCGGCTCCCATCTCCGCCATCGACGCCGTGTGCACCTTGCCGGCGTCGCCGTGCTTGATGCGCTCGGCGATCGTCTTGGCGACGGCCCGGCCGATCACCCCGGACGGCATGCCGGTGCGCGGCGGCGCCGGTGCGATCACCGTTCCGTTGGGGGTCTTGCGCGGCTTGGACATCTGGTGCGGGGGGGCGAAGGCGATACCGGCGGCCCACACGTTGTCGTACTTCACCGACTGGTAGGTCCTGGGCCAATCGCTGGCCTTCCACTCCTCGTAGGGCTTCGGCGAGTAGTCGGCGTCGACCTTCATGAAACCACTGGGGGCGAATACCTGGTCGGTGATGTCGTTGCCCTCGCGGTCGAACGCCTTCATGTCGGCGCCGCGGAACGGCGGCAAGAGCATCGCGAAGTCGAACGCCTGCTCGCCCTTGGTCCCGTCGAGCTGCTCGTAGTGGACGACACCGGGTTCCACCCGCTCCACGGCCGCGGCCATGATCGCCTTGACGCCGCGCTCTTTGAACAGCGACTCGGTGAACATCTGGCTCGGGACCACGCCGTCCTTGGTGCCGAAGTTCATGCCGTCCATCCCGAAGTCGCCGAGCCGCGCCTCGTTGGTGATGTAGATGACCTCGGCTTTGTCGCGGACACCCGCCTGAACGAGTTCGTGCTCAACGTTGAACGTGTACTCGAACGCAGCCCCCTGACAGGTGCACGTTCCGTGGCCCATTCCGATGAGCAACGTCTGCGGTGTGCCCTGCTTCAGTTTGCCGATGACGTCCTGCAGGGCACGTGAGGTCTCGACGGCGTGCTCGGCGGTGCAGACCGACCACGAATTGCCCTGCGGTCCGAGTCCGGGCGTCGCCTCGAAGGTGAGCTTCGGGCCGGTCGCGTTGATCAGGAAGTCGTAGTCGAGGTTCGCCGTCTGACCCTGTCGGGAGGGATCGGTGTATCGCACCGTCACGTGGGGGTGTGGGTGGGCGGTACTGCCCTCACCGTGCAGTTCCGTGGCCAGTGCTTGGTGGAACTCGACACCTTTGCGCGCGTAGATCGGGGCGAGCGGGAAGGTCACTCGCTTCTTATCCATCTTCCCGACGCCAACCCAGATGTTGGACGGGATCCAGTTCCACTTCGAATTGGGGGACACGACCACGACGTCGTGCTCCTTGCCCAGCATCCGGCGCAGATGCAGCGCTGCCGTGTGACCGGCGATACCGGCCCCCAGAATGACTGTTCGTGTCATGGCGAATCCTCCGCGTGCTCTGGTGGCCCCACCGAAGTATACCCCTGCCCGGTATCGCGAAGGTGCCGCTTGCCCGGGTTCGATGGCGGCCCGAGGCAAGCTTGGATGACACCGTGCACACCCTCACAGGCTCCGGGAGTTAATGAGACATTTCGGATTCATTTCCAGGAAACCCGTCGTTTGGCTGGATATCACCTCACCGCAGCGCTACGGTCAAGCGTTGAACTAAATAGTCCGGTACCCCGCCGGGCCCAAGATGGAGGAACCTGCCATATGAAACTCCGCATGACACTTGCAGTGTCAGCTGCGGCCTTCAGCCTCGCGCTGACCGGCTGTAGCTCATCAGATAGTGGCGACACGGCTGCCTCGGAATCCGCGGCGCCCGCCGGCAAGGTCGGCGTCATCCTTCCCGATTCCGCGTCCTCGGCCCGGTGGGAGACCGCCGACCGTCCGTACCTGGAAGAGGCGTTCCAGAACGCCGGCGTTGAGTACGACATCCAGAACGCCAACGGCGACAAGGCGAAGTTCCAGACCATCGCCGACCAGATGCTCAACTCCGGCGTGACCACGCTCATGATCGTGAATCTCGACAGCGACACCGGTGCGGCCGTCATCAACAAGGCCAACGCGCAGGGCGTGAAGGTCATCGACTACGACCGACTGACCCTCGGCGGCGACGCGGCCTACTACGTCTCGTTCGACAACGTGGCGGTCGGCACCAAGATCGGTGAGGGCCTCGTGACCTGCATGCAGGACAACGGCGACACCAGCGGTCCGGTGGCTCTGCTCAACGGATCACCGACCGACAACAACGCGACGCTGTTCAAGGAGGGCTACGAGACGGCCATCACGGCGGCCGGCTACGAGGTAGCAGCCGACCAGGCTGTTCCGGAGTGGGACAACACCAAGGCCGGCACCATATTCGAGCAGATGTACACGAAGGCCAACGGCGACTTCATCGGCGTGGCTGCTGCGAACGACGGCCTCGGCGGTGCCGCGATCTCCGTGCTTGACCGCAACGGTCAGGCAGGCAACATCCCGGTGACGGGTCAGGACGCGACCGATGAGGGTCTGCAGCGCGTGCTGCTGGGCACCCAGTGCATGACGGTCTACAAGGCCGTGAAGCAGGAGGCGACCGCCGCTGCCGACCTGGCTGTGGCGCTGTCCAAGGGCGAGGAGCCCGAGACCGGTCAGACCACTCTGGACCCGGAGTCCAACCGTGAGGTTCCGTCCGTGCTCCTGGAGCCGGTCGCGATCTTCAAGGACAACGTGAAGGACGTGGTGGCGGACGGCTTCACCACCGCCGACAAGCTGTGCACGACCGCGAAGTTGCAGCAGGCCTGTACTGAGGCAGGCGTCTCCTAAGATGTCCGTCAGCACCGAGTCCGGCGTCCGTCCCTCATCGGGACGGGCGTCGGACCCGCTGCTCTCGTTGCGCGGAGTGCACAAGAGTTTCGGTGCCGTCCACGTACTCGAGGGCGTCGACTTCGACGTGTACCCGGGCCAGGTCACCGCACTCGTCGGTGACAACGGCGCCGGGAAGAGCACCCTCATCAAAGGCGTGGCGGGCATCTACCCGTTCGACGAGGGCGACTTCCTGTTCGAGGGAAAGTCCGTGAGCATCAGCGATCCCAAGCACGCCAACGCCCTCGGTATCGAGGTCGTCTACCAGGACCTTGCGTTATGCGACAACCTTGACGTCGTGGCCAACATGTTCCTCGGCCGCGAAGAGAAGAAGGGCCTTGGACTGGACGAGGCGACGATGGAGCGCAAAGCGGCTGAGACGCTCTCGGGTCTTTCTGTGCGCACATTGAGTTCCGTGCGTCGCACGGTGGCTTCGCTGTCCGGTGGGCAGCGGCAGACGGTGGCTATCGCCCGAGCCGTGCTGTGGAACTCCAAGATGGTGATCCTGGACGAGCCCACGGCCGCACTCGGTGTGGCGCAGACCGAACAGGTTCTCAGTCTGGTGGAAAGACTGGCGGAGAACGGGCTCGGCGTTGTGCTGATCTCCCACAACATCAATGACGTGATGCGTGTCGCCGACCACATCGCCTGCCTGTATCTGGGTCGGATGGCGGCACAGGTTCCTGCTGCAGACGTGACCAACTCGCAGGTCGTCGAGCTGATCACGACAGGACGGACCGGCGATATCGGCATCCAACCGGACAACTCAACAAACTCCAACCCCACTACGGGAGCCTGACTGATGTCGAGCACTCTCACCGCCGAAGCCGACCCCGAGTCGCAGGTCAGTCCAGGTATCGGCCAGTCCATCCGCAACTACTGGGACCGCGTGCGAGGTGGCGACCTCGGGTCCCTGCCGGCCTTCGCCGGTCTGATCGCGCTCATCGCGGTCTTCACGGCACTGCAGGGCGACACGTTCCTCTCGGCGTTCAACTTCGCCAACCTCATCAACCAGTCGGCGATGATCATCGTCCTGGCCATGGGGCTGGTGTTCGTGCTGCTGCTCGGTGAGATCGACCTCTCGGCGGGTTTTGCAGCGGGCACGTGTGCGGCGGTGCTGGGGGTGACGCTGACCCAGAAGGGTTGGCCCCTGCTCCTCTCGCTGGGCGCCACACTCCTGACCGGCGTGATCATCGGTCTGCTGATCGGTCTGCTGGTCGCTCGGCTCGGTATCCCCAGCTTCGTGGTCACGCTGGCCGCCTTCCTGGGCCTGCAGGGTCTCATGCTGCTGGTCATCGGCGAGGGCGGCACGATCGGGATCAACAACCCCGAGATCCTCAAGATCATGAACGCCAACATGTCCCCCATCGCCGGGTGGATCCTGTTCGCCATCGTGGTGGGCGGCTGGGCGCTGGTCTCCCAGATGAAGATGCGGGGGCGCAGGGCGTCCGGTCTGCCGGTCGAGAACACCTCGGTGTGGCTGGCCAAATTGATCTCACTCGCGGTGGTCTTCGGACTGTTCGTGTACATCCTCAACCAGGAGCGCAGCCGCAACCCGGCCATCACATCCATCCAAGGTGTCCCGTACGTGGTTCCGCTGATCCTGATCCTTGTGGTCGGCCTCAGCTACGTGCTCGGTCGCACCGGGTTCGGCCGCCACGTCTACGCGGTGGGCGGCAACGCGGAGGCCTCCCGCCGCGCCGGCATCAACGTGGCGAACATCAAGATCGCCTGCTTCATCGCATGTTCCACGTTGGCCGCGGTGGCCGGCATCCTGTTCGCCTCCCGCGACAACTCCGTATCGCCGTCCACGGGTGGCTCGACAACGTTGCTCTATGCCGTCGGTGCGGCGGTGATCGGTGGCACATCGCTGTTCGGTGGGCGCGGTCGCATAATCGACGCGGTGATCGGTGGCTTGGTGGTCGGTGTGATCGCCAACGGCCTTCCACTGGTGACCCAACAGTCCGGTATCGCGTTCATCGTGACCGGACTGGTCCTCCTGGTCGCTGCCAGCGTCGACGCGTTGTCCCGGCGCAGAGCCATGGCAACTGGTAGGGCTTAGCGCCTCAGTGTCTGAGGTACGGGTCGGCGTCATCGGGTACGGCTTGGCCGGACGGCTGTTCCACGCGCCGTTCATCGCCAGCACCCCGGGCATGGCGCTGACCCACGTGGTCACCCGCGACCCCGGGCGGGCTGCCGCGGCGGTCGCCGACCACCCGGGGGCGCTGGTGCTGAGCTCGTCGGACGAACTGCTCGGGACCGACGTCGACGTGGTGGTGGTCGCCAGCCCGAGTCGGTTCCACGCCGAGCACACGCGGCAGGCGCTGGCCGGTGGGCGTCACGTGGTGGTCGACAAGCCGGTCGCAGGTAACGCCGAAGAGTTCGAAGCCTTGCTGGAATTCGCGAGCGCCCGTCACCGCCGTTTGACGGTCTTCCATAACCGCCGGTGGGACAGCGACTTCCGCACGCTGCGGCAGATCGTCGAATCCGGACAGTTGGGCCGGATACATCGCTTCGAGACCCGGATGGATCGCTGGCGTCCTCGCGGCAAAGGTGGCTGGAGGGAGTCGAGTGACCCGCGCGACCTTGGCGGCCTGCGGTACGACCTCGGACCGCACCTGGTCGATCAGGCGCTGCTGTTGTTCGGCCCGGTGGAATCGGTGCAGGCGCGCACAGTGTCGTTGCGCTCGGTGGGTAGCGTCGATGACGATGTCGTCGCCACGTTGCAGCACGCCTGCGGCACGTCGACGATGATCAGTGCCTCGCTGCTGACCGCTATCCCTGGGCCGCGGTTCCGCGTCTCCGGGCTAGATGGGGCCGCACTCCTTCAGCACGCCGACAGCCAGGAGGATCACCTCCGCGCGGGCGATCGTCCCGATGAACCCGGGTGGGGGGCTGAACCCGGTCTCTGCGCCGAGGTGGTGCTCGGCGAGGACGCTGAGCGCCACGAGGTCCCCTACCTCGATGGCCAGTGGCCCGAGTTCTACGCCGCCGTGCGGGACGGCCTGAACGATGACGGGCCACTGCCTGTCACCCCCGAGTCCGCCCTGACCACGATGCGCGTCATCGACGCCATCGGCGAGGCCGCCCTGACTGGACAGACAGCAACCCCGCGATGAAAGGCAGCACCCTATGAACGACTACTCGACCATCGAGCTCAAGCCGTCGCCCGAGGACCACTTCACGTTCGGCCTGTGGACCATCGGCTGGCAGGCCCGCGACCCGTTCGGTGATGCGACTCGCGAACCCATGGACCCGGTGCTCGCCGCCGAGAAACTCGGTGAGCTCGGAGCCTACGGAGTCACGTTCCACGACGACGACCTCCTCTCGCCCGAACTCACGGGCGACGAGCGGGAAGCGGCGATCAGCCGTTTCGAGAAGGCACTGGCCGCCGCCGGCCTGCAGGTGCCGATGATGACCACGAACCTGTTCACCCACCCGATCTTCAAGGACGGCGCCTTCACCTCCAACTCCCGCGACGTCCGCCGTTACGCGTTGGCGAAGGTGCGCAGGAACGTGGACCTCGCGGCCCGGTTCGGTGCCACCACCTACGTCCTGTGGGGCGGTCGCGAGGGGTCCGAGACGGACGCGGCCAAGGATGTGCAGGCGGCTCTGGACCGCTACGCCGAGGGCCTCGATGCGGTCTGCGACTACATCGAGTCCCAGGGCTACGACATCCGCTTGGCCATTGAGCCGAAGCCCAACGAGCCGCGCGGTGACATCCTGTTGCCGACGATCGGGCACGCGCTGGCGCTGATCGACCGGCTGGACCACTCGGAGATGGTGGGCCTCAACCCGGAGGTCGGGCACGAGCAGATGGCCGGATTGAACATGGTCCATGGCGTGGCCCAAGCGCTGTGGTGCGGGAAGTTGTTCCACATCGATCTCAACGGTCAGCGCGGTCCCAAGTTCGACCAGGACCTCGTCTTCGGCCACGGCGACCTGCTGAACGCGTTCTACCTGGTGGATCTCCTCGAGACCAGCGGCTACTCCGGCATGCGCCACTTCGACTACAAGCCGGCCCGCACCGAGGACAGCGAGGGTGTGTGGCGCAGCGCGGCGGCCAACATGTCGACGTATCTGATGCTCAAGCAGCGCGCGGCCCAGTTCCGAGCCGATCCCGAGGTGCAGGCGGCGATGGAGGCCGCTGGGGTCTTCGCGCTGCAGGAACCGACTTTGGCTCCGGGTGAGACTCTGGCCGACCTGCCGGAGATCACCGACGTGGACCCGGCCACGCTCGACCGGGGATACCCGTTCGTCAACATCAACGAGCTGGCGATCGAGCATCTGATGGGCTTCAGGGGGTGAACGCCCCCCGCCTGGTGGCGGGCATCGATTCGTCGACGCAGTCCGTCAAGGTCAGTATTCGCGACGCCGCGACCGGTGAAGAGGTGCGGCAGGGGCGGGCGGGGCATCCGCCGGGGACAGCTGTTGATCCTGCCGGGTGGTGGGACGCCCTGATGCTGGCGGTAGGCGATGCGGGTGGACTCGAGGACGTCTCCGCGATGTCCGTGGGCGCGCAGCAACACGGAATGGTCGCTCTGGACGGTGAGGCCGATCCGGTCTTCCCCGCGCTGCTGTGGAACGACAACCGCTCATCGGTCGACGCGGCCGCGCTGGTCGCTGAACGAGGCGCCCGCTGGTGGAGCGAACAGACGGGGTCGGTGCCCGTCGCATCCTTCACCGTCACCAAATTGCGCTGGCTGGCGCGCAACCATCCCGAACTGGCGTCCCTGGTGACCGACGTGATGCTGCCGCACGACTGGCTGACCTGGAGGTTGCGCGGCGCCCCTACGGCGGGAGCCACCACCGACCGCGGGGATGCCAGCGGGACGGGCTACTTCTCGCCGTCGCGCAACGAGTACCTCCCGG
This sequence comes from uncultured Actinomycetota bacterium, assembly GCA_963704075.1. Classification (GTDB taxonomy): domain Bacteria; phylum Actinomycetota; class Actinomycetes; order S36-B12; family UBA10799; genus JADKAV01. The sequence goes on from CAVPGV010000017.1 coordinate 73,803, forward strand.
ACGTGGTCACCGGCATCCTCGGTCGCGATGTGCGGCTGCCGCGGGTGCTCCTTCCCGGCGATTCCCCGGGTGTCACAGCCACTGGACCCGGACTGCCAGGTGGCATTGTGCTCGGGGCGGGGACCGGCGACAACATGGCGGCGGCGCTGGGGGTCGGGGTCGGGGTCGGCGACGTGATCGTGTCCATCGGTACCTCCGGCACGGTCTTCGCATCATGCGAGGTGGCCACGGCCGACGACACCGGGATCGTCGCTGGATTCGCGGACGCCCGTGGCGGATTCCTGCCCTTGGTGTGCACGCTGAACGCCTCCCGCGTGCTGGATGCCGCGTGTTCGGTGCTGGGCGTGGACTACGCCGGCTTGGACCGCCTCGCCTTATCGGTAGCGGATGCGGATGGGCTGGTGATGCTTCCGTATCTGGACGGGGAACGCACCCCCAACCTGCCCGATGCCGCCGGATCGCTGCATGGCATGACGCGTGCGAACTCCACGCCCGCTCACTTCGCGCGGGCCGCGATGGAGGGCATGCTGTGTGGACTAGCCGCGGGACTGCAGGCGCTGCAGGCGAACGCGGTCGCGTGCGAACGGGTGATCCTGATTGGGGGCGGCGCCCAGTCGCCGGCCGTGGCACAGATCGCCTCGTCGGTGTTCGGCGTGCCTGTCGCGGTGCCGCAACCCGGCGAGTACGTGGCCGCCGGTGCGGCGCGTCAGGCCGCGTGGGCGCTCACCGGCGAGCTTCCCGACTGGGACGCGACGATCGCCCCCGGGACCGGACCTACGCGCATGACACGCGCCGATCCCCGCCCCGAAGTGTTGCGTGACTATCTGCGGGTGCAGGCGTCGGCCCACCCCGGAAACCGCTGAGGGACCGGCGCCTCAGACCCCGACCCCGGCTGCGCTCGCCGTCCTGATCCCGGCGGCGTTCATCCACGCGTACACCTCACCGGTGTTGTCGGTGGTTATCGCCCAAGCACCGTCGCGGATGCACTCATCGATCGCACGCGGATCATTGGCGGTCCACACCATCCAGAGCAACCCGGCATCGATCACTGTGTGCGGCAGGTCGGGTGGGTAGCTGAACAACGTGTCGAGACCGTCGAGTCCGCGCTGCTGCGCCTGCGCCACCAGCCACTGGGCGTCGGCATGTTCGTCGAAGCCGTGACGCTCGCTGTCCGGACCCCGTCGGTGCCCTTGAGCCCAGCCACCGATCTGCCAGCGGGGCACAGTGTCGACGATCCAGAGGACCCGGCTTCTCGACTGGAGCTTGAGTTCGCCGGCTGTGTCGAGGTTCTTGGAGATGTATATGACCTGGTCGTCGGGCAGGGTGGTCGCGGCCAGCACGTCCGAGACGACCTGTGGGCCTTCCACCACCTCCACGACCAGGCTCCGGCCTGCAGGCACGAGCGCTGCTGCCTGTGAGAGTTGTGGCATCACTTGGTCGCGCCATCGACTGCCCTTCCATGCACCGGCACTGAGGCGGCGCAGATCCGCGTAGTCGCTGCGGGTCACGTCCAGGCCCGAGCGATCGGTCGTCCGGTCGGTGGTGCGGTCGTGGGTCAGGATCACGACTCCGTCCGCGGTGCGCCAGACGTCGACCTCCACGGCGTCCGCGCCCTGATCGAAGCCGTAGGTGATGGCCGCGAGCGTGTTCTCGGGCGGGGCCACGGGGTCGTTGTGCTCATGGCCCGAACCCCGGTGAGCGATGAGGCGCACGACGCCCTCGTGGGGGCTGAGGGCGTCCCGATCCGACCGATGGGCGGCGGACAGCGCTGCGCGCCCTTGGTCTCGTGGTGCGTCCACGTGGGAACCGTATCGGACGCTCCACCCACACGGGCGGGCTCAGCAGTTGAGGGCGGTGCTTCCTTGCTCGAGGGCGACGTTGTTGGGCACTTTCGTCGCCGATACCCCCCAACAACACCGCCCTCGGTCGGGCGACCCCCCAACAACACCGCCCTCGCGCGGGCGGGACCCGCGCGAACCTACAACGCCGCCGCCACCTCGGTGCCCTGCTTGATCGCGCGCTTGGCGTCGAGTTCGGCCGCCACGTCTGCACCACCGATGACCTGCACGGGCACGCCGGCCGCCTCAAGCTCGGCGAGCAGTACGCGCTGCGGCTCCTGCCCCGTGCACACCACGATCGTCTCGACGTCGAGCACCTGCGGGGCTCCGTCGACGCTCACGTGCAGACCCGCGTCGTCGATCCGTTCGTATGTCACGCCGGGCAGCATGCGCACGCCGCGCTTCTTCAGTTCGGTGCGGTGGATCCAGCCTGTCGTTTTGCCGAGTCCGGCGCCGACCTTCGTCTCTTTGCGCTGGAGCAGGGTCACCTCACGGGCAGCGGGCTCCGGTTTCGGCTCCACGATCCCACCCCGGTTGCTGTGGGTCGCGTCGATGCCCCACTGTGCGTAGAAGCGATCAGGCTCGACAGTGGCGCTGGGTCCGGACTGCGTGAGGTACTCCGCGACGTCGAAGCCGATTCCGCCCGCCCCCATGATCGCCACGCTCCTGCCCACAGAAACATGGTCGCGCAGGACATCGAGGTAGCTGACCACCTTCGGGTGGTCGATACCCGGGACGTCCGGGATGCGCGGGGTGACACCGGTGGCCAGGACGACTTCGTCGAATCCGCTTAGGTCGTCGGCGCCGACCCGGGCTCCAAGCCGGACCTTGACATCGGCATCCATCAGCGCGTTGCGGTAGTACCGAAGTGTCTCGGTGAACTCCTCCTTGCCGGGGATCTGCGCGGCGAGGTTGAACTGGCCCCCGATCCGATCGTCCGCGTCGAACAGCGTGACGTCGTGTCCACGTTGGGCTGCGGTGACCGCCGCTGCCAGACCCGCAGGACCGGCCCCCACCACTGCGATCCGTCGGCTGGTCCGCGTCGGCTCGATGACCAGTACCGTCTCGTGGCACGCCCTCGGGTTGACCAGACAACTCGTCAGTTTCAGTTGGAAGGTGTGGTCCAGACAGGCCTGGTTACATGCGATACACGTATTGATGCGGTCGGCCTTGTCGGCGGCGGCCTTGTTCACGAAATCCGGGTCCGCCAGGAACGGTCGCGCCATCGACACCATGTCCGCCTGCCCGGAGGCGAGTACGCTCTCAGCGACCTCCGGGGTGTTGATCCGGTTGCTCGTCACCAGCGGAATGCCGACCTTGCCCTTGAGCTGCTCGGTGACCCAGGTGAAGGCGGCGCGCGGCACGCTGGTCGCGATCGTGGGAATCCGCGCCTCGTGCCAGCCGATACCGCTGTTGAGGATGGTGACGCCCGTCTCCTCGAGCGCCTGGGCCAGTTCGATCACCTCGTCCAGGGTCGAGCCGCCCTCGACCAGGTCCAGCATCGACAGCCGGAAGATGATGATGAAGTCGTTGCCCACCCGTTCGCGGACGCGCCGCACGATCTCCACGGGGAAACGCATCCGGTTGGCGTAACTCCCGCCCCACTCGTCCGTGCGCTGGTTGGTCCGTTGCGCGATGAACTCATTGATCAGGTAGCCCTCGGAACCCATGATCTCGACGCCGTCGTAACCGGCCAGTTGGGCCAATCCGGCACACCGCGCGAAATCGTCGATGGTCGTCTCGATGTCCGCGACCGTCATCTCGTGAGGGGTGAACGCAGAGATGGGTGCCTGGATCGGGCTCGGCGCCACCAGTTCGGGGTGGTAGGCGTATCGGCCGAAGTGCAGGATCTGCAGTGCGATCCGGCCCCCTTCAGCGTGCACTGCGGCAGTCACGACCTTGTGCTGCTCGGCCTCTTCCTCGGTGGTCAGCGCCGCGCCCATCTGCCAGGGCCGCCCTTGTTCGTTCGGGGCGATGCCGCCGGTGACGATCAGGCCCACCCCGCCACGGGCGCGTTCGGCGTAGAAGGCCGCCATCCGCTCGAAACCGTCCTCAGCCTCCTCGAGGCCCACATGCATGGATCCCATGAGCACGCGGTTCGGCAAGGTGACGAAGCCGAGGTCGAGGGGTTCCAGCAGATGCGGATAGGGCGTGACGGTCATGTCGGGGCCTCCTGGGTTGCGGGGCTTGATTCCGTTTTCAGCCTAGTGACGGCTGCTCGGGGGTAATCCGCGCACCGAACGAATCGGTGCCCGCGTGAGGGCGGTGTTGTTGGGGTCGGGCCTGCGTGAGGGCGGTGTTGTTGGGGGATATTCGCGGCGGAAGTGCCCAACAACGCCGCCCTCGACCACGGGAACGTCGCCCTCGACCTCGACGCCCGGCGCGCCCGCTCGAGGTCATACCTCACGATGGACACATGCCCGAAGGTGACGCAGTGCGGCGCAGCGCGCTCGCCCTCGACGCGGCCCTGCGGGATCGGGTCCTGGTCACCAGCGACTTCCGGGTACCACGATTCGCGACCATCGACCTGACCGGTCAACGGGTCGTGGAAACGGTGGCCATCGGCAAACACCTGCTGACGCGCACGGATGCCGGTCTGAGCATCCACAGCCACCGCCGGATGGAGGGCAAATGGGTCACCGGAGCGGCGGATCTTCGGACCGGCCCCTTCCACCAGATCCGGGTCGTCCTGCGAACCGACCAGACCGCGGCCATCGGCGTGCGGCTGGCGATGGTCGAGGTGGCTGCGACCAGTCGGGAGAACCGGTGGATCGGTCACCTCGGTCCGGACATCCTCGGCGACGACTTCGACCCCGGGATGCAACTGCCGTCCGCGAGACCCATCGTGGAAACGCTGCTCGACCAGACGGTCGTTGCGGGCCTGGGCACGATGTGGGCCGCTGAGGCTGCATTCATCGCGCGGGCATCCCCGTACACGAACGTGAGCGACACCGACCTTGCGCCGGCGCTTGGCGCAGGTCCGTGAGTCCATGCTCGCCAGCGTGACCGGGCGCCGACCGGCGATGTCGGTCTTCGAGCGCGTCGGCCAGCCGTGCCGGGTGTGCGGCAGTCCGATCCGCTCGGGCCGGGTCGGCACGCCGCCCCGTGACCGCATCACCTATTGGTGTCCCACCTGTCAGGGGTGACGATTCTCACCCCGGGCGAGGGCCTTGGCGCTCTTGTATCCGCACGTACACTGGGGGTGTCCCCCGACGCTAGGAGTTGCCATGCTCAACGGCTCGCCAGCCGCGCAACTCACGGCTGTCGATCCGCGCAAACTCGGCAAATGGGACGTGGAGGCGCGGATCGGTTCCGGTGGTATGGGGGTGGTCTACCGGGCCGTGTGCGGTGATGAGGTCGCGGCGGTCAAGGTCGTCCGCCCCGGTCTGCTGGACGACCCGCAGGTAGCGGCCCGATTCGAGCGGGAGGCCGAGGTTCTCCGATCGGTCCACGACACCCACATCAGCCGATTCCTGGACGAGGACATCGCCGGAACACCGGCGTGGCTGGCCACCGAGTACATCCCCGGGCCGAACCTGCGCGACGCGGTGGCGATCTGGGGTCCGCTGAGTCCACAACGCTGGTGGGAACTCGCGCGCGGTTTGGCGCAGGCGCTGGCTGTCCTCGAGATCCACGGGATCGCACACCGCGACATCAAACCGGCGAACGTGATCATGTCCGAACGCGGACCGGTCCTGATCGATTTCGGCATCGCCCACCCGGAGGACGCGGCATCGCTGACCGCCACCGGGATCGTCACCGGCAGCCCCGCGTGGCTGTCGCCGGAGCAGGCCAACCTGGACTCGCTGACCGCAGCCAGTGACGTGTTCTCCCTCGGATCGCTGCTGGCCTTCGCCGCCACGGGTCGGCCCCCGTTCGGGCAGGGGGCGACCGTCGCCGTGCTGGTCAACATCCAGCGCAACGATCCGGATCTGGCAGGCATCGATCCGACGCGGGCGGCCTTGCTGCAACGCCTGCTGGCCAAGGACCCGAGGCAGCGACCGACAGCTCGCGAGATGCTCGACATCGCCCGCCGCCTGTCCGACGAGCGGGTCGCCGACAGCACGGTGGATCTGCACGCCCAGAACGTGCACTCGACCCAGCCGATCCAACCGGTCCAGCCGACTGCGCCGCCCGTGGCGCCGGCGCCGGTCTACCAGGCCCCGGCGCCGTTTCACCAGGCATCGCCGCCGGCGGCGCGGCGCAGCGGGAACGGCTGGCGCAAACCCGTGGTCGTCGTCCTGGCGGCCCTACTGGCGTTGGTGATCGGTTTCGTCGGGTTCCGCGCACTGGATTCCGGCGGCACGGCGACTGCCCCGGACACCAGCCAGGAGGGGCCCGCGCCGGATGCCGGACAGGCCCCTGCCTTCCCCGGCTCGAACCAGCTGCGATCGGGGGACTGGTTGTTGAGCCAATACTCGATCACACAGGACAACGGCAAACTCGTGGTCGACGGCACGGTCGTGAACTCCGGCTCCCAGGCCGCGAGCACCGATCTGACCGTCTACTACTACATCGACGGCGACCCGGTAGCGGTGGCCACCGGCAACACCGGCGAGGTCGCAGCCGGGGGCAGCACCCAGGTCACCTTGACCAGTGACGACGCCTGGCAGCCGGGTAACCCGGTCCTCGTGGTCGAAGCGCAGTAGCCCTCAGGTCCCGCCTGCCCGCGCGGCCGTCCGGCCCCGCCGCCACCGCACCACCAACCAGATGAACACCACGAGTGCGATCAGGACCAGGAATGGCGCGAGGATCGCGGCGAAGGCCAGGACGGTTGCCGTGATGTCCTCCCCGGTGCTCACGACCGGCGCAGCGGCGCCGCCGGTGCCCGCGTTGAGCACGGGGCGTATCGCTGCCTTGGTCCCGTGGATGGTGCCCGCGGTCAGAAGCCCCGCGATCAAGGACACCGCCGGTGGTATGTCGGTGCCTGCTCCGGTACTGGCCGCGAACAGGACCGCCCCGGCGACCGGCCGGATGATCGTCTGGACCAGGTCGTTCATGGTGTCCACTGCGGGAACCTTGTCTGCGAGCACCTCCACCAGCAGGAGCACCACCAGCACGGCCAGCACCCAGGGATTCGCCAACTCATCGAACGGTGGGCCGAAGTCGACCCAGTCGAAGAACTGCAGGAGTCCCACGATCACCAGCGGGATGTAGGCGTTCAGTCCAGCGGCGGCCGCCAGACCCAGTCCGGTGAGAATCGCACTGGCGAGGTCCACGTCGATCAGCGTAGGGGCTTCCTCGCGCCCGCGCCGTGCGTCGAGGGACTGTTTGCAGTCGAGGAGTGCCGAATCCCGGCTCATAGCATCGAGAGTGTGTATCCGGTCTTCCTGCAGTTATCGGGCAAGCGCGTCCTGGTGGTCGGCGCCGGACCCGTCGCAGCCCGCCGCGTCGACTCATTGTGCGCCGAAGGCGCCAGGGTCACCGTGGTCGCGCCGCAGGCGGTCCCCGAAATCTCGGCACGCACCGACCTGCAATGGCATCGGCGCGAGTGGCTCCCGGATGATCTCGACGGGATGTGGCTGGTGCAGGCCTGCGCGGCCAAGCACGTGAATGCCCGGATCCTCTCCGAGGCCGAACAGCGCGGCATCTGGTGCGTCGACGCCTCGGACGCTCAGCAGTCCCCGGCGTGGACCGGCACGTCGATTCCGGGTCCCGACGGCGTGCAGGTCGCGGTCAGCGGGGGCGGCGATCCGAAGCGCGCCCGCACCTTGGCGACGGTCCTCGCTGGGGCCATGGCCACTGCGGACCTGAGGTCGACGCGACCTTCGGCTGGGAGTGTGGCACTGGTCGGCGCGGGTCCGGGCGACCCGCAGTTGTTGACGATCAGAGCCCGTGACCTGCTGCAGGCGGCCGATGTCGTGGTCGCCGACCGGTTGGCGCCCAGGGCGGCACTGTCGTTCACCCACGCCCGGATCATTCACGTGGGCAAGTCGCCCGGCGATCATGCGGTCAGCCAGGAGGACATCAACGCGATCCTCGTCGCCGAGGCCGCGACGGGCAACCGGGTGGTCCGGCTCAAGGGCGGAGATCCGTTCGTGCTGGGTCGCGGAGGTGAGGAACTGGCAGCGTGCCTGGCCGCCGGTATCGACGTGGAGGTCGTTCCCGGTATCACCAGCGCTGTGGCCGTGCCAGGTGCTGCCGGCATTCCGGTGACCCACCGCGGGATGGCCACGGGGTTCCTGGTGGCGACCGCCCACGGGGAGGATCCCGCGCTGGTCGCACACCTGGCCGCAATTCCGCCGGAGATCACGATCATCCTGCTGATGGGGGTGCGGTCCCTGCAGATGGTGGTGGACGTGCTCCTCGGTGCGCGGCCGGCGGACACGCCCGCCGCGATCGTCGAGCGGGGTTGGACGCCGGGTCAGCGCACGGTCACCGCGACGCTGGGAACGGTTGTCGAGTCTGCCCGGTCGCAGCAGGTGGCTGCCCCGTCGATCGTGGTCGTGGGGGAGGTAGCGGCCCTGCACGAGCAGTTCGGCGACGTGGCCAGGGTGTCGCCGGACGCGGGACTGATAGCGGACTAGCAGTCAGCGCTTCGTAGGCACCCTCGCGAACGCGCAGAGGGCACAGCCGATCGGCTGCGCTCCACGGCGGCCGGCTAGTCACCCAGGCAGTCCTCGACGCCGAGGGTCTGCGCGGCGGCGTTGATCTGTGGCGTCAGAGTGTTCAACTCCGCGAAGACCACCTGCAGGTCGCCCTCGGGCCCCTTCTCGGCCAGGATGTCGGCGGCCTGCTGGTAGAGGTCGGCCAGCTCCGTCGGCCGCTTGGGCATTCTCTTCAGGAACGCCGACTGCCCGGACATCCGTGGACAGCTGGGCGATGAGTTCTTCGAGTTCGGCCAGGCTCGCCGCGACCGAGGCAGGGTCCTCCGCGTCCGGCTCGGGGACCTCACCGGCGGCTGCCTGTTCCTGTCGGCACAGACGATTGACCTGCTTGGACCACTGCTGGGCCGGGACAACGCTCGGTTCGGCGGTCGGCGCGGGGGTGGTGGCGGCCGCAGAGGTCGGGGCCGGGGAGGTCGGGGCCGGGGAGGTGGTCGATTCGGCGTCGTCCGATCCGCACGCTCCCGTCAGCAGAGCACTTGCGCTGATGAGTGCGATGAATGTCGTTCTGGCGAACATGGTCCCTCCCCTGGGTCTACTCGCGACCATAGCGGTCCGGCTGTCAGACGCGTCGCGCCGCGATCAGCGTCACGTCGTCGCGGCGCCAGTCCACGGCCCTGGCCCTGGCTGCCGACAGCAGGTGCTGCACCACTCCGGCGCTGGTCTCCTCGGTGGATGTGGCCTCCTCGACGAGTTCGGCCAGACCCGAGTCTCCGAGTTCCTCGCCCTGTGCGTCGTGCGATTCGGTCAGGCCGTCGGTCCACATCAGCAGCAGGGCACCGATCTCCAGATGCGAGTGCTGATTCGCCCAGGTGCCCCCCAGCACGCTGAGCAGGGGGCCGGTCGTGACCAGCTCGGTGGTGGTGGATTGCGTCACCAACCACGCCGGCGGATGACCCGCGTTGGCCCACGTGAGGAATCCCGTCTGCGGTTCGATGACGACGATCAGGCAGGTCGCGAAGCGGGATGCGGTGCGGAAACCGTCAGCACCGGCCTTGAGCGCCAGTGCCGGGTCGGCGTTCTGCGCCAGGGAGAGTTCGACGACATGTTTGAGGCGCAGAGCCTCCATTCCGGCCTCTGGTCCGTGTCCTGAGACGTCGGTGATGGTCAGAGCGATCTGGCCGTCCAGCAGCACCTGAGCGCTCCACCAGTCGCCGGCCATCACCCCCTGGGCGGGTTGCTGCACACCGGACAGGTCCATGCCGGCCACGGTGGTGTCATGGCTGTCGGCCAATTCGGCGCGGATCGCGGCCACGACCGGCGTCTGCTGCTCGAGGCCCTCGTGCGCCTGACGTGCGCTGTCGATCTCGGTGACCAACTCCCGGCGCATCTTCTCGGCGTCCTGGCCCACGTCGCGCAGTTCCGGCGGCCCGGACGCGACGATCGGGGTCTCGTGGTGGCCTTCTTGCGCCACCGTCAGCATCTGCGCCTGCAGATCCTGCAACGGCCTGAGCACCCCGCGCAGCAGCAGTAGTGAGAGGGCCGCGAGCAGCCCGAGGGTGACCACCGCTGAAACGTTGAGCAAGGTCGACAGCCGGATGAATTCCTCCTCCTGCTGCGTGACGGCGCGGTCGACCTGATCGCGGATCTGCTGGTCCAGGGAGTTGGTGAAGGTCCGGACGTCGTTGTAGAGGTTGCGGCTCGTGCCCGACCGCACGAGATCCCGTGCCTGCTCACGATCCCCTCGACGGGTGGCGTTGACGATGGGCCGGGTGCCTTGCCGGCGCCAGATCGAGGTCGCCCTGCGCGTCTCGCGCAGGAGTTGCGACAGGTTCTCGTCACCGGCGAGCAGTGGCCGCAATTCGGCGAACGCGGCTGTGGCGCGCGCCGACCCTTCCACGTAGGTACTCAAGTCGGTGGAGTCCCCCGTGAGCGCGTAGGCACTGACGCCACTGTCCATCTCGGACAGGGCGCTGTTCAACACCGCGACGGCATCGGATGCTGGCTGGAGTTGCTCTGCGACAGCGGTGGTGGTGCGGGAGACGTTCAGGTAACCGGCCCTGACCGCGGCGCCCGCGACCAGCGCCAGCACCGCCGCCACGAGCAGCAGGGTCCAGATGCGGGCACGCAACGTCACGAATGGCACGCTACTGGTATCTACGCGAGGAGTCCGTGATGTGCAGTGGGGTGCGATTGCGCCAGATGCTGGACGATCTGCCGTTGTACAAGGCGGGACAGCGCCCGCAGGTACGACCCGACCTGCTGACCTACAAACTCTCGTCCAACGAGAATCCGGCCGGTGCCCATCCGTCGGTCCTGGAGACGTTGCCCGACAGCGCAGTGCACCTGTACCCCGATCCCGGCAGCACCCAGCTGATCGAGGCCCTGGCAGGGCACCTCACCACCGATGCCGAGCGGGTGTGCGTGGGCTGCGGTTCGGTGTCGTTGTGCCAGAACGCCGTGCAGATCGCCGCGGACCCCGGGGACGAGGTGATCTACGCGTGGCGCTCGTTCGAGGCGTACCCCATCGTCACCGCCATCAGTTCCGCCCAGTCGGTTCAGGTTCGGCTGACACCGCAGGCACGCCACGATGTACAAGCCATGGTCGAGGCGGTCGGTGAGCGCACTCGGGTGATGTTCCTGTGCACCCCGAACAACCCGACCGGCCCGGCGCTCACCCATGACGAGGCCCGGTGGGTGTTGGACAACGTGCCCGAACATCTGCTGGTAGTTGTGGACGAGGCGTACCACGAATACGTGCGTGACCCGGCGGCGGTGCGGGCTCTGGAACTGGCCCAGCTCCATTCGAATGTGCTGGTACTGAGAACCTTCTCCAAGGCATTCGGGCTTGCGGGGTTGCGTGTTGGATATGGGGTGGGCGCGCCCGAGGTGATCTCGGCGATGCGCAAGGTCGCCACCCCGTTCGGAGTGTCTGGTGTGGCGCAGGCGGCCGGCGTCAGCGCTCTGCAGTCGGAAGGGCTTGACCACATGCGAAGAGCTGTGGACGAAACCGTCGCCGAGCGCGATCGGATGATCGCGACTCTGCGGGCAGCGGGGTGGCCGGTGCCCGACAGCCAGGCCAACTTCGTCTGGCTGCCCGGCCCCGACGCCCTCGACGTCGCCGGACGCCTGGAGCGGCAGGGCCTGACGGTGCGTCCGTTCCCCGAGGAGGGGATCCGCATCACGGTGGGGCCCGCTGAAGCCAACGACCGGGTGCTGGATGTCCTGACGTAGTTCGCAGCAGCGACCATCAGAACTGGGCCGCGAAGTCCCGCGGCGAGCTCTGCCGGCCCCGTTGTGATGGCCAAAATAATCACATAAGGGGCGAAACAGTCCGGCCCACCATCACAACGGGGCGGCGCCGATGTGATGCGGCCCAGGTTTGATGGTCGATGCTCCGGTGCGGGACGCCAAGGCCCCAGGGTGTGACCAGTCTCACACCGGGAGAAGGGCGTAAACGCGTACCGTAATGCCCGATTTTGTGCGGAATCAGTTGTTCCCGGACCTCAGAACAACGGTTTAGGTAAGGCTAACGTTGCTAGATTTAACACTGTTCTTACGTCAAACTCTGAAGCATGAACGCGCTTGATCTGTCGCGCTGGCAGTTCGCCATCACCACCGTGTACCACTTCCTCTTCGTACCCATCACCATCGGAACCTCGTTCCTGGTGGCCGGTATGCAGACCGCCTGGTACCGGACCGGCAATGAGAAGTGGCTGCGAGCTACGAAATTCTTCGGAAAGCTCTTCCTCATCAACTTTGCGATGGGGGTGGTGACCGGCATCGTGCAGGAGTTCCAGTTCGGGATGAACTGGAGTGACTACAGCCGGTTCGTGGGCGACATCTTCGGAGCGCCGCTGGCCATCGAGGGCCTCCTGGCGTTCTTCCTGGAGTCGACCTTCCTCGGTCTGTGGATCTTCGGTTGGGATCGCCTACCGAAGAAGTTGCATCTGGCGACCATCTGGTTGGCCGCCACCGGAACCCTGCTGAGTGCCTACTTCATCCTGGCCGCCAACTCCTTCATGCAGAACCCGGTGGGCTATGAGATCAACCCGGAGACCCAACGCGCCGAGATGACCGACATCGGTCAGGTGCTCGGCCAGCCGCTGGCGATGATCACGTTCTCCCACGTGATCTCCACGGCCTTCCTCGTGTCCGGCCTGTTCGTGGCCGGCGTCTCCGGATGGCTGCTGTACAAGAAGCGCTCGCTGGATGTTGTGCGTTCCACGCTGAAACTCGGTTCGATCACCGCTCTCGTGGCCTTCGTCGCGGTGGGGATCACCGGTGACTCGCAGGCCACCAAGATGGTCGAGATCCAGCCCATGAAGATGGCCGCCGCGGAGGCACTCTACGAGACCAGCGCGCCGGCGCCCTTCAGCATCTTCACGATCGGCACCCTCGACGGGTCCGAGCCGCTGTTCAGCATCGACATTCCGCACGGCCTGTCGCTGCTGGCCACGCACAGTTGGGACGGCGAGGTCCAGGGCATCAACAACCTGCAGGCGCAGTACGAAGCGCAGTTCGGCCCCGGCGACTACAAGCCGAACATCCCCGCCGCCTACTGGAACTTCCGCCTGATGATCGGCTTCGGCGCCTTGGGCGCCCTGATCGCAGCCTGGATGCTGTGGGTCACCCGTAAGGACCGGATCCCCACCACCAAGTGGTTCCCGCGGCTGGCGATCTTCAGCATCATCCTGCCTCTACTGGGCGCATCCACCGGCTGGATCTTCACCGAGATGGGCCGGCAGCCCTGGGTGGTCTTCGGGCTGATGCAGACGCAATTCGGTGTGAGCCCGACGGTGACGCTTACCCAGGTGCTGATATCGATGAGCGTGTTCACGCTGCTGTACGGTGCGCTGGCCGTGGTCGAGGTCGGGCTGCTGATGCGGGCTGTGAAGATCGGCCCGCCCGACTCGGCCGAGCACTCGTATCCGGACAAGTTGGGCGAGGATCGCCCGCTGACAGTGACGTACTGAGGAGATGACCATGGAACTCCAACAGATCTGGATCATCCTCATCGCGGTCCTGTGGATGGGCTACTTCGTCCTCGAAGGTTTCGACTTCGGCGTCGGAATCCTGCTGCCAGTGATAGGCAAGAACGAGCAGGAGCGCCGCGCGCTGCTCACGACGCTCGGCCCGGTCTGGGACGGCAACGAGGTGTGGCTGCTGGTCGCCGGTGGTGCCACCTTCGCGGCCTTCCCGGAGTGGTACGCGACCTTGTTCAGCGGCTTCTACCTGCCGTTGTTGCTCATCCTGGTGGCGCTGATCCTTCGTGGGGTGGCTTTCGAGTACCGCAGCAAGCGGTCCGACCCGACGTGGCGCAAGCGCTGGGACGCGGCGATCGTGGTGGGCTCGTTCGTGCCGGCGCTGCTGTGGGGTGTGGCATTCGCCAACATCGTGCGGGGTGTGCCGATGAGACTCGGCGCACAGGGCAACAGCCTGTACGACGGCGGGTTCTTCAACCTGCTCAACCCGTACGCCTTGGTGGGTGGGCTGACCACGCTGACCCTGTTCATGACGCACGGCGCGATCTTCCTGGCATTGAAGACCGACGGCGAGATCCGGGTCCGGGCCAACAAGCTCGCGGGTCAGATCGGTCTGGTCGCCACGGTGATCGCGGTGATCTTCCTGCTGTGGACACAGCTGGCCTACAGCGACAAGGCCTGGACCTGGGCCCTGGTCGTGGTGGCGGCGGTCTGCTGGCTGGCCGGCCTGGCGATGAACCGGGCAGGCAGGGAGGGCTGGTCGTTCCTGTTCAGCGCGATCACGCTGGCCGGAGCGGTGGCATTCCTGTTCTCGGTCCTGTACCCCAACGTGATGCCGGCATCGAACGATCCGGCGCTGTCGTTGACGATCTGGAACGCGAGCAGTTCTGACTACACCTTGCGGATCATGACCATCGTCGCGGTCATCTTCACCCCGATCGTCCTGGCCTACCAGTCCTGGACGTACTGGGTCTTCCGCAAGCGGGTGTCCCCGTCGCAGATCACCGATGCCGACCACGGTTCGCTGGATCTGCCAGGGGAAGGTAAATCAGGGGAGAAGATCGGGGTCTAGCACCCCGTTGCGGGAACGGCAGGCGTGAGGGGCGGCCTGCCGTTCTCGTGTGTTCGGCGAGCGGGGGGTGACGCCGCCGATCGTCGACATCCAGTGGCATTCCCCGGCAACGTGACAACCGGCCTGAGCTCCCTATTCCTGGATGAGCGCGACGGCCAGCTCCACCGCCTGCCGCGCCGAAGTGGCAACCACCGGACCTTCCGGGAGAGCCCACCCGTGGAGCATCACCACCGGAACCCCGGTTCGCACCGCCAGAGCCACCTCGCTGAGCGTTCCCCAACTCCCGCCGACGCTGATCACTGCGTCGGCGGACCGGACGATCAGTGCGTTGCGCATCTCACCGAGGCCGGTCGGGATCGCCATCGAGACGAACGGGTTGGCCTGCGATCGCTGCATTCCGGGGAGGATTCCGATCACCATCCCGTCAGCGATCGCCGCGCCGCGCGAGGCGGCCTCCATCACCCCGCCCAGACCTCCGGTGAGCACCGAGTGTCCTGCGGCCGCGAGATGGTGTCCGACCTGCTGGGCTGCCGAGACTTCCTCTGGTGACGCCTGGGCGGGTCCGACAACAGCGATGGTGTAACTCATGGTGCCTCCTACAACGCACCACCCACGCTATGACGATGTACCCGGGGAGTCGAGGTCCCGCGTGGTTCAACCGTCCAGGTCGTGCTCGCGCGTCTGCTTCTGGATCTCGCCCTGCTCGTGGGCGGCGTCACGGGTCTGTTCGTGGTGGATCTCACGTTCGAGGGCCTCGTCCACGGAGGCCCGCTCTTCATCGCGTTCGGTTGGCATGGGCGTCAGCGTGCCACACGGGGGGCCGGTATGCCCATCGGCCCGTCGGGTATCAATCGTCATGGCTGTGGACATAGCGCTCGTCCTGCGTTCAGAGCACCGGCGGCTCAAGGAACTCGCCACGCGATGTGGCCGGACCAGTCGCGGATTCCACGATCCGCTCTCGGATCTGCAGAGGGCGTTGCGGGCCCATATGCTTGCCGCGGCCGCGGAGGTGTATCCGACCGCCGCGCAGAGGAGCATCACCAATGACTGGCCGGCCGAGGAGTTCGCTGACATCCGCAAGGTGGTCGAAGCCGCCACGATCGGCGCCGATGAACTCGTGCGGGCTGCGGAGGACCTGGTGGGCGCGGAGGTGCAGTTCGTCCTGCCTGCCGTCGCGAGCCTCGAGCTCGACGTCCGTCGGCGCATGGGCAAGGTCTTCCGCATGCGACGTGACGCCAATCTGCGCAATGGGGACTCGGGATCCAGGCGCCGCCGGTCGCAGACAGAGTTGTACGAGATGGCCCGTCGGGCCGGTGTGGAACACCGGTCTCGCATGACGCAGGCCCAGTTGCAGGAAGCCCTCGAAGCCCGCTCCCGCCAGCAATAGATTGATCCAATCGGTGGCGAACGGGGGTTTACTTGTGCCCTGCGATGCGTGTAACGTGATGCGTGCGTCCAGCAGAGTGGCGCGTTTGTCGCAGGGCCTGCAAGAAAGTCGGGCCGCGAACCTTTGTCCAGCGAAAGCCCTAGAAGTGGGCACGCATCCATCGACGTGCGCTTCAGAAGCAGGCCGCGTCGCTCACGCAATCACCGCCAAAACGAATGCTGTTGAGCGAGGTCTTCATGTTGATCCACATAGTTTCCCGCCCGTTGTCCGAGCTTTCCCATGTCCCCCGTAGCGGGGTGCGTTCCCTGGTACGCACCGTGCGTGACGCCGGAGCCGAGGTCGTGGAGGATGTCGGGCTGACCGGCGACTTCTCCCATGCCGTTGCCACCTGCGCTGAGCAACTGCAACGCCAGTGGGAGAACAAGTCACCGCAGATCGTGCACACGGTCGGCCTGGTCGCCACGATGGCTGCGCTTGCTGCCCGCCCGGACGGTCTGCCAGTGGTCAGCACTTTCGACGAGAGTCCCGTCCCCTCCGATGTCGAGGCCCGATTGGCCCGGCAGGTCGATGCGGTCATCCCGTTGTCCACTCCCGAGCAAGACGTGTGGCGCCAGCTGGGCGCCCGAACGGCCAGCCCGGGTGTCATCGCGCTGGCCCAGCCGGCAGTGGACGCGCCAGCGAGGACCGGTGAGGATGTCGTCTGCCTGTGCAGCGGCGACGAGCTGTCCCGCGTCGTCGACTCCATGCCCTATTGGGCGCCCAACCGCTTGGTCGTCCTCGGCCGGGTCTCCGATGGGCGGTGGGCCGAACTGATGCAGCAAGCGCGGGCGCTCGGTGTCGAGCAGCGCCTCGTACGCCGTCCCGGTCTGCGGGGTGAAGCGCGCCGGGCGATGTGGAGCGACGCCGCACTGCTGCTGGCGGGAACTGAAGGCGCTCGTCACGGCGGTTTCGTGCTCGAGGCCGCCGCGCACGGGGTTCCGGCGGTCGCGGTCGCGTGCGAGGCACATCTGGATCACATCGTGCCGGGTGCCACCGGCCTTCTGGTCGAACCCGGCACCGGGCCCCGGACGCTGGGCAGGCTCGTCTCCGAACTGCTCGCCGACGTGTTGCGGCGGCGCGGCATGGGGGCCTCGTCGTTGGTGCGCGTGCGTGCTCTCAACGAGCAGCCCGCCATCGGACAGCGACTGCTAGGGATCTACCGTCAGTACGCCGGCTTGGTGGAGGAGGAGACGACGTCGGTTCCGCGGCTCACCCCGGAAGGCAGTGACCTCGCGTTGAAGTACATGCCGTTGGCCCGCCAATTGGCCCACCGTTACGCGGGCCGGGGTCAGCGCCTCGACGACCTGATTCAGGTCGCCTCCCTCGGTCTGGTGCGGGCCGCCTCCCGGTTCAACCCCGACCTGGGCAACGAGTTCCACTCGTTCGCCGTGCCTACCATTCTCGGGGAGTTGCGCCGCCAC
Source organism: uncultured Actinomycetota bacterium (assembly GCA_963704075.1). Lineage (GTDB taxonomy): Bacteria > Actinomycetota > Actinomycetes > S36-B12 > UBA10799 > JADKAV01. The sequence continues at coordinate 91,090 of CAVPGV010000017.1, forward strand.
TTCCGCGACCATGCGTGGGCCGCGCGGGTTCCGCGCAGCCTGCAGGAGGTGACGCTGAAGGTGCAGAAGGCCTCCGACGAACTGCGGGTGGCCCGGGGCCAGGACCCGACCCCGGCTGAGATCGCCGACGAACTCGGCCTGGTCGAGCAGGAGGTACTGCAGGCGATGCAGGCGCGTGGCGAGGCGATGAGTTCGAAGTCGCTGGACCACCCGATGGGCGAGGACGGCGCCGAAGCTTTCGGGGATCTGGTCGGCGACACCGACCCGGACCTGGAGTACGTGGAGCTGCGTGAGGCGGTCCGGACTGCGCTGCACAGCCTCCCCGAGCGCGAACGTGAGATCCTCCTGATGCGCTTCTACGGAGAGCACACCCAATCCGAGATCGCCGAACGGTTGGGCTTGTCGCAGGTGCACGTTTCACGGCTGATCACGCGGACACTGGCCGCGCTTCGCGACCACGTGATGCAGGACGTGCCGCTGCCCAAGTCGTGGGGCGAGCAGGCCGAGCCGCAGGAGGACACGCCGGAACGCCGGCGCAAGGCTGCCTAGATCCGACATGTTCGGCGACGGGGTCCCCTGTGACGCCGTCGCCGGACATGGGCTTTCTGTGTGCACCGGGTGTCCAGCGGCCGGTCAACCGCAGGTCGGGCTCGCAGACCAGCGCGTGGCACACCGGTCGATGAGTGACCCAGTCGTGAGGCAGTGAACGCTGACCAGCGCTAGGCGCACTGTCACCAAGGGCCGGCCGCACCTGCGCCGGCGGCAGATGGCAGGCTCACCGTCGAGCCGCCGACAGGGCCCGCCCCAACCCCCTGTAATCCGAAGCGGACGTTACGCAGGTGACCCTTGCCTCGGACGTTGCTATTCTCGATCACGTCTCTGATGCCGACGTAGAACCGGTAGCCGCCGACCGAAACACGTGCATCGGCGGATGCCCCTGAAGAGGAAGGGAGTGCTCCCATGGTGCAGGACACCACGGACACCGACTCCTATCTCAGCGTGCAGCACGCTTCGGCGCAACTGGTCCTGGTCGGAGATGTGGGACAGGAGATGGCAGACGACCTGCGGGAACAGGCATCTCTGCGGATGCCGGCCCAGCTAGATGGGTTCGTCGTCGACCTGAGTGCCTGCCGCTACCTCGAGCCCGCAGCCGTCGACATGTTGAGTTCAGTGCTGGGGCACGCCCACGCGGGTGGAGCCCGCATCTCCTTGGAAGGCATGTCCGCCAACCTGCGGGTCATCCTGGGGATCGCCGGTCTACTGGATCTGGCGGAGTCGCCCGGACGTGCAGGTGACTGACATGTCGTCCCTCGGCGAGGGAGAACGCCTGGGAGCCAGCAGCGCGGCACTCACCGAGACCGTCACCGCTCTGAGCAAGGAGGTCCGCGACCTTCGGCGGTCGGCGCGGGTGCGGGCTGTCATCGAGCAGGCCAAGGGGATACTCGTGGAGCGACACGGGATCACCTTGGACGAGGCGTTCGAGCGACTGCGGACGACGTCGCAGCAGCACAACGTACGGGTGGTCGAGGTAGCGGCCACCATCGTGGGCGTGGCGATCCCCGATCCGGACGATGAGTCACTGCCAGTGGGCGAGGGACTGGTCGCGGAACAACTGCCCGTGTCGGAGGCGACGTCCGGGACGTGGAAGGCGCTGCGGCAGCAGCCTGACGTGCATGCCGGGGTTGTGACGGCGATGCTGGACGCCGTCGCCGGGTCGACCAGGGAGGGAGACGAGGCCGCTGAGTTGTTGCGCGAGATTCTTGAGCCGTATGGGGTCGAGGCCGTCACGATGTACCGCAGCAGCGCCGACGAATCGTTGCGGTTCGTGGGACAGGTGGGCGTCCCCGGGGATCTGATCAGCCCCTGGCGCAGCATCCCGCCGTCGACCAACATCCCCTACGTCGTCACCGTGGTGGAGAACCGGTCGCTGTTCTTCGGCGACCGGCCGAGTCGATACGCGCAGTTCCCCGCGCTGGCCAGGGTCCGGTCGGGGGGTTACGAGAGCATCGCGACGATTCCCATCGAGGACGCCGGTTCGGTGCTCGGTGTCGTCGGACTGATGTGGTCACAGCCACAGGAGTTCGACGAGTTGCGCAAGCACGGAATCACCAAGCACGTCCAGCGGGTGGGTTCACTGCTGATGCGCAACGTCGCCGCGACTGACCCGGAGCTCGACTGGCTCAATACGTTGCTGCGGCTGCATCTGGATCCGTGGCTCCTGCTGGAGGCCATCACCAGTTCGCAGGGGACCAGCCACGACTTCGTGGTGCAGGACGCTTCCACCGCGGTGGAAGCCGGGCCGTGGATCGGACGTCGGCTGTTGGAGATCTGGCCTTTCCTGGCTGAGGACGGCACGGCACAGTCACTCGGCACGCTCGTGCGGGCCGGCGGTTCATGGAGCGCGTCGGTGGGTGAACCCTCGGCGGCGCCATGGGGTGTGCCTGGCAGTCTGATCCGCGCGGTGCGCCTGGGGCAACGGGTCGTTCTCGTCTGGCGCCCGGGCCACGACTAAGGCGCCGGCAGCCTTGCGACCAGCAGCGTCGCGTCGGATGTGACGTTGCCGTTGGGCAGCACCGCGTCGAGCACACCGCGAGCCCATCCCGCGGTGGGACGGTGGCGCAGGGCTGTCGCGGAGGAGCGCAGGACCGAAAGGCCTTCAATCATGTCGCGGGTGGAGTTGACGACCCCGTCGGTGTAGACGACCAATGCGTCGCCGGGCTCCATGGCGGTCTTGACGACGGACTGTGAGCCGGGTTGCGGGGCGCCGACCCCTCGGCCCACTGCCTCCAGCCATTGGCTGGTACCGCGGGATCGCACCAGCAGGCCAGGGGGATGACCGCCGGTCGCCAGCTCGACACTTCCGCTGCCCGGGTCCAGCACCGCGGCCAACAGGGAGGCACGCGGGGGCTCGGTGTCCGCCGCCAGCGTGGCCGCCGTGCGGGCGACGAGGTCCTTCAGTTCCACCCCCGACATCATCAGCGCCCGGCCGGCGTAGATGACCTTCCACGCGTCGCGCACCGACAGAACGCCGGCCCCGAGGGCGTCCACCACCATGAGCAACGTCCGGCCGTCGGGCAGTCGGGACACGTCGACGAGGTCGCCGCCGGGCGCAGTCCCATGTCCAGCCGGAACGCTCCACATGTCCAGTTCGAGTCCCGGGGTGTCCGGCAGATCCATCTGTCCGGTTGCGCCGAGCATGTGCACGACACGTTGCTGCTCGTGCTCACGGGCGGCCTCCTCCAGCAGTGCCCGGCGGTCTTGTTCGGCCGCCACCAGATCGCTCACATCGCGCAGCGTGACGACGGTGAGGTTGTCGTCGATCCGGCCCGCCGTGTACTCGATGTGAATCGGGGAACCGGCCGGCGAGATGGTCTCGTCGGCGGTGGGGCAGGTCGCCTCCCCGACATGTCCGCCGTCGGGTACGTCCAGGGCGCAGCCACCGGGGCAGTCCTGTCCGTCAGCCAGCACGTGATGCAGGGCCGGGTGCAGCCGTTGTCCTTGGTGTGCTGATGGGACCAGTGCGTCGAGGGCCTGGTTGGACCGGACCAGACGCCCGGAGTCGTCGAGGACCGCCACGGCATCGGGCATGCTCGCGAACACCCGTGCTTGTGTTCTGCGCAGGTTGTTGATGCTCCGCACGCGTCGGTCCAGCGCCCAGGATGCTGCGACACCGAGCATCGAGGCGAGCAGCACGTTCCCGACCCGCAGCCAAGGGTGGTCGAGATCGAGCGTGACGACCAGCGTCAGGGCCACGGCGATCGCCACAAGTGCGACGATCACGGTGCGCCACGGGGTGAGGAACAGCCCGGCTGCCACCACCGCGATACCCATGGTGTTGACCAGGGTTGCTTCGTGTTCGGACACCGCAACCGCGAGGACGACCAGGATGGCGAAACCTAAGGTGAAACCAATCGTGTTTGTCGAACCGGATGGGTTCTCCTTCACGCTGGCCTCCCGCCCCCAACTGTCGACGCAGCCCGCAGAGCCCGGGCTCCACGATTGTCGATCATCGGCCATGAGGATACCGTCAGGCGTCCTCCACCGCGAGGCCGTGGACGGCGGGTCCCACGATCACCTCCCCATCCGGGTTGAAGCGCGAACCGTGCAACGGGCAGTCCCAGCTCTGGTCGGCATCGTTCCAGCGCACGATCCCGCCCAGGTGGGTGCAGACCGCACTGCACACCCGACGGGTGCCACCGACCTCGCTGACCGCGTCGGGATGGGGCAGGTCCCGGCGAACCGCTCCCTGCCCGGACGCCACCGATCCCTGGCCAGGCTCCAGCAGCCAGCCGGAGGCGAGCGTCGCAGCGACCTCCGCATTGTTCGCCGTCAGCGTCTTCCACCCGGACAGACTGCTGGGCAGGCGGGGCGCGAACGGTCTTGCCCAGTCGGGGACGTCCCCCACGATCATCCCGCTCAGGATCTGTGCGGCAGCGGAACCATTGGTGAAACCCCACTTGCCGAACCCGGTCGCGATGAGCACGTTGGGAGGTCCCAGTGGTGACGCGCCGATGTGCGGCAGCTGGTCGGCGCTGGTGTAGTCCTGTGCGGCCCAACGGTGCGTGAACTCCCGCACCGAGAAGTGCTCCCGGGCCCAGTCGGCCAGACTCTCGACGTGCTTACTCGTCGGATTCCCGCGGCCGGTGGGATGTCCGTTGCCGCCCACCAGCAGGAACTCCTCGCCGGCCTGCGAGGTGGCGGTACGCAGCGAATGCGTCGGGGAGTCCGCTGACAGGTACATACCCTGCGGGAGGTCGCCGTCGACGCGTGCGGCCAGAGCGTACGAGCGGGCGGGTTTCGTTGTGGCGAACATCAGCGTGCGCAAGGGGAAGGGCAGCAGAGTCGCGACGACGACCCAGTCGGCGGTCATGTCTGTGCCTTGCGCCGACGTGACATGCAGCCGGCCGTTCGTCTTGGCGATCGAGGCGATCCGCTCCGGCCACAGGACCGGCACCCCGAGTGCGGTCAGGGATCCATGCAGGGCCGCGAGGTACTGCGCCGGGTTGATCTGCATCTGCTCGGACACGCAGACAGCGGCCGACGTCGCGAAGGGCAACTCCTCCGGCTCGGCCAGCATCGCGCCCATCCCGAACGCGGAAAGCGTCGCCGCCTCGAACTCGATCCTTCCGGCCGATTTCTCAGAGGTGGCGTAGGTCCAGGCGTCGCGCACGTCCAGGTCCACGATCCGGGACTTCTCGGCGACCCGTCTGACGAGGTCCTGCCCGCGCAGTTGCGCCGTCAGATACGCCTGGGCGGTCTGCTCGCCGTTCGATTGCCGGATCTGCCCTGTTCGGGTGCCGTGCAGGACACTGACCTTGGCCGTGGAGCGCCCGGTCGACCCGCTGCCGATCCTGCGTGCGTCGACAACGGCCACATCGACCCCGCGTTCGGCCAGGAGCAACGCGGTGGACAGACCGGTGATACCGGCGCCGACCACGATCACCTCGTGATGCTCAGACAGACGGTCGGAGTGGGGAATCCCGTGAACCGGTCCCCAGAAGGAGTCGGGACGCGCCGGCAGGGCGGGTTCGTTTGGCGGCGGGGTCATGGGTAGACCTACCCGCGGGGACTGGGCCTATGCGGTAGCGGCTCGATGATGCAGTCCCAAACCGCACGAACCGGACGTATGTCCGCAGCCGCCGAGGGTATGGATACGTCATGGTCGACCACGAACACCCTGAGGAGACGATTCCGTATCCGGGGTACACATTGACTGGATGATCTACAGACTGTCCGCCGGGCTCCCATGCCCCGCGGACCCCGCCAGGCGGAACGTCCCCCTTCCGCCTGGCTCGCTGGGAGGCAGTGGCGGCTGCCTCCCAGCTCTATGTTCAGGTCGATTCTCGCGTCTTCTTGGACTGCCCGATCCGCTCGTCGAGTTCCACCACGGTCTCGGCTTCGCGGACGGCGCGCCCATGCGCGGTGGCGGCCTTGGTCTGGTCGCTGGCAGCCGCTAGGGCATCGGTCCGGTGGCGTTCTCCGATCCCTTCGGAGGCTTTGCGTGCTTTCTTCTGGACAGCGGCATTGCGGCGCCCGGTGGTGGCGGCGACGTTCGAGCGGGCCTTCTGCTCCTGCAGGTCGAGGTTTTGCTGTTCGGCGGCGGCCTGCTCGTCAGCCTGCTCTGCTCGGTGCTCCGCCCGTCGGGTGGCAGCTTCGCGTTCCTCTTCGCGCGCCTGCCGAGTTCCTCCTGCACGCTCGCCCGTGCTTCCTGTTTGCGAGCCTGCCGCTGAGCCCGAGTCTTCTTCTTGTGCAACTCGCCCTCATGGCGCACGTCCTCGTCGCTCGTGGCAGCCCCTGCAGACTGCTTCACTGCAGCGGTGACCCGCTCCACTGCTTCGTTCGAGATGGACGCCTCGGAATCCATGCGGCGTCCTTCCTGCAATTGCTTCGGCGCATTGTGCGCCCGTCAGTACGCCCTATACACGTGGCCCGAGGGCTCATCCGGGCCCCTGTTCGGCGTATGCCCAGACGCCCCCGGGGTATCAGAAGCAAGAGGCCGGGGCCGCAAAGCGTGGATCCCTGATACACCGACCGAGAGGGAGTTCATGAGCGAGCTGACCGAGAAGATCAGCGACCGGACTGAGGAGTTGGGTTTGCCCGACTTCGTCGACACAGTTCGCGAGAAGGTGACGTCGCAGACCCAGGACGTGGTCGCGAGTGTGCAGGACTTCGTGGACTCCCAGGACCTTGGCCCCATCACGGAGGTCGCCGAGGACCTCGGCAGGCGCGCACGTGAGGTCGGGCAAGAGATCACCGATCGGGCACAGCGGGCCGGTAGTCGCCTCGGCCGCCAGCCGAGCCGCTGGGAGGTGTGGTTCGATTCGACGCCGCGCTTCATGCTGCTGGTGGCCGGTGCCGGCCTCACGGGGGCAGCCGCAGGTTGGCTGACCCGCGACCGTGCGACCAGCCTCGAGTCCAGCAGTCACCACGAGCCGACATCATCGAGAGGATCCGAGAGCATGAGCCCCCAGGACGAAAGCGACCCGCAGGAACACGCTCCGGATGAGCGCACGCCGGCGGACGTCACCCCGGAACACCTCACCGGGGATCCCGTGGAAGCTGAGCCGGAACTGGCCAATGACTCCGGGCCTCTGGCGCAGCGGGCGCACGACGCCCAATCGGCCTACCCCAGCAATGACCAGCCGGTTGTCGAGGCCGATGAGGACATGGCCGCGGAGGGGACCCGGATCGCTGAGGAACGCAAGAACACTGCTTCCGACTCCTCATGAGGTGCCTACGGAGCTGCGACAGGGAGCCTGTCCATAGCGGCTGAGGACAGAAGCTCCAGCGCCGGCGGGTCCAGCCAGGTTTCACCGGATCGGTTCGGCGCAGTCGGGGCATTCAACACTCGGTTGCTGGTTAACGGCGACGGGCAACTGGTGATTCCGACGATGCCGAGGATCAGTCCGATGAGACCCAGCGGCCCGAGGATTACCGTCAGCACGCTGAGCAGGGCGGAGAGCCCGAAGCCCACGTAGAACGCTGCTGCTGCCGACGTCTTCGCCTCCGACCCGAGCTGCTGCACCGGTTGCGGGACAGCGGTCGCGCGAGTGGTTCCAGGTTACTGTTGGTAGGACATACTCGCTCCTCTCAGTCGGGTGCCGCCCTTGACCCCCGCTGCACCGGTCCATTCCGGTATGCCGTGACCGGATCCGGGCAATTGATCACGGAAATCCGCCGTCACACGAAGTCTTGGAGGTCATGGTGAGTGCTGCCGAACACGCGACTGAGGATGTGTTGGACCTGTTGGCCGAAGAACATCGCGAAGCCGAACAGATGCTCGAGGAACTCAGCAGTCAGGACAAGCAGGAGCACGACCCCCGAGAACTGGCCGATCGGCTGACCGCCTCCTTGATCCGGCATTCCGTGGCCGAAGAGATGTACGTGTACCCGGCAATGCGCGAACACCTCGAGGACGGCGACGCCGCCGTCGAACACGACCTCTCCGAACACCAGGAACTCGAGGAACTGCTCAAGCGGCTCGAGGGTTTACACCCCGGTGACGAGCGGTGGTCCGAGGTCGTGGCCGCGCTACGGGAGACCCTCGCCGATCACATCGCCGACGAGGAGAATGACCACTTCCCGCGGTTGCGCTCCGAGGTGCCGGAAGATGTTCTGATCGAGTTGCGGGACAAGGTTGAAATGGCCGAACAGGTCGCCCCGACCCGGCCGCATCCCAGCGCCCCGCACACTGAGTTGTTCCACAAGATCGTCGGCCCTGGTGTGGGCATGGTCGACCGTCTTCGGGATGCCCTCACGGGCCGGATGACCGGCTAGTCGTGGATTCCTTCGCGATCCCCGCCGGGTATGCGCTGGCGGGAATCGCCCTGTTGCTGGCGGCACTGCTCCCGAGGGTGCTGCAGCGGCTTCCATTGTCGCCGGCGATGCTGTTCGTGTTCGCGGGTCTGGTCGCGTCGTTCATCCCCGGCGGCGCGACGCTCGACCTGGTGAAGGACCGTGGCGTCATCGAGCACGCCACCGAGTTGTGCGTCATCGTCGCGCTGATGGGTGTGGGTCTGGCCCTGGACAGGCCCGTGAGCCTGCGCGGCTGGTCGAGTACCTGGCGGCTACTGGGCATCGGCATGCCGCTGTTCATCGGGGCGGCGGCGGTCCTGGCCTGGGGTCTCATCGGAATCCCGATCGCCGGGGCCTTGTTGCTCGGGGCGGTGATGGCGCCCACCGATCCGGTGCTGGCCTCGGAGGTGCAGGTAGGAGAGCCCACCGATGATCCGGGTAGTGAGGATGAGGTGAGGTTCGCGCTCAGTTCCGAGGCCGGCCTCAACGACGGGTTGGCGTTCCCGTTCGTCAACGCGGCCGTGCTGCTGGCGGGGGCGGCTTTCGTGCAGTGGGGCGGACGCTGGGTGGCCTGGGAACTGCTCGGCAAGATCGTGATCGGTGTGGTCGTCGGCTGGGCCATCGGACAGTTGCTCGCCCGGTTGGCGTTCCGCGCTCCCAACAGTGTGCGGTTCGCCGCGACGGCGGAGGCCGTGTTGGCCCTGTCGGGTGTGTTCCTGGCCTATGGTGTTGCGGAACTGGTCGGGGGTTACGGATTCCTCGCGGTCTTCTGCGCGGCTCTGGCCATCCGCAGTTGCGAACGTGGGCACGAGTACCACAAGGTCCTGCACGAGTTCATCGGACAGATCGAGCGACTGCTCACGCTGGGTCTGCTGCTGCTCCTCGGGTATTTCGCCGTGGATCTGTTGAGTGCGCTGACCTGGCAGGCCGCGGTGTGGGGGCTGGTCGCCGTGCTCGCGGTGCGCCCGGTCACCGGCTGGTTGGCGATGCTCGGTTCGAACGTGAGGCCGGTGGAGGAGCGCAGCATCGCCTTCTTCGGGGTGCGGGGCATCGGGTCGTTCTACTACCTTGCTTACGCTCTCGGACAGGCCGCTTTCGTGCAGGCGGATCTGCTCTGGGCAACGGTGTCGTTCACCGTGCTCGTCTCAATCGTTGTGCACGGGGTGACTGCGTCGCCGGTGCTGCGCACTTTGGACCGGCGCCGCGGGCGGGAGGCGGGCGTCTGACCGATTGCCTCAGTCCGAGCACCTTTCGAGGACCAGTCCGACGCCGAGCCCCGCGGCACCACTGACTCCTGCCACGCCGAACCGGCCCTCGCGGCGTTCCAGTTCGTCGAGGCAACCCCCCACCATGATCGCGCCCGTCGCTCCGAAGGCGTGACCCATCGCGATCGTGCCGCCGTTGGGGTTCATGCGTTCGGGGCCTGCATCGAGGTCGCGCCGGAAGCGAAGGCACAGTGCGGCGAACGCCTCGGCGAACTCGAAGACGTCGATGTCGCGCGGGGCCAGCCCTGCCCGTTCGATGGCCTGCTCCATCGCCTCCTGGCCAGCGGTGAGCATGATCACCGGGTCGCACGTGGCTGTCGCACTGCTGACGATCCGTGCCCGCGGACGAAGACCCACCGCGTCGGCCTGCTCGCGGGTGCCGATCAGCAGCAGCGCCGCAGCATCGGCCATCTGTGGGGAGGTCCCAACCGTGTGCAGGTGCTCGATGCGTTCGAAGCGCTGCAGCACCAGTGCGTCGTCGTCGGGCCGGTCACCGAAGACCGGCGCCAGGCCGGACAGAGCCTCGGCCGAGAGCCCGGGCCGGATCAACTCGTCGCGCGCCAGGTCGTTCGTCTCGATGACGCTGTAGTCGAAGGCGCCGGATTCCCAGGCGGCATGGGCCTTCTCGTGGCTCTCCACGGCGTAGGCGTCGAGCTGATCGCGGGTGAACCCCTCCAGCGTCGCGTTCAGATCGGCCGCGATCCCCATGTGCACGGAGCCCACGGATTGCACCACCGACGGGTCGTTCCACAGGGCGCCGCCGTCGCTGAAGATCGGCACCCTGGAGACGCTCTCCACGCCTCCGGCAATGAGCAGGCGGTAGTCCCCAGCCCGGACCCGGGCGGCGGCAGTGGCAACCGCATCGATCCCGGAGGCGCAGAAGCGGTTGAGCGTCACACCGGGGGTCGGCCAGCCGTTGAGCAGGTTGGCGGTCCGCGCGAGGTCGGCGCCCTGTTCACCGACTTGCGATGCCACTCCGAGGACCACGTCGTCGACCATGTCCGGGGCCAGTCCGGTGCGCTCGATCAGTTCCCGCTCGAGGCCCGTGACGAGGTCCAGAGCCGACAGGGAGTGCAGCCCCCCTTTCGGAGAAGCCTTCCCTCGAGGGGTCCGGATCCAATCCAGAATGAAGACGTCGGTCACGACTTCAGCCTAAGCGCTGTGGTGTCGCCCTTAGGCTGAGATGGTGATCGGGATTCTAGGCGGGTATCAGACGGACTTCGCGCGCAACTGGACCAAGGAGGGCGGGGACTTCGCCGCGATGTTCGGCGAAGTCGTGGCGGGAACACTGGAAGCGGCGCAGGTCGACGCCGCGGACGTCGGCGTGATCCATGTCGGCAATGCCTTCGGGCAACTGTTCACCGGACAAGGTCATCTCGGAGCCATGCCGGCCACCGTGGAACCCGCGCTTGCCGGGAAACCAGCCTCTCGGCACGAGGCAGCGTGTGCGTCCGGCGGCATCGCGTTGCTCGCGGCCATGGCCGATCTCGAGTCGGGGCGCTACGACGTCGCGCTGGTCCTCGGCGCCGAGCTTGAACGAACCGTGCCCGGCGATCTCGCCGCTGACCACATGGGTGCGGCCGCTTGGGTCGGACGTGACGCCCAGGGCGCGAAGTACGTGTGGCCGTGGTCGTTCAGTGCGCTGGCCGACGAGTACGACCGGCGCTACGGCCTCGACGACGCGCACCTGCGAGCCATCGGGGAACTGAACTTGAGCAACGCCAAGCGCAATCCTTTCGCGCAGACCCGCAAATGGTCGTTCACCGGCGACTCGTTCGCCGCCGATGATGTCGCCAACCCGGTCGTCGAGGGACGTCTGCGGCGCAACGACTGCAGCCAGGTGACCGACGGGGCGGCCGGTCTGGTTCTGGTGTCAGAGCGCTTCGGCCGGGCGGCGCCCGCATACATCGAGGGCTGGGGACATCGCACCGTCGGCCTGCCGCTCGAAGCGAAGCTGGCCGGCACCGACGCCCTGGTGATGCCGCACGTCGCGGCGACCATCCGCGACGCCTTCGGGCGGGCCGGTCTGACCGGAGTGGACGACGTCGACGGGATCGAGACGCACGACTGTTTCACGCCCAGCCAGTACATGGCCATCGACCATTTCGGGATCACTGCTCCAGGGCGCAGTTGGGAGGCGGTGGAATCCGGGGACCTGTCCATCGGCGGACGAATCCCCATGAACCCCAGCGGAGGCCTGATCGGGGTGGGTCATCCGGTCGGTGCCAGCGGGGTCCGGATGGTCCTCGACGCGCATCGGCAGGTCACGGGGGGCGCCGGCGACTACCAGGTTCCGGGGGCCCGGCGCTTCGCCACCTTGAACATCGGTGGCAGTACAGCCACAACGGTCAGTTTCGTCGTGGCAGGCTCGTAATCGCCGTACCCTGGGCACATGGATATCGAGATCGTCGGCCGTTTGCTGAGCACCTTGCCCGAGGATGACGACCACCCGTACCGGACCGGACCCTGGCGGCCGCAGGACACCGAGTGGCGGGCCGATGACCTGGAGGTCGACGGTGAACTGCCGGCAGACCTCGACGGCGTCTACATGCGCAACACCGAGAACCCCGTGCATCCCGCGATCGGGCGGTACCACCCCTTCGACGGTGACGGCATGATCCACATGATCGGCTTCAAGGAGGGCCGGGCCTTCTACCGGAACAAGTTCGTGCGTACCGACGCGCTGTTGGCCGAGCAGCAGGAGGGCGGCCCGTTGTGGGCAGGCCTGGCCGAACGCCCCGACAAGGCCAAGCGGCCCGGCTGGGGGGCCCGGCACATGCTCAAGGACGCCTCGAGCACCGACGTCGTCGTGCACAACGGGTTCGCGTTGAGCAGCCACTTCGAATGCGGCGACGCCTACCGGATGGATCCGCTGACTCTCGACCCCCGGGGCAAGGCGGCGTGGACACCGCAGCGCGGGACTTCGGCGCACACCAAGGTCGACGAGCACACCGACGAGTTGATGTTCTTCAACTACAGCATCGACGAGCCGTTCCTGAACTACGGCGTGGTCGACTCCACCGACAGCTTGGTCCATTATGAGCCGATCGACCTGCCTGGTCCGCGCATCCCGCACGACATGGCGTTCACGCAGAACTACGCGATCCTCAACGACTGCCCCATGTTCTGGGAGCCGGCTCTGATGTCCAAGGGCGTGTATGCGCCGGTGTTCCACCGTGAGATCCCCCTGCGGCTCGGGGTTCTGCCCCGCCGTGGCACCAACGCCCAGATCCGCTGGTTCGATGCCGATCCGACCTACGTCCTGCATTGGGTCAACGCCTACGAGGACGGCGACGAGATCGTCCTCGACGGGTTCTTCCAGGACGACCCGCAGCCTGCGGTCTCCCCGGACGCCACGTACTACGAGCGGCTGTCCCGGTTCATCTCGCTGGACGGGATGCAGACGCACCTGCACCGCTGGCGGCTCAACCTCGCGACCGGGCTGGTCAAGGAGGAACGGCTCAGCGACTCGATCACGGAGTTCGGGATGATCAACGGATTGCACGGGGGGCGTCCACACCGCTACGCGTACGCGGCGACCGCGGTGCCGGGCAGGTTCTTGTTCAACGGACTGGTGAAACACGACGTGGTGACCGGCGGGGAGGAGCAGTACGCCCTGCCCGAGGGGGTCTACTGCAGCGAGACGGCGATGGCGCCCCGGGTGGGCAGTTCCGGCGAGGACGACGGCTATCTGGTGACGTTCACCATCGACATGGTCGAGGACCGTTCGCAAGCTCTGGTATTCGATGCGGCGCGTGTGGCGGACGGCCCGATTGCCCGCGTCACGCTGCCGGAGCGGATCAGCAGTGGGACCCATTCGACGTGGGCGCCGGGTTCGGCGCTGCCGGGGTGGGATGCGGCGTAGCGCTGGGACGACGAGCGCGGAGTTCCAACGGATCTGGGGTCGCCCGCGGTCGGCGGTAGGCCGGGCACGGCCTCGCACAGGCGTGAGAGTTGAGAAGTACGCAACTCCAACGGATGTATGACCCAACAGGCGCACAATGGGTACATGTGCGACACGTTCGTCAGCCTGCCCGACGCCACCCGGGACGGGTCGGTGATCCTCGGCAAGAACAGTGACCGGGAACCCAACGAAGCCCACGAGCTGCTCGCGGTGCCGGCGACCGATCATGAGTCGTCCCGGGTTCGAACCACCTACATCGAGATCGACCAGATCCCTCACACGAACGCCGTGATCCTGTCCAAGCCGTACTGGATCTGGGGCGCGGAGATGGGCGTCAACGAACACGGCGTATCCATCGGCAACGAGGCGGTCTTCACCAAAGCCAAGCGCGAGAGCACCCCCGGTCTGCTCGGCATGGACCTGCTGCGCCTCGGGCTCGAGCGGGCGAGCACCGCTGAGGAAGCGGTCGATGTCATCACGGTGCTGCTGACCAGGTACGGCCAGCACGGCCAAGCGGGCCACACCCACAAACTGCTCTACGACAACTCCTTCATCGTCGCCGACCGCGAACAGGCGTGGATCCTCGAGACGGTCGGGCGAGACTGGGCCGCGCAGCGGGTGCGCTCCACCGCATCGATCTCGAACGGGCTGACGCTAGGACGCGCGCAGCGAACGTCACCGGGCCTGACCGGAATCGCGGTGACCGACCGCTCCGACTTCCTCTATACGCGGTTCTCCGACTCGGCCGCCAGACAATGCCGGACCTCCGACGCACTGCAGGCCGACCGGGGGAACCTCGACGTACCCGCCGCGATGCGGTTGCTGCGCGACCACGGAGATGTCGAATCCGGATGGACTCCGGCCAAAGGGATGACCGGGCAGACGGTTTGCGCCCACGCCGGGTTCGGGCCGATCCGAGTGGCCCAGTCGACCGGTTCGATGGTCTCCCACGTCACCGCCGACGACATCACCGTGTGGCTCACCGGAACCTCGGCGCCGTGCACGTCAGTGTTCAAACCCGTCTGGTTCGGCGCCGGGCTGCCTGAGCAACCGCGACCGGGCAAGCACTTCGATCCGGCGACGATGTGGTGGCGCCACGAACTGCTGCACCGCGCGACCCTGCGCAACTATCCCGAGCGAATCGCGGCATACGGCAAACTTCGCGACGACCTCGAAGCCGACTTCAGGCAGGGCGCACAGACCGCACAAGACCGCGCGGAGTACAGCAAGCAATGCTTCGAAGCCGCCGAAACCGCGGAACGGGAATGGCTCGACGCCGCCCGTGATGTACCCGCGGCCCACGTCCCTGCGCTCTACCGGCGGGCGTGGCAGAAGTGGGACGACCTAGCGGGGCTCGCATGACGTCGACTGCCAAGCGGCACACCCTGGAGCTCGCTGAGCGCTACGTGTGCGCAGACCGCGTCCGCTTTCTCACCGGCGCCGGCATCGACCTGGTGATCGGTCGCCGGGAGGGCTACCACATCTGGGACGTGGACGGTCGCGAGCTCATCGACATCCACCTCAACGGCGGGGTCTACAACCTGGGGCATCGCAACCCGGATGTGATCGCTTCGCTGTCCACAGCGCTGGAAACCCTGGACATCGGCAATCACCACTTCCCAAGCACGGAGCGTGCCGCGCTGGCCGAAAAACTGGTCGGCGTCACGCCCGGTGCACACTACGCGGTCTTCGCCAGTGGTGGTGGGGAGGCCATCGACGTGGCCATCAAGTCGGCGCGACGTGCGACCGGACGCCGACGCGTCGTGTCCGTGGTCGACGCGTATCACGGACACACGGGGCTTGCGCTGGCCGCTGGCGACGAGCAAGCAGCGAACGCCTTCCTCGCGACAGAACCCGACTTCGTGCGGGTCGCGTTCAACGACATCGATGCCCTCGACGCAGCCCTGGCCGAACCCGCCGCCGCCGTGATCCTGGAGACGGTACCCGCTACTGCCGGATTCCCCCGACCGGATCCGGAGTATCTGCCAGCCGTGCGCCAGTTCTGCGACCAGACCGGCGCCCTGTACATCGCCGACGAGGTCCAGACCGGCCTCGGCCGCAGCGGGCACATGTGGGCGGTGGACCACTTCGGGGTCGCGCCGGACATCCTTGTCACCGGAAAGGGGCTGTCGGGCGGGATCTACCCGATCGCGGCCACCTTGCTCAGCGAACGGGCCGGCGCCTGGATCGAGAGCGACGGCTGGTCACATGTGTCGACCTTCGGAGGTGCGGAACTGGGATGCCGGGTCGCCTCGACCGTGCTTGACCTGACCGAGCGGGCGATGCCGGACCTGCCGGTCCGGCAGTGGACCGAAGCGTTCGCCGGGTTGCAGCAGAAGCACCCCGATTGGGTGGTCGAAGTTCGGCAGACCGGCCTGATCATCGGGGTCAAGTTCGCCCACGAAGTGGGCGGCATGCTGATGACGAAACTGCTGTTCGACAACGGCGTGTGGGCCATGTTCGCCGGATTCGACCGCAGCGTGCTGCAGGTGAAGCCGGGGCTGCTGATGGGGCAGGCGGATATGGATGAGGTGATGGCCGCGTTCGATCGCGCGTGTACCGCGGCGGTGGCGTTGTGAAGCAGGTCCTGCAGCGTCTGGAAGCGAACCTCGACCCGGCCCATCCGACTGGTGTCACCGTGCTGGCCTACGGCGAGATCTCGGCGGCCCTTCTGGTGCCGGGCCTGGAGGGTGAGGTCGCCAAGCGGATGTCGGGTTTCGCAGACCGCATGATGGCACAGGACTACTGCACCCTGGTCGCGGACTACATCACGACCGTCCGTGACGCGGGCATCCGGGTCGTCGAGACGCAGATCGTGATGATCGAACGCGGCGAACGGCCTCCGGTGGTGTATCTCGTCCAGCCCCTGTTGAGCGACTTGGGCAACCAGATTCTGCACTCCGCCGCGGACGCCGACCTCGCGACTGCCGTCGGCGTCGTCATGGACCGGGTCTGGACCTTGCACCAGGACACTCCCGAGACCGCGATCGACGCGCAACTGTCGAACTGGTCCTTCACCGTCGCGGAGGACCCCGTACTGCTCGATGTGGGAACCCCCTTCGTCCGGTCCGGCTCCGGCTACAGGTTCGACCAGGAGATCCTGCTGTCGGCGATCCCGCCAGGCCTGCGCGCGTACTACCGGCGCAAGGGCGACGTGGCGACCTATATGGACGACTACTTCTCGCCGCGGTTGGTCGCCATCGACCTGCTGGGCAACTTCATCAAGGAGGGTGCAACGCGACGGCTACCGGAGGGGATCGTCGCGGCCAACGAGTGGTTGGAGCACCACGACCTGGAGCCGATCGCGCGCGCCGAGGTGGACGAGTACTACAAGCAGGATGCTGCGACGCTGGAGCTGTTCCTACGGGTGCGGCGACTCGACCGCGCAGCCCGCAGACTGCTGCGTCGCGAGTACGACTTCATCCTGCCCGGGCGGGTATCTCGGTAAGGCTGTCCCAGTCTTGTTGCGGGGGCGGGTATCCGGTGGACTTTGGTCGGATCTGGTCACTGGGTGACCTTCCGCGTCCAAAGTCCCTGCGCCCACCCAGCCGCGCAAGCGGCCACGCCCCGACCTCCGTACCCTTGAGGGGTGCGCGGTTTCGATAGGCGGCTGCTCAAGTACGCCCGGTCAACCCGCACGTTCCTCATCGCCAGCGTCTTCGTGCAGGCGATCCAGGCTCTGCTGATCGTCGCGCAGGCACTGCTGCTGGCCAGCGTCATCGTGCGAGCGTTCACCGAGGGTGCGGATCTGGCCGCTGTCATGCCCACCGTCGTTCAGCTCGGTGCCGTGATCGCGGCCCGCGCGTTGACCGCATTTCTCGCCGAATGGCTCGCCCACCGGACAGCAGCAACGGCGATCAGTGAACTGCGGATGGCTGCGTGGCGGCACATGATGAGCCTCGGTCCCGCCTGGTTGGCCGGGAAACGCACAGGCGAACTCGCCCAACTGCTGGTACGTGGTGTGGGTGGCCTGGAGGCCTACTACGCGCGGTATCTGCCACAACTGGTGCTCGCGGTCGTGGTGCCGCTGATCGTCGGGGTCGCCATCCTCACCGAGGATGTGCTCGCTGCCGTCATCGTGGCGTTGACGGTTCCGCTGATCCCGGTGTTCATGATCCTCGTCGGGTGGGTCAGTCAGGCCCGCGTCGACCGGCAGTGGCGCTGGCTGGCGGTCCTGGGAAACCACTTCCTGGACGTGGTCGAGGGATTGCCCACGCTCAAGGCCTTCAACCGCGCGCAGCATCAGGTGGGCCAGATCCGGCAGGTCGGCGATGAGCACCGCCGGTCGACGATGGGCGTGCTGCGCGTGACGTTCCTTTCCGCGTTGGTCCTCGAGTTGCTCTCGACGTTGTCGGTCGCGCTGATCGCGGTGTCGATCGGCGTGCGCCTGGTGGAAGGCAACATGACGTTGATGGCCGGGCTGACCGTGCTCATCCTGGCGCCTGAGGTGTACTTGCCGCTGCGCATGGTCGGCCAGCATTTCCACGCGGCCGCAGAGGGTGCTGAGGCCGCCGACCGCGTGTTCGCCGTGATGGAGCAAGAACCCCCGACCACCGGCAGCGCGGATCTGGTCGCCGCCGAAGCCGACCTCCGTCTGGAGGGCGTGGCGCTGGGCTACGACGGACAGGACGTGGTCTCCGGGCTGTCCGCGGTGATCCCCGCCGGCGACATCACGGTCATCAACGGCCCGTCCGGTGCCGGCAAGACCACCGTGCTCAACGGTCTGCTCGGATTCATCAAGCCGTCAACCGGCCGCATCCTGATCGGCGAGCAGGACCTCGCCGACGTCGATGTGCGGCAATGGTGGTCGCACATCGCATGGGTGCCGCAGAGCCCGCAACTGCTGCCGACGAGCCTGCGCGAGAACCTCACGATGGGTGAGGACCTCGACGTCCGGGAGGTCCTGGCACAGGTCCGGCTCGGGGCCTGGGTCGATGCCCTGCCCGACGGCCTGGACACGATCATCGGCGAGGGGGGCCGGCCGGTCTCGGTCGGACAGGCGCGGCGGATCGCCCTCGCGCGTGCCCTGCTGCGGCGCTCCCGCGTGCTCATGCTGGACGAGCCGACCGCAGGCGTCGACCCGGAATCAGAAGCCGCGATCCTCGCCGTGCTGCGAACCGTCCCGGCAACGGTCATCGTGGTCGGTCACCGTTCGGCGATCGATGCGATCGCGGATCACACGTTCAGCGTGGGGGTGGTCGTGTGATCCTGCGCGACCCCGCGGTCCGGCGACTGCGGGAGATCTACCGGCCGGCCACCGGACGGCTGTGGTGGGCCGCGGTCCTGGGCGCCCTCGCCCTGGGTTCGTCGGTCGGGCTCATGGCCGTGAGCGCCTGGCTGATCTCACGCGCCTGGGAGCAACCCCCGATCCTGTTCCTGCAGGTCGCCGTGGTCAGTGTCCGGGCCTTCGGCATCGGCCGGGGTGTGTTCAGGTACGCCGAACGGTTGGTCAGCCATCAAGCCGCGTTCCGTTCGCTGGTGGATCTGCGGGTCGCTCTGTACGAGCGACTGATCCCGCTGGCTCCCGCCGGGCTGCCCGCGTTCAAGCGCGGGGATCTGTTGCGCCGCATGGTCGACGACGTGGAGACGATGTCGGACTTGAGCCTGCGCGTCATGTTGCCGATCTTCTCGGCGATCCTGGTCGGCACCGGATCCGTCATCCTGACGGCGTGGCTGTTGCCCGCCAGTGGTGTCATCCTCGCCGTCTGCCTGCTGCTGGGCGGGATCGCCGTGCCAGCGCTGATCATCTGGTCCTCCGGCCGCGGGCAGGCCGCGCAGGCCCCTTTGCAGGCCGAACTCTCCTCGGAGGTGCTGACCGCGTTGCAGTCCGGTCCGGAGCTCATGGTGCTCGGCGCCGACGATGCATACGGGCGGCGTATCGAGGACGTCGACGCCCGGTTGGCGGCGGCGATGCGCAAGACCGCCGTTGGCTCGGCGCTGTCCACCGCACTGGGCATCCTCGTGCAGGGTGCGGCGGTCATCGGGATGATCCTGGTGGCGGTCCCGGCGGTTCGCGCCGGTGACCTGTGGGGGGTCAACCTCGCGGTCGTGGTGCTCCTGCCCCTGGCAGCGTACGAATCGGTGGCGGTGCTCGCCCCGTCGGCACTGGCCGCGATCCGGGTGCGAACCGCAGCCGGTCGACTGGTGGAGATCCTCGACGCGCAGCCCCCGGTCAGTGAACCTGTCGCACCGGAAACCGCCGATGGAGCCGCGGTCGCTGCGCGCGGGCTGAACGCCTCCTACCCGACCGGACCGGTCGCCGTCGCAGGACGTCGATTTCCACTTGCCGGTCGGCCACCGCATCGGTTTGGTGGGGGAGTCGGGATCGGGCAAGTCGACGGTCCTGAACGTGCTGGCCGGATTCCTGAAGTACTCCGGCGATGTGCGCCTCGGTCGTCGGCAGTTGTCGGACCTCGCCGGCGACGACATCCGATCGCTGGTCCTCTGGACCCCGCAGATCCCGCACGTGTTCGACGCCGACGTCGCGGCGAATCTGCGCATGGCCAAGCCGGACGCCACCGACGAACAACTGCTCGACGCGCTGGCCGCGGTGGGACTGCCCATGGAACTTCATCGACCGGTCGGGCAGCACGGCGCCACGTTGTCCGGCGGGGAGCGGCAGCGGCTGGGGCTTGCGCGGGCGGTCTTGGCAGACCATCCGGTCCTGCTGCTCGACGAGCCCACGGAGCACCTGGACCCGCCGACCGCGCAGGCGGTGCTCGCCACGATCGCCAAGGTCAGCGAAGGCCGGTCGTTGGTGGTCGTGACCCATCAGCCGATCCCGTGGCTCGATGAGCACGTCGAGGTCCGGACCCCGGGCCGATCGTGAGGGCGCTCGACGAGATCATCGACCCGGGCTGGGCGCGCGCCCTGGCCCCGGTGGAACCGCAGATCCGGGCCATGGGCGACTTCCTGCGGGCGCAGGACGCCTACCTACCCGCCGGCGCGGACGTACTACGCGCCTTCACCTATCCGTTCGACGCCGCGGAGGTTCTGATCGTCGGACAGGACCCGTACCCGACGCCGGGTCATGCGATCGGCCTGTGTTTCGCCGTGGCACCCGAGGTTCGACCCCTGCCACCGAGCCTGGTCAACATCTACACCGAACTCGTCGACGACCTCGGCGTCGCGAAGCCGTCCAACGGTGACCTGCGGCCCTGGGCGCAGCGTGGTGTCGTGCTGATGAACCGCGTGCTCACCGTGGCCCCCGGTCGGCCCGCGTCACACCGCGGCAAGGGGTGGGAACCGATCACCGAGCACGCGATCAGGGCGCTGGCGCAGCGCGACCGCCCGCTGGTCGCGATCCTGTGGGGCCGCGACGCGCAGTCCCTGGAGCCGATGCTGCGCGAGTACGGCGTCCCGTGTCTGACCAGCGTGCACCCGAGTCCGCTGTCGGCGCATCGAGGATTCTTCGGTTCGCGCCCCTTCAGCCGGGCCAATGCGGCTCTCGAGGCGCAGGGGGCACGTCCGATCGACTGGTCGTTGCCGTAAGCACGTATCGGGGTCGGCTCGCAGTGCCTTCGGTTAACGGGCCGGTGCACCTTCGGGCGACAGTACGACCTCTGGGGAGGCTGTCGCGAAATCCCGGGCAGGATCTCCTTCGGTGGGGATATCTCGATTTTGAGATCAATCCGGCTTCTCGGGGGGGCAAGGTCCACAGGCGTTGGAGTTGTGTACGTGCGTTGGAGATCCGCACGGGCGTGAGAGAAAGAACGCCCGTGGTGTCCAACGCCTGTACCGTTGTCCAGACGCCTGAACCCAACTCTCACGCCTGCGGTGGAACGCCTGGAACTCGATGACCAGACCGTCCCAGCCTTTGCCCCGGTCGGGCGGCACCGATCTGCCCTGCTCACTCACGCTCCCACCAGGCCGCCTGGGCGGAACCGGCGAGGCGGGGTGGCGCTGCCTTTCCCCACCGGGAGTCTTGAGAACCGCAGCTCTGGCCCGAGCCGCCAACTACTCTGCGTCGAACTCCTCGACAACATCGGCCAGAACCGTCTGGTTGCCATCAGCATCCACTTCGCTGATGGTCTCCTCCACGAAACCGCTACCGTCGGAGGCTTCGACGGCCACGATGTCGTCGATCACCGCCTCCCCGGTGTCGAGGTCGACGGCGGCGACGGTGTCCTCCATGACGACGTCGCCCTGCTCGGTGACTTCGACGTCGAATTCCTCGACGACCTCGATATTGTCCTTCTCGTCCATGGTGTTCCCTTCAGCGTGAACTCCGACCGTAGCGCCGCGGTGCGCCCCGACGCCCGCCGATCGAACCCAATCCGCCCGCAGGTTCACTCCGAATTGACCACAGACACGTGCTCCGAGCACTGAGAGGATCACCACATGAAGAAGATCGCCCTCGCGACACCTGCCCTGGCCGCCCTGCTGCTGGCAGGATGCGGTTCAACATCGGAGGAAACCGCTACTCCCACGGCATCAGAAACGGTCGCGGAGTCCCCCGCCGAGGTCATGGACGAGTCCCCCGCCGACGTCATGGACGAGTCCCCTTCGGCCGACGCGATGGAGAAGTCGCCGGAGGTCATGGCATCCGGCGGGAAGTACGTCACCGAGACCCAGTACCGCGAGGATCCCGCTGCCTTCCAGGAGGGCAACACGGTTCTGTTCTTCTACGCGCCGTGGTGCCCCGACTGCCAGGAGACCGACAAGTCCATCCAGCAGACCGGCGTCCCGGATGACATCAACATCGTGAAGATCGACTTCGACAACGCCAACGACCTGCGCAAGAAGTACGGCGTGACCCAGCAGCACACGTTCGTGCTGATCGGGGCTGACGGCGAGGAGATCAAGAAGTGGACGGGTACCTTCAGCGCTGAAGACATCAACGCCAAGGCGACCTGATGCTCGCCCTTCTGGGCGCATTCATCGCAGGGGTGTTGACCACGCTGGCCCCGTGTGTTCTGCCGATGCTTCCCGTGATCGTCGGCGGCTCGCTGAACGGCTCGGGTTCGGATCGCAAACGAGCGTATGTGATCACCGCGTCGCTGGGCGTCTCGGTGGCGGTGTTCACCCTGGCCCTCAAAGCGACGACTGCGTTGATCGACATCCCCCCGACCACGTGGGCGTACCTGAGCGGCACGCTGTTGATCCTGCTCGGTGTGGTGAGCCTGTTCCCCGGGTTGTGGGAGCGCCTGTCCGCGAGCCTCTCGCTGCAGGCACGCACGACCACCGGCCTGGCCGACGCCCGCCAGCGCAGCGGGTTCACCGGGCAGATCCTGACCGGGGCAGCCCTCGGACCGGTCTTCTCGAGCTGTAGCCCGCTGTACGCCTACGTGGTCGTGACGGTGCTGCCGGCCGAGTTCGGCTACGGCCTGCTGCTGTTGGCCGCGTACGTCGTGGGCCTGTGCGGGACGCTCCTCGTGATCGCCCTGCTCGGTCAGAGGTTCGTGCGCCGGATGGGCTGGGCCGCTGACCCTCACGGCTGGTTCCGCAAGTTCATCGGGGTGTCGTTCATCCTGGTGGGAATCTTCGTGTTCACCGGGGCGGACAAGGAAGTGCAGGCCTGGGTCATCGAGAACTCACCGATCAGACCGTGGGAGCTGGATTCCGGGTTCATCCCCGATCAGTGATTGCGCCTAGTCGCCCTCTGATCCGGGGTGGCCGCAGATCAAAGTACACTCGATGAGGAGCCTGATTGGGCTGACACTTCTCAAGGGAGCAACATTAATGGACGGTACCGTTCTGCAGTACATCTTGGTGGCCTTCGTCTTCACGGCCTACCTGATCCTCGTCTTCGTGATCATCGGTGACCTGATGCGCGATCGTGAGCTCAGCGGCTGGTGGAAGGCGGTCTGGATCATCGCACTCGTGCTGATCCCGTGGCTGACCGGATTGATCTACCTGATCGTGCGCGGCCGCGGTATGGCCGAGCGCTCAGCTGAGCAGGCTGCGGAAATCCAGAAGGCGCAAGCCGAGTACATCAAGTCCGTGTCCGGCAGCACCGATCCTGCGGCCCAGATCGCCCAGGCGAAGAAGCTGCACGACGACGGCGTGATCTCCGACGAGGAGTTCGCACAGTTGAAGTCGAAGGCCCTGGCCTGACCAAGCCGGAAGCGACGCCCCTCAGGAAGCCTGGGGGGCGTTCTTCTGCGTCCGGAAGCCGACAGCGGCGATGATCCCGCCGACCGCGCACAGCCCGGAGGCCATGAGCAGGCTGGCGCGGAAGCCTTGTTCCAGCCCGGTGCCCGAAGCGCTGATGCCCGCCGCGGCCGGCAGCACCGCGATGGCGATGAGACCGGCGACCCGGGCCACGGCATTGTTCACCCCCGACGCGGTGCCGGACTGGGCCGGTCCTATGTCGACCAATGCCGCCGTGGTCACCGGCGCGACGACGAGGACCAGGCCGAGCGCGAACAGCGTCATGGCCGGCAGCACAGAGCGACGTAGGTCGATCCAGGCGCCAGGGTGCTCAGCCAGATGAGTCCGAGCGCCATCACGATGGGACCCGCTGTCAGGAACCAGCGCGGACCCCACCGGCTCACCAGTCCGCCCACCCGTGATGAGAACAGGGCGAGCAGCACGGTGACCGGAAGGCCGGCTGCCCCCGCCGCGAGTGCGGAGTACCCCATCGCCAGCTGGACGAACACCGTGACCAGGAAGATTCCTGCGCTCAGCGCTCCGTAGACGACGAAGGTGACGAGGTTGGCTACGCTGAACGACCTCACCGAGAACAGCGTCAAGGGGATCATCGGAGGGGGTTTGCCCGACCGGGTGCGGCGCGCCTGGACGACGACGAACGCCATCAGCAGCGCCAGACCCACGGCCACGATGGGCCAGGCGCGCACCCCGAGTGCGTCGATCTCGATGAGCGGCCCGATCACCAGCCCGAGTCCGATCGTGGCCAGCGCGGCGCCGGCGAGGTCCAATTGGGAGATCAGAGGTTCGGCCGTCCGGTTGCCCGGCATGTCCGGCAGCGCCTGTCGCGCCAGCCAGACGACGGCGACCGCCAAGGGCACGTTGATGAGGAAGGCCAGCCGCCAGCCGTAGGGGAAGGCGTCCACCAGCGCTCCGCCGATGAACGGACCGAGGGCGGTGAACACCCCGGACAGTCCGGACCAGGCTCCGATCGCCCTACCCCGGTCGTCGCCGCTGAACACCGCATTGAGTAACGCCAGGGAGGTGGGGACCAGAAGCGCAGCCGCCGCACCTTGCAGCATGCGGGCGGCGACGAGCAGGGACAGGCTCGGTGCCAATCCACACAGCACGCTGGCCACCGCGAAACCGACGGTTCCCATCAGGAAGATGCGCCGTTTTCCCACCAGATCTCCCAGCGCACCACCGACCAGAACGAGCGAGCCCAACGTCAGCAGGTAGCCGTCGAGCACCCACTGCATACCCGAGAAGCCCCCGCCGAGGTCCTCCACGATGTCGCGGGGCAGCGACCGTGACGATGGTGCTGTCCAGGAAGGCCATGCCGGAGGCGACGATGCTGGCGGCCAGTATCTTGCGCCCCGCAGGCGACGACATGGCCAAGGACACGCCCCTCAGCGTATGCCCGTCGGCCCTGGGCTGATCCAGATTCCCGTGGCCGATCTGCGCCATTCGGCGGGTGATGGCTGGCAAACGGTGCTGCGGATTTCGGCGAGGGGTGGCGCTGCTCTTATGGCGCCTCGATGCTTCGGCGTCGGTCGCTTGCGGGGTTAGTGTGCCTTCTGGCGATAGAACGACCAGTGAGTGGTCGGATCTTCACCGAAAGGCTGCCTGGGTCCTTCATGGCCACGGACTGGACATGAACTCCCCGCACCTGTGAGTGGGGAGCCGCGCAAGGCCACGCCGCCGCTATCGGCCGCTGATCGGCCCAGTGTCACCATGGAGGCATGGGGAAACGACCGGGGTTCAGTGGGGCGCTCTTCGACGAGGTGCAGCGGTGGTCCGAGCTCGGACTCGGACTGGCTGGCCTTGCGACGGGATACACGCGCTCGAGGTTGGTGGAGGCGGACGAAGCCGCCAATGAAGACTCCGAGGTCGTGACGTTGGCCGACCTGATGGCGGTGCTGCCGGGCGCCACCGCAGCGGTGGCCGAAGCGGTCCAGAACGCTTTGTTCGATCTGGTCGCACAGTTCGAGCACCGGATCAATCAGGCGTCGGCGGCGGCATCGACGATCGAGTTCACCGGCCGTCCCATGCGTGCGCTCTACGCATGGCTCAGTGACCTCGACCGCTTGTTCCGAGATCGTCAGGCCCAGCGGGCCGAACAAGCCGCCGAGTTCCTCGCCACGGTGGGACCCGAAACCACTTCCGAACTGCTCTCACGGGTGGACATGAACTTCGTACTCAGCGACGTGGACATGGATGCTCTGGTCGACCGCGTGACGATGGAGCGCGTTCTTGAGAAGGTGGACGTCAACACGTTCATGGGAGATGTGGTGACGACCCTGGACGCCGCCGGGCTGCTGCGTGAGGGAACCGGCGCACTGGCGTCGCAGACCGTGGACCAGATCCGCACGCTTCCGGGTACGGCCACCCGGATCGCGGGCCGCGTCGTGCGCCGGCCATCGTGAAGGCACTGGTTCAGCGCGCCGATGGCGCGTCGGTGAGTATCCACGGGGAGGTCGTGGGCGCGTTTGAGGGCCCGGGACTCGTGGTGTTCGTGGGCGTCACGCACAGTGACGACTCGTCCTTGGCCCAGCGCCTGGCGAACAAGGTCTGGGGTGCGCGATTGTTCGACCGGGACCGGTTGCCCGATGTCTGTGTGCCACCGGCCGGCCCAGCCGAGCTCTCGGCATCGGATCTGGGGTTCCCGTTGCTGGTCATCAGCCAGTTCACCCTGTACGCGAACACCGCGAAGGGCCGCCGACCGACGTGGGACGCGGCCGCGCCGCGCGCGGTGGCCGAGCCGCTCGTGGACGAGTTCGTGCGGGCCCTGCGGGCAACCGGGGCAACCGTGGCGACGGGCCGTTTCGGCGCCGACATGCAGGTGCGGCTCACCAACGACGGGCCGATCACGGTGCTGTTCGAGGTGTGAGCCCCGCACTCCATCACACGTAGGCGAACTCTGGATACCGTCCGCTAGGGTTTCGGTGCTCGAGAGGGGGCCACGTGACCGTCACAGCGGAGCACGACCAGGCGGATGTCGAGATCGAACGCCCGTGGTGGGCGCTGACCGCCGTCCTCATCGGTGTGGCTCTGATCGTCCTGGAAGGCAGCCTGGTCAACGTCCTGATCCCGACCATCGTGGACGACTTGACGATCGACAGGAGTCAGGTCCTGTGGGTCACATCCATTTACTCGATGGTCTTCGCCGCGTTCTTGATCACCTTCGGCACGCTGTCCGATCGGGTCGGACGACGCCGGCTGTTCCTGATCGGCATCGCGGTGTTCCTCGGCGGGAGTCTGCTGGCAGGCGCCGCGACTAGTGGCACGTGGTTGATCCTGGCGCGCGCTGTGGAGGCCTTCGGGGGCGCGATGATGCTACCGACCTCGATCGCGTTGATCAACGTGCATTTCCGCGGCGACAAGCGTGCGGCGGCATTCGGTCTGTGGGGTGCGGTCTTCGGCGGCATGGCCGCATTCGGTCCGTTGCTCGGCGGCTGGATGGCGCAGGAATTCTCCTGGCGCTGGGCGTTCTACATCAACATCCCGGTGGGGCTGGTCAGCGTCGCGCTGGTCCTGCGGTTCGTGCCGAGGTCGCGGGTGAACCCGCGCGCAGCGGGAGTCGAACCGTTCGGCGTGCTGCTGTCCTCGCTCGGTCTGGCGCTGGTGGTCTACGGGCTCATCGAGGGGCAGGCCTACGGCTGGTGGAGGGCCCTGAACGACATCGCGCTCGGACCGTTGACCGTGTCGGCCGGCAGTATGTCGCCGGTCCCCATCGCCATCGTGACCGGCCTGGTCGTCCTCGCCGGATTCGTCGCGTGGGAAGCACACCGCGCCAGGACCGGCAGGTCGGTCATGATGGACCTCTCGCTGTTCAGAATCCGCAGGTACAGCTACGGCAACGTCGTCGCCACCACGGTCTCGCTCGGCGAGTTCGGTGCCCTGTTCATGCTGCCCTTGTGGTTGCAGGCGGTGAAGGGCTACGACCCGATCGCGACCGGCGCGCTGATCGCAGTGCTGGGCGTGGGGACGGTGCTTGCTGGTGGCTCCGCCCGCGAGGCGGCCCGTGCCCTGGGTCCGACCCGTTTGATCCGGGTCGGCATGGTGCTGGAGATCCTGGGCCTGATCGGACTGGCATTCACGCTGAGCACGGCGTGGTCGGCCTGGTGGCTGGCGATCCCCATGATGGTCTACGGGATCGGCGTGGGCTTCGACACCGCACAATTGACCAACGTGGTGATGCAGGACGTGCCCCCGGCCAAATCCGGCAACGCGTCATCGATGACCTCGACCTTCCGGCAGGTGGGTTCGACGCTGGGCAGTGCCATGCTCGGGGCGCTGCTGTTCAGCGCACTGGCCACGAGCCTGACCACATCACTGAAGTCGGACGCAAGCATGTCCGCGGCGCAGCGGGAATCGATCGTCGACGAGGTCGTCAACACCTCTGGGCAGTACATCCTGGCGCTGGAGAAGAACCCCTCGGTCGGTCAGGCCGCCGAGGAGGCGAAGCAGGCCTACACCGACGCCGCCCGGATCATGACCCTGGCCGCTAGCGGGTTCATCCTGGTGGGTTTGTTGTTCTCGCTGGGCCTGCCCGCCGATCAGCGTCGTCGCTCGGAAGGGGCGTACGGCCGTCGACACCACGACCGAGTCGCGATCTGGCAGGGCGCAGACCGCCCCGCGCACCGTACCTTTGACTCATTGCTGGTCCCGCGGGAGAGTCATGGGTTTGTTCGATTGGTTCGGGTGGCCGCTGCGGCAACCGCGGCCGGATGTGGAGGACGTTGTGCCAGAGCCTGAGGAAGACACCGCCAGCCACGAAGGACGAACTGCTGACGCCCCGCGCCCGCTACCAGGGGGAGTTCAGCCCCGAGAACCTGGCCTTCGACGCCAACCTGCAGGAGTTCGCCCAGCGGGTGGCGTATGTGTGCGGCCTGGAGACCGCCGGGAAGATCAAGGGCGACGAGGCACATCGGCGGATTCGGGTGTTGTACGAGGAGTTGGCACGGACTCATCAGGGCCTCGGTATCGGCGAGCAGTAGTCCGCGTCGTGCTTCGCGACGCCGACGTACCGGCGTCGCATTCGGGCGAGGTGCTGACGTGACCGGCGCCGGATCAGCGGGCTGACGCCAATGGCCGGGCACAGATTGGCCGGGCGTTCAACCTTGTTGCGTGGTACCCCGCATTCGACAGTCGACCACGCCTGTGTCACACTTCTGATCAACGTGGAAGGAGGGTCACGACGATGAGTTCGCTGCAGATGTGTATGTGTTGCCGAATGATCTCCATCGTCGGGGCCTGAGCAAACGTCCACGCGTTCCCCGGCGAATAGTCCGGGGCTTTTCTTTTCGGTGCGTGAGGCACCCGGGCTGACCCACAACCGGCACCGATCCCACATCTGAGAAAAGGAAACCCCATGAGCGACGCCTGGTCCTTCGAAACCAAGCAGATCCACGCAGGTCAGACCCCCGACGAAACCACCAACGCGCGGGCCCTGCCGATCTACCAGACCACCAGCTACACCTTCAACGACACCGCCCACGCCGCCGATCTGTTCGCTCTGAAGGAACTGGGCAACATCTACACGCGCATCATGAACCCCACCCAGGCGACCGTCGAGGAGCGCATCGCGGCTCTCGAAGGTGGCGTCGGCGCACTTCTGGTGAGCAGCGGGCAGGCCGCCGAGACGCTGGCCATCTTGAACGTCGCAGAGGTCGGCGACCACGTCGTGTCGAGTCCGCGGCTGTACGGCGGCACCTACAACTTGTTCCACTACACGCTGCCGAAACTGGGCATCGAGGTGTCCTTCGTGGAGAACCCCGACGACGTCGAGTCGTGGCGGGCGGCCGTCAAGCCCAACACCAAGGCCTTCTTCGGCGAGACGATCTCCAACCCGAAGAACGACATCCTCGACATCGAGGCGATCGCCGAGGTGGCCCACGAAGTCGGGGTGCCGCTGATCGTGGACAACACGGTGGCCACGCCGTACCTGATCCAGCCGCTGAAGTGGGGCGCCGACATCGTCATCCACTCGGCGACGAAGTACATCGGAGGGCACGGCACCGCGGTGGCCGGCGTGATCGTCGACGGCGGCACGTTCGACTACGCGCAGTACCCGCAGCGTTTCCCGAACTTCAACGAACCCGACCCCAGCTACCACGGGTTGGTCTATGCCCGCGACCTCGGCGTGGGCTCGCAGTTCGGCGCGAACCTGTCGTTCATCCTCAAGGCCCGCGTGCAGTTGCTGCGTGACTTGGGCAGCGCCGTCGCGCCGTTCAACGCCTGGCTGCTGTCGCAGGGTCTGGAGACGCTGAGCCTGCGCATCGAGCGCCACGTGCAGAACGCGCAGGCCGTGGCTGAATGGCTCACCACCCGCGACGAGGTCGGACGCGTCAACTACGCGGGTCTGACGAGCAGCCCGTGGCACGAGCGCAGCCGCAAGTACGCACCCAAGGGGACCGGTGCCGTTCTCAGCTTCGAGATCGCCGGCGGCGTCGAGGCGGGCAAGCGGTTCGTCGAGGGACTGGAACTGCACAGCCACGTGGCCAACATCGGTGACGTGCGGTCGCTGGTCATCCACCCGGCCTCCACGACCCACTCGCAGTTGACCCCCGAGGAGCAACTCGCGGCAGGAGTGACCCCAGGTCTGGTGCGGCTCGCGGTCGGGATCGAGAACATCAACGACATCCTGGCCGACCTCGAGGCCGGTTTCCGGGCCGCGAAGGAAGCCTGAGTCGATGAGCACCTCCGGCGGATGGCGCGAAGGGGATCCTGTGGCGTGGCGACGCTTCGCCGACCTCGGACCGATGGATCTCGAACTCGGTGGCCATCTGCCGGAGGTGCGCGTCGCCTACGAGACGTGGGGGACGTTCGACGGGAAGAACGCGGTGCTGGTGCAGCACGCCCTGACCGGCGACGCCCATGCCGCCGGGCCGGCAGGCGAGGGTCAGCCCACCGCCGGCTGGTGGGACGCGCTGATCGGACCGGGCAAGGCCATCGACACCGACCGGTGGTTCGTGGTCTCGTCCAATGTGCTGGGCGGCTGTCAGGGGACGACCGGGCCCTCATCGATCGCCCCCGACGGCCGGGCCTACGGGTCGCGGTGGCCGCGGATCACCATCCGCGATCAGGTGGCGTCGAAGTGGCCCTGGCCGACACTCTTGGGGATCGAACGCTTCACCGCGGTCATGGGGGGATCCATGGGCGGGATGCGGACGCTGGAGTGGATGGTGCAGCACCCGCAGCGGGTCGGTGGCGCATTGATCATGGCGACCAGCACATCCGCGACCGCCGATCAGATCGCCACCCAGAACATCCAGATCCGAGCCATCCAGGCCGACCCCGACTGGCGCGGCGGCGACTACTACTCGTCGGGCGGTGCGCCGCTGACCGGCATGGGTATCGCGCGCAGGATCGCCCATCTGACCTACCGCACCGAACGCGAACTCGCCGGTCGGTTCGGCCGCGACCACCAACTCGGTGAGGACGCTCTGGCCGACGGGCGGTTCGCCGTGCAGTCCTACCTGGACCATCAGGCGGACAAACTGAACCTTCGGTTCGACCCGGGCACCTACGTGTCGCTGTCCGACGCGATGGCCCTGCACGACGTGTATCGCGGCCGTGGACCGGAGGTCCTGCGCCAGCTGGAGGTTCCGGCACGGGTGGTCGGGATCCCATCGGACCGGCTCTACCCGATCTACCTGCAGCAGCAGATCGCCGACGAACTCGGCGTGGAACTCGATGTGGTCGAGTCGCCCGTTCGGCCACGACGGGTTCCTGCTGGAGACTGACGCGATCGGCCGGGTGGTCAGCGACATCCTGGCGGCTGCCACGTCACCCTGCTGAGCCTGTCGAGCAGCAAGGTGTACGGCGTGGTGGTCGACACCTTGATCAATCCGGAGCGTTCCAGGATCGGCCGGGAGTACTCCGTCGAATCGCTGTGGATCAACGTCTTGCCGCTGCGTAGGGCAGACCGTGCCCGCGCTGCGGTCAGGCCGCGGTATATCCCACGCCCGCGCCATTCGCGACGCATCGCACCGCCCCAGATGCCGGCGAACTGAGTTCCTGGGACTGGTTCCAGGCGGCCCGCACCGATCATCTGTCCGTTGTCCTGCGCGACCCACAGTTCGATGCCGTCCTCGGTTATCCAGCCGACGTTGGATCACGGACACGGAGTCCATCGCCGTCGTGTCGCCGAATATCTCATCGAGCATCGCGGACATGGCCCATACCTCGGCGGGCTCGTGTATGCGTCGCAGGGAAACTCCCGGCGGCAGGTCCATGTCGACGACCAGGCAGCGAGCCTGTCCGATCATGATCGCTTCTGGTGCTCCGGCGCTGAACCCGTGCGCCGCAAGTGCTGCGACGAGTCCCGGTGCGTGGTCATGCCCGCGGGTCTTCCATTCGACCGCGCTGATGTCCGGGTCCGCCCGGCAGTACTCCACGGCTCGCCCCACCAGGTCGCGAGCATCTGCGCCGTCGAGGTTTCGGTACGTGACGAATCCCCGTCCCCCCGGGTACGTAGCCACCCGAAGCGGTCCCAGTCGCGTGACGTGCTCAGCTCCCAGCGTCTCAGCCTCGGTGCGCAGTTGCTCGTCGTACGCAGCCAGCAAGGCGACGTGTTCGCTCATGGTCATAGCATGCAGGCGCCGCTGCTTCGCGGGCTACCGGCTTTCCGGCGCGGGTCACGCGCCAGTCGCCTCCCGGTCGGTCCACAGCGCTCCGGCGGTGAACGTTGCCGCGGTGATGGTGGGCTCCAGTCCGAACTGGTCC
This sequence comes from uncultured Actinomycetota bacterium, assembly GCA_963704075.1. Classification (GTDB taxonomy): domain Bacteria; phylum Actinomycetota; class Actinomycetes; order S36-B12; family UBA10799; genus JADKAV01. The sequence goes on from CAVPGV010000017.1 coordinate 123,373, forward strand.
GGCCGTGAAAGTCGCCGCGGTGATGGAGGGCTCCAGGCCGAACTGGCGGCGAGCCTGACCCACCGTGGTCCGAAAGGTGTCGCGGGCCCGCTTCATCTGCGAGTTCGCTTCCGCGCGGACCTCTTCGGTCGAGGTCTTGTAGCGGGCCCAGGCAGCATGTCGCTGCGCCGACGTCTGGGCGTGCCGAAGGGTCGTCGCCAAGGTCTCCTGTGCCTCACGGCTCGCCTCGCCGTAATCGCGCGAGGACGGATCGCCGTTCTTCCCGGTAGACATCGGCTGCGATATCGGCAGCCGCTCGGAACCCCTGCTGAGGACCCTGCGATGCTGCAACGCGGGATCGGCCGTGGCGACTCCCGCCTGACCGGTGAGCAGAACCGCCGACGCGGCGACCACCGACGCGGCGGTGTGTCGCAAGGCAGCCATGAGTCCATCGTTGCCCGCCCGGCGCGGACGTCAATGGGTCGGCGGCAGGCTTAACGCCCGCCGTACAGGGTGTTTGCCTAGGTGCCGCTCACGATCATGAAACGTCCGCCATTCGGGTCGAGGATGCCGGCCACGACACTGGTGTCCGTCTGTCTCGGCTGCACGAAGATCTTGCCGCCGAGTGCTAGCGCGTCCTCCACCGTCCCGGGGACGTCGTTGACCGCGAAGTAGACGAGCCAGACCGCGGGCACCTCCTCCGGCACGTTCGGCGGCATGTCCTCGGCCCCTGCGTTGGCCTTGTCGTCTCCGGGTTTCGTCGGCAGAAGTGCGACCTTGTAGCCCGGCAAGCTGCCGTCGATCCAGGACCAGCCGAACACCTTCTCGTAGAACGGAAGCGCCGCGGCCAGATCCCGGGTCTGCAGTTCGTTCCACGTGAGGGATCCGGGCACGTTGAAGACGTCCGCCCCCTGATGGGTGTACGGCTGCCACACCCCGAGCATTCCGCCACTGGGATCCATGATGTTCGCAAGGCGACCCTGGTCGGTGACGTCCATCGGCGCCATCATCACCTGCCCCCCGGCGTTGCGCGCCTTCTGGCAGACGGCATCGACGTCGTCGACCATGACGTACGACACCCATTGCGGAAGGAGCCCCTCCGCGGCCATTTCGGGCGGCATCTGACTCAGCCCGGCGACCAGCTGACCGTCGAGGTAGAACTGAAGGTAGTGCGCCCCCATACTGTCGGTCCGGTCGTACGTCTGCCATCCGAACAGACCCTCGTAGAAGGCCCTGGCCTTGTCGGTGTTGGAGGTGAAGGTGTCGATCCAGCCGAAGAGCCCGGGAGTCAGCAGCATGCCATGACGCTACCTGCCCGCGGTCTCAGCCTGCGAACGAACCCACCAGGACCATGCCCCCGGTCGGGTCGATCAGCCCGCCGAATCGGCCCGGCCCCATCTGCATGGCAGGCAGGAACACCTGAGCTCCGAGGCTCTGGCCGGCCGCCATTGCGGTGTCGCAGTCCTCGACCGCGAAGTAGACCGCCCACACGCTCGGTGCCTCCGGTGGCACACCGTCGGGCATCGGCATGGCGCCGGCGTTCATCTTGTCCTCGCCCTCCTTGGCCGCCAGGGTGGCCATCTTGTAGCCCGAGTCCGGACCATCGACCCACTCCCACCCGAAGACCTTCTCGTAGAAGGGCAGGGCTGCTTCGATGTCGCGGGTCTGCAACTCGTTCCAGGTCAGCGAACCGGGTGCGTTGAACAGGTCGGCCCCTTGGTGGGAGCCGGGCTGCCACAGGCCCAACGCCGCACCCGAGGGATCCATGAGCATCGCCATGCGTCCCTGCTCCATGACGTCCATGGGTGGCATCGTGACGGTGCCCCCTGCGCTCTGCGCCTTCTCGACGGTCGCGTCGGCGTCCTCCACGATGACGTAGGAGTTCCAGAAGGCCCCGACTTCTTCCGGCACGCCGGGCATCATCGGGCTCATGCCCGCGACCAACTTGCCGTCCTTGAAGAACTGGGTGTACGGCGGTCCCATGGGCGTGGGCAGATCGATGTGGGTCCAGCCGAAAAGGCCCTCGTAGAACTGTTTCGCGCTCTCGGTGTCCCGTGTCATGAGGTCCACCCAGCCGAATAGACCGTTGGGGTATCGCATGGTCGTTCCTCTCTTTGGCGTCCGCAGTCACGCTACGTCCGAGGTCCGACAAACACAATGGGCGTTGAGATCCAGGGCTGTGGACATCGACGTCTGGCAGCGCAACGGCGACCCTGCGCGGTCTACCTTTGACCCACATTCCGTTCATCAGGAGGTACCCGCCGTGCCGATTATGGCGATCGATCAAGGCACCACGTCCACCCGCGCGATCATCTTCAACGACGACGGGATGCCGTTGGCATCCGATCAGATCGAGCACGAGCAGATCTTCCCGCGGGCCGGATGGGTGGAACACGACCCCATGGAGATCTGGCACAACACTCGCGAGGTGATGGGCGCGGCGATCGCGAAATCCAACCTCTTCGTCTCGGACTTGCAGGCAGTGGGGATCACCCAGCAGCGCGAGACCACGGTCGTGTGGAACAAGACCACCGGTCTGCCCGTCTACAACGCGATCGTCTGGCAGGACACCCGCACCCAGGAGATCTGCGATGAGCTCGCGCAGACGGTCGGCGAGCAGCGCTTCCGCGAGGTCACGGGGTTGCCGCTGGCGACGTACTTCTCAGGGCCGAAAGTTCGCTGGATCCTCGACAACGTTCCCGGGGCGGGTGCGCAGGCCCAAGCCGGGGAGTTGTTGATGGGCACCATCGACACGTGGCTTCTGTGGAACCTCACCAACGGCCAGGTGCATGCGACCGACCCGACCAACGCGTCCCGTACCTTGCTGATGGATCTCGACACCCTGGAGTGGTCCGAGCAGCTCGCGGAGGCCATCGGGATCCCCATGACGATGCTGCCTCATATCCGCAGTTCCTCCGAGGTGTACGGGCACGTGCAGAGCCCGGCGTCGATGCGCGGTGTCCCCATCGCGGGGATCCTCGGAGATCAGCAGGCGGCAACCTTCGGCCAGGCGTGCTTGAGTCCAGGGGAGGCGAAGAACACGTACGGGACTGGCAACTTCCTGTTGCTGAACACCGGCACCCAGAAGGTTCTCAGCCACAACGGTCTGCTCACGACGGTCTGCTACAAGATCGGTGAGGCGCCACCGGTCTACGCGTTGGAAGGTTCGATCGCCGTCACCGGCAGTCTCATCCAGTGGTTGCGCGACAACCTGGGCATAGTGCAGAACGCCGCGGACATCGAACCTCTGGCGGCGTCGGTGGACGACAACGGTGACTGCTACTTCGTGCCCGCTTTCAGTGGCCTGTTCGCGCCCTACTGGCGCGGGGACGCCCGCGGGGTCATCGTGGGTCTCACCCGGTTCATCAACAAGGGACACATCGCCCGCGCGGCACTGGAGGCCGCTGCCTTTCAGTCGCGCGAGGTGATCGAAGCGATGCAGGCCGACAGCGGGGTGCCGCTGACCACCTTGAAGGTCGATGGCGGGATGGTCGTCAACGAATTGCTCATGCAGTTCCAGTCGGACCTGCTCGGCGTTCCCGTCGTGCGCCCGAAGGTCATCGAGACCACGGCGCTAGGCGCGGCCTACGCGGCGGGCTTGGCGGTCGGCTTCTGGGCAAGTGAGGAGGCGATCCGCACCAACTGGGCGGAGGGCAAACGCTGGGAGCCGGGAATGTCGCCAGGTGACCGCGAGTGGCTGTTCGACCGCTGGAAGCAAGCAGTGACCCGGACGTTCGACTGGGTGCCCACCGCGGCGACCGACGGCTAGGCGAACCCGCGGCGTCACACCGGGTCGGGGGCTCTCGACATGACTGGGTCGCCGAGTTCGAGATCAGGCATCCACTGCGCCAACGTCTCACGGACCTTGCCGTCGATCTTCACCAGGACCTCAGGGACATCCGCGGTCCGCACATCCTCGATCTGCGGTATGTCCGACCAGTTGTGGCGGTCCTGGCCGGGCCGCGAGGGCAGTTCCTCACCCACCTCGCCGACGATGACCAAGTGGTCGGCCACGTCGAGCATCTCCTGGGAGTACTTCTTGGGGATGTCCGTGAGGTACACCCCGTGCGCGGCCAATCCGCTCGTGACCTCCTCCAAGACGTGGCCCAAGGGTGCGACCCCGGCCGAGACGACATAGAGCAGTCCCGGTGCGTAGTAGCGGAACAGAGCGGCGGCGGCCTGGGAGCGCCCGGCGTTGGCCTGGCAGACGATCAGCACCTCGGGCATCGTCTTCAGGACCTCACCGGCCTGGATCTGCTCGGCCCGGATCTGGGTGAGAGCGGCGCGACCCACGAGAACCGGAACGAACGTCTGGATCTTCGCGCCGGCGGACATCTGCTCGTACAGGTCGTCGACCAGGGCCGTGAGCCGTTCCCGCGAGAACGCCCCGCCGGTGTGGTTCACCAACCCGTCCACGACGCTGCGTAACTGCATGTCCACCTGGGGTTCACGGATCTGGGTCACCCTTGCATTGTGATCAATAGCTCACGGAGGTGGCAAACCGACCCTCCGAGAACAGCCACTCGCCGGGTCCCATCAACCCCGGTGGACATCGTCGTGCCAGAGCACGATCGGTATTCGCCGAACGTCCGAAACTTCGGCTAATGCGGCAGGCTCTTGCCCCGTAAGGGCGTCCGCCAGGCGACGTACTCGTGGTCGCGGCGCATACCAACGCTCTCGTACAGTGCTGTTGCGCCGGTGGGGTTCGTCGCGTCGCAGTGCAGCGATGTTCCCGTGAGGCCCGCCGCAGCGTCTCGGGCCATGGCGTCCAGCAGCAAGTGTCGGGCGATGCCACGCCCGCGGTACTCCCGAAGGACTCCCAGCGTCTCCACATAACCCAGACCCTCCGGCTCGAAGCGCCGGGAGCCGATCGAGACTCCCACGCAGGCCGGCCCGTCGAAGGCCAACCGCCAGCGGTCCAGGTCCGTGGTCTCGTTGATCATGTCCCTGCGGAACAGGTCGAAGGGAAGTGGATGGGAGTCGTAGTGGTCCCGGAACGATTCCGTCACGACCCGGTGCAGATCCGGCCACAGATCCTTTGACATCCCTTTCACGCTGATGCCAGGGACCGGTCGGGGCCGGGGAGTCTCACCGACGAAGTCCACGCGCATCCGCAAGTACACCCGGTGGCGTTCGTAGCCGCGTTCGGCCAGAGCCTGCCTGGTCTCGTGGTCCCCGCCGAAACTCTCCACCTTCAAATAGGCGTCATCGGGCGACGGCAGGGTTTGGCCGTACCGCTCCCCGGCGGTGAGCAGCGTGGTCGCAAGACCGCGGCGGTCGGGGGCGTGCGGACTGACGAACAGATCCAGGTAAAGCCCCCGCTCGTGCTCCAAACCGTTGAAGGCGAGCAGCGCGGCCAGCAGGCGCCCGTCGTCCCAGACGCCGGCGGTCCCGCGGGTCCCGTCGAGTTCCGGGGCACTGAGGGTGCCCAGGATTTCCTTCTCGTTGGTTTCCGAGCGCCGGAAGAACGCGAGCTCCTTCTCACGGACCAGGTCGGTGAGCTCTGAGGCGTGATCTCGCGACAACTGCGTCAACCGCAGACCGGCCGGCAGTCCCGGGACCGACATCGCGAGATTCGACATGAGTCAAGGACAGCACATGAGCGGGCTTGCCCGCAGGAGGGTTTGTCCGTTCGCGCGGGCCGTGCCCGGTTGTGCCGGTGGTGGTCCGTCGGGTCGGTCGAGGGGTGGGTCCCGATGCAGGCGCGGACGGCGTGTCCGGTGACGGTGAGAGACACTGGGTCGGTGAAGCGAATCGTGTTGCTGCTGGTGGCCGGATTGCTCCTGGCCGGGTGCTCTTCGACGGCTGGAGACTCCGCGACCCCCACGGAGGTACCGCCCTGCGATCCCGGACCGCCGGGAACCCGCGAGGTGAGTGTGGGCGACAGGTCGTTCTTGTTGCACGTACCGACCGACGCGGTTAATCCGTCACCGGTCGTCTTCACTTTTCACGGACGGGGTTCCAATGCCCAGCAGCAACTACTGCTGACCGGTTTTGAGCAAGTCTCCGAAGAGGGCCGTTTCTTGGTGGTCGCACCGAACGCCCGCAACGGTCGCTGGGACTTCACCGGCGGGGACAACGAGTACCTGCGGCAGGTGGGGGCGGCGATTCCGTGTGCGGATCCAACCCGCATCTACGCCTCGGGGATCTCGATGGGATCGGCGATGACGTTCGCCCTGGCATGCACCCCTGAGCGGAAGTTCGCGGCCTTCGGAGGTGTGGCTCTGACCTTGTTCGAGCGACCGTGCCAGACGACCCCGCCCGCCCCGATCATCTACTTCCACGGGACCAAGGACGAGGTGGTCCCTTTCCGAGGTGGGCAGCCCGAGGGCGAGGACATCACGTTGCCCGCGGTGCCGGTGGCGATGCAGGAGTGGGCCGACCACAATGGCTGCACCCAGGAGGCTACGGACGAGGTGGGAAATGATGTGACCCTGCGGGAATGGACGCAGTGTCAGGCCAACGCCGACGTCGAGTACTACCGGGTGCGTGGCGGTGGCCATACCTGGCCTGGTGCATCATCGTTCATCGCCGATGCGATCGAGCCGCGTCTGGGCAAGACCACGCAGACGGTCGACGCGTCCAGGTTGATGTGGGAGTTCTTCGAGGGGTACACGCTGCCGGCGGCGTGATCACCGCGGTTCACACGGGCCCGAGGGCCTCCGGGTTCCCGTGATCCCGCGGCGGTTCCTTGAGTTCGATGAACAGGGCGTGGGTCGGGGTCTCGCCGATGTTCTCCCCGGCGTGTTCCTGCGCGTCGAGCCACCGCACCTGGCCCGCCGCGAGCTGCAACTCCACCTCGCGGCCCCCGGACCGCAGACGCCGGGTGAAGGACCCGAGCGTGTACATGACGCTGTCGGGGTGGGTGTGCGGGTGTGTGCGATCGCCGGGCCGGTCCCGGTATTCCAGCACCCGCACGCGTTCGTTCTCGAACACCACGGCGTAGAGGCTCGGGTCCGTGACAGCCGGGTCCTTGTTCACGTCGAACTCCTTCATGGGACTAGGATCCCATTATGGTCAGCAAGGTCCCATATGAGGCCATCGGCCGAACGGCCCAGAAAAATCGCACGCGCGGGGCCATCGTGGCGGCGGCTCGCGCGCTTCTGGTGCAGGGCGAGACGCCGACGGTGGAAGGCGCCGCCCGTGCCGCTCACATCTCCAGGACGACCGCCTACCGGTACTTCTCGAACCAGCGCGCGCTCATCGCCGCTGCGCTGCCCGAGGTGGGCCGGGACTCATTGCTGCCGACCGAGCCGCCCGCGCAGGTGCAGGCTCGTCTGGACCTGGTGGTCCGCGCGGCCATCGCGTTCACCATCGAGTGGGAGCCGCTGCTGCGGGCTTCGCTTCGCCTGTCCTTGGAGCCCGGTGGTGAGCAGCCGGCGCTGCGGGGAGGACGCGCGATCGCCTGGTACCTCGATGCCCTGGAGCCGCTGCGGCGCGAGCAGCCCGAGATCGACCGCCGCCGGCTGGCCATCGCGATCCGCTCGGCGACCGGGATCGAATCGCTGGTGTGGCTGATCGACGTCGCCGGCCTCAGCCGCGAGGACGCTGCCGACATGATGCTCGAGTCCGCGCGTGCGGTGTTCCACGCGGCAACCGGGGGCCTGTCTCATAACCTGCGGTGGATTTCCTGTATTGTCATGCGTATATAGACGAACAGGAGGCAACGAAGTGGGAGTCAGAGTCACGGTCATTCCCGGTGACGGTATCGGCCCGGAGGTGGTAGCGGCCACGCGCAAGATGGTCGACGCCGCGGGCGCCGACATCGAGTGGGAAGAAGCCCAGGCAGGTGCGAGTGTTTTCCTGCAAGGAACCGCCAGCGGCGTGCCGATGGAGACCATCGAGTCCATTCACCGCACGGGCGTTGTGCTGAAGGGCCCGCTTGAGACCCCGGTGGGTTTCGGCGAGAAGAGCGCCAACGTCACCCTGCGCAAGCTATTCGAGACCTACGCCAACGTCCGGCCCGTGCGGGAGCTGCCCGGTGTGCCGACGCCCTTCTCCGGACGCGGTATCGACCTGGTCGTGGTGCGGGAGAACGTCGAGGACCTGTATGCCGGCATCGAGCACATGCAGACCCCGGATGTGGCGCAGTGCCTCAAACTGATCAGCCGTCTGGGTTGTGCCCGCATCTCCCGTACATCGCTGGAACTGGCCGTCGCTCAGGGCCGCTCGAGCGTCGCCGTGGCCACCAAGTCGAACATCATGAAGATGACCGAGGGCATGCTGCAGCGGGAGTTCGCGGAAGCTGCCAAGGACTATCCGGACCTCGAAACGTGGCACGTCATCGTGGACAACTGCGCCCATCAACTGGTCAAGGCGCCCGAACAGTTCGACGTCATCGTCACCACGAACATGAACGGGGACATCCTCAGCGACCTGACCAGTGCCCTGGTCGGGGGGCTGGGATTCGCGCCCTCGGCGAACCTGGGCAACGACGTGGCCATCTTCGAGGCGGTGCACGGCTCGGCGCCCAAGTACGCGGGCAAGGATGTGGCCAATCCGTCGGCGGTGGCGCTGTCGGCGGTCATGATGCTTCGCCACGTCAACCAGTTCGAGGCCGCGACGCGCATGGAGCAGGCGATCTTCGCCACGCTGGCCGACGGCATCCACACCCAGGATGTCAAGGTCGGTGAGCCGGTCGGCACCGCCGCCTTCACCGAGGCGGTCATCGAACGGATGGGCCAGCAGTCGCCCATCCCGAGCCGGGAGCACAAGCCCCTGAAGCTGCCCGTCATCACCCGCGAGGAGACCCGTTCGAACCCCGGGTCACGCAAGAAGGTCGGTGTGGATGTCTTCATCGACACCGCGGAGAGCCCCGAGCAGATCGGGGAGCGGCTGAGCCGCCTGGCCGCCGGCACGCCCTACGAACTCAAGATGGTCTCCAACCGGGGCACGGTCGTGTGGCCGAGCACCGGCGGCTCCACGAACTGCGTGGATCACTTCAGGTGCCGCTTCCGGATCGTTGACGAGGCGAAGTGGGATGCGCGTACGTCCGTGCCGGATCTGTTGAACCGCATCGGCACCGTCTACCGCTGGATGCATGTGGAGAAACTCGAGGAGATCGACGGCGTGCCTGGCTTCACACGCGCCCAAGGGGAGAACTGAGGGCGTTCCCGTGAGGGACGGGACGTGAAGGTGTCCGTCCCCCACGGGCTTCTCAGCCCTCGATCTTCTCTTCCCGGCGTGCCCGGTGTGAAGGCCGAAGCGAAACTCCCCAGGGCCTGCGTCAGTTCAGCGGGAACCACCCAGACCTTGTTCGCGTCGCCCGCGGCGATCTGCGGCAGCGCCTGCAGGTACTGGTAGGCGAGCAGTTTCGGGTCGGGGTCGGCCTGCGTGGATGGCGTCGAAGACCTGCTTGATCGCCTCTGCCTCACCGGTGGCGCGCAGGACGGCGGACTTGCTTGTCGCCCTCGGCTCGCAGGATGGCGGCCTGCTGCTCACCCTGCGCGGTCAGGATCTGTGACTGCTTCACACCCTCGGCGGTGAGGATGGCGGCGCGCCGGTCACGCTCGGCGCGCATCTGCTTCTCCATGGACTCCTGCACGCTGGGCGGCGGGTCGATCGCCTTGAGCTCGACCCGGTTGACCCGGATCCCCCACTTGCCGGTCGCCTCGTCGAGCACGCCGCGCAGTTGGCTGTTGATCTGGTCGCGGGAGGTGAGGGTCGCTTCGAGGTCCATGCTGCCGACCACGTTGCGCAACGTCGTCACCGTCAACTGCTCGACACCCCAGATGTAGTTCTGGATCTCGTACGTCGCGGCCTTCGGGTCGGTGACCTGGAAGTAGATCACCGAGTCGATGCTGACCACCAGGTTGTCCTCGGTGATCACCGGTTGCGGCTGGAACGTCACGACCTGTTCGCGCAGGTCCAACTTGCTGGTCACCCGGTCGACGAACGGCACCAGGATGTGCAGTCCCGCGCTCAAGGTCCGGCTGTACCGCCCCAGCCGTTCGACGACTTGTGACTGCGCCTGTGGCACGATGCGCACGGTCTTCGCGAGGACGATGACCATGAACAGCAGGACGAGTAGAACGACGATGCCACTGGTAATTGCTGCGTTCATTGCTTCTCCTCAGTAGGGACGAATGATTGCTGTTGCACCGCGGATCTCGACCACGGTGCCGGTGGATCCGGCAGCCAACGGATCCCAGGCCTCTTCCAGTTGCGCCGACCAGATCTCGCCGGCGAGTTTCACCCGCCCGCTGTCGGCGGTGACTTCCTCTAGCACCGTCACGCGCTTGCCGACCAGGGCGTCGACGCCGGTCAGCGCCGTCGGCCCCGACTTCAGGTGGCGCAGTGCGACGGGTCGAAGAGCGAAGATGCCAAGAACGGCCACGGCCCCCGCCGCACCTGCCTGCACGATGAATGGGGCACCCAGAGCTGCGGCACCGGCACCAGCCAGGGCACCGGCCGCGAGCATGATGAGGACCAAATCGAGGCTCATGACCTCGAAGATGCCGAACACCACGGCCGCTATGAGCCAGAAAACCGCTGCTGACACGAGTGCCTCCTTGTTCCTCAAGCCTACGTGTGTTCGAGGCTTGTGGAAAACCGGCGCCCCCCTGCGACCTTCTGGTGTGGATGGGATGTGAGGGGGAGTTCATGTCCGGTCGCGGCCACGAACGAGCGGGTTTCGGCTACCGGCGGACGGTGCGCAGACCAGCGCGCGACGCGTGGCCGGCCGGTCGTTGCCTGACCCGGTCTGGAGTCCCTTCGGTGAAGATGCGACCAGTCACAGGTCGTTCTGTCACCAATAGGCGCGCAGGCGGCCCAGGCCGAGATCGAGCCGATGCGCGCAGGGATGCGGTTCTGCGGCGTGCCAGGGGAAGAGGTCTTGCCCGCGCGTGCTGACCTACTCTGTGGCGATGGACGATTTCGTGCCACGCCGCGGATGGGGTAATCCGCACCTACAGACGGTGCGGAGCCGGATCCGGCCGAGAAGGGTGCGCCTGCCAGCCTCCGACGAGGTCATCGTGACCTTGCCCGACGGCAGTGGGGACCGGCTCGCTGTGCAGGTCCACGAGGCTGACCCTGTCGCAGCCGCTGGTGATCATCGTGCACGGTCTGGGCGGCACCGCGGAATCCGACTACGTCCGGTTCACGGCCGCCGGCCTGCTCACGGCGGGCTTCCCGGTGGCCAGGGTCGATCTTCGCGGCGCAGGGATGTCCGGGGAGGTCTCGGCGGGCAACTATCACGGCGGTCGGACCGAGGATCTGCGCGCTGTCATCGACACCCTCGGTCGGCGCAGTGCCGTCGTCGGCTTCTCACTGGGCGCCAACGCCACCATCAAACTGCTGGGCGAACACAGCCCGGCGGTGGTCGCGGGCGTGGCCGTCTCCGCCCCGCTGGATCTTGCGGTTGGCGCCGAGCACCTGCACCACATCGCCGGCGGGTGGTACGAGAAGTTCCTGCTGCGCAGGCTGCGTGCGGAGTCCTTGCGCCCGGCTGCCCGATACACCCCGGAGGAACGCGCGGCCATCATGATCGGCCAAGACCATCGTCGACTTCGACAATGCCATCACCGCGCCGCGCAACGGTTGGCGCGACGCCGCGGAGTACTACCGGGTCAATTCCGCGATCCGCTACCTGGAGTCGGTGCAGCAGCCGTTGCTCGTCATCCACGCGAAAGACGACCCCATGATCCCGCTGGGCCCGTACGAATCGGTCGACTGGCAGTCGATCCCGGCGGTGCGACTTGTGCTCACCGAGCACGGTGGCCACGTCGGTTTCCATGACAGTGGTGATGCACCCTGGTACGTGGACACGATCGTCGAGTTCCTCAGGTCGTCTGTGTCTCCAGATCCAGACGCAGGTGGGAGATCATCGAACGCAGGGCCGCCTGGGCGTTGAGCACGTCCTCGCCCCACGACGACAGATACGCGTACTGCCACCACCACAGCGCCTCGATCGGCCGGCCCGCGGCGTAGTGACCCAGCCCGTGCAGCAAGTCGGTCACGATGCTCGACAGGTCGTCCGACAGTGAAGACTCGACGATCTCTGGCATGGGGAAGTACGGGTCGTCAACGGTGTGGTAGTTGTCCGCGTGGGCGAAGACCTCGGCGAGGCTCAGTCGCAGGCCGTCCACCTCGGGCTCCTGGCCGTTGTCCGGCTCGTAGCGGCCCTCGGGCACGATGTCGGTCACCGCACCCAGACGGGCGCCGTGGGCGGCCAGTTGTGCGGTCTGTATCAGCAACAGCGAGATCGCGGTATCGCCCAGACCACCAGCCGCGACCGTCTCGACCGAGCGGACGAAATCCTGCACGATCAACGCCATCTCGTCGCTGAGTTCGTGCGCCGTCGAGTCGACCGGCGTGGGCGGCGCGGTCACGGAGACCTCGTCACCGGGTAGTTCACTCATCGATCCTCCTGCGTCCGACAAAGGCCCGACCGAGGGTCACCTCGTCGGCCAGTTCCAAATCTCCGCCCATCGGCAGCCCACTGGCCAACCGTGTCACGGACACCCCGATGGTGGCCAACTGGCGGCCCAAGTAGGCAGCCGTCGCCTCCCCCTCCGTGTTCGGATCGGTGGCGAGGATGATCTCCTGGACCGATCCGTCGGCGAGCCTGCTGTACAAGTCCTTGATGTGCAACTGCTCGGGCCCGATGCCCCGCATGGGATCCAGGACGCCACCGAGCACGTGGTAGCGGCCGGTGTACTCGCGGGTGCGTTCGATCGCAATGACGTCCTTCGGCTCCTCCACCACGCACAGCACGTGTGGGTCGCGGGAATCGTCGCGGCAGATCCGGCACCGATCGCCTTGAGCGGTGTTGAAACACACCTCGCACACCGTCAGTTTGTCCTTCACCGCGAGCAGTGAGGCCGCCAGCCCCTCGACGTCCTCGCGTTCGGCTTCGAGCAGGTAGTAGGCGATCCGCTGCGCGCCCTTGGGTCCCACGGCGGGCAGTCGCACGAGGTGATCGATGAGGTCCTGCAGGGCCGCCTCGTAGGAGGTCTGGTACATCGGCGACTACTCCGTGTCGAACTCGGCGATCTTGCGGCCGCCGAGTTCCCTTTGCAGCAATTCCAGGCCGGACTCCGCTGTGGCCTCGACCGCCTCGTCGTCGTCGGAGGGTGCGTCGTCGATGATCTCGGGCTCACGCACGGCAACCGGTTCGGGGTGTGCGGGCGGGGGCAGCGCATCACCGCCCAACGTCATCTCGACGGTGAGGTCCAGGCGCATCTCGTCGAGGATCGCCTGCCGAACGCGCTCCGCGTGGCCCCCTTGGGTGAATGCAGCGACTGCTCCGCCGTTGGACTGGGTGAGGGTCAGGATCGAACTCGAGATCGACACCGGCTGGCAGTCCCGGACCAGCAACCAGGCCACACGGCTGTTGAGTTTCACCCGGTCGAGGACCCGCGGCCACAGGGCGATGAGTTTGTCCAGCGGGATGTCGCTCGGCGGTGTCGACGACCCCCTCTCCGGCTGTGCCGATGCGGACGGCGCAGGGGCCTGCTCCGGGGCGGACGAGGGCGCTGGGGGCGGACCGGGAATCCGGGGTGACGTCGATGGGCTCTGCAGCGATGAGGACGGCGGCGGTCCCGGAGGAGCGGGGACGTTGCCGCCGGCAGCCGGACGAGCCGGCCCCGGACGACCCGCGGGCCGTGCTGTCTGCGGGGCTTTGGCCGGTCGAGGGTTCCGGAGCACTGGCCGATGGCTCCGGTGGGGCCGCTGCAGGCGGTTCCCGTCGGGCCGCAGGGGTGACCGGTGCCGCTGCCGCCCGTCCGGCGACCGTGTCCAGACGGTGCTCGAGACGGTCGAGGCGGGCCAGCAGGTCCAGCGAATCGGCAGTGCCCGCCGGCAGGCACACCTCGGACATGAGCAGTTCCAGGTGCAGCCGGGGGGCTGTTGCACCACGTAGTTCGGACAGGGCTTCGGAGAGAGCATCCGCGATGCGGTTGAGCTCGGCCCGGCCGAAACCCTGGGCCATCTGTTCCAGCTCCGGTAGTCGGTCCTCGGGCAGGTCGACCAGCTGTGCCGCCTTGTCCACGCCGAGCACCTGCAGGACCAGCAGGTCGCGGAACCGTTCCAGCAGGTCGGTGACGAAGCGGCGCGGGTCGTGCCCGGAGTCGACCACGTCGCCGATCCGGACGAACAAGGTGGAGACGTCTCCGGCGGCGATCGCCGCGGTCACGTCGTCGAGGAGAGCCGAGTCGGTCACGCCGAGTTGCTGAACCGCGTCCTCGTAGGTGAGCCCCTGCGGACCCGTCCCAGACACCAATTGCCCGAGGATCGACATCGCATCGCGGACCGACCCTTCGCCCGCCCGCGCCACCAGCGCCAAGGCGGCCGGTTCGGCCGGAACATCTTCGGCCTCGCACACCGCGGCCAGGTGTGTGGCCAGTGTCCGGACGGGAACCAGACGGAAGGCGTAGTGGTGGGTCCGGCTGCGGATCGTTCCGATGATCTTGTCCGGCTCGGTCGTGGCGAACACGAACCGCACGTGCTCGGGCGGTTCCTCGATGAGTTTGAGCAGGGCGTTGGCCGCGCCCGGCCCGAGCTGGTGGGCCTCGTCGATGATGTAGATCTTGTAGCGGCTCTGGGCAGGTACGAACATGGCCCGCTCGCGCAGTTCCCGGGCGTCGTCGACCAGGCCGTGGGTAGCGGCGTCCATCTCGATGACGTCCAGCGTTCCCGGACCGTTGGCGGCCAGGGCCACACACGAGTCGCACTCCTCGCACGGCTGGGAGGTCGGGCCCTTCTCACAGTTCAGCGACCGGGCCAGGATGCGCGCGCTGGAGGTCTTGCCGCAACCGCGTGGCCCCGAGAACAGGTAGGCGTGGTGCACGCGGTCGGAATCGATCGCGCGCTTGAGCGGTTCGGTCACGTGTTCTTGTCCGATGACGTCGTCGAAACGTCCCGGACGGTATTTGCGGTAAAGCGCTAGGGCCACTGATCCAGACTAAGCGCACCCCCTGACGCACGGAACGGGGTTGGGGAAAGCCGCCACGCACCCCGTGTGTGCTTCGGTCGCGGGCCGCCCTTGATATGCCGTGCCACCGGCGCTCGGGATCCGAAGGATCGGCAAGGTGGTCCACACTGGTGCCCATGACAGTTCCCGCGACCGATTGGACCGAGACGATCTCAGCCGACGAACCGGAAAGGCACGAGCGCTTCGCGGACTCGATCGTCAAGCTGCAGACCCGTATCAACGCGAAGCGAGGTCCGGGACGTGCTTTCCACCGCAAGCCCATTGCGGCGCTAGCGGGCCGACTCGTCGTGCCGGAGGTGCTTCCCGAGTACGCCCGGCACGGGTTGTTCGCCGGACCGGGCGAGTACGAGGTGGTCGTGCGGATGTCCAACGGGGCGGTCGTCCCGCAGCCCGACGCGCTGCCGGACATCCGCGGCTTCGCGCTGTCGGTCCGCGGCCTCGATGCTCCCGGCGCCTTGGGTCAGCGCACCGATCGGCAGGACTTCCTGCTGATCAACATGCCCTCGTTCGGCTTCGAGGACTCCCAGGACTTCGCCGATATCGTCACGTCCGGCCGCGCGGGGACAGGTCGCGCTGCTGCGCTTCCTGATCGAGAAGTACGGGCTGGTCAAAGGACCTCTGGAGATGGCCCAACTGGTCGCGGCGCAAGCGCGGCCGTTCACCGGGTTCGCGACCGCCGAGTTCCACAGCTGCGCGCCGGTGGCCTGGGGTCCCTACGCGGCGCACGTCCACGTCAAGCCCCGGGGTGCGGGCAGGAATCTGCTCGCGTGGCGGGATTGGGGAGCCGACATCCACCAACGCCTGGCCAAGGGCACGCTGCGGTGGGACCTGCAGGCGCAGTTCTACACCGATCCCGACCGCACCCCCATCGAGGACGGCCGCAAGGTCTGGAAGGCCCCGAAACTCACCGTCGGAAACCTGGTGCTGGACTCGTTGGCAGATGCCGATGTGGTGGAGGCCGATCATTTCGATCCGTGGTCTGCGCTCGCAGAGCATCGACCGTTGGGGGAAATCATGCGCGCGCGCAAGGCCGCGTACTTCCCGAGTTACCGGAACCGAACGTGAAGTGACCCCCCGCACACCCGACAGAGCACGCTTACCCTTGCTGCCTTCCGGCCCTGGGGGAGTTGGGCATGATGCCGCCGCACGGGGGGTCCCTACCAGAATACGCACACCGGTGTACCCGTACCATCGTCGGTGGAGGATTCGCCTAGTGGCCTATGGCGCTCGCTTGGAAAGCGGGTTGGGTTAACGCCCTCAGGGGTTCGAATCCCCTATCCTCCGCTCATGAGAAGGGCCCCGAGTGTTATGCCGGGGGCCCTTTCTCATTCGCGGATGTTTGGCGGAGATTGTGGCCCGGCACGCGAAATGTCGCACCCGTGGGCGCTTGAGATGTCCCGCTAGCTGCGCGATAGCCAGCAAGTTGTGGGTCATTTGGCAACCAACGGGTCATTTCATGAGGAGGCCCGTCCACGGGCCGACGGCGCCCCCCTGGGTGATCGGGCCTACCAGGGGCCAGAACAACCCGATCGAAACCACCAAATGGCGGTGTTGGCCGTCGACCAGAGCGCGGTCCCGGACTCATGGCAAGCGTGATCGGACTGCTCGACGAACACCTGCGCAGATGAGACGGATCAACCCGACCGCCTATTTCGTGACGCTCACCGCTTGCTGGAACGTCGGACGGTTCTGGAACGGGTACACGCTCGGCGCGGTCACCCCGGCGGTCACCCGCGCGCGGTTGGCGTTCCAGCATGAGGGCTGGGGGTCCGTGGCACAGGCACCGGATCCGTAGAGCTGCTCCGGAGTGACCGTCAACGCCTGCTTCAGCGAATCCTGCAGGGCCGTGCTGCAGGCGGTCTTGTCTCCGTTGCCGCAGAACGCAACGGGGAACCCTCCAGGCACCGGCGCGCCGGTCTGCACGCGCTGCAGATCCTGCAGGCTGTAGCCCCACCAGCCATCGGAGAAGCCAGGTGCGCTCGGGCGGCTGGTGACGGCGCCGAACGAGATCATGTTCTGGATCTCGCTGAAGGCCTCATCGCCGAGCCCGGGCTGGAACTGCGCGGTCAGCAGTTTCGGCCACCAGGCGTCAAGGATCTGAATCGCCGCAGTGTGCTCGAACGCGCCGTCCTTGTCGAGGTCGCGCCGGTGACCGCCGTCAGCCATCCAGGCCTTGAGCTTGTCGATCGCGGCCACCAACTCCGGGTCGGACACCGTACCCATCGCGTCGAACACCGTCGGCAGCACCTTGGCTGCCCGGATGTCCTGCGTGGCCGACTCCTCCATGGCCTGGACGACCTGGGCAAGGGTGGCCTTCTTGCCGCCGCTCACGGCAGCCTGCAGTTTCTCCTCGATGAGGTTGGAGCGGTAGAACGGCCCGTAGCCCCACTGCTCGTCGGCGGCCGCCCAGTCCTTGGCCGGCTTGTTGTTCCACGAGACCATGACCGGCTGGTTCTTGGTCTTGGGGTGCCTCTTGAAGGCCAGCAGGTCCATCGTGTACTTCTTCGCGTTGAAGCCCTGCCAGTCGTACTTGCCGGTCCCCAGGACCGGGAAGTCGGGGGAAGTGCCCTTCGCACGCTTGGGGTAGGCGCCCGACAGATAGTACGCGGTGTGCTTGGCGTTCTGGAACGCCCAGTTGAAGGTGAACTGGATCTTCGAGGCCGACTTGTGGAACTTCTTCGGCGACGACATCTGGTTGGGCTGGTTGAACTTCCGGAAACCCAGGATGGAGTCCGCCTCGTGCAGGTAGGTGGTACGCGCGGTGACGTATGCGACCTTCTTGCCATTCGACGTGCCGTAGTGGGTCACCAGACCGTGCACGGTGCGGTACACCTTCAGCTTGGCCTTGCCGGCGGCCGTCTTGTCGATGGCGTTCGGCTTCCAGGACAGGTTACGGACCAGCTTCTCCATCTTGCGGCACTTGCCCTTGTACTTGTATTTGTACTTGCTGCCGCCGCAGAGCACCTCCGCGAAGGTGTCCACGTTGTCCGAACCGGCAGACGTCGCGCTCCACGCGTAGTCGCGGCCACGTCCAAGTTGTACGTACATGCTCACGCCAGGGAATGCGGCGCCGCGGGCGTCGATGCCCGGACCGTGCAGTTCCAGTTCCATCAGCACCTGGGGCAGGTAGTAGCCGACCTGCGGCCCCAGCACACCCAGCGGCCGGCCGTTGGCCGAGTTCTTGGCCGAAAGCAGTTCCCAGTTCGAGTGGTGCCCGTCGAGTTGCTCTTTCTGGATCGCATCCCCCACGGACACGCTGTCGTCGGCGGCTGCAAGCGCTGAGCTTGACGTGCCTGCCGGAGATGACCTTCCACGGCGTAACGCTCGTTCCCGGATCGGGCAGGGCGAGTCCCTTCGGGGCGAACGAGTCGCCCGTCTGGTACGGGAAACTCTCCGGGATGGTCGTCGGGGCGGTCGGATTGTTCTTGGAGCGGAAACCGGTCCAGATAGCCCGTCCCTGCTCGACACCGAACCGGGCCTCCAGCGCCCGCAGGATCTCCGCCGATGTGACCTCGGCGCCGCCGCCGCGGCCGAAGATGCCGCCGAACAGCGTGGCCACGGCCATCACGTCGGTGGCCTTCCACTTCTTGAGCTTCTGACCCACCGCCGCGTACTCACCGGGTAGCAGCGCATCGTTCTTACGGGCGGCCTTGATGTAAGCGTTGATCCCCTTGACGTATGCCGTGACGTCCTTGCGCAGCTTCTTCCACTCCTTGAGGCTGCCCTGGGCGGGAGCCTTCAGCATGCGCTTGAGGTCGGCTTCGGTGTACGCGTTGTTCTGCCACTGGTTGGCGTCGGCGTTGAGGTTGCCGCCGCCCAGGAAGTTGGTCAGGTCCGCGCGGCCGGTGTGACGCAGCACGTCCATGAGGAACAGGCGGTCGTTGGCCGAGGCGTAGCCGGCGCCGAACATCGTGTCGCTGCGGGTCTTGCCGTAGACGCGTGGGACGCCGTACTGCTTGTCGCGCAGGATGGTCACACCCTTACGTGGCTTGACCGTCTTCGCGCGGTTCTTCTTCTTCACGCCGAAGGTCGCGTCCTTGTAGTAGTCGTTCACCTGCGAGTCGGTCAACGTCGGCGAGGCGTAGAGCAGACCGTCGTACAGCGGTTGCTGGTCGGCCCAGTGCTTGGGCAGGGCGCCTGTGGCACGGAAGTTCAGAATCTGGCCGAGGGTGTCGAGGCCGTTCTGTCCAGGCGGCAGCACGTTGCGAAAACCGCCGGCGTCGTTCTTGCCGTAGGTCCCGGGATTGTCGGCATAGGCCGGCACGGCGACGAGCATGGCGGAGGCTGCTGCGAGGGGGACGGCGATGCGGGACAGTACACGATGCATGAGCTACCTCGTTCTCTGGCGTTCGCACGACACTCTAGGCGCTTAAACGGGACGGTGAGAAGCGTTTCTCCCGATCCGCTCCGGGGGTAACCACTGGTTCAGGAATCGGGTTGCCGTGGGTGGCTGACCTTTCGACCGCGTCTGCCGACTGTCGCACGGACCGGGTGTCGCCGCCGTCGAACCACCGCGTGACTAGTCGGCCGGTCGGCCCCGCCGGAACAGGCGTTGGAGTTGTGTACGGGCGTTGGAGAAACGCACGGAGGTTGGAGTTGGTCCGGCCGCGCGACTCCAACGGATGCACCTGAGTCCAACGGATCGTGCTCAACTCCAACGGCTGCGACGCCGCCGCCAGCTCACCAGGACCCACCGCCGCCGCCGCCCGAGCCACCTCCGCCGCCTCCGCCCCCGCCGCCGGAGGACGAGGAGCGCTGAGTCGCCTGGTACGCGGCCACGGCCGATGCCTCCACCGCCACCACTCCGGTCGACAGGGCCCACATGCGAGAGGTGTTCGTGGGAGAGGTGTAGAGGTGCGAGGTGCCGGCCATCGCGGAGGCCTCCGGGCTGCCCGGCGGTGGCGTGCAGGACGCCGCCCATTCGTCCGCGCAGTCGAAGGCCACCGCCCACGGCAGGTACTCGTCGAAGTGCCTCACCCGCGCGGCGTAATCGAAACGCTCCGACGAGGCCGGCGTGGAAAGCACCTTCTTGAAACCGGCGGTTGCGTCGCGCAGGTCGGCCCCGCGGTCGGTGATCCGGGTGGTGTCGCGGCGGTTGATGATCAGCCCGATGGCTGCGGCCACCCATAGCGCAAACGCCACGGCCAGCCCGTCGTTGAGCCAGATCAGCGCGGTGAATCCGCCGATGATCGCCACGTAGATGAGGAACAACGCCCACCCCGATCCGCCGACCCGGGTCGCGAGACCGTCCCTGACGGCGCGGTCGTCGACCTCGCCGTTGATGGTGCCGTCGAGGCTGGACAGGAGTTTGCCGTCGGTCACGCTGTCCTTGGAGATCGTCCGGGAGGCGCCGGGCAACTGCAGCCCCAGGCTGTCGATCGCCGCTTGGAAGCCGACCAGGTCGGGCACCGGGTTCTGGGTACGCGTCAACTGGATCCAGTCCGGGCCGTCGTCGTCGTGTACGGAGCGCTGTTCGGCCTGGAAATCGACGACCTTGTGCGCCACGAGGTTGAGCAACACCGCCGGTACACCACGACTGGCCGGGGTCTCGTCCAGCATCCAGGCGGCCACCAGTGGGTCCGGTCCGGGCGGCTCGAAACGCGGCGCAGGGTTGAGCCGGCGTTCCCGGGAGCGGGCGAAGGTCCGGACCGTGAGCAACAGCGACAGCGCCACGAAACCCAGGGTTGCGAACAGCAGCAACGTCTGACCGGCCGTACGCCCGGCCCCCGGGGCTGACTGCGCGAAGAACGCCTGCATGGTGATCGGGGTGTACGTGGGGAGTTGACTCACCGAGATCCGGTACTGCCCGTCGGCCTGGGTGATTTCGCACGGTACGGCCGCCTCGCAGGTGGGGGGCTGCACAGTCGGCGGGATCGACGCACGGATCTCCACCTGGCGCATCGGCATCGACCAGCCCGACCCGACGACGTCCCAGTACCACTGCGACCCGGCGCCCTCCGGGTCGTCCTTGGGCGCGGTCAACGCGTTCTCGGTGGTGGAGATGATCCGGTACCGCTGAATGCCGCGATCGAACACGCGGCCCTGCGAACCGACCCGGATGGTCTTGGTGCCACCGCCCTCCTGGGACACGATGTACGGCTCCGGCACCCACTGGCCGCCTTGCCGTCGCTCCACGGACACGACCTCGACCGGGTGCTCGATGTTCGCGTACTGGGCGTCCTCGGTGTCGAAGATCCGGTAGATCCCGTGCTTGCCGTAGGTGGTGAATTCCACCGCGAGGACCTCGGTGATCGCCAGTCGGCCGTCGGGCTCGAGGATGAACTGCGCGCGGTAGTCGTCGACGATGGACGTGTCCTCGACATCGCCGCCGGAGCCGGCGAAGACGTCCTTGAACGGCACCGGGTACACACCGAACCAACCGGCCACGATCGCCGCTCCGAGCAGCAGCACCAGCAACAATCGCAACTTCGGGATCCGCATCAGCGCTACCCTGCCCTCGTGACTCTCGTGATTATTGCGATCGTAATCCTCCTGGTCGGACTTGGCGTGGTCTTGTACAACCGGCTGATCCGCTTGCGCAACAAGGTTGAGGAGGCCTGGGCCCAGATCGACGTGCAACTGCAGCGCCGCCACGACCTGATCCCGAACCTGGTCAGCACGGTCAAGGGGTACGCCTCGCATGAGAAGACCACCCTCGAGGAGGTGACCGCCGCGCGCGCCGCTGCCGTCTCGGCGCAGGGGGCTGCGGCCGCTGGGCAGACCGAGAGCGTGCTGAGTTCAGCGTTGGGCCGCTTGTTCGCGGTGGCGGAGAACTACCCCGAACTCAAGGCCGATCAGAACTTCCGTCACCTTCAGGAGGAACTGTCCGACACCGAGGACAAGGTCGCCTTCGCCCGGCAGTACTACAACGACAATGTACGGGAGTGGAACACCCGGATCGCGAGTGTTCCGGACAACCTCGTGGCCGGCCTCATGCGCGCCGAGAAGGCCGAATACTTCGAACTCGAAGGTGGCGCCGGAGCGGCTCCGCAGGTCAGTTTCGAGTGAGTACTGCGCATCCGGCCTGGGTCGAGCACGTCGTCTGGTGGCAGGTCTATCCGCTGGGATTCCTGGACGCGCCCACCGCTGCCGACCCCGAGGTCGTGCACCGGTTGCCGAACCTGGAGAACTGGCTGGACTACCTGATCGAGCTCGGCGCCTCCGGACTGGCGCTGGGCCCGATGTTCGCATCGTCGTCGCACGGCTACGACACGATCGACTACTACCGGATAGACCCGCGGATCGGAGACGCCCACGACTTCGAGCGCCTAGTCGAAGCCGCCCACGAGCGTGGGATCCGGGTACTGCTGGACGGCGTGTTCAACCATGTCGGCCGACAGTTCCCGATGTTCCAGCAGGCGCTGCGCGAGGGGGAGGGCTCACCGGCTGCCGAGTGGTTCCACCTCTTCTGGAAAGGCGAGGACCAGGAACCGGAGTACGAGCACTTCGAGGGGCACCGCGATCTGGTGACCCTCAACCACGGCAGTTCGCAGGTGGTGGACTTCGTGACCGAGGTGATGTGCCACTGGCTGCAGCGGGGAGCCGACGGCTGGCGGCTGGACGCGACCTACGCGATCCCCGCCGGGTTCTGGGCGCAGGTGCTGCCCCGGGTCCGCGAACGTTTTCCGGACGCCTACATCGTCGGCGAGATGATCCACGGCGAATACAGCGCATACGTTGCGGAAGGGCACCTCGACTCTGTGACCCAGTACGAGTTGTGGAAGGCGATCTGGAGTTCGCTCAACGACCACAACCTGCACGAACTCGACTGGACGTTGGGCCGGAACAACGACTTCCTCGACCAGTTCGTGCCACTAACGTTCCTCGGCAATCACGACGTCACGCGCATCGCGAGCAAACTGACCGACCAGCAGCACTACCCGCACGCGTTGGCGATCCTGATGACCGTCGGGGGCACGCCGTCGATCTACGCCGGTGATGAACAGGGGTTCCGCGGGATCAAGGAGGACCGTCCCGGCGGCGACGAGCAGGTGCGTCCGGCCTTCCCCCAGCGTCCTGAAGACCTGGCGCCGTTCGGCCAGCAGCTGTACCACCTGCATCAGGAACTGATCGGACTGCGCCGGCGGCATCCATGGCTCACGCAGGCACGCACTCAAGTGCTGCATGTTGCCGATGAGCAGATGGTGTTCCGCAGCGCATGGGGTGAGGATGCCCTTGTCGTCGGGCTCAATCTCAGTGACGAGCAGGTCACTGTGCACGGTCCGGGTGGCACCGAGGTGCTGGCCGGGAACGGCTGGATCGACGGCTGGGAGACGGTGGGCCTGCCTGCGCACGGCTGGGCGATCCTGGCGACCTGAGCGGCGCCTGTCGGCAGGCTTGTGCGTTTGGAACAATGGGCCGGTGCGCATCGTCACCTGGAACGTCAACTCCCTGCCCAGCCGTATGCCCCGGATGCGGGTGTGGCTGCAGGTCATGAAACCGGATGTCCTCTGCCTGCAGGAGACCAAGATCCCCGACGAGCAGTTCCCGCATGAGGAACTCCGGGAGTTGGGATACGAAGCGGTGCACCGCGGGGACGGTCGCTGGAACGGGGTCGCGATCCTGTCCCGGGTCGGGATCGACGAGGTGGTCACCGACCTGCCGGACGTGTGCGGCTTCCCCAACGACGACGACCCCCCCGAGCCGAGGTTCCTCTCGGCGGTGTGTGGTGGCGTGCAGGTGGTCTGTGTCTACGTCCCCAACGGACGCACGCTGGACAACCCGCACTACCTCTACAAGCTGCGGTGGCTGTCGGCTCTGCACCGGTTCGCCGGGCAACCGGCCGCCGGCCCGCGTCCCTTCGCGATCCTCGGCGACTTCAACGTCGCACCCAATGACGAGGATGTCTGGAACATCGCCGACTTCGAGGGCAGCACGCACGTGTCGGAGCCGGAGCGGGTTGCGATCCGCGAACTCGTGGACCTGGGTCTGGAGGACCTGCCGCCGACGATCAGCAAGGGCAATCCGTTCACGTTCTGGGACTACCGGGGCGGGAACTTCCACAAAGGGTTGGGCATGCGCATCGACCTGATCCTGGCCAACCCGGGCTTTGCGGCCGCCGTGTCGGAGACGTTCATCGACCGGGAGGCGCGCAAGACCGGCACGAAGGGCAGCCCGCCGCCCAGCGACCACGCGCCATTGATCGTCGACCTGGATCTCTGAGACGTCATCGACCCACCGCCGGAGCATCTGTTCAACGGTGCTTTGGTTTGCTCGAGAGTTCATGTCCAGTCCATGGCCACGAACGCGCGAGAGTCGGCGACTCGAAGTAGGACGAGCCGACGGCACGTGCCCTGCCGGTCGTTGTCTGACTGAGTCTTGAGCCTTCTGGTGAAGATCCGACCAGTGGCAGGTCGTTCTGTCACCAGAAGGCAATACTCCGGCGGCTGAGTGTCCGAGTGCGCCGAGCGGCCAGCCGAGCCGGCCGACTCCCGGTGAATCCGAAGCTCCTGCGCACAGACGTTGGAGTTGTGCACGGAAGTTGGAGAACCGCACGGGTGTTGGAGTTGCGCGGGCGTCTTTCGTCCAACGCCTGTGCCTATGCCCAACGCGTGTGCGCAACTCCAACGGCTGTCACTGAGCCCACTTTGCCAGCTATCACCGACTCGACGTACCGTCGAGAGGTGCGGATTCCCCAGCGACGTGCTCTGCTCGTCGCAGCCGTGATCGCGGCCACGACCGTGTCGATGCAGCCGGTTGCCGCCGACGGCCCGGGGTACAGGTTCTTCCGCAGCGCCGGCAGCGCGAAGTCCCCTGGGGCCTATTGGAATCCGTGCGGGGTGGTCCGCTACGGCATCGACTTCACCTACGCGCAGAAGGCCGGGCTCAAGAAGTCCTGGGAGCGGGACCGGTGGCGTTCGGCGGTCAACGAGGTGGCCACCGCGATGGGAGTGCGCTTCCGGTACGCCGGTGCGATCACGTCCCGGTCCGCGCGGACCCGGCCGAATTCAGCGTCGAACGTCGATGTGATCATCACGTTCGGCAACGCCAAGGCACGTGGTCGGTACGGCTACCGCCGCGTACTCAAGGGCCCGGTCGCAGGTGTCGCCGGAGTGCAGTGGCGGGCGTCCAATCAGCGCAACCGGCGGCAGGTATTCGGCGGGTACGTGGTGATCGACGCCAAGGAGATCGTGCGCCGCACCAGCAACTGGCAGGCTCCGTTCGACCCGAGGCCGGCCGAACTGCGCTCTCCGGACGTGGTCCGCGCCCTGTACATGCACGAGTTCGGGCATGCGGTCGGCTTGGACCATGTGCGCGACAAGCGTCAATTGATGTATCCGCGCCTGCAGGCCGACCGGCCTGACACCCTCGGTGCCGGAGACCGCAAGGGACTGCGCAAGCTGGGCAAGCAACGCTGCTTCTGAAGCCCGAACGGTCCGGACGCGCTACCCGCGTCCGAGCTCGATCCGGACCCCGATCACGGTCTCCTCGTCGCACAGGCCCAGCGCGTGGGCGAGGTCGGCGGCGTGGGCGGCGTCGGGGACCAGAGTACAACGGGATTCCCTCGCCGCGCAGAGCCGTGGCGTGCTTGGACAACTCGACGTTGCGCTCGTCCTTTGCCGATCCCACCTGCCGGATGAGGATGAGTTTCACGTGCCCCGGGAACTCGCGCGCCATCTCCTCGTAGGTCAGGGCGTCGCGTTGACCGCTGTCACCGATGAGCACGAAGTCGGTGTCGGGGTAGGCCTCGAACAACCTCCGGATCGCCATGCGTTTGTGCTCGGCGCCGCTGCGGCGCACATAGCGCTCCGTCGGACCCCACTCGGTGAGGAACATCGGACCCTGCGGGAAGGCCCTCAGCTGGATGAACTGCTGGAGCATCTCGTAGAACGACCAACTGCCGGTCGAGACGTAGAAGAACGCCGGGGACGGTTTGCGCGCACCTGACGGACCGGGAACCCCACGGGTGAGTCCGCGATACAGCGAGGCCATGCCTCTGACGGCGCTTCGGGTGTTGGCATCGCGCAGAAGTGTCTGCTTCAGCGCGGTGAGGCCCTCGGTGAGACCGCTGACCAGAATCGTGTCGTCGATGTCGGAGATGACCGCGAAGGGGGCTTTGGCCGCTGGTTTCAGCACCCGGCCCGATCCGGAGGCGGACTCTCCGTCCTCGATCGGCGTTGTCACGGCGTAGCGCGTCGTGCCAGCCGGCTGCGAGTTTCGGAACGGGAAGCGAGAAGTTGGCGAAGCCGCGCGAGTCGGTGGTCTCATGCGCGCTGTGTCCGGCGATGCGCAACTCGACATCCACGCCGACGATCGCCAAAGCGCCGTGCCGTCGCAGGTTGGCCTGCATGACGTCCCAGTAGGGGATGCGGCTGTCGCCGGGCAGTTCGGGCTCTTCGACGACGCGCACCCGCACCTTCGCCACGTTGTCTGCCACGTAGCCCCGGTAGACGATGACGTGCATCCCGCGGAACGCCCCGGACTGCATCTTGTTCTCCCGGCGGCGTCGGGTGAGTTTGCCCTCGACCTGTGCGATCGCGGCGGCGGTCTCCGGGCTGCGCAGTTTGGCGTTGAGGTCGGACGCGATGCGTCGGGGAAAGCGGGCCACGCTGTTCAGCATGACAAGCCCGGCAGCGATTGTCGCGGGGAGTTGTGGGCTGGTGCCACTGGCTCCATTACACGGGGGCCCAGTGCGCAGAATTTCCTCCTGCTCGGCCCTGATGTGATGGCGATAAACGTATCAAAAACCACAAAACAGGCACAGATGTCACAAGGACAGGTCCCCGCGGGTGCGGGGTGGCCCAGATTTGATGGCGCACTGCTCATAGTTCACGCTCGTACACGAACATCAACGGGCCAGCGTCGCCCTCGGTGCGCCGGAAGCCGCACTTCTCGTACAGGTGGCGGGCGGCCACGTCATCCTCGGTGGTTCCCAGATGGATGTAGTCGGCGCCGCGTTCGCGGGCGTGGGTCAGGGCGGCACGAAGCAGGGCGTGCCCGGTGCCTTTGCCCCGGTGCTCCGGCCGGACGTACAACTCCGCCAAGTAGCACTCGAGGTTGTCGGTCCAGATGGACGGCTGGAAGCGCAGGACCGCGAGCCCCACGTCACCGGCCAGGAGGACGGAGGTCCGGTCGGCCATCAACTCGACGATCCGCCGTGCCAGGTGTCCCGCCGACGGCGTTGGCTCATCGAACTCGACGTTGAAGTCGTGCAGCAACCGGCCGATGGCTGCCGCGTCGTCGGAAGTGGCAAAGCGGATGTCCATGGTGCTCTCAGGGTATGTCCGAACGGGCGGTGGCGCCGGTCGTCGACGGCCCTCTAAACTGCCGTGCACGGTCAATTGTGGAGGTGCACTGTGCGTCGAACGGTTGTTGCTGCGATGACTACTTTGGGCCTGGTTCTGGTCCCCATCGCGCCGACCTCCGGCTTCTACGCACCTATCAACGGTCAGTCGGGTGGATATCTGGAGTTCCGTGGATCCATGAAGGGTCTGGTCACGGTGACGCAGAAGGACGCGAAAGTCGTGCTCGCCTTCAACCTGTTCGGGCTACAGCCGAGGACCAAGTACCGACTGGTGGCCAGCAGCAAGCGGTGCGGCGCCAGAGGTGGCAAAGTCCTCGCGCGGTCCTTCACCACCGACGGTGGAGGTCGCTCCTGGGATCCGGTTCGCCATCCGGGCGGACGCTTCGAGCATCCGTTCGATAGTCGTGCGCGAACGCGAGTCGGGGAAGGCAGTTGCCTGTTCAGGACGCGCCGCCGTGCCGTTCGGGACTGGTACCACGGTCAAGATCCGCGCGCCGAGAGGTGTCGTGATGGTCTCCGAGGCCGGTGGGATGTGGCAGCTGATCGAGTCGTTCAGCGGCCTGAAGCCGCGCACCAAGTACCGGACCGTGGCCCTGCCGGGAGGTTGCGTCCCGGGCAGTCGGCCGCTATTGCGAAAGAGTTTCCGGTCGAACGCCGGCGGAGACGCAGTGGTCCGGGTGAGGCGGATGCAGGTGGCGGGCAAGTCGATCGGCGCGGTGGCGCTCGTGGACAGGTCGACTGGCGAGGTGACGTTCTGCCGAACCGTCTAGGTGTCACGCCTGGTCTGCCTAAGGTAATGACACGTGCCCCGAAGGAGACAACGATGAACCTTGCTGAGAACCTGATCGCGACTGCCGCTGCCCACCCCGACCAGGTCGCCATCAAGATGGACGATTTCGAGCTGACCTACGCCGGCCTCAACGGCGCGAGTTCGCTGGCCGCGGGCTGGCTGAGGGATCTCGGTGTGGGACCCGGTGACCGCGTCGCCATCATGCTGCCCAACATCCCGCAGTTCCCGATCATCTACTACGGTGCGCTTCGCGCGGGCGCGATCGTGGTTCCCATGAACCCGCTGCTCAAGGAACGCGAGGTCGAGTACTACCTGTCCGACTCCGGCGCCAAGGTCCTGTTCGCGTGGGAGGGTTTCGCCAGCGAGGCACAACCGGGCGCGGACGCGGCGGGTGCGGCCTTCGAGGTTGTCGATGGGACCTTCAGCGAACGCCTGGGGTCTCACACCCCGGCCCCGGAGGTGATCGACCGCGACTCGGACGACACAGCGGTCCTGCTGTACACCTCCGGGACGACCGGGAAGCCCAAGGGCGCCGAACTGACCCACAGCAACCTGGCATCCAACGTCGCCGTGTCGATCTCTTTGTTCGACGGTGGCCCCGACGACGTCATCTTCGGCGGGCTACCGCTTTTCCACTCGTTCGGCCAGACCTGCGGCCTGAACACCGCTGTGGCCTGCGGTGCGACACTGACCATGATCCCGCGGTTCGATCCGACCAAGGCGCTCGAGGTCCTGCAGCGGGACAAGGTCACCGTCATGCAGGGTGTGCCGACGATGTACGTCGCGCTGGTCCAGCATCCGAACAACGCGGATTACGACACCTCGTCGCTGAAGTCGAGCGTCTCGGGAGGGGCCTCCTTGCCCGTGGAGGTCCTCAAGGGGTTCGAATCGGCGTTCGGTGTGGCCCTGCTCGAGGGGTACGGGCTCAGCGAGACCAGCCCGGTCGCCTCGTTCAACCACCCGGACAAGGTGCAGAAGGCCGGGTCGATCGGAACCCCGATCAAGGACGTCGAGATGCGTCTGATCGACAGCGATTGGAACGACGTGCCCGAGGGGGAGATCGGCGAGATCGCCATCAAGGGCCCGAACGTGATGAAGGGGTACTGGAACCGGCCGGAGGCTACCGCCGAGTCGATCAAGGACGGCTGGTTCCGCACCGGTGACCTCGCCACCCGCGACGACGAAGGCTATTACTTCATCGTCGACCGCGCCAAGGACATGATCATCCGTGGCGGCTACAACGTGTACCCGCGCGAGGTCGAGGAGATCCTGTACGAACACCCGGCGGTGGCTGAGGCCGCCGTGGTCGGCGTCCCGGACGCCACGCTGGGCGAGGAGGTCGGCGCGGCCATCACGTTGAAGCCCGGCGCCACCGCCACCGCCGACGAGATCGGGGAGTTCGTGCGCGACCGGATCGCGGCGTACAAGTACCCGCGGATCGTGTGGTTCATCGAGGAGGGCCTGCCGAAGGGTCCGACCGGCAAGATCCTGAAGCGGGAGATCTCGCCGCCGGCGTAGAGTGAGCCCGGTGCTTGAGACCGAGCGGCTGTTGCTCCGGCCCTTCTCGACCAGCCGATCTCGACGATGTTGTCGCCCTGGACAGCGACCCCGAGGTCATGTTCTTCATCACCGGCGGGCGTGCGACGCCGCGCGAGCAGATCGAGCGTGAGATCTTGCCGGTCTTCATCGCTGGCGGTTACTGGGCTGCATCGAGAGGGTGAGCGGCGACTTCATCGGGTGGTTCCACCTGCGTCCGCCGCCGGACCCCCGACGAGCCTGAGCTGGGTTACCGATTGCGCCGTGATGCGTGGGGTCGGGGTATGCCACCGAGGGCAGCCGGGCGCTGCTCGACTATGCGTTCACTCCATGGCGCGGCGAGAGTGCACGCCGAGACGATGGTGGCGCATGTCGCCTCCCGCCGGGTCATGGAGAAGGCCGGGATGCGCGAAGTGCGCTGTTTCCATGCCGATTGGCCCGATCGGATTCCGGGCGACGAACTCGGCGACGTGGAGTACGCGATCACCCGGGAGGAATGGCTGGCGAGGACTCACCACCTTGGGTGAGTCATGACCGCTGATGACCCGTTTGCCGTTCTCGGTCTTGCCCCTACGGCGACCCCGGACGAGGTGAAGGCCGCGTACCGCGCCAAAGCCCGGCACATGCACCCGGACGTGGGCGGGGATCCCGACGCGTTCCTCGTACTGAAGGTGGCGGCCGAGACCGCCCTCGAGTACGCGTCGGGGGACACGCCGAACCCGTACCTGCCCACCGCGGACCATACGCTCTACGTGAGTTCCTACGACCGCCATGCCCACAGCCCACCTCCCCCGCCGAACGTGTGGAGCAGTCGCTTCCTCGGCGGAGCCCTGTACTGGATCCTGCCGGTCGCCGGTGTCATCTTCATGGTCTCCGGCGCGACCGGGCCGTACTTCGTGCCTGTCTACGCGGGCAGCATGCTGGTCTTCGGCCTGGTCGTGTGGTGGGTCCTGCGGCGGCGGTGACGGTGCGTTGCCGGAGGTGACGACGTGTCTCGAACGACTGCCGGTGGCCGGTGCCTGGGCCGTCCGTGCCAGCTGCATTCGATAGCAATCTCTCCGGTCCACACGGGCTCCAGAGAACAGCCTGTCAGCCGCACGAGGACGGTAGCCGGGGGGACTCACCGTGCAGATCGGAGTACCTCGAACTGGCAGGTCGGACCGACGGCGCGCGCAAGCTTCCTGTCGCCAGTGAGCAGAATGCAGTCCAGGGCTTCGGCGAGGGCGACGTAGGCAGCGTCGTAGATCGTGAGGTTCTCTCGCAGTTCCCAGCAACGGAACAGCAGGGGTACGTGAGATGCACGCTGAAGCGGAAGTGAGGCGAGGTCGGTCAGTGCCAGGATTGAGCGGCGTTCGTCGAGCAGCCCCGCGCGGCGCTGTCGCCGCAAAGCCGATGTGACCTCCAGGTCGAGCAGTTCTGGCGCGGCAAGGGTTTCGCCTCGGAGCCGCGCACGCGCGGTGTCACCATCCGGGCCATCATCGGCAAGTGCCACCGCCAGGACACTGGCGTCAACGACGAGCACGATCTCCTCGCACCGCCTTCACAGCATCCGCGAGGGGTAGCGAACCGCCCGAGCGTCCGCCGGCGCGATCGAGGATCTCCTCCAGCGACGGCTGGCTAGCCTCAGCGATCAGGTGCGCGAGCAGATACTCCTGAAGCGACTGATGTGCGGCAGCAGCTCTCTGGCGGAGAACGGCATGGGTCTGTTCCGGGACATCCTTGATCTGCACGCTGGGCATGACGCCATTATGGCGCCATGACATGCAGGTCACAAGTGCCTTGAGGCAGGTGGGTACGCAGTCGTTGCGTGTCGGGGCGTCCCTGAGATCACGGGGACGTTTCTGGCTGAGCCGTCTCGCGAACGACTGAGCAGACAGACCAGCGAACCGACCGACTCCTTTGGTCACAGAGCACGGCTGCCACGCAGAGACTAGCCTGTGGAGTTCCATCCGATGGAGGTTCGCATGGTCAGCGACGAGTACCGCGCGCGTTACCGTTCGGCGGCACAGATCCGGGCGGGAGGGGCGCTGGGCAACATCTTCGACGGACCTGAGATCCGCGTCCACGGGCTGGGCACGCTACTGCTGGCCTGGCCGGGAACCGGATTCCAGACCGAGGCCGTCCACCTCACCATCATCGAGCCCGGTGAGTCCTGCGAGGAGTACGCCTACGACCTCTCGGAAGAGGCCTTCCTATGCCGCCACGGCGAGGTCGAGGTGCTTCTGCGCGGCGACTGGGTCACGCTGCGTCCCGGGGACATGGCCTACTTTCCAACTGGCGTGGCGCACGCAATCCGCAACACGACCGAGCGCCGCGCCTACCTCGTCAACCAGATCTGTCCGCCGCAGTTCGACCTCTACATCGACGCAGGGCTGTACAACCCGGCGTGGGGTGTCATGAACGATGCGGCGGTCCGCAAGGCCAAGATCAACGCCGAACCGTTGGCAGTGCAGAACCTGGACGAGATGCAGTATCGCGACGACCAGGCAGAGGTGCGGGCACAGAACCTGTCGGCGGCCGAAGTGGCCAGCGGCGGAGCGCTTTTCAACGTCCTGGAGGGTGCGGCTTTCACCGGGATCGGGCTGCCGATGCGACTTGTACTGTGGCCCGGTGCCGGCACACGACTGGTGGGCTTCAACTACGCGTACTGCGGCACGGGGGTTGAAGACACGATCCACACCCATCCGGTGTCCGACGAGTTCCTGGTGATGTGGAGCGGGGAGGGACAGTTCTTCGTCGGCGACGTGGGATGGGTCGATGCGGGCCCCGGCGACGTGGCCCTGGCGCCGTGCGGAGTGATGCATGGTCACCGCAGCACCGATGACCGAGGTCCGTCGATGATGGGTGGGTTCGCCTCACCGCCGCAACTGGATCTGGTCATCCCGACCGACTACTACAACGCCGGGCAGTTCACACATCCGGAGCAGACCGAATTGACCGACGCGCAGATGCATGAGGCCGACAAGACGTGATGCGAGTGGCGTTCGTCCGGTCGGACCGGCGTCGCCCCTGTGATCAATCAACTCCTCCAGTCGACGCGTGGACGACGAACGGACTCTGGCTACCAGGTTCTGAGCGGAGGGCCAGGGATTCGAACCCTGGGTGACGTTGCCGCCACAACGGTTTTCAAGACCGTCTCCTTAGGCCACTCGGACAGCCCTCCTGTCGGTCATTGTGGCAAACCCCGTGCGCCCTTCGGCCGTGAGCCGCCCGTACACTGATCGGCGGAGGCGTCGCCTAGTCCGGTCTATGGCGCCCGCCTGCTAAGCGGGTTTGGGACTCAAATCCCATCGCGGGTTCAAATCCCGCCGCCTCCGCCATGTCACGGCCCCCGGGTGGTTGGTCCGGGGGCCTCGTGCATGGGCGGCGTTTCGGCTATGGATTTTGCCCTGGGCGAGCCACGGTTGCCGCCGCCATCGGACCTGGCGCCCGCCGCCGGGATTGAATCATCGCCATGATGCGGCCCCTTCGATCGAGGGCGGTGCTCCCCGAATTCAGGGCGGTGTTGTTGGGGGATTTCAGCCTCAGGAATGCCCAACAACGTCGCCCTCGACGGGGCGGCGGCCCAACAACGTCGCCCTCGACGGGGCGGCTGCCCCTGTGACGGGCACCGATTGGGTTCACCCGCTGCCTGCCCGGCGCGCTGACCCCGCCGTAGCCCAACGCGGCATTGACGACTCCTCCCGCCGAACCTTGCCCGGAGGCGTAGGAGCGCAGCGTCAGCGCTTCGCGGATTCCTTCGGTCGGCGTGCACCTGTCTGATGCCGCATCCCCACCGACAGGTTGGGTCCCGGCCTCGAGATCCCGCCGAAACCCCGACGACGACCCCCTCACGTCTGCCACGATGCCTTGCAGGACGAGCGATGGGAGCATCACGGTGAAGTGGGTCAAGCGGATTCTGCT
>CAVPGV010000018.1:0-64183 GCA_963704075.1 uncultured Actinomycetota bacterium
CGGCCCAACCCCCATCGACGTAGACCTCGTGGATGATCGACCTGACGACGGGCGCGTCATG
The DNA here is from genome assembly GCA_963704075.1 of uncultured Actinomycetota bacterium. Lineage (GTDB taxonomy): Bacteria > Actinomycetota > Actinomycetes > S36-B12 > UBA10799 > JADKAV01. The sequence goes on from CAVPGV010000018.1 coordinate 62, forward strand.
TGGGGTGGCCGTTCGGATCTGCACGACCCCATTCTTCCGGTCGGTGCCAGGATGGATGGATGCGTATCGGACTCGCCCTCGGTGGCGGCGGACTGACGGGTACCGCGTTCCACGCCGGCGTCCTCACGGCGCTGGCCGATCACTTCGACGCCCGCGAGGCGGAGATCATCGTCGGGACCTCGGCGGGGTCGACGGCTGCCGCCCTGATGCGCAGCGGGTTCCCGCCGCGGGACTACGTGCCCCGCGTCGCCGGCCTGCCGATGTCCGCCGAGGGGCACGCCATCCTGGGCGCGATGCCGCCTCTGAGCGCAGCCGCGGCACCGACACCCGGACCCCGCCGACCCGCCTCTGCGGACCTCTCACGAGCGATCCTCAAGCGACCGTGGAGATACCGTCCAGGAGTCGCCCTGTCAGCGGTGCTGCCGGCGGGCACACGGCCAATGGATCCCGGGGCTCAGCGGTTGCGGTCGCTGTTCGAGGACTGGCCGCAGGACGCGATGTGGTTGATCGCCGTGGACCTGCAGAACGGGCAGCGGGTCGCGTTCGGCCGTGATGCCGAGGCCTCGGTGGGGGATGCGGTGGCCGCCTCGTGCGCGGTGCCCGGCTACTTCGAACCGGTCGAGATCGCGGGCAGGCGGTACGTCGACGGCGGTGTGTACTCGATGGTCAGCCTGGATCTGCTCGCCGGGCAGGGCCTGGATCTGGTCATCGCGTCGGCTCCGTTGTCGACGGCCGACTGGCTGGCACGGGATCCGGGAAACGCACCGCGCGTGGTGGTGCGCTCGCAACTGGAGCGAGAGGCGCGCAAGGTCCGCGCCGGTGGCACCCGGGTGCTCACCGTCGCCCCGGATGCGCGGATGCGGGCGGTGATGGGCACCAACACGATGGTCGTGACGAAGCGAGCACCGGTCGCCCTGGCCGCGCGGGAGTACGCGAACGCGGTGTTCCGCCGGAAGCTGTGAACGGCGAGGGTTTCACTCTTCGAGCAGCGCGAAGGCGCTCTGCTCCTCCATCGCGTTGTGCAACCGCAGCACGCCGTACAGCCCGTAGAGGGTGCGCCGCAGGTCGGTGATCGACTCGGCGTCCACCTGCTCCTCGCCCACCAGGCGGTGCAGCGCAGCGACGTGGTGCTCGATCTCGGCGTGGCTGCGGCTCAGCGCGCCGACGGCGTCGGCCCCGCCGGTGATGCGTTCGAGCGCCGGGACCAACTCCTTCTCCTCCTGCCGCTCGTGAGGGAGCAAGACGGTGTCCAGGGAGGTCAGCAGTTCACGCACCGCGTCGACCGGGCCGTCGTCGTCGAGTCCGTCGGCGACGTCACGAACCCGTTCGACCAGACTCAACGTCGATCGGTGTTCATGCGCGAGGCGGGCCAGGATCTGGGCGTCGTGCGCACCGATCTGACGGGTCGCGCGCGGCCTCAGCAGACCGACCCGAAGCGCCCAGGCCATGGCCAACACGTCGATGCCCTCCTGAAGGATGGCTCCAGCGGCCGGTGGCAAGATAGCCCGAGGGCCGCAGCACCCATCGCGACGAAGCACAGGCCCATCCCGAGCCACGCTGCTTGGGTCGCCGTGCGCCGGGCAGCGCGCGAGATGCCCACGGCCTCACCGAGCCGATCGATGCGGTCCACCGTGAGGACGACATCTGCAGCCTCCGACGAGGCGGTGGCGCCGCGCGCGGCGAGCGCGACACCGACGGACGCAGCAGCCAAGGCCGGGGCGTCGTTGATCCCGTCGCCGACCATGATCGTGTTTCCGCGGCTCGTTCTCCTCGCGGACCACCGACACCTTGTCCGCCGGTGTCTGATCCGCCCACACCGCATCGACGCCCACGATGCGACCGATCGACTCCGCCAGTTCGGCGCGATCCCCGGTGACCAGCACGATCCGCTGCATACCCTCGCTGCGCAGGGCACGCACCATCCCCGGCGCGTCCGCCCGGATCCGGTCGGCGAACAGCAGCGCCGCCACAGGCCGATCGTCGACCGCCACGAAGGCGATCAATGACCGGTCCAGATCCGCGCGCCGCTGAGCACGGTGAGCCCACGCGGGCTGCGGTCCCACGAGAATCCACTCCGGACTGCCGACCCGCACAGCGTGGCCGTCGACCACGCCCTCGATACCGCGCCCATGAACTTCGGTGGCCGACGCGGGCAGGCTCACCTCGATGCGGCGTTCCCGGGCGGCGTTGACCACGGCCGTGGCCACGACGTGCGGGGACAATTGCTCCAGGCTGGCAGCCAGGCCGATCACCTGCGCCTCGTCGACGTCAGGCGCGGTCAGAACATGGATGACCTCAGGACGGCCGGCGGTCAGGGTGCCCGTCTTGTCGAACAGCAAGATCCGTCCGGCGGCCAACTGTTCGAGGGATGCGCCGCCCTTCACGACCACTCCCCGCTTGGCGCACTGCGAGACACCGCCGATGATCGCGATCGGCACGGCGAGCAGCAATGGGCACGGGGTGGCCACCACCAGCACTGCCACCGCAGCCACCGCGGAGTCGTTGTACCACCAGGCGAAACCGGCGATCGCCAGCGACAGCGGGACGAACCAGAACGCGAGCCGGTCGGCGAGCCGCACGAACGGCGCAGCGTCGGCCTGCGCCTGGTCGACCAACCGGATGACCCCGGCGTAGGTGCTGCCTTCAGCCGGTGCCGTGGCGATCATGCTGGTGGAGTCCCCGACATTGATCACACCGCTGCGGACCAGTTCACCGGCACCGCGATGCACAGGCAGCGCCTCCCCGGACAGGGCAGACTCGTCGAAGGTCCCGGCGTCGAACAGCCTTCCGTCGGTGGGGACGATGTCGCCGGAGGTCACGACGAGCCGGTCACCCACCCGCACCTGCTCGACCGGGATCTCGCGCACCTCGTCACGGTCGACGCGTCGCGCGATGCGAGGAGCACGCTCGGAAAGCAGGCTCAGTTCCCGGCGAGCACGCGCCGCGGCCCGTTCCTCGAGGTATTGGCCCGACCCCACCATCACGGTGACGATCGCAGCCGCGAGGTACTCGCCGATCAGCAGCGCGCCCACGATGGCCAGCAGCGCCAGAACGTCGACGCCTCCCCTGCGGGCGAGCAGTCCCCGCGTGACACCGATGAACGAGGCGGCCGCACCGAGGAGCCCCGTGGCCAGCCACAACCCATCACGAGCCTGCGGCAGCAGCAATCCGGCGAAGAACATCGCGGCCGATACGGCCAGTAGAACGGTGCCCGATCTGCGCATGGGATTACCTCATCCACCCAACCCCCAGCCTAGACCCGTTTGCGGGGGCGAGGCCGTCGCTACGAGTCCCCGCGGCAGGCAACCGCCCCGAGTCGAGCCTCACGGGACGCAGCGGTGATCCGCGACGGCAGCACTCAACAGGTGTGAGAGACGGGTACAGCCGTTGGGGATCGGCACATCCGTTGGACCTCTGCCTCAACCGGTCGAAGCAACCTTCTGGTGGAGGAGTTGCTTCATGGTGGTGTCGGAGTCGTCGTATGAGACTCGTGCACTCTCGTGCCGCGTCCGGGTGCACCAGATCTCGCCATGGACTGCCGCCTTGCACAAGACAAGCGGGGTCGCGTGACCAATTCGTGCTGCCTTGTCCCGACCCACTGTCTGTCGTACGGTGTGCAGATGGACGTGGCGAAGATGATTCTGGTGACGGGCACTTCTCTAGTTGTCGGGGCAGGGGTGCTGCCCGCTCAGGCCACCGCTCCCACGAAACTTCCGCCCGGGTCGATCAAGCACCAGAACTCCAGGTACTGGAGTTGGTTCGCTCCGCGGAGTTGGACGTCGGTGGACAACGCCAACGGGATCACGATCACCTCCGGAGACCTGCGCAAGGGCATCGACATCGGGGCGAGCGGTTTGCCCTGTGCGGCGGGTGATTCCGTGACCGCGTCTGTAAGACGTCATTTCTCCCAACAGCGCCGGCTCGTGAGACGGGAACTGCGCAAGTCCTGGCGAGGATTTGCGATGAGGCGATCGCAGATCCGGCAGTTGCCCGAGAGTGGGTACGGACCCGTGTACTTCCGGCAGGCAGTGCGCGTATCCGGCCGGACCGATGGCCGCGCGTACCGTGGACGGGTCACCATGGACTACTCCCTGGCCAACGGTCCGACGTATTGCTTCTACCGCAACCAGGCCTTGTACGCCCCGGCCGCCGGTTTTCGCCAGTCGCTGCGGGAACTGCGTTCGGTGCAGGCCTCAATCTCCTACTTCGCCCCTGGAATCCCGTGGGAGTAGGTTCGACCCCGGCCTTATCCGCCCGACTCTGATCGGCCACGCCGCACCGAGGCCTGTGATGCGTCCGATCTGCGGCATCACCTCATCCCAATACCTCCAGAGCAGTCCCGGGGTCCGTGTCCGACACCGGCGCTACCCTCGCCCGCGGCAGGTAGCCGCCGCCCATCACCCCACCAAGCCGCGTAAACCCATGCCGCCACCGTGGGATGGACATGTGCGTGGCGAGAAGACGCGGTAGCACCTGTGCGGTGGCCCGAGCGTCTCCCAACGCAGTGTGCGGGCCGTCAATCGTCACGCCAGCCCATGCACACACCGTCGCCAGCCGGTGGTTGGGCGTCGCGACGAAAGACTGCGCCAACGGCAGGGTGTCCAGCGCAGGCAGAGCTGGTGGAGCGATACCGGCTCGCGCGAACTCCGCGCTGAGAAACGCGTCCTCGAAAGGGGCGTTGTGCGCCACGACTACCACTCCCTCGAACCATGCCAGAACCGAGGAGGCGATCTCCTCGAAGGTGGGCGCTCGTGCCGCCATGTCTCTGGAAATCTGATGCACGCCGACCGCACCCGTCGACCGACCGGGGTTGACCAGCGTCTCGTAGACTCCGAGTTCGCGCCCGGCCGCATCGATGCGGACGATGGCTATCTCGACGATCCGGTCCGTCCCCCAGGCGTCGAATCCCGTGGTTTCCAAGTCCACGACGGCGTACCCCCCGACTGCGAGTTTGTGGCGCCCGTACCGCACCGGATAACTGAACATCCCCCACTCCAATCTGTCTGGTGTGAACCGTAGACGGGGGGTGTGACAGGAGCACGTTCTCCGTCCATGTGTGCGGGCGCTGGGCAGTCGCTATCGTCCGACGGCGTGGTCGGGTGGCATGCGTCGTCCGGACTCACCCGCCCGCATTGGGAACCGCTGCTCCTCGTCCCGCTCACGCGCGTGGCCGGGGTGAACCGGCCCATGGTTCATGGGTCGTGCAGGTAGGTGTCGTAGGTTCGCCCACGCGGGCTGGTCCAGCGCAGATGCCCGCCCGACAAGGCCTGGACCCGCCAGTTCGCGTGGGTCTTCAACCGGTGGTGATACCGGCACAACGGCGCCAGATTGTCCGCGCACGTGCCACCGGCCGGATACGCAACCACATGATCCAGGTCGCACTGGGTCGCCGGGCGCCGACACCCCGGGAACCGGCAATGCCGATGCGTCGCGCGCACCCACCGGGCCAACCTCGGCGCCGGCCGGTACCCACTGGAGGCATCCGGCATAGCGGTCAGATCGATCAGCGCCGAGTCGACACAGCGCAGTTTCGCCGCATGCCCCGGACTGATCGGACCGTACCCTGCGAGCTCATCACCGCTACTGGTCTGCACCACCGTGACCGGAATCAACGTGCCCACCACGGTGCCGGTCATCAACCCCACGAACGCATCGGCATTGGCAATGTCCAGCGGCGCGTCGATCCCGGCAGCCGCGGCCCGCAGTGACTCCCACACCGCCTGGGCTTCCTCAGCACTCAGATACGCGCTGATCGTGGCCATCCCATCGGGGTCAGCCCACATCCGCACACACCGCTTCTTCACCCGCCTGCGGTGCTTACGGTCCGCGGCCTGCGGGTCGATCCGGGCGACCCGCCGGGCCAGCCACGCCCGCACCTGCCCGCGGGTATGCCAGGTGGCGTACTCCACCGCCTGCCCGGCCAGCCAGACCCGGGTCTCGGGGGCCAACTCACAGGTGCCCACCATGATCTCCCGGGCCTTCCCCACATCGATCAGGCCACGCGTCCAGCGCCTCGAACACCCCGGGCAGATCCTCCAACAGGGTGCCCGCCAGATCGATCCGTTCCCGAGCGGCACCGGTGGACCAGCGCAACACCGCCGCGGCCTCCGCGGTCGCCGGGTCGATCATCCGCCCGGTGTCATCCAGGAACGCCGGCTGCTGGACCGTCCAACGCCATGCAACGCATGCAACTGCCGGGCATCGACCCACGCCTTGACCGTCTCCGCGGCCACCAACACATCCAGCGCATCACCACCGGACAGCAGCATTTCCAGCGCCGCTCCCACGTTCTCGTCCATACCCCCATCATCGAACAGGGGTACGACAAAATCGCACGAACGGAATCCACAGAGACCAGCGCTCACGGGCGAGGCGTACACGAGCCGAGCCGAGCGACAACGTCCAACAAAGCCCTGCCGTCCACCGCCGGAAGATCCAGGGCGAGACTGGGCCTGTGATGGATTCACTGGGCAATGTACAGAGCGTCCTGCTGGTCGGCGGCACCTCCGAGATCGGACACGCGATTCTGACCCGGTTGGCGCAGGGCAACCGGCTTCAGCGGATCGTGCTGCTCGGTCGCAATGAGGAGGCGCTGGAGACCGCCGCACAGGGCTGGCGCGACTCCGGCATCGAGACCTCGGTAGTAGTGGCAGACCTCGCCGGAGAGATCGACGTCCCGGTCCTGACCGCCCGCTGCTTCGAGTCCGGCGACATCGACGTCGTCGTAATGGCCGCCGGCATCACGCCGGATGCCGAGGCGGAGACCGACGCTGAGCTGGTGCGCCGGGTAGCGCTGGTCAACTTCGTCAGTCAGATGCAACTTGGCACCGAACTGGTGCAGAGACTGCGACTCCAGGGCCACGGGGCGCTGGTCGTCCTGTCGTCGGTGGCCGTCGAACGACCCCGGGCTGACAACTACGTGTACGGCGCGACCAAGGGCGGTCTGGACGCGTGGGCCAACGGCTTGGCGGACGCTCTGATCGACGAACCGCTGCGAATTCTCGTCGTGCGCCCCGGCATGGTGCGCACCCGCATGAGCATCGGGCACAAAGAAGCGCCGTTCACCTGCGACCCCGAGGACGTCGCGGAAGCGGTGGCGAAGAACCTTCGCACGGGTCCGATCACGGTGTGGGTTCCGCGGCAATTGCGGGTGCTGATGAGCGGCTTGCGACACGCTCCGCGGCCGGTGTTCCGCAAGGCCTCGAAGATGCGCTGAACCCACGGTCTGAATCGCCTCGGTTACGTCCGGCTGGCAGAGTGACCCTCCATGAGCGCCTTTCCGCCGCCATGGGGTTCCGTGGCCACCGGGACCAAAGTCGCCGTCGTGCTGTTCGTGCCGCTGCTCGCCTCCGCCCTCATCGTGGGCGGCGACGCCATCCTGCCCGCAGTGATGGGCTTGCTCACGATCACCGTCGTCCCTTTCTGCACGAGCCGCCAGAACGTCATCCTCATCGCGGGGGCGGTCCTCACCGGGTATCTGGCAACGGCGGCCTTCGGCAACCCTCTAGCCGTTGTGTCTCTGGTGACACTGTCGTGCCTGATCGCCGGCCTGGTGAGCAGGTTGTCCGCCGGCGTCTACGGACTGGCACCGATCATCGCCGCGGTACTCGGGCTGAACGAGCCGCAGACCACGGCGCTCACAGCCGCCCTGGTGATGGCTGCGGTGAGCCTCTACGTCGTCGTTGTCGTCGCCCTTCTGAAGCTCCACGTCGATCCGCAGCCTGTCCCGTGGGACGTGGCAGTGCGCCACGCGGGGGTCATGGCCATCGCCTGCGGCGCCACCACGGCTGTCGCGGTTCACTACGAGTGGCCCAAGGCGTACTGGTTGGTGATGACCCTGGCCATCGTCCTGCGTCCGTACACCGTCGATTCGCTGAAGAGGAACCGCCAGCGCGTGATCGGAACTCTGGCAGGCGCCATCTTGGCCGCTGTCGCTGTCACCGCTGCCACGTCCCGTCCTGCTGGTGTCGGCGGCCATCTGCACGTCCCTGACCATGGCCTACCTCCTGGAGAAGAACTACGTCCTGCAGGTCACCTTCATGACGCCGATGGTCATCTTTCTGATCTCCTCGGGTTCTGTTGACGACACCTTGTCCCTGGATTGGCTTCGCGTGATCTACACAGTGGGAGCGGCTGTCGTGGGGGGCTTGGTCTCACTGGCCCTGGTGCAACAGGCCGACGACGACACCGCGGCCGTTCCCTGAGCTGGGAGGGCGGCCATCCTCACGGGCTGATCGACCGAACTGACACCATGGCGCTGTGCTGATCCTGCTGCCACCGTCGGAATCGAAGCGGGCGGCGACTCGTGGAAAGCCGCTGGACCTCAAGGCGCTGAGCCATCCCCCACTGACCGCGCGACGCGAGCAGATCCTGCGCGCACTGCAGACGCTTTGCCGCGAAGATCCGGCCACTGCCATCGAGATCCTCGACCTGGGTCCCACCCAGTTCGACCTGGTGGTCGGCAACGCACACCTGGATACCGCGCCGACCGCGGCGGCCAGTTCGGTGTACACCGGGGTCCTGTACGCGAGCCTGGACTATCCGAGTCTCTACGGCCAGGACCTGCGTCGGGCGAACCGGCGCCTCGCGATCGTGTCGGCCCTGTTCGGCCTGGTGCGCCCGACCGACCGGATCGTCGCCTACCGCCTGTCGGGCTCCGCGCGACTGCCCGGGATCGGCCCGCTCCCACGGTTCTGGCGGGAGGCCGTGTCCGACGAGATCCGGACGGCGCCGGGTGTGGTCGTCGACATGTTGTCCTCGCCGTACGCCTCGATGGTGAGGCTTCCGGCATCCGCATTGACGATCAAGGTCTGGCAACAGGACGCTGGACGTCCTCGCACGGCCGTGAGCCACTTCAACAAGGCCACTAAGGGGGAACTCGCGCGTCTGTTGGCCACAGTCACCCCTGAGCCTCGCACGGCGCAGCAGGTCCTGTCGGTCCTGCGCGAAGCGGGCTGGCGGGCCGAACTCGACGGGTCGCGGCTCGACGTCTGGATGCGTGGGTGACCACCGAGGTCCTGTGCTTGGCCGCCCGCGGAATCGGGGGCCGGTGTCCTTCACCGAAAGGCGTTAGATTGCGGCCGCCTCGCGGGGTTGGTCGCGGAGTTCCGCCCGAGGCGCGCACTGAACATCAACGCCCGGCTCAAGGAAAGGCGCGCGCTTCAGTCCGGGTCCACCGCGGGCACGTAGTCGCTGCCACCCAGCCGGTCGATCAACGTCGCGAGCGCCACCCTCAGGTGCTCGGCATCGGGGAGTCCTTCCAGTGCCTGCTCGGCCCGGTCCTGCCGGGTGGCATGCCGGAAAGCCGCCCTGCCCGATTCGGTGACGGTGATCAGGGACCGTCGCCGATCGGCAGGGTCCTTCTCACGCGTGATCATGCCCATGCGCTCGAGCCGGTCCACGGTCTGGCTGATCGTCTGCTCCTCGACCCGGGTCGCCGCGGCGAGTTGGCGTTGCGACATGGAACCGCCTTGCACGAGGGCCAGCACCCCGAAGCTGGCGTGTGTCAGGTGATACGGCCGCAGGTCCACTGCGATGTCGTGCTCGACCAGCCGACTGGCCGTGATCAGCAGTCGGCTCAGCGGCCACTGCTCCACGGGCACATCACGGTCGACTGTCACGCGCACAGGCTATTCCATACCTCAGGTTGCTGACTATCAGTAGGTGAAGTAATTTACTTTTCGTGACTTCAACTACTTCGACGGTAGGTCCGGACACACCGTCGCGCATCCGGAGGCGTGGATGAATCTCGCCCTCGTCGAAATGCGCAGGTCCAAACTGCGGTTCGGACTGCTGGCCGGCGCGGTATCGCTGCTGGTCTTCCTCGTGCTCCTGCTGACGACGTTGTCGAACGCCCTGGTCAATTCGATCACCGGCGCCCTGAAGGGCGTGGACGCGGCGGTCCTGGTCTACTCCGATACCGCACGCGACAACCTGCAGGCCTCCCGTCTGCAGCCCGATGTCGTCGATCAGGTCGGCCAGGTCGACGGGGTGACCGCCGCCGGTCCGGTCTCGGTGCTCACCACCTCGGCATCCCTGCAGGACGGCACCGAGGACCTGCAGGTCTTCGCCTTCGAACCGGGCCTGCCGGGAGCACCCACCGGCTTGTCGGAAGGCCGGCTTCCACAAACGGCTGGCGAGGTCGCCATGGACGGGGGCGGGTACGCGATCGGCGACACCCTCGACCTCACTGCCGCAGGACAGCAGGCGACCGTGGTGGGGCTTCTACGCGGCGCCCAGTTGAACGCCTCTCCCACGGCCTACATGACGCAGGACCTGTACGGCGAGATCGTGCGGGCCACCAACCCGAACGTGCCCTTCGTGCCGGTGAACGCGGTGGCGGTCGCCACCGACGGCGATCCGGCCACGGTGGTGTCCGCCATCGGAACGCAGGTCCCCGGCACGAAGGCCTACACCCGTGACGACGCCGTCTCGTTGATCCCCGGTGTCGGTTCCATCTCACAGACCTTCGGGATCCTGGTCGGACTGACCTTCATCATCGGGGTGGTCGTGATCGGCTTCTTCTTCCTGATCCTGACCGTGCAGAAGATGAAGACGTTCACCCTGCTCCGCGCGATCGGCGCGGGCACTGCAAAGCTCTCCGCGGCGGTCGCGATGCAGATCACTGTGGTGGTCCTGATGGCATCGGCCATCGCAGTGGTTCTGACCCTTCTCGCGGTCCGCGGACTCAATTCCGGCATACCGGTGTCGTTGTCCCCTGGACTCGTGATCGGCACGGTACTGGCCGTTCTCGTCTTCTCCCTGATCGCGGGACTGCTCAGCATCAGGCGGATCTCCAAGATCGACCCCTTCACAGCGGCAGGTGCGCGATGATGCTGGCTTTCGCCGAAATCCGACGTGGCCGGGGGCGTTTCGCCTCGATCATCGCGGCCCTGTCTTTGATCGTCTTCCTGGTGCTCACGCTTGGCGCGTTGGCAGACGGCCTGTTCTTCGGAGCCACCGGTGCCGTGCGATCCACGAATGCCACGGCGTACGCGTTCAGCCCCGACGCCAAGGGTTCCTTGATCCGCTCGAGCATGACCCCGACGCAGGTGGCAGAGGTACGGGACGCCCCGGGCGTCGCGCAGGCCACGGGTGTGGGCGTGCTGCTGACCGCCGGTCAGACCACCGACGCCGAGTACGACGTGGCGATCTTCGGGGTCGACCCGCAAGGTGCGGGCGTGCCGACGACCGTAACCGAGGGGCGCCTGCCGGAACCCGGCGAGAACGGTGCCGCGGCGGTGGACCAGAGCCTGATCGACGAGGGTGTCTCACTCGGCGACTCGATCAGCGTCGGCAGCACGTCGGTCGAGGTCGTGGGTGTGGTGCGCGATGCGGCCTACCAGCTGCAGCCGACGGTGTGGACGTCGATCGACACCTGGCGACAGATGCGCAACGAGGTCCGCCCGGAGTTCACCGGCGTCGGCGACGACGTGAACGCCGTGGCCGTGGTCACCGACACGGGCGTGACCGCCGAGCAGGTCCAAGCGGAGATCGGCGACCTCACGGTGTTGAGCGCCGAGGACACCGGCCTGGCGATCCCCGGCGTTGAGCAGCAGAGTTCGACGCTCAACGCGATCATCTACACAGCGCTGGCCGTGGCGGCTCTGGTCGTGGCACTGTTCTTCGCCCTGGTCGTACTGGAGAAGCGTGAGTTGTTCGCAGCCCTCAAAGCCCTGGGTACGCCCAACCGCAAACTCGGGGCCGGCGTGATCGTGCAGGCCCTCATCGCGTCGGCCATCGGCGTGGTCATCGGGGCACTTGCCTCCCGCGGACTCGGGGCCATCGCCCCGGACGAGGTGCCGACGCTGTTCCGCACACAGACACTCGTGACCATCGCCGTTTTCACCCTCGTGGCCGGCGTCGTGGGGGCTGCGTTCTCCCTGCGCCGTATCGCCCGCATCGACCCTGCCACAGCCATCGGAGGAACACTGTGACCGAACACATCGAGACGTTCGTCCCCCCGCACCCGGACGATCCGGGCCTCGACCCGGCCGAAGACGCCGCCGCCCACACCGAAGCGATCCTTCGCGTCGACACGGTCAGCAAGGTGTACGGCACCGGTGACAACCAGGTGCACGCCGTGAGTGACGCCACCATGGCCGTCGACCAAGGCGAGTTCGTCGCCCTGGTGGGGCCATCGGGATCCGGCAAGACCACGCTGATCTCGATGATCGGCGGGCTGCTGTCCCCGAGCTCCGGAACCATCACCCTGGCGGGCACCGACGTCGGCGGGCTGTCCAAGCGCGACCTGACGAAGTTCCGGGCCGAGCGGGTCGGGTTCGTCTTCCAGGCGGCCAACCTTGTTCCGTTCCTGACCGCGCGCGAGAATCTGCTGTACGTCGCGACCCTGCAGAAGCGGATCGGCCGCAAGGAGGCGCATCAGCGCGCCGACCAACTGCTGGAGGAGCTCGAGCTGACCGGCAGGGCGAAGAACGTGCCCGAGCAACTGTCCGGCGGCGAGCGCCAACGGGTGGCCATCGGCCGGGCCCTGATGAACGATCCGGACCTGATCCTGGTCGATGAGCCGACCGCCGCTTTGGACACGAAACTCGGCCGGCAGGTGGTGCAGTTGCTCGCTCGCGAGATCAAGCAGCGCGGCAAGACCGGCATCATGGTCACCCACGACCTGCGCATGGTCGAGTACACCGACCGGGTCTTCGAGATTCTCGACGGCGAGTTGACGCACGTGGAAACGCCCAGCGCCTTTTCGCACTGAACTGGCCGGAGGTTCGGCCAGGCAGGCAGGTACCACCAGGGCTACCGGACCCGCACCCGCTCACCGTCACGCGCGACGACCGCCAGCCAGCCCAGTTCCTGCCCGATGCGCCGCGCCAGGGTCGCTGCGGCGGCCGGTTCGCCGTGGACGACGTACACGACCTTGGGTGCCGCAGCAGCAGAACCGAGCCACGCGATCAACTCGTTGCCGTCGGCGTGCACACTGAATCCCTCGATGTCGACGATCTGCGCGTTCACCGGGATGTACTCGCCGTGGATCTTGACCTGCGCGGCGCCGTCGACGAGGCTGCGACCACGGGTTCCCACCGCCTGGTAGCCGACCATGATCACGCAGTTGTCCGCGTCGGGCAGCATGTGTTTGAGGTGGTGCAGAACGCGCCCGCCGGTCGCCATCCCTGATGCCGAGATGATGATGCTCGGGTGCGCCGGGTGTTCAATGCCTGGGATTCGGCGGCCGTGTGTGCTGCACGCACGTGGCGCTCCTCGAGGAGGTCCTCGGGCAGATCCGGGCGCAGGTCGCCGCGGGATTCGCGCAGTGCGTCGCGGTACACCTGCAGCCCCCGAAGCGCCATGGGGCTGTCCACGTAGACCGGCACGGCAGGAATCCGGCCGGCGCGCAGCAGATCACCGAGGGCCAACAACAGCAGTTCCGTGCGGTCGACGGCGAACGCCGGGATCACCACCGACCCTCCCCGGTCAACCGTGCGGTTGATCGCGTCCGCAAGTTCATCCGACGGGTCGGGCGCGTGCACACGGTCGCCGTAGGTCGACTCCACGACGATGGCATCTGCGGCTGGTGGTGGCGCAGGAGGACGCAGCAAGGGATGGTTCGCGCGCCCCAGATCGCCACTGAACACCACCGTCCGGCCCGCGACGGTGATCACCGGAGAGGTGGACCCGAGGATGTGGCCCGCTGGCGCGAGCCGTACTGCGATCTCATCGGCGACCGGGACGCGCGCGTCGAAATCCACCGTCCGGAACAGCGGCAAGGTCCGTTCGACATCGTCGAGGTCGTACAGGGGCTTGGGCTTGCGGTGCTTGGAGAAGCCTCGGCTGCCCGCGTACTTGGCGTCCTCTTCCTGCAGCTTGGCGCTGTCCCGCAGCACGATCTCGGCCAGCGCGGCCGTGTCGGCGGTCATGAAGACCGGACCGTTGAAGCCTTGCCGCACCAACGCCGGCAGGTATCCGCAGTGATCCAGATGGGCGTGGCTGATCACTGCCGCGTCGAGGCTGGGCACCGGCAGGCCCAGGGGATCCCAGTTGCGACGTCGCAATGCCTTGAGACCTTGGAACAGGCCCGCATCGATCAGCACCTGCGAGGTGTCCGTGCGGAGGAGGAACTTGCTGCCGGTCACCGTGCCGGCCGCCCCGAGGAACGTCAAGGAAACGTCCATGGCTCCATTATCCTCCCGGCTGTCCGCTCCGATGCATGCGAATCCGCTGCGCGACTACATCGGGCACCACCGTGTCGGGATCCTGCAGACCTTCGGCCATCGCGTCGCGCACACTCACCAGGGATGCGTACAGCGGCGGGCAGGTCGGGCAGTTCGCCAGGTGACGTTCCACGGCTGCACTCGTGGTCGTCGGCAGTTCACCGTCCAGGTAGGCGCTGACGTGGCGCCGGGCGTCCCAGCACCGCAGCGGCACCCGTGAGGTGGCGACCCGGCGTTCGTGGCCGCGGGCCATCGCCGACACCAGCATCATCCGCCCCCTGCGCAATCGCTGTTTGGTCGCCGGGAGGCTCAGTTCCATGACGTCGGCGATCTCGCGGGAGGTCCATCCGTGCGCGTCGTGCAGCACCACGACACTGCGATAGGCGACCGGGATCCGCACCAACGCGTCCTGGACCTCCTCGGAGGTCTCAGCGCGGGCCACCACGACCGCCGCATCCACGGTGTAGTCGTCCTCGCGCCACCGCTGCTCGACTTCCAAGCGCGAGGTCGTCGCTGGGTTCTTCGCGGCGGCGGCGGTAGAAGTCGATGGTGGTGTTGTGCGCTATCCGGAACAACCACGACCGCAGACGGGCGGCGGATTGCAGCGTGTCGGCCTTCTCCAAGGCCTTGACCAGGGTCTCCTGCACAAGATCCTCAGCCGTTGCGTCGTCGCGACTGATGGATCGCACATAGCGGTAGAGGGAGTGGGTCTGATCGGGGAGTAACCCCGCGAGTTCCGCTGCGTCCACCGAGAGCAGGCTACCGCTGCTGCGGAACCTTGCAGGTCGACATCCCGAACACGCGGTACAGCGGGCAGAAGCCGACGGCGGCGGTGACGAGCATGACTGCCCCGACCAGGGCCAGGATGATCCCGCCGACACTGCCGAGTCCGACTGCGAAGGCCGCTACGAAGGCGACGGCGGCGATGACGACGCGAATGATGCGATCGACCGACGATTCGTTGGTGGTCATGTGATTCCTCCTAGGTCTCACTTGTAAGGACGCACGAACGTCCGAAAGGGATACAACTCCCACGGATTTAGCATTCCGTCACAAGGAAAATCGCCGAACGCTGGCGTGGCAGGCACTAATAGTCAGCTCGCTATCGCGACACCATGGAATGCATGAACGCCGAAGAACGCAAGGCGCTGGCCGCGAGTACCGGCAAGGCCGTAGAGGAGATCACCACGACGGTGGAGGACACCAGTCGGGTCGGCCGGCAACGGGTCCGGCGCGCACTGGGTCCGCTGGGTACCGCCCCCATGAACCTCATCGACACCCACCAGAGCGGCGTCTACGCGCTGGTCCGTGCCGCGACCCGCGCAACGGCCGAACTGGCCGGCGATCTGGCGCACCGGACAGCCCCTGCCGACGCCGAATCGGCGGTTTCGTCCCCGCGCTGGGCACCGCACGTCGCGGCAGCCGGCGCCGCTTTCGGCGACCGCTTGGACCCGGCACTGACGACCCCGATGGGTTTGCGTGCACACGGAGCACCCATCGATGTCGCCGATCTCCCCCGCGCTGACACCCTCACCGTGTTCGTCCACGGCCTCGGAGCCACGGAACTCCAATGGAGCCCCGAATACCTCGACCTCGGCCCGCACGTCCTCGTGCGCTACAACACCGGTCGACTCATCGCCGACAACGGTGCAGACCTCGCCGAGCTGCTCGAGGACGTCGTCGGTGCTACGGGCACGCAGCGCCTGGTCGTGGTCGGGCACTCGATGGGCGGCCTGGTCGCCCGCAGCGCCATCGCTCATGCGCCGGACAGTCACTGGGTGCGACTCGTAAGCGATCTCGTCACCCTCGGCAGCCCACACGCTGGTGCGCCGTTGGAGAGGTTCGCGGCGCGCTCGCTGGCGATGGGACAGAGGTTCCGCTCGGCCGAACCGATCGTGCGCCTGGGTCAACGGCGCAGCCAGGGGATCAAGGACCTGCGGTTCGGAGCCATGAGTCCCGGGGACTGGCACGGTGACGTCGACACCGAGTTCATCGACAACACCGCCGTCATCGAGTTGCCCGGCCACGTACGCCACCACGCCGTGATCGCAGTGCTGGCACCGGTGGTCGGCGACGGCATGGTCACTCCGAGCAGCGCCTACCACCGCGGGGCCCGCTCGAGTGTCGTCCGGGGTGATCACCTCTCGCTGCTGGCCCACGACGAGGTGACCGGGCTGCTGCGCGAGGTCCTGACGCCCTGAGCCGGCGGGGGTCACGCACGGGTAGGACCTCACCGCGCGTTCTGGCCCGCTAACGGCGCTCAACGGCCATGGGTGGCCCATGCGAAAGTGGCGCGGGTCGATAATCGGGGCATGGCTACCTTCGACGTCGCGGTCATCGGGTCCGGATTCGGTGGCAGCGTGGCTGCGTTGCGGGCGGCCCAAGCGGGCAAGCGGGTGGTCGTGCTCGAACAGGGCCGCCGGCTGACCCCCGCCGATCTGGAAGCCGGCGCCCAAAGCACCCGGGCGCTGCTGTGGGAGCCCGCGCTGGGCCTGCATGGCTACTTCCGGCAGACCCTGCTGCGCCATCTGACGATCGTCGGCGGCGTGGGCGTCGGGGGCGGTTCCATCGTGTACGCCGCCGTCATGCTCAAGCCCAAGGACTACGCCGGCCGCGGCTGGACCGCGGCCGGGATCGACTGGGCCACTGAGCTCGAACCCCACTTCGCCGAGGCCGCCCGCATGCTCGGTCGCGAACGCAACCCGCAGCGCGGGATCCAGGACGAGTGGCTACAGGCGGCAGCCGAGCACCTCGGGGTCGGCGACACGTACGGTGCGACGTACCAGGGGATCTCATTCGCCGACTGCATCGCCTGTGGGCAATGCATCACCGGCTGTCCGCACGGCGCCAAGAACTCCACTGATCGCACCTACCTCGCGCAAGCCGAGGAACTCGGCGCACAGATACTCCCGTTGTCCAAGGCACAGATCCTGGTTCCGCTGACATGACGGCTGGCGGGTGGTTGTCCGCAATCCCTTGACCCGGGAGGTCTCGAGCGTCGAGGCCGAGGAAGTCGTCGTGGCCGCAGGGGTCCTCGGCACCGTGGAGTTGCTGTCGGCGTGCCGCGACCGCTGGAAGACGCTGCCCGACCTGTCACCGATGCTGGGCCGACGCGTCCGGACCAATTCGGAGGCGTTCTCCGCGATCCTTCACCCGCCGGGCACCGACGTCACGCACGGGGCCACGATCTCCAGCGACTTCTACCCCAACGCGGACACGCACGTCACGAACAACCGTTTCCCGAAGTCCTACGGATTCATGCGCTGGTACCTCAGTCCCTTGGTCAGCGGCGACAGACGGCGCGAGACCCTGCGGGCGATGCTGACCCAGCCGGGGGTGGCGTCGGCCAACGCACGGGCGAAGGACTGGCACAAGCGCATCACGATCCTCACGGTCATGCAGCGCGCGGACAACGAGATGGCGTTGAGCTACCGCAAGAGTCCGATGGGCTGGGCGCTGCGCTCACAGATACCGGCAGGTGTCGAGCCGGTGCCGGTGTCCTTGCCGGAGGCCGATGCCGCCGGCGAAGCAGTCGCTGAGGTGAGCGGCGGCCGCGCGTACGCGACGGTGCTCGACAGCCTCCTGGGGATGGGCGCGACGGCCCACATCCTCGGCGGTGCGGTGCTCGGACCGGATCGGGACAGTGGGGTGGTGGACACCGATCTGCAGGTGCACGGGTACCCGGGCCTGCGCGTGATGGATGGGTCCGTCATGCCGGAGAACGTGGGCGTCAACCCGTCGTGGACGATCACGGCGATGGCAGAGCGGGCCTGCGCCCGGTGGCTCGCCCACTAGACCTGCTTTGTATTGCAGGAATTTGATTACGTCTGTACTGTGAGAGAAAGGGAGCGAGCACATGGGATTCTCACAGTGGGCCAAGCAGGCCCAGAAGTTGGCGTCGCAGCACTCCGACAAGTTCAACGCAGGCATCGACCAGGTTGCAGCGAAGGCGAAGCAGAAGGCGCCCGACAAGATGAGCCACATCGACAAGGCCGCGCAGGCCGCGAAGAAGGCGATGGGGCCCACGTAGGCCGGGTCCACGCCCCGGTGATGCGATGCTCCCCCGGCAGAACAACCATCCACCGCCGGCGACATCGGCCAGCAGTGGCACGGCCGCCGGCCCCAGCCCGCCCCGAAACGCGCTAGCCCTCGTGGTGCCGCGGCAGCACCAGGGTCGGCACCCGGGACGCGCGCAGGATCTTGAACGTGGTGTCCCCCAGGAAGACCCGGCGCAACAAACCACCGCCAGCCGACGCGACCACCAGCAGGTCCGTCGGTTCCCATTCCTCCCGTTCCATGGCCTCGAGCGGAGAATCGCCCACCAGCACGTCGGTGGAGATCTCCACGCCGGAAGTGTCGAGCCGGTCGAGCGCCTCCTGCTGGTAGCCGCGCAGCATCTCCAGTGACCCCGTCAGCACGTCGCCTTCGGCGTCCGCGCCCAATTGGGATCCGAACATCCGGTGCCGCACGAGGATCGTCATGACTTTCAAGGGCATCTGACCCGCGCGGGCGATTTCCAGCCCCCGGGCCAAGGCCATCTGGCCCTCATCGCCCTGCGCGAATCCGACCATGACCCGCCGGACCCGGTCCACGGGGTGACGAACGTACCCCGACGGCACCAGCAGCAGCGGAGTTGTGCAGTGGTGGAGCAACTGGTTCGTGGTGCTGCCCATTGCGAACCGCCCCAAAGAGCCCCCCGGACCACTGCCGACCACGACGGCATCGGCGTGCAAGGCTGCGGCGATCTCGGACAAGCCCTGCCCCAATGAGCGGTGATGGTGCACCACGGTCTGCGCGGTGACCCCGTACTCCGCTGAGAGCTGCTCGGCCATCCGCTCCACGAGTTCGGCGCTCTCGTCGCCGCGGCGCTTCTGCCAGCGCGGGTCGAGGTGGTCGTTGATGTACTCGTCGGCCGTGGAACTGACCGTCACGATCGAGACATGGGAGTCGAACGTGCGCGCGACCGTGGCCCCGAAGGCCACCGCGTCCACGGACGTGGCGTCGTCGGCCACCCCGATTACCAACTTCATATCCGTCTCCCGCCACGATGCAATGCGCCCTTCCAGGCCAGTACGGTAGCGCCGATGACCGGTCGAATGCCGGTCCAGGACGGGAGCGGCGATGTCCAGCAATCAACCGATGCTCAAGCAGTTGATGCGCGTCAAGAATCCCGACCACATCGTGGAGGAGGGCGACCACGGTGGACTGAAGCGCAGCATGGGGCTGTTCGCGCTGTTGATGTTCAGCGTCGGCAGCATCATCGGTACCGGCATCTTCGTCATCCTGGGAGAGGCGATTCCCAAGGCTGGTCCGGCGGTCATCATCTCGTTCATCCTCGCGGCCGTGGTGTGTGCGTTCTCAGCACTGTCGTACGCCGAACTCGCCGGGACGATCCCGGTGTCGGGGTCTTCCTACTCCTACGCCTACGCCACCCTCGGCGAGGTCATCGCGTGGGTCTGCGGCTGGTGCCTGATGCTGGAGTACGGCGTCTCGGTGTCCGCGGTCGCGGTGGGCTGGGGGCAGTACCTCAACGAGTTCCTCAGCGCGTTCGGCATCCAACTGCCCGCCGCCATCGCGAACCCGCCAGGCGAGGACGGCGGGGTGTTCAACCTGCCGGCAGTCTTCGTCGTCGTCGCCTGCATGTTCCTGCTACTGCGCGGGGTCAGCGAGTCGGCCAAGACCAACAACATCATGGTCCTCATCAAGCTCGGCATCCTGATCTTCTTCTGCGTGGTGGCGTTCACCGCATTCGACGGCGGAAACTTCGAGCCGTTCCTGCCGCTGGGGATCGCGGGTGTCGGCGCCGCCGCCGGGCAGGTGTTCTTCTCCTACATCGGTTTCGATGCCGCCTCGACCGCCGGGGAGGAGGCCAAGAACCCCAAGCGCGACCTCCCACTGGCGATCATCGGATCACTTATCGTGGTCACGATCTTCTACCTGCTGGTCACCATCGCAGTGATCGGTGCCAACGGTGGCCAGCCCTCGGACTACGAGGGCCAGAGCGGCGAGGCCGTCCTGGCCAAGGTCGCCAACGACGTGACCGGCAGCACCTGGGCGGGCACGATCATCGCCCTGGGTGCGGTGGTCTCGATCTTCTCCGTGGTGCTGGTGACGATGTACGGGCAGACCCGAATCCTGTTCGCGATGGGCCGCGACGGCCTGCTACCCAAGACGTTCACCAAGGTCAACCCGCGCACCCAGACGCCGATCAACAACACGATCATCGTGACGATCATCATCTCGATCCTGGCGGCGATGGTCCCGCTGGGTCAGTTGGCGGAGGCCACGTCCATCGGGACGTTGTTCGCGTTCATGATCGTGAACGCCGGTGTCATCAGTCTGCGCCGCAGCCGGCCCAACATGGAGCGCTCCTTCAAGACACCCTTCTTCCCGGTCACGCCGATCCTGGGGGTGATCGGGTGTCTGTACCTGATCCTGTCCCTGGACCGGGTGACGTGGATCGTGTTCGCGGCCTGGCTCACTCTCGGGATGATCATCTACTTCACGTACGGCTTCCGCCGGTCACGGCTGGCCACCGGCAAGGCACAGAGTTGGGAACAGGATCCCGAACCGCCGGTGGTGCAGTGACCGATGAGGATCCTGGTGGGGGTGACCCCTGACGCGTCCGCCGCCGACGCGATGTCCCTGGCATCGGTGCTGCAGGCCGGCTTCGCGGCCGAGGTCGTGCTGGGCAACATATTCCCGGCGCCCGCCGATCCCGCGGGGAAGACCAAGGTCGACGCGGAGTGGGTCGCCTACCTGCGCAGCGAAGCGGTCGAGATCCTCGCCGATGTGGGGCGCGACGCCGACCGCTGGGGGCTCACCGAGTTCACCAGCGCCGTGCACGGCCACCGGTCCAGCGGTGTCGGCTTGATCGAGTTGGCCGAGGCGGTGGACGCCGACCTGATCGTCATCGGCAGCGCCCCCGGATCGGCCAACGGGCGGTTCCTGATCGGCTCGACGGCCGACCAACTCCTGCACGGCAGCCACGTCCCGGTGGCTCTGGCGACCACTGGATATCGCCGGGTGCGTCCCGATGCTCTGGGGCGACTGGTCGTCGCGTTCCAGGACACCCCGGAGAGCCGTACCGCACTTCGGTGGGCAGCGGACCACCTCGACGGCCGCCGGCTGACAGCTCTGACGATTCTGCTGCGCCACAGGGTCATGGGAAGCCCGCTGGCATTCGACACCGAAGGCCTTGTCTCCCGCCAACTCGCCGAGGACGCCCAAGCCGCCCTCGAAGACGCCCTGCGCGACCTCGGCACCGGGGCGGATGCGCAGACGACGGTGGGTGACGACGCGTCGTCGGCCGTCCAGAGATTCGACTGGGACGGTGACGAGTTGTTCGTCCTGGCCTCTTCCCGCGGCGGAGTGCTGCGGCGGGTGTTCCTCGGGGACATGACCTACAAACTGGTCCGGGCGACACCGGTGCCCGCCCTGGTGCTACCGCGGCGGACCTGAGGTGCTCAATTCGTGCCGCCCGGCCGCCGAAACACAGGAGTGTTCGGCGCGCGCCGGCACTACCTGAGCAGGTGGCCGGGCTCACCGTCCGAGGGCGCAACCACCCTTCCGTTGCCACCTCGGCGGTGATCTGGCGCGCGGGCTGCCCACCCGCCGTAGGCTGGCGGCCGTGAAGGTAGTCGTAACGGGATCGAACGGGTTCATCGGCTCCGCGCTGGTCGACGCACTCGCCGCGCGTGGCGATCAGGTCGTCGGTCTGGACGTCTCAGGGGCCGATCTCAACGCCGATATCGCCGAAACGGGCGGCTGGCAGGGGGAATTCGCCGGCCTCGACGCCGTGATCCACACCGCGGCGATGGTCGGGATGCCGTCGTCGACCGAGCACTTCTGGCGGGTCAACACGCTGGGCACCTGGAACGTGATCAATGCGGCGGCGGATGCCGGCGCCAAGCGGTTCGTGCTGCTGTCCAGCGTGACCGTGTTCGGCAATGATTTTCCCGACCGCGTGACGGAGGACTACCCAACCCGACCCACCGGGGTGCCGTACGCGGACACCAAGATCGCCGCCGAACACCTGAGCCTCGACGCGCATCTGCGATCCCGCATCGATGTGCGCATCGTGCGGCCGGGCGATGTGTATGGGCCCGGCAGTCGGCCCTGGACGCTGCTCCCGGTGCAGATGATCAAGGGTCGCCGGGTAGCCGTACCGACCACCGGGCTGCACAGTCCCGTGTACGTGTCCGACGTCGTGCGCGGGATCATCAGCGCCCTGGACAGCGACACCGCCGCAGGCCAGATCGTCACCTTGTCCGGCGGTGTGGGCATACCGACCCGGGACTACTTCGACCACTACGCCCGCATGCTGGGGCGCAGGTCCGTTCCGAGGGCGCCTCGCTCGGTGATGCTCGCCGCGGCCGCAGCCCAGGCCGGCGTCGCGAACCGGCTCGGCCGCACCATTGAACTCAGTCCCGCGGCGGTGCGATACCTGGCCGACCGCCGCGGCACGTACAGCATCGACAAGGCCGCCGACCTGCTGGAATGGCGCCCGGAGGTGTCCCTCGACGCGGGCTTGGAGTTGACCCGCGCCTGGTTGACGTCAAGCGGATTGATCCCCGGCTGAGGGCAACGGCCTTGTTCGTCAGCCTCGAAGCGACAGGAGGCACCGAGGCCACCCGGCGGGGGATGTCCTGTGTAACGATCAGTGCATGCCGGGACTGCGGGAGACGGATCGTGAACTGTACGAAGCCATTGGGCAGGCAGGTTCGCCCGCGGTCGACCTAGCCCTGCGCCGGCTGAGCAAAGCGGCCAACTACTCCCGTCTGTGGATGGCCAGTGCCGCCCTGCTCTCGGGCTTCGGCGGGCCTACCGGAAGGCGGGCCGCAGTGACGGGCATGGTTGCCGTGGGCTTGACCTCCGGGGTCGTGAACCAGGGCGTCAAGCGGGTCTTCCACCGGGATCGCCCGCTGCGCGCCGAAGAGGACGTCAATCGGCACGTCAGAATGCCGACCTCGACCTCGTTCCCATCGGGGCACTCGGCTTCAGCATTCGCTTTCGCGCAGAGCGTCTCCGACACGATGCCGTGGACCGGGATCGGCCTGCGGATCCTGGCCACTGCCGTCGCGTATTCGCGCATCCACACCGGTGTTCACTACCCGGCCGATGTGGCCGCGGGCGCGTTGATCGGGATGGGCATCGGACAGTCGACCGCCGACCTGGTCTCAAAGCGCTGGCCGTGAGCCACGCCTCGTTCGCGCTTCGCCGCAGAGCAGCGGCCATCGGCGCCCTGCTGGCCCTCAGCGTCGGCCTGCTGGCCGTGGCGCGAGGATTCGCCGAAAGCCCCTTCGCGATCCTGCTCGCCCTTGTAGCGCTGGCGGCCGCGATCGGATTCGGCTGGTTCGCCCTGACTGTGCGCGGAGAGCAGCGCAATCGGGCCGCATGGGTTGCCGCGGGCCTGCTGGCGGTAGCTCTCATCGCGGCCGTCGGGGGGCACAGTGAGGGCTGGTCGATGGTGCTGGGGGGGTTCGCAATCGCCGCTTCGCTGCCCTTGGGCCAGTACGCGCTCGGTGTGGATCGGCGTTCCCGGGCCCAGATCGCGCCACCGGGTGTGCCAGTGGATGCAGCGCGCAAACCGGTCCTGCTGATCAATCCCCTGTCCGGGGGCGGAAAGGCCAAACACCTCGATCTCATGGAGATCGCCACCGCCAGGGGGATCGAATGCCACCGGTTCGGGCCGGGCGCGGACCTGGGCGACCTGACCCGAGCGGCGCTGGCCAAAGGAGCCGATGTGGTGGGAGTCGCCGGCGGAGACGGTTCGCTGGCCGTGGTCGCCGATCTGGTCAGTCGGGCCGGGGTGCAGATGGTCTGTATCCCTGCCGGGACGCGCAACCACTTCGCCATGGACCTGGGCCTGGACCGGGGCGATCCGCTCGCGGCGCTGGACGCTTTCGGACCGGCGCGATTGCAGACGGTGGACATGGCACGGGTCAACGGGACGGCGTTTCTCAACAACGTGTCCATGGGCATATACGGCGGAGTCGTGCAAAGCGCGAACTACCGCGACCGCAAGCTTGAGACGGCGATCGATGAACTACCCAGCCTCGTCGAGAACCCCCCGGATCTACGTTTCACCGGACCGGATGGTCTGCCACACAGCACCGTGCATGTCGTTCACGTGTCGAACAACCCGTACTTGATGGAATTCCGGGGGGCCGGGGGACGTCCCCGGCTCGACTCGGGGACGTTGGGCGTTATCACCGTCGAACTGGGCAGCCCGGCCGGAGTCACCGACATGCTTGCTCGTGCGGCACTGGGCCTGCTCAACACCGCATCCGACTTCAGCGCCTGGACCAGCACACGATTCGAGGTCGATTCGGACAACCCGATCGCCGCCGGCGTCGACGGCGAAGCAGAGGAACTCCACGCACCAGCAGTGTTCGAGATCCAGCCCGGGGCACTGCAGGTCCGGATTCCGCCGACGGCCGTGGGACGCTCGCCAGCCGCGTTCGTGCCACAGGTGCGACAGGCCGCGGCGGAACTGCTGCGAAGGGCGTTCCTCCCGGTCGATCACTGGCGACCGCTGCAGCACCGGTGACTGGTGGAATACCCGCCGCGCAGGTGTGCCAACATGCTAGAGATGACCAACGCCATTGAGTTGTCCACCCGCAGCCTCATACGGGCCGGTGCCCCCGCTCTTGTGGGTGCCGTGGTGCTGGTCGCCGCGATCGTCTGGCTCTACATGCTCGTTCCAGTCCCCACCAGCGACGAATCCCCCCTGGCGGTCGGGATCAGCATCGCGTTGATCGCATTGATCTACATCGCGGTCGGTATCTGGGCGATGCTCCGGGTCCATCGCTCAGCCCGCCCCCTGCGTACCGGCGTTCTCGCTCTGTCGGTGATGGTCACGGCGATGGTCACGACCTTCGCTATGGCCTACGCCACGATGAGCGCGACGAACCCGGCCAATTTCAACGTTCCCTTGGACAAGGTGAGCGCGTTGTACTTCACCATGACCATCCTGTCGACCACCGGTTTCGGTGACATCACGGCGACCTCCGACGCAGGCATGATCGCGGTCATGGTGCAGATGGTGGTGGGCCTGACGCTGCTGACCGCCCTGGCCCGGGTCTTGGTGGCCGCTGCCCGCTCAGGCGCGAAGCGCAGACTCACGGAGAACACGCAGGCCTGACGGCACCGCGGCTCGCTCGGCGATCCGACCTGCTACCGCCCTGGGGCGGGACTCACTGCATCCCGACCCCCGCGGACAGCCGTGAGAGTTAGGTACAACCGTTGGAGAACCGCACAGGCGGTGGAGTTGCGCGGCCGTTCTTTGTCCAACGGATGTGCCGATGTCCAACGCCCGTACCCAACTCCAACGCATGATGCGCGGCGCGGGGCCTGGCGCGGCAGGAGCCCGCCGACTAACTTGCTGCTGCGACCACCGGCGTCGCTTCCCGCCGGTCGAGCCTCGGGATGACACGGCCCAGCACTGCTGCCACCAGCCCGACCGGTGTGAGTAGCCAGCCGCCGACGAGGAAGGCGATCACCACACCCAGCACTATCGTCACGGGCCACTTGGAATGTGCCAGATGGACGACGGATGCCACGATCCCAGCGGTTACGGCGGCCTGCGGATCCGCACCCATGACGGCTGCGGTGACCGCGCCCGCGCCCGCTCCGGCAAAGATGACCGGGAAGTACGGGCCACCCCGGAAGCCGGCGGCGACGCTCAACCCGTAGACGACCATCTTGACTGCCTACCGTCGCAGCGATCAGCCCGGTCGAGTCCAGCGCGAGCAGTGGTTTGACCATCTGCTCACCACTGGTGAGGACCAACTGCACGCTCTGGTCGGTGAGGACCTGATACGCAGCCGCGATCACGCCCACCGCGGCGCCCCCGCCGAGCAGCCAAGCCCACGAAACGGTCTTCGCCGGACCCATCATCCCGATCAAGCGGGACAACGCGATCAAGGCGCAGGTGGCGATGGTCGCGATCAGCGCGGCCGCGAGGTCGGGTGCCGCGTACGAGTAGGCGGTTGACGAAGCGGCTCCGCCGGCCCCGGGAGCGACGAACAAGGCGAGGATCGCACCCCCGGCCCCGGCCACGGCCGCAGTGCCGGCGGGAACCTTGAGACGGGGGGCGAGCACCGTGCCGATGACACCTCCGGTGAACACCAACGCAACCTCGGGACCCAGCACGAGTCCGCCGAACAGGCTCACGAGAACCGCCCCGATCAGGCTCGGGTAGTCACGCGCGGAAACCGGTCCGAGCTTGGATTCCGGCCAGCGGGTCGTGGCCGCCGCGCCACCGGCTGCGGATGGTTGCCACCAGGGCACCGGCGACGATCGGCGTGATGACGATGAAGGCGACCGGGACCGGACCCGACCAGAGGCCCTCGGTACCCCACAGATAGTCCACGAGCGATCTCACGGCGATGAAGAAGGGGTATCCCACCGCCAGGCCGATGACCGCGATCAGAACCAGCAGGGCCATACTCCGGGCGGATCGCTGCTGTGACATGGGTGCCAGGCTATCCACTGGCCCGCCGTCCCGCTCCGGGGCGGCCGAACTGCGGCAGACCTATGCGGGACGCTCTGTGCCGCCGATCTCCCCGCGGCGTACCTGATCAGCGATCTCCTCCACCTTCGCCCAGATGACCGCCCGGACCTCCGGCGCGCTCATCTCGCCGAGGTGCGTGATCCGGCCCTCGATGTGCCCGTCGACCGGCAGTTCCGGATAGGCGGCCAGGTGCCTGCGGTACTCCGATTCGGTCGCGATCAGGTGGTTGACCACACCGGGCACGTCGATGTGTGCGGCGGTGTAGGGCGTCATGAACAGTTCGTGGGTGCTGTAGATGTTGGTGACCCGGTCCGCGATGGTCGGCAGGTCGTCGTGCAACTGGGCGAGGAACGGGGAGCCCTCAGCCATGTCGGTCAGCGCAGGAGTGATGTCGCGCGGCGCCCAGCGGAGCAGTCGGGCAACGCGCTTCGCGCTGTGCGAGCCGTTCCAGGGAGCACCGACACTGACCACGTGGAGGACCTGATTGGGGTGGTCGACGGCGTACCTCAGCGAGGCCAGGGCGCCCTGGGAGTGCCCCACGAGCACGACCGGCGAGTCGGGATCGCGGCCCTGTCGGTGCAGACCACGCTGGATGTCCTCGGAGATGTGCTCCTGCGACTTGTGCAGCGGCAGGGTGACCCCGAAGCTGGCCAGCGTGATGAGGAACGCGTTCGGATGCCGCTCCAGTACGCGCCGCATCATCAAGGTGGCTGCGACGCCGCGGATGGCGGTTCCGGCGACGATCGGTACAGCTATCGGCATGGTGGTCCTCCCCGGGCTGGATGCGCCCGTGAAACCTACCGTATCGAAAGCGGCGCCGGATTCACGAATATCGCTTGGCGATCTCCGCAGCGATGTCGGACCGCTGCCGTCCCTCCACATCGATGACCCAGTCCGCGGCCGCCTCGTAGTAGGGCATCCGGGCTCGCATCAAAGCACCGGCCGAACGCCGTGCGTCCAGCGTCGGACGACTCGGGTCACGCTGCACCTTCGCGGCCAACCGATCGATGTCCCCGCGCAGGAACACGATGGACCCACCAGCGCGCAGCGAGGCGACCTTTCGATCGCTGTACACCTCGTCGCCGTGGTCGTCGAGGTCCACCACGACGCCCCCACCGGCATCGATGATGAGCCCGTCGAGTTCGCTCAACTTCTTGATGACGTCGTATTCGGCCTGCCGGAAGGCCGCCCAACCGAACCGCTCGACGAATTGCGGGATCTTCAGCCCACTCTCGTACTCCACCAGGATGTCGGTGGACATGTCGGGGCGTTTGGTGAGGAACGACACCCGGCGCGCGATGTTCGTCTTGCCCACCCCGCGCATCCCGATCAGCACGATGTTCACGCAGCCCAATCTGCCATGCACGCGGTATGGGTGTCGGCGTACCTGGCACAGTCGAGGTATGACTGCCAAACACCGCGTCGTGATCATCGGCTCCGGCTTCGGTGGCCTGTTCGCCGCCAAGCGCCTGAAACGCGCCGATGCCGACGTCACCTTGATCTCCCGGGTGTCCCACCACACGTTCCAGCCCCTGCTGTACCAAGTGGCGACCGGGATCCTCTCGCAAGGTGAGATCGCACCGGCCACGCGCGAGATCCTCAAACGGCAGGACAACGTCGAGGTGCTGCTCGGCGACGTGACGCAGCATCGATCTGTCAGCCCGAACGGTGACGTCGTCGGTGGGCGCTCTGCAGACAGTCACGGAATACGACTCCTTGATCGTCGCGGCCGGGGCCACCACCGGGTACTTCGGCAACGACGAGTTCGAGCCGTTCGCACCGGGGCTCAAGAGCATCGACGACGCCCTGGAACTGCGGGCCCGGGTCTTCGGCGCCTTCGAGATGGCCGAGCTGCAGCGCGATGATGCCGACGCGGAGCCCTGGATGACGTTCGTCGTGGTCGGGGCCGGACCGACCGGTGTCGAACTTGCCGGGCAGATCGTGGAGTTGTCACACCGAACCCTCAAGCGCGACTTCCGCCGGATCGATCCCCGCGACTCGCGGGTCGTACTGGTCGAGGGAGGCGATGGCGTGCTGGCCTCCTTCGGCCCCAAGCAGTCGCGCAAGGCCGGCGAGCAACTCGAGCGGATGGGCATCGACGTCCGACTGCAGGGCATGGTCGAGGACGTCGACGCATCCGGTGTGACGGTGAAGTACCGCGACGGTTCGACCCAGCGGATCGCCTCGCGCTGCGTGCTGTGGGCCGCCGGAGTCGCCGCCTCGCCACTGGGCCGGCAACTCGCCGAACAATCCGGCGCCGGGCTCGATCGTTCCGGACGCGTTCAGGTGCGACCCGACCTCACGCTGCCGGGCCACGACGAGGTCTTCGTGATCGGGGACATGATCGCCCTGGACGACCTGCCCGGGGTGGCTCAGGTCGCGATGCAGGGCGCCACGTTCAGTGCCAAGAAGATCCGCGCACGGATCGACGGCAAACCTGAACCGACGCAGTTCAACTACTTCGACAAGGGCAGCATGGCGACCATCTCCCGATTCCGGGCGGTGGCCAACGTCGGCAGCCTGGAACTGCGTGGATTCCTCGCGTGGGTCGCGTGGTTGTTCATCCACATCCTGTACCTGGTCGGGTTCCGGGCCAAACTGTCCACGCTGGGGCACTGGGCGGTCGCCTTCATCGGCCGTGCCCGTGCCGAACGGACTTTCACCCTGGAACAGGCGCGCGGTGCTTTGACCGACGAACGAGAACGCCGAGATCTCGAGGCCGGGTAGGCGATCTCGCCGCCCTACGTCCGCAGGTCGGCGATCCCGCGCCTGGCCAGTTCGTCGGCCCGTTCGTTCTCCGGATGGCCGCTGTGCCCCTTCACCCATTCCCAGCTGACCTGATGGCGCGCGACTGCCTCATCCAAACGCTTCCACAGGTCCACGTTCTTCACCGGCTTGCGGGAGGCCGTCATCCAGTTGCGGCGTTTCCAGTCGCGCACCCAGGTGGTGATGCCTTTCATCACGTAGGTCGAGTCGGTCGTGACGACCACCTTCGATTCGCGCGTCAGGGACTCGAGCGCCGAGATCGCCGCCATGAGTTCCATGCGGTTGTTCGTCGTGTCGGTCTCACCGCCGAACAGTTCCTTCTCGTGGTCGCCCCATCGCAGGACCACCCCCCACCCCCCTGGTCCCGGGTTGCCGGAGCAGGCGCCGTCGGTGAAGGCGTGGACGGTATCCGGCACCTCAGCTCAGGACCTTGAGGATCACGTCGAGTCCGTGGTCGAGGTCGTCGGACGCGATCGTGAGCGGCGGAGCGAGGCGCAGCGTGGTCGCATGCGTGTCCTTCACGATGACTCCGAGCTCCAGCGCCTGCTCACAGCGCGGGCGCACCGGGGCGTATTCGCCAGACACTTGCACACCTGCCCACAGACCCCGGCCGCGGATCTCCGCGACCGAAGCGGGGGCCTCGGTGCGCAGCCGGGACAACATGTGCTCGCCGAGTTCCGCGCTGCGCCGCTGGTACTCCCCGGTGGCCAGCAGCACGATCACCTCACGGGCGATGGCCAGCGCGAACGGGTTCCCGCCGAACGTCGACCCGTGTTCACCGGGGTTCAGTACGCCGAGCACATCATCACGGGAGACCACCGCGGAGATCGGGACGATGCCGCCACCGAGCGCCTTGCCGAGCAGCACCACGTCGGGCTTGACCTGTTCGTGGTCGACCGCCAGCGTGTAGCCCGTACGCCCGAGCCCGGACTGGATCTCGTCGGCGATGAACAGCACGTTCGCGTCCTTGCACGCCGCAGCGACGCCCGGCAGGTAGCCGTCCGGTGGCACGACGACACCGGCCTCGCCCTGGATCGGTTCCACCAGGAATGCGACGACATTCGGATCCTCGAGGGCCTCGGTGAGTGCATCCAGGTCGCCGAAGTCGACCTCCCGGAAACCCGGCGTGTACGGACCGAAGTCGTCATGAGCCACGGGGTCGTCGCTGAAGGAGATGATCGTGGTGGTGCGTCCGTGGAAGTTGTTCCGGGCGACCAGGATGACAGCATCGTCGTGGGCGACGCCCTTGTTCCGGTATCCCCAGGCCCGTGCGGTCTTGATGGCCGTCTCGACGGCTTCGGCCCCGGAGTTCATCGGCAGCGCCCGGTCCATTCCGAGCAGGTCGGTGATCTCGGCGCAGAACGGCCCGAGTTGGTCGGAGTGGATGGCCCGTGACGTCAGCGTCAAGCGGTCCAGTTGTCGGTGGGCGGCACCGACCAGCCGCGGATGCCGGTGCCCGAAGTTGAGGGCCGAGTAGGCGCTGAGGAAATCCAGGTAGCGCCGGCCCTCCACGTCGGTGACCCAGGAGCCCTCCGCCTCCCGGACGACGACTGGCAACGGGTGGTAGTTGTGCGCCCCCGCCTCTTGCTCCTGGGAGATGTACGCCTGGCTCTGCATGACCCCACGCTACTCCTTGTCCGGCCGGCGGCATGGGCGAAACAGGTCTCGCCCGGGTCAGCAGCCCATGGCGATCACACACAGGGCGGTCCGGATCGGGGCTGGCTCGGCATCGGCCGAACTGGTGGACAGCATCAGGTCGCCCCGACGAGTCGGTCTGATACCCTCCTGGGGTATTACGTCGTCACGAAGGAGACCTGGATCTATGTGCAGTCCCGCAACCTGCCCGACCTGTAAGAAGGCCACCTACTCGGGCTGCGGAAACCACGTGGAAGCCGTTCTCGGCCACGTGCCCGCCGACCAGCGTTGTGCCTGCCCTCCGCGTCCTCGCGGCGGCTGGTTCCGCTTCTAGGCAGCGTTGCTGTTCGCGATCACCTGGTTGCTGCCCAGAGGGCTCACGGCGCCGGCGGGAACCTCCGATGGCCCGGTAGTTGCGCAATAGCCTTCAGATTACTGGTCATTCGGCAACCAGCAGGCCATTCGCTTGCCGCTGGCGCTTCCAGCGACGCACCTCACCGACTGAGCACCCGGCGGTACTGCTCGGCGTAGCGCCCGGCCATCGCGTCCACGGTGAACGCCTCAGCCACGGCACGCTGGCGGCAGCTCCCATCTCGGCGCGGCCCTGCGG
This sequence comes from uncultured Actinomycetota bacterium, assembly GCA_963704075.1. Classification (GTDB taxonomy): domain Bacteria; phylum Actinomycetota; class Actinomycetes; order S36-B12; family UBA10799; genus JADKAV01. Next base: position 31,761 of record CAVPGV010000018.1, read on the forward strand.
ATCGTCGAGCAGCGAGCGCACCGCAGCGATCAACCCGTCGACGTCGCCGGCCTCCACGAGAAGTCCCGTCCGGCCGTCCTCAATCACGTCTGCGGCAGCACCGACCCGCGTGGCCACCACGGCGACACCGCTGGCCATCGCCTCCAGGATCGTCATCGGCATGCCCTCGCGGTACGAGGGCTGGACCAGGACATCGAGGCTCGCGTAGACGCCGGGCATGTCGTCGCGGAAACCGGCGAAGTCACGTTCGGACCGGCCTCGATGCATCAGTTCTTCGCGCAGCGGCCCGTCCCCCACGATCGCGAAGTGTGTGTCTGGGAGAGCGGCGGCGACCGCGAGGAAGTCCCGCGGCGCTTTCTCCGGGGCCAGCCGGGCAACCATCGCCACGATCGGATGCGTGAGGTCCAGACTGGGGGTCGCTGCGTCGAAGGCGCGTGGATCCACCCCGTTGGGGATCGTCAACGCGTGGGCGATGCCGTACTCCGAGCGCAGGCTGTCCCTGGCTTCGTCGGAGACCGCGAAGACGGCGTCGACGCGGCGCAGGATCGGGCCGTCCAACCGGTTGTGCGGGCCGGTGTCGAACCGATGGTTCGTCGCCACGATCCGCACGCGGGATCCCCGGGTGGCCAGGAATCCGTACAGGTTCGCCTTGTATCCGTGGGTGTGCAGTAGATCGACGTCGGCCAGGTCGGCACGCAGACGGCGCACGGCGCCGGGGTCGAAACGTCCGCCGCAGCGCAGCAGCCTGACGGGGACCCCCGCGGCCTGTGCGAATTCGGCCACGTCCACGTTGCGGCTGTGCTGGTTGTCGAACACCTCGAGGGTCGCGTCGACACCGAACTGCGGAAGGGCCTCGCACAAGCCGACCACCATCTTCTCCGCGCCGTAGACACCGCTGCTGGAGATCAGATGCACAACCTTCACGCCGCAAGCCTATGGGTAGCCTTCGGCACGTGAGCGGCGTTCGAAACGTGGCACGGGCGGCGGCCCAGCGGGTGTACGCGCGATGGCGGCGTCTGCCGTTGTCCGAGGAAGTGCTGCTCGAGTCCTACGAAGGCTCGGCGCCGGCATGCAATCCCGCCGCGATCGCGGAGTATCTGCTCGAGCACACGCAACTTCCGCTGGTCTGGGCGCTGCGTGAGCCGATGGATTTCGGCGATCCGCGTGTGCGTAGCGTGCGGTACCGGTCGGCGGCCTACTATCGGGCGCTGGCCACCAGCAAGTACCTCGTGAACAACGTCACCTTCCCGCCCTTGTTCGACAAGCGCGACGACCAGATCTACCTGAACACCTGGCACGGGACCCCGCTGAAGAAGATGGGCCGGGATGTCGACGGCCCCCACCGGTGGATCGCCAACACGGTCGCGAACTTCGAGGCCGCGGACATCCTGCTGTCCAGTGGCGAGTACATGACCCACACCATGTACGCCGGGGCCTACGGCGTCTCGACCGACAACGTCGTGGAACTCGGGTCTCCGCGGGTGGACGTACAGTTCGCGCCCCACCCAGCACCGGACGTCGTACTGTATGCGCCCACCTGGCAGGAGGCGTCGTACACCGAGGCCGTGGACGATCTCGCGGATGTTGGTGCCCGCATGCGGGCGATCGCCGGCAGCGTGCCGAACGGTCTGCGGCCGATGGTGCGGGTCCACGGCAAATTGGGGGAGAAAGCACGCACCGATCCCGGGATTGCCAGTTTCCTGGCACCCGACGACGTCTCCACGAACGCATTGCTCGCGCAGCACCGACACCCTCATCACCGACCACTCCAGCATCGCCTTCGACCACCTGGCCACCGGTTCGCGGACACTCTTCTTCACGCCCGTCGCCTACCCGCGCGGTGTATATCTGACCGATGCTGAGTTGCCCGGTCCGCGCACCGCGTCACTGCAGGAGTTGCAGGGCTGGTTGACTGGCGCAGCGCCGGTAGCGGGGACCCCACCGGAGGTCGCACGCGCGCGCTTCTGCGCACACGAGGACGGGCACGCGACCCAGCGCGTGGTGGCCCGGCTGCTCGGGACGAGCTACACCTGAGCGCATATGTTGGTCCTTCGGATTTCAGGGAGTTCGACAGTATGGGGTCACCTCCGGGTTTGACGCCTCGTGGGGAGCAGGCCGTTACGGAGGGTCCCGGCTGACGCCGACGCGTTTGGCTGATCACGTTCGCGGACTCCAGTGCTGGGCGAACCCGCATCCTGCGTTGATTGCTACCTCAAGTGGAGCGTGGGGTGGGCCCGACTCGCCGAAGCATCCGAGGAAGCCTTCTGGTGAGGATCCGACCAGTGGCTGGTCGTTTCTTCACCGAAAGGAGCACGGGTCCCCTCTGCGCGGGCGACCGAAGTCCGGCCTTCAGCCGCCAACGCGGCCCCGCCAACTTCCCCTCGCGGTGCTCGACCTGGTCCCGGTTGACGTCGCCCGGACACCGCCGGAATAGTCGAGCCCATGGACACCCCGCTCGAGCAATGGCACGAGGTTGTGCGATCGCGCAACCCGGCGCTTCTCACCCAGATCCTGGCCGAGGACGCGACCTTCCACTCGCCTGTGCTCTTCCGGCCCCAGCAGGGACGGGACCTGGTCGCGCTGTATCTGACCGGTGCCATGCACGTGATCGCCAATCCCACCTTCCGCTACGTGCGTGAAGTCACTGCGGACAACAACGCGGTTCTCGAGTTCGAGACCGTGATCGACGACGTGCACGTCAACGGCGTGGACATCATCACGTGGGACGACCACGGGTTGATCACCGACTTCAAGGTGATGCTGCGACCCCTGCGTGCGTTGAATGTCGTCCAGGAACGCATGGCCGCGCTGTTGGAGCAGATGTCGTGATAGCCACTGCGAGGCCGGCGGAACCGGCGGCATGAAAGCGCTGGTACGCCGACCCAGTCCGCGCCTTCCCGAAGGGCTTCTCACGCACCTGCATCGCCGGCCCGTCGACGTCGGACTGGCGATGCGGCAGTGGCACGACTACGTGGAGGCGCTGCACACGGTCGGCTGGGAAACGCTCGAAGTGGATCCCGCCCCGGAGCACCCGGACAGCGTCTTCGTGGAGGACGCGGTGGTGTGCTGGGGTGACACCGCACTGATCACCCGGCCGGGGGCCGATGAGCGGCGCGAAGAGACCGTGGGCGCCCAGAAGGCGGTGACCCGGCTCGGACTGCGGGTCGAGCACATCACCGGCCCCGAAACCCTCGACGGCGGGGACGTGCTGAAGATCGGCGATCGGTTCTACATCGGGGTGGGGGGCCGCACCTCGACCGGAGCCTGCGAACAGGTCGCTGGCCTGCTCGACGTGGACGTCGTCCCGGTGCCGATCACGAAGGTCCTGCACCTCAAGAGCGCGGTCACGGCGCTGCCCGATGGCACGGTCATCGGCTACCCACCACTGGTCGATGATCCCGGCATCTTCGAGAGGTTCCAGCCGGTTCCGGAGGAGCCGGGTTCACACGTGGTGGTCGTGGACGACTCGACTGTGCTCATGGCGGCCTCGGCTCCCCGCACGACTGACATGCTCCGGCAGGGCGGACTGAACGTGGTGACGGTGGACATCAGCGAGTTCGAGAAGCTCGAGGGCTGCGTGACCTGCCTGTCGGTCAGGATCCGCTGAACCGGACCCCTACACCTTGATCGTGCCGACGAGCGCCGGTGCCACCGGTGGAACGTTGGTGAGGGTCGTGGACTCCAGATCGTCCAGGACGAGTCCGGCGGCCGCGAACACCGCGCGCGTGTCCTGATCGCACCGGCACCCGCCGGCCAACCACGGCCAGATCGGACTGACCATGCGCTGGGCGCGGCGCATCCAGGTGCCGTCCTCGGCGGCGACGTGTTCCAGGACCGCGATGGTGCCCTCCGGGCGCAACACCCGCAGCGCTTCGCTGATGACCCGGGACGGATCCTCGACACTGCACAGAACGTAGGCGAACAACACCGAATCCACGCTGTCGTCGGGCAGCGGCAGGTCCTCGCCCACTGCGTCGACCACCTCCACCGGCATCGCCGCGTGTTCGATCGCGGCGTGCGCCGCGCGACGCATGGATGCACTGGGCTCGACCCCGACGACCTCGGTGACCGTGGCGGGCAGGTGGTGCAGATCCTCGGCCGGACCGAGCCCGACGATCAGCAGCCTTCCGTGCAGGTGCTTGGAGACTTCGGTGCGGGTCCTGCCCACCACGCCGGAGTCCTCTGCCTTGGCGATGAGTCGGTAGACCTGGGTGAACAAGGGGTGGTCGTGTGGCGCCATGCACCCAGCGTATGTCTGCCACACGATGCCCTGGGCCATCTCCGCGTTGACGCCGTTCGCGAAGACGGTGGTCCCCCACGCGCGAGCGTCAGAGCCGGCCACAACCGCCGACCCGATTCCCCGTCTCGACCCGAGCGCATTCAGCGCGTACCGTCGAGGCGTGCGATTCCTGAATGACACCGCGCCGGGTTACGACCTGACCTACGACGATGTCTTCCTGGTCCCGAACCGCTCGTCGCTGTCGTCGCGCCACGACGTGGATCTGACCTCACCGGACGGCACCGGCCTGACAATCCCCGTCGTCGCTGCGAACATGACCGCCGTCTCCGGGCGACGCATGGCAGAGACCATCGCCCGACGCGGTGGTATGGCAGTCATTCCGCAGGACATCCCGACCGACGTGGTGGCCGATGTCGTGTCGTGGGTGAAGACCCGCAACACGGTCTTCGAGACCGCTGTGACGCTCACGCCGACCGAGACCACGGGGATGGCGCTGGCGGTGATACCCAAACGCAGCCACGGTGCCGCGATCGTGACCAGCCAAGGGATCCCGATGGGCGTTGTCACCGAAGGTGACTGTGAGGAATCCGACCGCTTCACCCAGGTCCACCAGGTGATGAGCACCGACCTGTTCGTCCTGCCGGACACCGTCACACCGCGGGAGGCCTTCGACCGGTTGCACGCCGAGCACCGACGCTTCGCACCGGTCGTCGACGCCGAGGGACGACTCGTGGGCATCATGACCCGCAAGGGTGCACTGCGCTCGACGCTCTACCAACCGGCCGTGGACGCCTCCGGCAAGTTGTTGATCGCAGCCGCCGTCGGGATCAACGGGGACGTCGCCCTTCGAGCCAAGTCCTTGGTGTCCGCCGGGGTGGACATCCTCGTCGTCGACACCGCCCACGGGCATCAGGACAAGATGCTGGAGACGCTCACCGCGATCGGCGACCAACCCGTCCCCGTAGTCGCGGGGAACGTGGTGACCGCTTCCGGGACCGAGGAACTGATCGACGCCGGCGCCGACATCGTCAAGGTCGGCGTCGGACCGGGCGCCATGTGTACCACCCGGATGCGCACCGGCGTCGGCCGGCCGCAGTTCTCCGCGGTGCTGGAATGCGCCGCGGCCGCCCGGCGGCGCGGCAAGCACGTCTGGGCCGACGGCGGTGTTCGGCATCCGCGCGACGTCGCGCTCGCCCTGGCCGCCGGTGCGAGCGCCGTGATGATCGGCTCCTGGTTCGCCGGCACCCACGAATCGCCCGGCGACGTGCAGATCAGTCCGGACGGCCGCCCGTACAAGGAATCGTTCGGCATGGCCTCGGCGCGGGCGGTGAACATCCGGACCTCTGCGGACAGCCCCTTCGACCGCGCGCGCAAGGCGCTGTTCGAGGAAGGAATCTCGAGTTCGCGCATGTACTTGGACGCGGAGAGCCCCGGGGTGGAGAGTCTGATCGACGAGATCGTCAGCGGGGTTCGCAGCGCGTTCACCTACGCAGGAGCCGCCGACGTCGAAGAGTTCGCCGAGCTCGCGCAGGTGGGCATACAGTCCGCGGCGGGATACGCCGAGGGCCGGCCTTTGCATTCCTCCTGGTAGAGGTAGATTCGCAACACCGCCAAAGCGTTTCAAAATCGCTGCATCCAAATACCCGAGTCCTGCGCGATTACCTAGGTGTAACCCCAACCAACACAGGAGGAAACACCATGGGAATCAAGCGCTCAATCACCGCCGGAACGGCACTCGCCGCCACGGCCGCACTGGGCTTCGGCGTGGTCGCCGCGGCACCCGCGACCGCCAAGGCCGGCGACGACCCGCTGGCCGGCGTTCTGGTCGACAAGAACAAGTTCGACAAGAACGGCAAGGACTACGACATCCTCACCGAGGCGGTGCTGGCAGTCCTCGCCGAGAAGCCCGACAGCGCCGTCTCGGTGCTGACCGACGGCTCGGTGCGCCTCACCGCATTCGCACCACAGGACCGCGCGTTCTTCCCGCTGGTCAAGGCTCTGACCGGTAAGAAGCCGAAGTCGGAGAAGGCCGCCTTCAAGGCTGTGGCCAGCCTCGGGATCGACACGGTGGAGACCGTGCTGCTCTACCACGTCGTCCCCGGCGCCACCATCACCGCCAAGAAGGCGCTGAAGGCCAACGGCGCGAAGCTGGAGACCGCGCAGGGCGGCACCATCAAGGTCAAGGTGCGTCACAGCACGATCACCCTGAAGGACAAGGACCCTGACCTGAAGAACCCGAAGGTGGTCCAGGTCAACATCAACAAGGGCAACAAGCAGATCGCCCACGGCATCAACCGGGTCCTGCTTCCGGTGAACCTCTAACACCGCAGCCGGTGGAGTGAAGATGTTACTCGTCGCTCCACCGGCTCGCCGGGCCTCCGCCATATGCGAAACTCGTTTCATGTCCGATTTGGATGTTGCCGAGATCGGCCGACAGTTGGCCGCCGGTGACGAGTCCGCGTTGGCGGAGGCCTACCAGCGGTGGTCGAGGCTCGTCTACACCGTCGCCCTACGCTCGTTGCCCACGGCAGCCGATGCGGAGGACGTGACGCAGACCGTCTTCATCTCCGCCTGGCGCAGCCGGCACAACTTCAACCCGGAGGCGGGCAACGTCCCGGCCTGGTTGCTCGCGATCACCCGACGACGGATCGCGGATCACCATCGCAAGCGCCGCGACGAAGTCTCCCTGGAGCACGCGCCGGAGACGACCACCCGGGACGCCGACATCAGCGACCAGGTGTCCGTCGCCGACGAGATCGACGAACTGGGGGAGCCGGCCGGACAGATCATCCGGCTCGCGTTCTTCGACGATCTGACACACCAGCAGATCGCACAAAAACTCGATATGCCGCTAGGAACGGTGAAGAGCCATATCCGGCGGTCCCTGCAACGAATGCGTTCACGATTGGAGGTGACCCATGCAGCAGCACTGTGAACCAGAAGACCTGGCGATGCTCGCGCTCGGCGAGCAGATCCAGCCGTGTCAAGAGCACGTCGCGGGGTGCCCGCAGTGCGTGCAGGAGTTCGACCAACTGCGGGAGGTCGTCACTCTCGGCCGTGCATCGGGTGGCCCGGAGTCACTGACAGAACCCCCGCCCGAGCTGTGGGAGACGTATCGCGTCGCAGTTGGACACCGAACCGATCGCATTGCGGACCGTCACCGAAGCACCCGCCGACCCCACCTCGATCCGGCGACGAGAACGTGATTCCGATGACTGCGCGCAAAGCGGGGGCTGCCACGCTGGACGGGACTAGTCGCTGCCGCTGCCGCCGGCGTTCTTATGGGCGGGGCTGTGGTCGCGACCATCACCGGCCAGGACACGCCGACGTCGGTGGTGGCCTCCGCGGAACTGACGCCGATGCCCGACGGACCGGATCGCGGCGGGCAGGCCGAAGCAAGCCTCAACCGCACCGACGACGGCTACACCATCACCGTGAAGGCCTCGGACATCCAGGGACCGGACGGCTTCTACGAGGTGTGGCTACTCGACGAGGAGAACTCCGGCCTCATCGCCTTGGGCAGCCTGGCTCCCGGGGAGAAGGAAGCGACCTTCCCGGTTCCCGACGGCGTGGACCTGTCAGCGTTCAACGCCGTGGACGTGTCCGACGAGCCCCTCGACGGGGATCCGACGCACTCGACGGTGACCGTGCTGCGGGGAACGCTGCAGACCTGAGCGTGTCCACCCGCCAGACCGGGACGCTCACCGCCGGCTGGGGCCGCTGGTCTCCCGGGTCACTTCTTCTTCACGAAGACCGTGACGTGCTGTACGGACCTGATCGAGAAGGTCTTCCCTTCGAACTCCTCGTACCCCTGGACACGGATGCCCTTGGTGGGAATCTTGACCTGGATGGTTTCGGAGCCCGTGGCGACCGTGGACCCCCGCTTCGTCCCTGACGTGTAGCCCGCTTCAGCGAGCAGCAAAGAGCTGACCGCCGGGTTCTCCAGCACGACACCTGCCTGCACGCCGCAGATCTTCCAGCCCTTCTTCGCCTTCCACGACACGTACGGCGTGCTCGACCGCACCGTGAACGTGACGGCCTTCTGCTTGGTGCCCTTGAACACTTCCGGCTGTCCGGCAACCGGCGGTGCCAGCGTCTTCTTCGTGGCGCTCTTGGTGCACCCGTGCCAGGAGTAGGTCGGACTCGGGTAGCCCAAGAAGTAACCGGCGTTCGCGTCCGGCGGCAACTTCTTGTTCTCAGGGTTGTTCTTGAACGACACCGCGAAGGACGGGGCTGCCACGAGGCACAGCACCAGCGCGACCGGAATGCTCTTCCTCATCATCGCCACAGACTAAGCGATAACGCTGGATCCGACCAGGAGGTCGCCGGAGACCCTCGACAAGCTACGCCTTCGTAAGTTACGGTTGAGAAACTTACGCCAACGTAGGGAGATTAGCGTGCCCGTTGCCGCCGAGCAGTTCACCCGGGCACCTGAGCCCACCCTCGCCAGCCGAGTCACCGTCCTGGCAGTCATCATCATTCCGCTTATCGCCGTCCTCGCCGCGGTCCCCGTCGCGTGGAATCTTTGGATCTCATGGCTGGACATCACCCTTGCCCTGATCTTCTACGTGGTCGCCGCCGGTGGAATCACCGTCGGCTACCACCGCTACTTCACCCACGGATCGTTCCGCGCGAAGCCCTGGGTGGCCGCGACGCTCGGAGTTGCGGGCTCCTTGGCCCTGCAGGGGTCGATCGCGTCCTGGGTCGCCAGCCACCGCAAACACCACGCCAACTCCGACGAGAGCGCCGACCCGCATTCGCCCTGGAAGTACGGGACCGGATCGTGGGCGGTCACCAAGGGTTTCCTGTGGTCCCATGTCGGCTGGCTCGTGGCGCAGGAGCCGATCGACGCCAACCGGTGGGCGCCGGACATGCTCAAGCGCCCACTCACCGCGCGACTGTCCAGCGCCTTCGGATGGCTGGCCCTCACCACATTCCTGTTACCGGCCGTCCTCGGTGGCCTGCTCACCTGGAGTTGGCAGGGGGCACTGACGGCCTTCTTCTGGGCAGGCCTGGTCAGGATCGCCCTGGTCCATCACGTCACCTGGAGCATCAACTCGGTGTGTCACATCTGGGGTAAGCAGCCCTTCGTCAGCCGTGACGAGTCACGCAACGTGGCCTGGCTCGCCCTGCCGAGTCTGGGCGAGTCGTGGCACAACTTCCACCATGCCGAACCCACCAGCGCCCGTCACGGCGTCCTGCCACACCAGGTCGACGCCTCGGCGGCCGTGATCCGGTTCGCCGAGAAACGCGGCTGGGTCCACAACGTCAAATGGCCCAAGCCGGAGCGCATCCAAGCGAAACTCGTCCAACCCGCCACAATGGATCGGTGACCCGCGTCCGCATGACCGCGCAGCAACGGCGGGAACAGTTGCTCGGCGTCGGGAAGTCGCTGTTCGCGGCGCGCGGCTACGAGGCGGTCACCGTGGAGGAGATCGCAGCGGCCGCAGAAGTGTCCAAACCCGTGGTCTACGAGCATTTCGGCGGCAAGGAGGGTCTGTACGCGGTGATCGTGAACCGCGAACTGCAGACCTTGCTCAAGCGCATCACCGAGGCCTTGACAGGTGAACACCCGCGCTTGCTCCTCGAGCAGGCTGGCATGGCGCTATTCGACTACATCGAGGGCGATACCGACGGATTCCGGGTGCTGGTCAGGGACTCCCCGGTCCCGACCGGCAGCTTCGCCAGTCTCATCGTCGAGGTCGCGGCACACGTCGAGCACCTGCTGGCCCACCAGTTCAAGACCCGGGGCTACAACACCAATCTCGCCCCGATGTACTCGCAGATGCTGGTCGGGATGGTGGCGCTGACTGGACAGTGGTGGCTCGACGTCCGCAAGCCCGGCAAGGACGAGGTCGTGGCGCACCTGGTGAACCTCACGTACAACGGCTTCAGCCACTTGGAGCACGAGCCCACGCTCGATGGCCACTGAGATGTCCACGCCTGCCCGTCGAAGCGCGAGCGGTGTTCGCTCGCTTGGGTGCCCTTGCTTGAGTCATCAGGCTGTCCGTGGGCACAGCGCTACCAAGGGCCGGGGACGCAGACGCAATTCGAATCCCGCACCGCTGCTGCTCGGTCTAGGCGACCTCTCGCGGAACCGCTCCCGGCGGTTCTGCAGTACCACCTGCGGCAATCGTGCGGCGCAGGCCGCGTTCCGGGCCAGACGCGCGCTCACCTGATCCGACGGCTGAGTGGGAGCAGGCGCCCTGCTCGTTGGGCATGCTCGGTGACGGGGGTGCGCGGCCTTGTGGGGCAGGTGGTCGCGCACCCTTCGTCGCCGGGGTGTGGGTGGGTTGGTGTGTGGCGCAGCGACCCGGTTTAGGGTCCTGCGGCTGGTGGTGCCCGGTTGGTGGTGGTGGTGTAGCGGCCGGTGGGGGTTCGGGTGATGACCAGTTTCCCGTGGTGGATGTGCCGGTGGTGGTAGTGGCAGACCAGCACGAGGTTGGTGAGGTCGGTGGGGCCGGCGTCGTCCCAGGGGCGGATGTGGTGGGCGATGCAGCGGTGCGCGGGCACGGTGCAGCCGGGGTAGACGCATCCGTTGCCGTCACGTACGGCCAGGGCGGCGCGTTGGGCTTTGGTGGCGTAGCGGTGCGCGAATCCGACGGCCAACGGCTGCCAGTGGATCTGGTCGGTGGGGATCCCCACCACGTAGGTGACTTTCGCGGAGCAGGTGGTGGTGTGCACGTCGGTGCGCGATGCCAGCAGGCCGGTGGGCCAGCGCACGCCGCGTCCGGTGGCCAGCTGGTCGGGGGTCAGGGTCAGCGTGACGTGGCCCAGCCCGGAGGGGCGGTCCACGGTGTCCAGGGCGCGGTGGGCGATTTCGGCCAGGGCGTCGGCGGTGCGGTTGCCGGCGGTGCGGTCGTCGTCGGGTCCGGTGGTGGTGGCGTACACGTCCAGGGCCGCGGCCAGGGCGGCGCCGGTGGCGGGGTCGAGGAACCCGGTCAGGTGCCACCAGCCGTCCAGGCTGGACGACAGCCGGGCGTGGCGGCGGGTGCGGGCGGCCTCAGCGTCGCGGTCGTGGTCGTCGGGGCGGTAGTTCTGGATCAGCACGTCGAGGAACCCGCGGAGGTCTTTGGCACTGTGGTCGCGGGCGAACGCGACTACGGTGTCTTCGCAGGCGGTCAGCGCATCACCGATGGTGCGGTGCGCGCCGCGGATCGCCCGCACATGCTCCACGGTGATGGCCCCGTCGGCCAACCCGGCCGCGGTTTCGGGTAGGTGGTCGCGCAGGGCGCGGGCGGTGTGGACCCACCAGCCGGCATGACCGGCCGGGGTGCGGGTGGATTTCGCCAGCCAGTCCCCGGTCGTGCGATGCCCCGCGAGCTGCGCCCCGCCGCGGGTATCAAAGCTGGCCAGGGCTTTGGCCTGGACCGCGGCCAGCTGCTGGGTGAGGGTGTGCACGTCCAGGATCGTGCGTTCCAGCTGGTCCAGGGACCATTCCGCCGGGTCCGCGGCCAACAGTTGGTCCACCTGCAAGCCAGCGCATCCAACGCCGTGTCCGGATCCGTAACCTGCCCGGTGATCGTCATGACCGCCCCCCCTCACATCGAACACTAGTGCGAGGGTGCGACATGTTTTCGCCCACGAACACATCTGTGGACAAGGCACTCCCACACCCCGTGACGACCGATCGGTAGACGGACTCTGAGGGAATCTCCTGCCCCCGATGGTCCGAATAACCCCTGCCGCACCGGGTAACCCATCGTCCATCCAGCCGATCCCGGCCGGTGCACCGACGTGAAAGTCTCAGACCATGTCCGACCTGCTGCAACTGCTCACCCCCGAAGGAGAGCGACTGCACCATCCGGACTACGACGTTGATATCTCGGGCGAGGACCTGCGCGGTTTGTACAGCGACATGGTCCTCGTCCGGCGTCTCGATACTGAAGCCCATGCACTGCAACGCCAGGGAGAGCTGGGACTGTGGCCACCGTTGCTGGGTCAGGAAGCCGCGCAGATCGGTGCTGGCCGTGCCTTGCACGCGGACGACTACGCCTTCCCCACCTACCGTGAACATGGGGTCGCGTGGACCCGCGGAGTGGATCCGGTCAGTCTCTTGGCGCTTTTCCGCGGGGTGACCAACGGCGGATACGACCCCGCCGATCACGGTTTCGCCCTGCCGACTATCGTCATCGGGGATCAGACGCTGCACGCCGTGGGCTACGCCATGGGGGTACAACGCGACGCAGGACTGGACAGCCCTCCTGGCAGCGCTGTCATGTCCTTCTTCGGCGACGGTGCTTCCAGTCAGGGCGACGTCAACGAAGCCTTCGTGTGGGCAGCGGTCAACAACGCCCCGGTCGTCTTCTTCTGCCAGAACAATCAGTGGGCCATCTCCCAGCCGTTGAGCCGACAGACCCGCATCCCCTTGTACCGGCGCGCGGAAGGTTTCGGTTTCCCCGGCCTGCGGGTCGACGGCAACGACGTCCTGGCGGTGCTGGCGCTCACCCGAGCGGCTCTCGACCGCGCGCGACGCGGCGACGGGCCGAGCCTGATCGAGGCCTACACCTACCGGATGGGCGCCCACACCACCTCCGACGACCCGACCCGTTACCGGGTGGAGACCGAGTTGGAACAGTGGCGGTTGAAGGACCCGATCGAACGGGTACGGGCCTATTTGCTGCGCACCGGCGCCGGCGACCGGGCCTTCATGGACGAGGTCGACCAGCAGGCCGACGACTTGGCCGCCCGCCTGCGCCAGGCGTGCCGCGATCTGCCCGATCCAGCCGCCGACACGATGTTCGCCCACGTCTACGCCGAACCCCAGGCCCTGGTGCAGCAGGAGCAGCGCTGGTGGCGCGAGTACCTGGGAGCCGACGATGGGTGAGCCCGTAACACTGGCGGCGGCGCTGAACCAGGCTCTGCACGACGCCATGGACGACGACCCGAAGGTGCTCGTGATGGGTGAGGACGTGGGCCGCCTCGGGGGGGTCTTCCGGGTGACCGAGGGGCTTCACGCCAAGCACGGAGACGCCCGCGTAATCGACACGCCTCTGTCCGAGAGTGGCATCATCGGCGCCGCCATCGGACTGGCGATGCGCGGGTACCGCCCGGTCTGTGAGATCCAGTTCGACGGTTTCGTGTTCCCCGCCTTCGACCAGATCACCACCCAGCTGGCCAAGCTGCACGCGCGGTCCGACGGCGCCACGCGGCTACCGGTCACCATCCGGATCCCTTATGGCGGCGGCATCGGCGCGGTGGAGCACCACAGCGAGTCCCCAGAGGCCTACTTCGCACACACCGCGGGTCTGCGGATCGTCACCAGTTCGCACGCCCGCGACGGCTACCAGATGCTGCGCCAGGCGATCGCCTGCGACGACCCGGTCATCTTCCTCGAGCCCAAGCGGCGCTACTGGGACAAGGCCGAGATGGGCGACGTCGGCGAGGGTCTGTTCCAGTCGCGCGTGGTCCGCGCCGGAGGGGATGTGACGATCCTCTGCTACGGGCCGATGGTGCGCACCTGCCTGGAAGCCGCCGGTCTTGCACACGAGGAGGACGGCTTGTCCCTGGAGATCATCGACCTGCGCAGCCTCTCCCCGCTGGATCTGGGACCGGTGTTCGACTCGGTGGCCCGCACGGGTCGGGCGATCGTGGTCCACGAAGCGCCGGTCTTCAGTGGGCTGGGCGCGGAGATCGCCGCGCGCATCAGCGAGCAATGCTTCTTCAGTCTTGAAGCCCCCGTGCTGCGGGTCGGTGCACCACACGCCCCCTACCCACCGTCCAAACTCGAGCACCATTACCTGCCCGACGTCGATCGCATCCTGGATGCCGTGGACACCGTGAGGGGGATGTGATGCAGACCTTCCGTATGCCCGATGTGGGTGAGGGGCTGACCGAGGCTGAGATCGTGAGGTGGTTCGTCGAACCCGGCGAGAAGGTCGACGTCAACCAGATCGTGTGCGAGATCGAGACCGCCAAGGCACTGGTGGAACTACCCTCGCCGTTCGAGGGCACGGTGACCCACCTCCACGCCATGACCGGAGAGATCGTCCCGGTGGGCGGCGATCTGATCAGCGTCGACACTGCTGATGAGCCCGAACCACAGCCACGCGAACCGGTCCTGGTCGGCTACGGCACGAGCAACGAGAAACCTGTGCGCCGGCGACGTCGCCCCACCACCCCGCAAGGCACACAGACCCCGGAGGCCGGACCGCCGGGTGCCGAGACGAAACCCGTCCGGCATGGCGGATACGAGGTCGCCCGGTCCACTGAAGAACGCCTGACCAGTGAGCAGCCCCGGCCGCGAACAAAACCGCCGGTGCGCAAACTGGCCAAGGAACTGGGCATCGACCTCGCCGCCGTCGATCCGACCGGGCCGGGCGGTGTGATCACGCGCGCAGACGTGGAACGAGCGGCGGGGCAACGGCAGAGCGTCCCGTCGGGCTCGGATCAGATCATCCCGGTGCGCGGCGTGATGCGCTCCATGGCCAAGGCGATGGTCGACTCCGCATTCAGCGCACCGCATGTCACCGAGTGGCTGGACGTGGAAGTCGGCGAATCACTGCGGCTGCTCGATCGGTTGCGCGCGAGGCACCCGGATCACAAGTGGTCACCAACCGTCCTCGCCGCGCATGCCCTGGTGGCAGCCGCTGTCCGACACCCCCGAGTCAACGCCACCTTCGACGCCGAGGCAGAAGTCATCCTGGTGCATCCTGGCGTGCACCTCGGCCTGGCAGTGGCAACCGAACGCGGCCTGCTGGTCCCACGGGTTGCAGACGCCGACACGATGTCGCTGGTGCAGTTGGCCAGCGCCCTCGGCAGCGCGACGGAGGCCGCTCGAGCAGGCGCCCTGCCGCCCGCTGACCTGACCGGAAGCACCATCTCCTTGACGAACGTCGGGGTTTTCGGCGTCGACGGCGGCACCCCCATCCTGCCGCCGGGTCAGGTGGCCATCCTGTGCCTGGGCCGGGTCGTCGAGCGGCCATGGGTGGTGGATGGGCAGATCGTGGTCAAGCCGGTGGTGACACTGACGCTGTCCTTCGATCACCGCTGCGTCGATGGTCAGCTCGGGTCACAGGTCCTCAGCGAGGTGGCGCAGTTCCTGCACGACCCGGCGGTGGGCATGGCGGGGTAGGTGGGGTGGTGGTCACGGCGCGACGTTGAGCCCGGCCACCACAGCCTCCCCGAGATCGCGACGTCCCCGCACGACGACCTCGGCCGGAGTCCCTCGTCGCCCCGATCCCAGCCTCAGGTAGTTCATCGGTGCCACCGTGATCGTGGTCGTCGCCTCGCCGGGTTCCACCGACCGTCCACGGCCGTCATCCCCGACCCCGATCCAGGCGTCGATCCACTCCGGTACGACGAAGTGCAGGACGTCACCGGACTGCGCTCCTGCCTTCTTGACCCATACGTATCCGAGCCCGCCGGCCATCTGATCGGCCGTCGCCCGGGCGGCGGCACCGAGGACCGGTGGCGGCATCTCGGCGGCATCACGGATGTCGAGTTCGTGCAGGAATACGTCGAACGTGCGCATACCCAGCACCTGTCCCAGGGTGCGCTCGACGCCTCCGGGCCCAGTGACCCGGCGATCCATCTCCTGCGGGCCATCGACGAGTTGCCCGGTTCGGATCCGGGCAGCGTCGGCCAGTTCCGCGCGCAGTTCGGCCGGAGTGCGTCCTCGGCGGTAGTCGACGCCGATCTCGGTGTAGCGGGAGAACAGATCGTCTGCCTGCGGCAGTGCGTCCCAGTCCGGCTCGTGGGCGGGCAGGCCCTGACCGCTGAGTTCGACCTCCAAGGCCACCACGTGGGCGACGATGTCGCCGATCGTCCATCCGGGCAGCAGCGACTGCTTCGTGAAGGCCTCATCGGGCAGTTCGGACACGGTCGACTTGAACGAGTCGACAGCGTCACACCAGGCGGCGACGAGTGCGTGCATGCACGCCAATGTAGTCCGGCGGTGGGCGCACACGCCGCAGCGACGCAACGGGTTCCTCTGGCGCTATGACGAGCGCTCCAGGGTCCCCGCAGGCACCGTTGCGCACTTTCATGTTCGAACCGGCGCCGTCTTCCCGCTACCTCGACACGTTCCGGTGGCTGCTCTTCCTGACCTACGGGAGTATCGCGGCACAGTCCCTGGTCGATGTGCCCCGCTGACGTTTACTACGCCTTCCTGGTCGTGGACGGGCTGACCACCGCACCGTCCTTCGGAAGTCCGCGGCCGGGGACCGACGTCATGTTCTTCAGCCTCACGACGGCGACCACTCCCGGCTTACGGGGACTTGGTCCCGGTGAACGATTCCGGCCAGTTGTCCCCACGACCGAGGCGCTGCTCGGGCAGTTGGACCTGGTCGTTGTGATCGCGTTGATCGTGGGCCTGATGGCCTCGCGTTGGCAGAACGACCGGCGGTGCACGCCGATCAGTAGCCTGGTGGCATGACCCGTGTCGCTGCAGTGCAGGTGAACCTCTCGGACGAAGAGGATGCGGCGACCAGACGCCACCGCGTGCGCCAGATGGTCGCAGGCATTGACGCCGACCTCATCCTGCTGCCGGAACTGTGGGAGATCGGCCCGTTCGCCGTGGCCGAGAACCTGGACGCCGCGGTCCCGCTGGAGACGTGGTGCCAGCACATGTCAGACCTCGCGCCCGGCCGCGTTCTGCACGCGGGCTCGTTCCTGGAACGCGACGGCGATGACCTGTACAACACCTCGGTGGTCTTCGGACCGGACGGCGAGGTACTGGCCACCTACCGCAAGATCCACCTTTTCGGCTTCGACACCGGAGAAGCGGTGACGCTGTCGGCGGGCAGTGATGTGGTCACAGTGCAGACGCCGTTGGGGGTGACCGGACTGGCCACCTGCTACGACCTGCGCTTCCCGGAGATGTTCCGGGCACTCACCGATGCCGGTGCCACGGCGGTCCTCATCCCGACGGGGTGGCCGCAGGTGCGCATCACGAGGTGGAGTCTTCTGGCCGCTGCGCGGGCGACCGAGAACCAACTCTGGGTCGTGGGCGCGAACTCCACCGGCGTGAGCAATGGCATGGCCATGGGCGGACACACCGTGATCGTCGATCCATGGGGTGAGGTGACTGCCGAACTCACGCAGCCCGGCGTCCTCAGCGCAGACCTCGACCCCGACCATCCACAGCAGGTTCGCGCCGACTTCCCCGTGCTGCGCGACCGGCGCTTGTAGGCCTCACAGACCGAGCTGGTCGAGCAGGTTGTACCCCGTCGGGTCGTCGGGCAGGACCCAGGCGAAGCCTTCGAGGAAGATGATGGCGATCACGTTGGCCGCGACGACCAGAACGAACAGGCCGACGATGATCGTCGAGATGGTCCGTTGTGCCCCGGCCCCTGTCGGCGCCTCGGGGATTCCCACCGGGGCGAGCATGCTGACGACGGCCACGAACAGGATGACGACGTAGAACGTGATCAGCGCCCATGTGTAGAGGTGCATACCCAGGACGGGTTCGCCGTATCCGGGGTCACCCGGCTTGATGTGCAGCAGGATCTGCCGCACCGAGACCAGGGCCCCCGCTGCCGCACCCAGCACTCCCATGCCGAGCCCCTGCGCGTACCGGACGGGGGTGAGCTCCCCGCGTCGGGCCTGCATGATGATCCACAGCGCGCCGATGGTGCTCAGGATCATGCCGTAGCGCTGCAGCATGCACAGCGGACAGGGATATTCACCGCCGACGAACTGGATGCTGAACGCCCCGAGCATCACCCCGCTGTAGGCGAGAACCCACAGATGCATCGCCCAGAAGAGCAGCCGCGGAAAGGTCTTCATCAGAAGCTCAGATCCAGCGGGGAGGTGACGTGGTAGCGGAACAATCCCAGCATCAGCACCAGCGCCAGCACCCACGTGACCAGGACCCAGGTTCGTGACGCACCCCGCACGACCAGCACCACTGTGGTCAGCAGCAGTGCCAGGATGATGATGTCCATTTCCGCCCTCCTCCGGCATTCGGCCGAAGTCTAGGGGCGCCCGACGGGCGGATGCCTCGGCTACAGGACCAGTACCACCGACGCCGACCACAGCGCGGCTGCCAGCAGGGCCGAGCCGAATTCGATGAGCACCGACCAGCCGGCCGATTTCATGGCCTGCATCGTCGTCGGCCAGGCCCCTTTCACCGTGCCCAATCGAACCGCTTCCGAGACGAACACCCCCGCCAGGAAGCCGACGACCAGGCCCACGATCGGGATGACGAAGAACCCGACGATGCCGGCCAGCGCCCCGATCAACAGCACCCAGGTCGGCACCCCGCTGGCTTTCATCTGGCGGCCCGGGACCAGGTACTTCAGCAACTGTCCCGCAGCGATGATGGCCAAAGCACCGATCGCGACCGCCCACGCGGTGGTCCCGCCGGTCAGGACTGCCCAGACTCCGATCGCGGCGGCCACCAACAGCGCCCCCGGAAGGATCGGCACCACCGTGCCGAACAGCCCGACCACGATCGCGAGTGCCACCAACACATTCGTCACCGGTCCAGTCTCGCAGGGGAGCCGGACCCCGCGACCAACCTCCGGATCTTTTGCGAAGTACATTTCATGGAAAGTCCGGAGGTTGGACGGGGGTGCGGTTTACCCACAGGCTCCCTGCAGACACTCCCCGGTTGCGGCACTCTGAATAGGTGCATGACTCTCTCGATGTGGCGGCGATTCTCCCGTTCACTCGCGAGCACGCTTTGGCCCAGGGCATGACCCCCCGGCAGTGGAAGACCCTCGCCAATTCCGGGCAGCTCGTGCGGTTGCGGTACGGGGTCTACGCATGGTCGATGCCATCCACAGACCGACTGGTCTATGCGCAGTCGATCGCGGCACATTTGGTGACTAAGCGTGACACCTTCGCCACCGCCGAATCCGCGGCAGCCATACATCGCCTGCCGAACCCGCACTTCGTCGGCTGGTCGCGCCTACCCATTCATCTGGCTGGCAGCAAGAGCCGGCCCGAGGTGGGAATCACATACAGTCGGGCGGCTCCGGTCCCGACCCCCTGGGGCCTGGTGACCGACCTCGTGGACACAGCCGATGCGATAGCCGAACGGCTACCCCTCCCACAGGCCCTCATGGTGACCGACGCGGTCGCGCGCAGATTGGCCGGCACCGAGAACCGGTTCGAGCTCGCATCTGAGGCCTGCCGCAGCGAGGTCCGGCGCCTTCTGACCGGACGCCGCGATCTGCCCGCACTGCGACTGGCTGATCCCGCCGCGGAGTCACCTGCCGAGTCGTTCTACCGAGGCCACATGATTCTTCGGGACTTCCCGCCAGCGCGGTGCGGCGTACCGATACTCGGGTCGACCGGCAAGCAGTACTTCATCGACCTCATGGTCGAAGACCTGTTGAGCGAGGTGGATGGCTATGGAAAGTACGCGGCTGGGGGCATGCCCGCGCTCATCGAGGAGAAGCGGCGAGAGGACGACCTACGCGCTACCGGTCGGGACTTCCACCGCCCGTTCGTAGAAGACATTTACGCCGACCCGGACGCAGAGATGGACAAACTTGAGGCGAAGATCCACGTTACGACTCGCCGCCAGGCGTTGTGAGTCAGGGATCAGTGGTTCAAGCCCCATCGGAGACTTGCGGTAGAGACCCATCCACGTCAAAGCCCAACAGAGTTCGCTCCGAACACACCTACAGCCAGATCCCCGCGAAGAGCATGGCCGCGATGATCGCACCCCAGCCGAGCGCGATCAGCACGTCCCACTTCCCGGCGGCCAGGCTCGCCGCCCGACGCTGTATCGCGCCCGAGCCGTGCGCGGCGACCAGTCGGTTGGTGCCCACCATCGTCGTCAGAACCGCTGCCGCGCACACGGTGCAGAAGGGGCACAGCGAGCCCACCGAGTAGGCAACTTCGTACATGTACCAGGTGAGGAAGAGCGCGAAGAACACCGACAGCCCGAGCATGGCGTTGTGGAAACCGGCCACGAGTCGTCCCCCGGTGGCCACCACCGCTCCGGCGGTGGCCAGGACCGCGAACATGATGACGCCCAGCAGTGCGTTCGGCGGGCCGAGCACGCTGGACTGCCAGGCCAACAGCACTGGGGAGCACCCGACGGTTGAACTGATGTCGCAGAAGGAGCCTGCCGTCGGATCCTTCAACAGCGCGATCTTGTCCATGATGGTGATGGACCCGGACACGATGCCGATCGCACTGGCGACCGCTACCAGGGTCCCCCATGGCCTCATCGACGGGACGACATCGACATCCGGATCAGGCAGGCGATCGTGGGTGGTGGTCATACTCCAAGTATCGGACGATGATCACCTTTTCGAAAGCCCGAAGTTGTACAAGAACAAGGTCTGTGCCAGAACCGCCCTCTCCAGCTCCGCCAGATCCACGCTTTCGTTGGGCGCGTGAATGCGTGCCATCGGGTCCTGGGCGCCGAACAACAGAATCTCCGCGCCGGGGACAGCGGCTCGCAGCGAGTCGATGAGCGGGATCGAACCGCCCTCTCCGATCTCCTGCGTCGGCTTGCCGTACGCCTCCCGCAAAGCTGCGCGGGCCGCGGCGTAGGCCGGACCTCCCGTGTCCACCCGGATGCCCTGGCCAGCGGCCTCGGGCGTCACCGACACCGAGACTCCCCATGGCGCACGGGTCTGCAGATGCCGGATCAAGGCGTCCCGTGCGGCGAGGGCATCCTGATCCGGCGGGACTCTCAGCGACACCCGGGCGGTGGCCTGCGGGATCACCGCATTGATCGAGCCCCGGGTCGGCGGGGCATCGAGGCCGATCACGTTGACGACCGGTTTGCTGAACAGTCGCGAGGCCACCGTGCCCTGTCCCACCAGGGGCTGACCGGGTTCCACTCCGGCCAGTTCACGGAATTCCTGCTCGTCCACCTGCGCGCCGTCCCACTCGAATCCCGGGATGCCCGTCAATGGCGGTCTCACCATCGCCGTCCCGCAACGTCGCCAGCAGACCTATGAGCGCCATGAGCGCGTCGGGCGCGGGGCCACCGAACACGCCCGAGTGAACCGCGCTCTTCAACGTTCGGCAATGAACGGTGACCGCAGCCATACCGCGCAACGCCGTGGTGAAGGTGGGCTCACCAACGCGCGCGTTGCCGACATCGGCAACCACGATCGCGTCGGCGGCGAACACCTCGGGGTGGGCACGTGGGTACTCCTCAAAGGGTCCACCCCACTCCTCCTCGCCTTCCACGATGACGCGCACAGTGCACGGGGGTCGGCCCTGGAACGCACGCATCACCGCCGCGTGGATGACGACCCCGGACTTGTCGTCGGCGGCGCCGCGGCCGTAGAGCCGCCCCTCACGTTCGGTGGGTTCGAACGCAGGACTGTCCCACAATGATTCGTCCCCGCCCGGCTGGACGTCGTAGTGCGCGTACAGCAGCACGGTGGGCGATCCGGGCGGACCGGGCGTCTCGGCAAGCACCGCCGGCTTGCCGCCTTCGATCTCGAGCCTGCGCACCGAGGCGTAGCCCGCGGCGGTGAGAATCTCGACGACCTTGTCGCAGGCGCGTTGGATATCAGCATCGGGAAAGCCCGGGAAAGCACAACCGGGGATACGCACGAGTTCTTCGAGGTCGGCGCGGACACGAGGCATGTCGGCGGCGACGCGGTCGGCGAAATCGTTCATGGCTCAGACTCTCAAGAAGTTCGGACAGTCATCGGCGGGTTGTGCACGTGGAGGCCATCGTGACGAAGGTACGCCCACCCGCCAGGATCAGGTGCCCGCCACCCAGGGCGCGGGCTGCTTGCTCAGGAACGCCATCATTCCCGCCCGCGCCTCGTCGCTGTTGAACAACCTGGCTGACATCTCAGCGGTCCACGCGAAGGCTTCCGCACGAGGCATGCCGGGGACCTGGCGCAACAGGTCCTTGGTGGCTGCCAGCGCCTGCGGCCCGCCCTTGCTCAGCGCCTCGACGTATCCGGCCACCGCGGAATCCAACTCGTCGGCGGGGACGGCCTTGTTGATCAGACCGGCCCGCACGACCCGTTCGGCGGGGACCCGCTCGCCCAGCAGCAACAACTCGATGCCGTCGCGGCGGTTCATCCGTTCCAGGCACACCACCGAGATCACCGCCGGCGCCACCCCGACCCGAACCTCGGAGAACGCGAAGTGCACGTCCTGCGACGCGACCGCGAAGTCGCATGCGGCGACCAGCCCGTTGCCGCCGCCGGCGACGTGGCCCTGTACCCGCGCGATGGTGGGTTTGGGGCAATCCAGGATGCCTTCCAGCACCGCCACCAAAGCGCCGGGGCCGTCGGCGGTGAACGACTGCGCGTCTGCGGTGGAGGCGCCCTTCAGATCCGCACCGGCACAGAACGCCCGGCCTTCGGCGGCGAGCACCACCACGCGCACGTCCGGGTCATCCGCGGCCCGGCTCAACCCACCGGTCAGCGCCGACATGGTGGCCGCATCGAGCACATTGCGGGCGTCGGGGTTGTCCAGCGTCAGCGTCGCCACCCCCTCGGCGACCGCGTACCTCACTTCTTGCCCATCCCCTCGAGCAGCGCGATGACCCGCAGCATGACCTCGTCGGCGCCCCCGCCGATGGACGTCAGCCGGGTGTCGCGGAAGTACCGCGCCGGCCACATCTCCTCGGCGTAGCCCATCCCACCGTGGAACTGCACGCACGCATCGGCGACCTCGCGCTGCACGCGCCCGGCCTTCAGCTTCGCGACCGTCGCCATTCTCGTCACGTCACCGCCGTCCAGGTAGGTCTGCGCACACGTGCGGCAGAAGGCCTCGAGCACGTCGACGTCGGCGTACAACTCCGCGAGCCGGTACTGAAGGTACTGATTGGCCAGCAGCGGTTTTCCGAAGGCATCGCGCTGTTGCAGGTAGTCCTTGGTCTTGTTCAGCGCCTTGCGCATGCTGGCGACCGCCATGTAGGCGCCGATGAGCCGCTCGTCCTGGAACTGCGCCATCTGCTGCTGGAAGCCGCGTCCGATCTCGCCGATCGTGTTGCTCACCGGCACCCGGACCTCATCGAACACGAGCTCGGCGGTGTCGCTGGACCAGTTGCCCATCTTCTCGATCTTGCGACCGACACTGAACCCGGGCGTGGCCGTCGGCACGAGGATCTGCGACATCCCCGCGTAACCGCCCTCGTCCGAGGTCCGCGCCAGCAGACAGATCCAGTCGGCCTGCGTACCGTTGGTGATCCACATCTTGCGTCCGGTGATCACCCAGTCGTCGCCGTCGCGCACGGCCTTGGTCCGGATTCCGGCGACGTCGGAGCCGGCATCGGGTTCGGACACCCCGATCGCCGCGACCATCTCGCCGCGCATGGCGGGCTCCAAGTAGGCCTTCTTCAACTCCGCTGTGCCGAAGCGGGCCAGCGCCGGCGTGGCCATCCCGACCTGCACGGCGATGGCCATGGGCACTCCGGCGCAGTCGATACGGCCGAGTTCCTCGCCGAGCACCAGTGTGTAGCTGTGGTCGGCCCCCTGTCCGCCGAACTCGGGGTCGTACTCCAGGCCCAGCGCACCGATCTGAGCCAGTTTCGTGAAGACCTGTTCAGCCGGGAAGATCTTGGCGTCCTCCCACTCGTCGACGTGCGGGTTGATGTCGTTCTCCACGACCTGCCGCACTGCCTTGCGGAACTGCTCGTGCTCCTCGCTGAGTTTCATGCCACCTCATCTCGTAGGCCCAGGGCGTTCACCCACAGGCTGGTCAGGGTCCGGTTGATGTCGTCGGTCAGGGGACGGTGCCAGTAGCGGGAGAAGCCTTCGACCATCGCGCACAGAGCGGTTGCCGCAACATCCGGGGCAAGGTCGGCCGTGACCCGTTCCTGCTCCTGCAGGCGGCGCAAGGCGGTGCTCACACGCGCGTGGTAGCGCTGGCGGAACTCGTCGAGCCGATGACCGAGTTCAGGGTGCGTAACGGCGGCCTGTTCGATGACCCGCAGCAGCCGCGAGTTGTCCCGGTAGGCCTGCAGGTAGCGGCGGTTAGCCTCCTCGATGCGGGTCATCGGGTCACTTGGCCGATGTGCGCAGGTCGTCGCGCAGGTCGACCAGCAACTCGTCGATGACCTGTCCGAGGATCTCTTCCTTGGACTCGAAGTAGGTGTAGACGGTCCCATGGGAGACACCGGCGGCGTCGGCGATGTCGTTCATCCGGCAGTCGTCGTAGCCACGCTCTTCGAAAGCCTCCCGCGCGGCGTCCAGCAGAGCCGATCGGGTCCGGCGTCCGCGTTCGGTACGCGGTGTCACAGCAGTTGCTCCGGAAGGTCGACCCAGGTCGCGCGCAACTGCTCGGCCAGGCCCTTGGCCTGCGGGTCGCTGCGGGTCGTCTCCGAGACGCCCCGGCCCAGCAAGCCCTTGATCACGACGTTGATGGCACGCAGCGGCGGGAAGTAGTGGATCTCCACCGGCAGTGTCGCCGCCTCCGGCAAGAGTTCGGCGATCCTTTCGCGGGTCAGGAAGTCGCACAACCACTCGTAGCGGGCGTCGGCCAGTTGCACCGCTTCGGCATCGACGTCCAGGTCGGTGTCCGCCGCCCACACCTGTTCGGTGTCGTGGTCCGCGTCGACCTCCGGCGCCGTCAGGGCATCGGCTTCCATCCACGCGAGAGCCACGGCTGCGTCCTCGGCCGGGTGGCGTACCCAGAAACCGACGTTCGCGTTACCGCCCTTGTCGCCGCTGCGCGCCCCCACGAACGTCCCGAGCCGGCGGTGGGCGAAGGGTCCGGCGATGATCGATTCCTGCGGCGGAGAGGGCAGATCGGCCTTCGAGATGGGGTTCGCCGCGATCGGTTTGCCGGCGGCGACCTGCGCCACCTGCGCGCCGTCCACCTCGACCGTGACCGGCACATCCTCGATCGCAATGGTCGAGGGCCAGTAGACGCCGTACGGAGACCCGTCGGAGGGCGGCGCTGTGGGGAACATGCCCGGATAGGACGCCAGGGCGGACTCCACCGCCGGTCGGGTGAACGCTTTGCCGACCTTCTTCGGGTCGTCGTCCTTGGCAGTGATGACCAGCCTGCCCTGCGCCTCGCTCACATTGCGCGGATCGTCGCTGGCCGGTGGGTTGAACATCGCCGTGAGCTCGCGCACGTCCAGTCGGCTGCGCGCCCCGAGTTCGGCCGGCGTCAGCACCTTCGCCTCGGCCAGGCTCACACCGCAGATCGGTCCGGATGGCGACATCTGCCTTCTCCGCGGCGTCCGACCCGGTGAGTACCAGGGTCATGGAGTTGCGGAATCCGCCGAGATAGTTGATCGCGACTTTGAGGGTCTCCGGAGCGCTCTCGCCGCGCACGCCGCTCAGGCGCACCCGGTCCTTACCGACCTGGTCGATCTCGATGGTGTCGAATCGGGCGGTCACGTCGGGATTCAGGTAGTGCTCGTCGCCCACCTCGTACAGCAACTGCGCGGTCACGGTGCCAGGGGAGACCATGCCGCCGGTGCCCGGGTGTTTGGTGATGACGCTAGTGCCGTCCGCGGCGACCTCCGCGATCGGGAAGCCGACATGTTCCAGGCCCGGCACCTCACGGAAGAATGCGTAGTTCCCGCCCGTGGCCTGGGCGCCGCACTCGATCACGTGGCCGGCGACCAGCGATCCCGCCAGGGCGTCGAGGTGCTGCGAGCTGTCCAGGTCCCAGTTGTGCCACCAGGCAGCGGGGCCGATCACCAGGGCCGCATCGGTCACGCGACCGGTGACCACCACGTCCGCGCCCGCACGCAGAGCCGCGACGATGCCGCGCGCGCCCAGGTAGGCGTTGGCGCTCAAGGGATGGCCGGTGAAAGGTTCACCGGTGTCCAGGTTGGTCCACTGCCCGCCGATCTGCGCGAACCGGGGCAGCAGGTCGTCGCCGCTGACCGACGCGACCTTGACCTCGAGGCCTCGTTCCGCGGCCATGTCACGCATGGCCTGCGCACTTGCCGTCGGATCAAGACCACCGGCGTTGCTGACGACCTTGATCCCCTTGTCCAGGCAGATCGGGCAGGACCTGTTCCATCTGCTGGTGGAACGTCCGCGCGTAGCCGGTGCCGTGCTTCATCTTCTGCCGGGCGAGCAGCAGCATGGTGAGTTCCGCCAGCCAGTCGCCGGTGAGTACATCGATGGGACCGCCCTCGACCATCTCCTGGGCGGCTGCCAGCCGGTCGCCGAAGAAGCCCGAACAGTTGGCGATGCGGAGGGGACGTTTCATGTCAGCTCCTCGACGGTGACGACCACCTGATGGGCGTCGACGGACTGCCCGACCCGAACGTGCACGTCGGCCACGATTCCCGCGGTGTCCGCAGTGATGGTGTGCTCCATCTTCATCGCCTCCAGCACGACCAGGATCTGCCCGGCGGCGACCTCGTCACCCTCGCTGACGCGCACTTCGGTCACCGTTCCGGGGACCGGCGTGGTCGGTCCGGCGGCGTCTGCGCCGTGGGCGTCGTCGTCGAACCTCGGCATGACCTCGAAGGCCAGTGTGTGGCCCTCGACGTGCACCGTTCCGAAATCGGTTCCCACGACCTTCGCCGGCGTCATGACACCGTCGATCTCCACGGTGATGGGGTCACGTGTCAACCTGACCGCGCCCACCGTTTCGGCGTCCCCGAGCAGGGGGTCGCCGGTCACCGTTTCCACCTGCAACGTGCTGTGCTCCCGGCGCCAGCGCAGGGTCACCGGACGACCGCCGATCTGCAGTTGCAGCCACTCCGGCACCGCTGCCACGTTGCGCCAGCCCGCCGGCGCCACCGGGCCGTCGACATCGCGCATCGCCAACACCGCCAGCGCCGGGCGCACAAGGTCCACCGGCGGCTCCAACACCTGCGGATGCTCGTCCAAGTAGTCGGTCGCCGTCGCGCCGCTGAGGAAATCCGGCTCGGTGAGGATCGCCGCCAGGGAATCCTTGTTGGTGACCACCCCTTCGACCCCGGCACGCCGCAAGTAGGCGGCCAACTGCTGTGCCGTCTGCTCGCGGGTGGGTGCGTGGGCGATGACCTTGGCCAGCATCGGGTCGTAGTTCGCGGTCACCGCGTCTCCGGCGACGAAACCGGTGTCCACCCGGATGCCGACCTGTGGCTCGACGTCGAAGATGCGCAGGGTGCCGGTGTTGGGTAGGTAGCCATTGGCGGGGTCCTCGGCGTAGAGCCGTACCTCGATCGCGTGCCCGGTGACCGTGATCTCGTCCTGGCGCAACGGCAGGGGCTCCCCCTGGGCGACCCGGATCTGCCATTGGACCAGGTCCAGCCCGGTGATCGCCTCGGTGACCGGGTGCTCGACCTGCAGTCGGGTGTTCATCTCGAGGAAGAAGAACTCGTCGCCGGCCACCATGAACTCGACCGTGCCGGCGCCGACGTACCCGATCTCGCTGGCCAGGCTGACCGCCGCCGAGGTCATCTGGTCGCGCAGATCGTCGGTGATGCCCGGCGAGGGCGACTCCTCGACGACCTTCTGGTGCCGGCGCTGAATCGAACACTCGCGCTCGAACAGATGCACCACGTTGCCATGGGTGTCACCGAACACCTGGACCTCGACGTGCCGTGCCCGTTCGAGGTAGCGCTCGACGAAAACGGTGTCGTCGCCGAAGGAACTCGCCGCCTCACGTTTCGCCGCGGCAATCGCCTCCTCGAGGTCCTCGGGCCGGTCCACCCGCCGCATGCCCTTGCCGCCACCGCCCGCGGAGGCCTTGACCAGCACCGGGAACCTGTCGGTGCCGCTGGTCAGTTGTGGCACGCCGGCCTTCTCCGCCAACTCCTTGGCCTCGACTTTCAGCGCCATCGCGCGGATGCTGTCGGGGGTCGGCCCGATCCAGACCAGCCCGGCGTCGTTGACCGCCTGCGCGAAGTCCGGGTTCTCCGACAGGAATCCGTAGCCGGGGTGGATGGCATCGGCCCCGACACGGTCGGCCGCGCGCAGGATCTCCGCAGAATCCAGGTACGAATCGATGGCGACCGCGATGTCCGCACTGCGGGTGTGCAGGGCCCTGCGGTCGGCGGCCGTGAACACCGCCACGCTCTGGTGACCCATTGCTGCTGCCGTCCGGAACACCCGGCAGGCGATCTCTCCACGGTTGGCGACGAGGATCTTCACGAACTTGACGCTAGTGTCAAGTTCGGGCGGGGTCAAGGGGTGCTGCTGCCCGCCGCTTGTGCAGGCGAGCCTCCGTCGGGCCGGAAAGGTTGGAGTTAGGTACAGACGTTGGAGTTAGGTACATCCGTGAGAGCTCCACCGACCGCGCAACTCCAACGGATGTACGGGTCCTACGGATGTACACAAGTCCAACGGCTGTGCACCTCCAACTCCCGTGCACAAATCCAACACCCGCCCCTCCCTCATCGGACGGGTTCCACGGTCCTTCGGCGACATCGCCATCGACCGCGTACCCTGAATCGGGTGAGCATGTCAGCAGCCGAAATCCTCAAGCCCAGGCTGCGCGGTGTCCTGCACACCTGGGCAGTCCCGGTGGCGGCGGTCATCGGGGCCACTCTTCTGCTGCTGGCAAACGGTGCGCGCGAACGTATCGGGACCGGCGTCTGGGCCATGACCCTGACCGGCCTGTTCGCGGTCAGCGCCACCTATCACCGGGGCGCCTGGCGTCCCACGGTCAAGGCGTGGCTGCAGCGCGTCGACCACTCAATGATCTTCGTGTTCATCGCCGGCAGTTACACACCGATCGCCCTGCTGCTGCTCGAGGGGTCCAAATCGTGGATCGTGCTGACCGTCGTGTGGGGCGGCGCGGTCGCGGGCGTAGTCACCCGGCTGACCTGGCACGCCGCACCGCGCTGGATGTTCGTCCCCCTGTACATCGCCCTCGGCTGGGTGGCCGTGACCGTGCTCCCCGATCTGGCTCGCTCGGCGCCGGCCTACGCCAACGTTCTACTGTTCGTCGGCGGGGTTCTCTACACAGTGGGGGCGGTCGTCTTCGCCACCCGCAAACCCGATCCGGTGCCCGAGGTGTTCGGGTACCACGAGGTGTTCCACCTGCTGACCATCGTGGCGGCAGCGTGCCACGCGGTGGCCATCGCATCGATCGTGTTGTAGCCGTCGGCATTGCTTCAGGCAGCACGCCTGGCTAGCCTTTCGGCACGATCACCTGGAGACCTCACCGTGGAGCACATACTCGAGACACCGGACTTCCTGCGCACCCTGGCGAACCTGTCGGAGGAGACCGGACGACCCGTGAACGACCTGGCCGAAGAGGCCCGCGCCGACCTGAAGGAGATGGCGGTCAAACCCGGCGGCGTGACCGTCGCGGCGTGGGACAAGTTCACCGAGTGGCTGTCCCGGGCGTACACCGTGGACTACATCCCCGAGGAAGTCGAGCGCCTCAAGGAACTCAATAAGACCGCCGGCCTGATCTTCCTGCCGAACCATCGCTCCTACCTCGATCCGATGGTCCTTCGCTGGGCACTGGACCATCACGGCTTCCCTCCGAACAACACCCTGGGCGGGGCGAATCTGGCGCTGTGGCCGATGTCGGAGATCGGCCGGCGCAATGGCATCGTTTTCATCCGCCGGGAGTTCCGCGACGACCACCTGTACCGGGCGGTCCTCAAGACCTACCTGGCGTACCTGATGGGAAACAAGCAGAACCTCGAGTGGTACATCGAAGGCGGGCGCACCCGCACCGGGAAACTGCGACCCCCGCGCTACGGGATTCTGAGCTATGTCGTGGATGCGTTCGCCGGGGACCCGGACAACGAGGTGCGGATCGTGCCCACCTCGATCATCTACGACCAGCAGCACGAGGTCAGCGCGATCTCCGCCGAGGAGATGGGCGGGACGAAGGCGCCGGAAAGCCTCAAGTGGCTCTACAAGTTCGCGAAGTCCCAGTCCCGCCGGCTCGGCCGCGCAACTCTGCGCTTCGGCGAACCGCTGTCGCTGCGGGACGCACTTGATCTCACCGAGGACGCCGACGGGAACCTGCGTCCGCGGCTGGCCGTGCCGAAGGTCGCATTCGAGGTGTGCAACCGGATCAACGCGGTCACCCCCGTCACCCCGGCCGCGATGCTCACCTTCGCTCTGCTCGACAACGGGGACCGGGCCATCACGGTCGAAGAAGGCCGTCACATCCTGCAACCCCTGCTGGACTACATCCGCCTGCGAAACCTCCCCCTGACCGAGCAGGTCAACCTCGATGAGCACGGTCCCCTGCGCGACACCCTGCGCAATCTGGTGCAGGAGGGAGTGGTCACGCAGTACGACGGCCCGACCGAGCGCGTGTTCTACGTGTCCTTGGACCGCCAGCACGAGGCCGCCTTCTACCGCAACACCGTCATCCACTTCTTCATCAACCGGGCGATCACCGAACTCGCGGCGATCCAGGCCGCCGAGGACCGGGCCCCGGACATCAAACTCGCGGTCTGGGAGAACGCACGGCGGCTCAAGGACATCCTGAAGTTCGAGTTCTTCTTCCCTCCGACCCGTGAGTTCTCCGACCAGATCGCCGCAGAGGCGTCGCTGATGTATCCCGGCTGGGAGGAGGACAGCTTCACCACTGAGAGCGTGATGGAGGAAGCCGGAAAGCTGAAACTGGTGCTCGCCCACCGGGTGATCGGCCCGTTCCTCGAGGCCTACAGCGTTCTCGCCGACGAACTGGCGCTGGTTGGCGACCTGCCCGTCGAGAAGACATCGCTGGTGGAGACATGCCTGAGCCTGGCCCGGCAGCGGTGGTTGCAGCGGACCCTGCACACCCCGGAGTCGATCTCCAAGGACTACTTCCTCAACGCCTTCCAACTTGCGAAGAACCAGGGCCTGGTAGAAGCCGGGGAACCGGACCTCGCCGCCCGCCGACAGGCGTTCGCCGCCGAGCTGCGGTTGGCGGTGCGGCGGGTCGACGATCTGCGCGGGATAGCACAAGCCACCGGACAACCCGTACTTCTTGAACGCGCGGCCCTCACCCCTGGAGGCAACAGTGGCTGACATCGAGTGGCTCATCGAGCAGATCGACAGCTCCCACGAAGGCCCGGAGATCGGCGCGTTCTTCGACTTCGACGGCACGCTGATCGCCGGCTACTCCGCTGCCGCGTTCTTCAAGTACCGCCTGCGCCGCGGCGAGATCTCGGTGAGCGAGGTCGTCAAGACGGTCGCCGAGAGCATCAATGTGGAGCGCCGGGGTCATGACGTGTCGGAGATGATGCGCGTCGGTGTGCAGGCGCAAGCCGGGCGCGAGGTCGATGAGATGGACGCATGGGCGGCCAACGTCTTCAGCCGGAAGATCGCCGGGATGATCTACCCCGACGCGCGACTGCTGATCGAGGCCCACCGGCGCAAGGGCCACACCGTCGTGATCGCCTCCTCCGCCACACGCCCGCAGATCCAGGCCACCGCCGACGACCTGGGCATCGACCACATCATCGCCACGGAGATGGAGCAGAAGGACGGGATCATCACCGGCGAGTTGGGCAGCGACATCCGCTGGGGGCAGGGCAAGGCCGACGCCGTCATCGAGTTCGCCGACGAGGTCGGCATCGACCTCGAATTGTCCTTCGGGTACTCCAACGGTGAGGAGGATCTGCCGTTCCTGGAACTCGTGGGGTATCCCTGCGCCCTGAACCCTGACGAGGAACTGCACGACATTGCCAAAGAGCGGGGCTGGCCGTCGTGCACACTGAACACCCCCCGATCGACGTCGATCGTCGACGTCGGACGCAGTGCGGCGGCGGTCGGGGTGTTCGCCGGTAGCTTCGCCGCAGCCGCGGGACTCGCAGTCCTCAACCGCAGCAGGTCGCTGGGCGCCAATGTCGCCGCCAGCGTCGGCTGCGACCTGGTCCTGGCCTCCGCCGGGGTGCGGCTGCATGTGATCGGCGAGGAGAACATCTGGGCGGCGCGCCCGGCGGTGTTCTTGTTCAACCACCAGAGTCAACTCGATGTGTTCGTGCTCGGTGCGTTGCTGCGCAAGGACTTCACCGGGGTCGCGAAGAAGTCCCTCGAGAAGGACCCGTTCTTCGGCCCAATCGGGTACCTCGCCGATGTCGCCTACATCGACCGCAGCAACAGCGCCGAAGCCCGCAAGGGCCTGGAGCCGGCCGTGGAGTCGCTGCGTCGCGGGAAATCCATCGCCATCGCCCCGGAAGGCACACGGTCGCCGACGCCGCGTTTGTTGCCCTTCAAGAAGGGCCCGTTCCACATGGCCATGCAAGCGGGCGTGCCGGTGGTGCCGATCGTCATGCGCAACGCCGGGCAGATCATGGCCGCGCACTCGATGGTGATCCACCCGGGGACCGTGGATGTGGCCGTGTTGCCGCCCGTCCCGACCACCGACTGGACGCGCGAGGACCTGGATGAGCGGATCGCCGAGGTCCGGCAGATGTATTTGGACACCCTCGGGGACTGGC
>CAVPGV010000019.1:0-194314 GCA_963704075.1 uncultured Actinomycetota bacterium
GTATTGTCGCCCGTGCGATCGAAGAGCAAAATATTCCGACGATGATGATTTCAGTTGACCGAAAGATAATTGCCAATATTCGTCCGCCACGCACAGCTTATTATGCAGGCGAATTCGGCTCAGTTGCCGGAAAACCGAATTGGAAACAACACCAACTTCGAATTCTGGATGAATCCTTGCGCTGGATCGAAACTTTCGACCAGCCGACTTCGAGAAAACTCGCTGTTGAACTCGAAACCGAAACCGAAATGGATCGCGGCGAGAGATAAATAAGGGAGAAGAATATTAACCACAGATAGACACAGATAAACACGGATAATTTTTTGATTTATATTAAAGATTTGTGTTTATCTATGTTTACCTGTGGTTTCATTTTTTATGGATCGCTCCGAAATGTTAAATCGTGCAAAAGCACGTGAAAAGACTTGGGACATCGTAATCATCGGTGGCGGTGCAAGCGGTGTTGGTTGTGCGGTTGATGCGGCTTCGCGTGGGTTTGATGTTTTGCTTCTTGAACAAAAAGATTTTGGAAAGGGAACTTCGAGCCGTTCGACAAAATTGGTTCACGGAGGAGTTCGCTATCTTGAGCAAGGCGATATTTTCTCGTCGCCAAGGGTTTGGAGCGCGCGGCATCTTCAACAAACTGCTCAGCATTCGGTTGAAAACGCAACCGTTTATAGTTCCTTGCTATAGCTTTTGGCAAAAGTTTTATTACGGGATCGGATTGAAAGTTTACAATCTGCTTTCGGGAAAATACGGCTTCGGAAAATCACTGATTTTGTCGAAGGAAGAAACACTTGAACGATTGCCAAACTTCAAGAAAGAAAATCTCACAGGCGGAATAATTTATTATGACGGGCAATTTGACGATACGCGACTTTTGATCGATCTGGTCAAAACTGCAACGGAAAATGGTGCGGCAATTTTGAACTATGCGAGAGTTTTTGGTTTAACAAAAAATGCCGATGGAAAAGTTGACGGCGTTGATTTTGAAGATACGGAATCGGGCGAAATCTTTAGCATCAAAGCCAAAATTGTCATCAACGCAACCGGAGCATTTACTGACAAAATTCGCAAATTTTCCAACAATAATTCAAACGAAATAATTGCACCAAGTCAGGGAATTCATCTTGTTTTCGATAAATTATTCTTAAATAGCGAAAATGCGATAATGATCCCAAAAACTTCTGATGGCAGAGTTTTGTTTGCAATCCCCTGGAATGGAAAAACAATTGTCGGAACAACCGATACGCCAATTGAGAAAGCCGAACTTGAACCGAAACCATTTGAGAAGAAGAAATCGAGTTTATCTTAAAAACTTGCGAAAATTATTTAGCAAAACCGCCGCGAAGAGAAGATGTTTTAAGTGTTTTCGTTGGAATTCGTCCGCTCGTAAAATCTTCAAACGCAAAAAACACCGCAAAACTTTCACGCGACCACACGATTGAAATTGACGATGCCAATCTATTAACGGTGGCTGGCGGAAAATGGACGACCTATCGAAATATGGCGGAAGATGCTGTAAACAAAGCGTCTGAATTAGCAAATTTGCCCGATAAAAAATGCGTAACAGAAACTTTGAAAATTGAAGATACAAAATCAAAACAAATTGCCGAAATAATTAAAGAAAACCAGGAATTGGCTGAGAAACTTCACAAAGATTTCCCATATCAAAAAGTGGATGTTGTAAATTCGGTTGCAAATGAGATGGCAAGAACGGTTGAAGATGTTTTAGCACGCCGGACGCGAATGTTATTTTTGGATGCGAAGGTTGCAATTGAAATTTCGCGTGAAGTTGCTGAAATTATGGCGGGTGAATTAGGCAAAGATGAGAATTGGATTGATGAGCAAGTTAAAGAATTTTAAAAGCGTTGCTCAAAGCTATCTAATTTGAGAGTAAGAATTTGCCTGCGAAATACACGAAAAGCACGAAAAAAATAAAGATAGATAAAATACAAAAATCATCAAAGCCCACTACAAACAAAATCTTGATTTGATTTGTTTTACTCTTTTTTTCGAATATTTCGTGTATTTCGCAGGCAAGTCTCTTATTTTAAGTAATCTGGTAACTCAATTTCTTCATCAAGTTTTGCATCAGCAATCGGCTCACCAAATCTCGTTTCAATCGGCAAAACTCCAGCCCAAAAATCAAGGTCATAATCTTTATCATCATCAATCGGATCACCTTCACGGATTTTCGCCGAGGCTTCTTCAATCTCGATCTTTATCACGGAAGTTACGTTTAATTCCTTTTGTGTCGGTGGACGCGAATCTTCAAATCTGCCGGGCAGAGCGTTTTCGGAAATTGTTTTTAGTGCGGATAATTTTTCTTCATCGGATTCAATTAATCTACCCGTTCCAAAAACCACGACCGAGCGGTAATTGATCGAATGATGAAACGCCGAACGTGCCAAGACCAAACCATCTACAAGGGTTACGCTGACGCAAACCTTTACGCCTTCGCTCAGATTTTTCAGCATACGGCTGACGGCAGAACCGTGTATAAAGATCGAATCACCGCTTCTGGCATAAAGCGTCGGGATTATAAACGGTTGTCCTTCAACAACAAATCCGGCGTGGCAGACAAAGCCTTCATCAAGAATTTTATGAGATCGTTTTGCGGTCATATTTTCCGCGTTTGGCAATGCGACGGACTTGGTTGCGTTCGGTTTTTGGAAAATCTGACAAAATTTTAAACCCTTTTTATTTTTAATCTAACTTGATAATATATTTTTGAAAATATAAATGGCAATCAATTGGACACATATCACAATCGGCGTAAGCGATTTCGATCGTTCGATCAGGTTTTTATGAAGATTTTTGTAACTTGAAAATCGTGCGGGACAGACGTGATGAAAAGGGCGAGGAACCGTCGCTCGGAACGCTAAACCGGTTGGAAGAGATTCCAACTTTGTTCTCGTTTTAATGAAGAAGCGGAAGATTTTACGCGGGTTGATCATCTTGGGTTCCAATGCGATTCGAGAGAAACGGTTGAGAAGGTCGCTAAACGTGCTGAGGCGGAAAACATACTCGAATATCCGCCGACAGATTCGGGCGGGGCAGTTGGATATTGGACGATGATAAAAGACCCGGACGGACATTTTGTTGAATTCACCTATGGACAGCCGATTACCGGACTTAGATAATTTTATTTTGCTGTCAGACAGTTAATCTTCAAACCAATAAATCAGGAAGTTGTCGAATTTTCTCAAGGTGAACAAACCTATGTTTGATAATTTCATCTTCTCCGTCATTTTTCGTGTGCCCAAGTCGTCTGATATGGAATATGAACGCCCGTTCCGCCTATAGTTGCAACAGGCAAAACATCGGATTTCAAAGAGTTGCCGACCATCATAAAACTTTCGGGCGTAATTTTCTGTTTTGATAAAATCTTTTCGTAAACATCGGGCGTTTTTCTTGGGACAACCTCGATGTGGTGAAAATAATCCCCAAGTCCCGAACGTGCTATTTTGCTTTCTTGATCGAACAGATCGCCTTTTGTAATTATCAACAATTTATGCGTATTTGAAAGTTTTTTAACCGTCTCTTTAACGCCTTCGAGCATTTCAACCGGAAATTTAAGCATTTCTTTGGAAAAGCCGATTATTTGATTTATCTCATCGCCGCCGATGCGACCTTCGGAGAGCTCGATCGCTGTTTCGATCATCGAAAGTGTGAAACCTTTTATACCATAACCGAAATGTTTGAGGTTTTTCATTTCGGTTTCGTAGAGTCTTTGTGCGATCCATTCTTCCGTGTGATATTGCAATAAAAGTTGTCTAAATTTGCCTTGCGTTTCGATAAACAGAGTTTCGTTATGCCATAGGGTGTCGTCTGCGTCAAAAGCAACAAATTTTATGTTTTTCGGTTCAAACATATTAATAATCGGAACGCGGGCAGCCTTGCCTGCATGTCTTAATTAAAAAGAAACTCGCAGGCAAGGCTGCCCGCGTTCCGTCTGAAAAGAAATTTAGTTAAACATATTTTTTCGTTAGTTTGCTTACAAATTTAAGGACTTCAAATATTCACGAAAGTCTCCACCCAAGTCTTCGCGTTTTAGTGCAAATTCAACCGTGGCAATTAGAAAACCGCCGTTTGTCGCCCGCGTCGTGTCGTGTTCCTTCGAATTTTACCGCGTAAAAAGGTTTGCCTTCTCTGAGCATCAGACGCATTGCGTTCGTGATTTGAATTTCGCCGCCTGCACCTTTTTCGGTTCGCTCGATGGCATCGAAAACATCGGGCGTTAAGATATATCTTCCGATTATCGCAAGATCAGATGGAG
Organism: uncultured Actinomycetota bacterium; assembly: GCA_963704075.1. Lineage (GTDB taxonomy): Bacteria > Actinomycetota > Actinomycetes > S36-B12 > UBA10799 > JADKAV01. The sequence continues at coordinate 4,283 of CAVPGV010000019.1, forward strand.
CATCTTCAAACGCTGGTTTTTCGACCATATCTTTGATCTTGAAAATGTTTTCGTCGTCGGTTTCTTCCGTTTCGATCACGCCGAAACGCGAGATCGCTTCGCCTTCGATCTGCATTGTGGCGATGATCGGTGCTTCGTATTTTTCGTAAGCCTCGATCATTTGTTGAAGTGCGGGTTTTTCCGCATCAACTACATCATCGGCAAGCAAAACCGCAAACGGTTCATTTTCTGCAAAATCTTTTGCCTGATAGATCGCGTGTCCCAAACCGAGGGCTTGTTGTTGTCGTGTATAAGAAATGCGGACGATATTGGCGATGTCCCGAACCATTTTGAACATTTCGTCTTTGCCTTTTTCCTGCAAAATTTGTTCGAGTTCAAATGAAATATCGAAATGATTCTCGATCGGTGCTTTTTCGCGTCCCGTTACGATCAAGATTGATTCGATTCCCGACGCGACCGCTTCTTCGACCGAATATTGGATAAGAGGTTTATCAACCAGCGGCAACATCTCTTTTGGTGATGCTTTTGTGGCGGGTAAAAATCTTGTTCCCAAACCTGCGGCGGGAAAAACTGCTTTGCGAATTTTATTTGTCATAATATCTTTGTTAAATTCAGATTTTGTTTGCGTCTGAAGCAAACTTAGATTTTAGTGGAAAAATGAAAGATAAACAAATCTTTAAAAGTCATTCGAGTGTTACGATTTGATCGGTAATTTTAGATGGAAAAAAAGGAGCGAGGAAATGAAAATTAAATTTGTAATAATAGTTACAGCAATTATCTTTCTTCTCTCTTGTTCGGCAGGTGAAAGATCAGTGGAACTTTATGAAAGTTTTACCATCAAATTTGGCGATAAAGTAAAGATCAATAAAACTCAAATGAATATCTCTTTTGCCGGAAGAATCGGCTGGGGAAGATGTCTTGGAGGGACGATTTATGGTTGCATTATTAATATTGAGAATAACGGAAAAATTGACCAAAGAGATTCTGAAAGGAGAATCAATAATTAATGATAATCTCGTTATAGCAGTCGAGGAAGTTGCGATAAGAGATTCTTGTAAGTTAAAAGTTACAGTTAAATAAATAGAAATAAATTTATGTTAGACCTACATTTTGTCAGAGAAAATTTAGAAAAAGTGCGGGAAGCGTGTGAAAAACGTCGGTTTCCGACCGAAACCTTAGACGATTTTATCGCGTTGGATGCAGAACGCCGCGAGGTGATCGGCGAATCAGATCAAATTAATCAACAGCGAAATATTTCGAGCAAAGAGATCGGTGCTTTAATGCAAGCCGGAAAACGCGATGAAGCCGAAGCGAAAAAGGCTGAAGTTTCGGGTCCTGAAGGAAAAACAGCACGACCTCGATCACAAGCGAACCGAAGTCGAAGAAAAGATGGATAGGCTTCTTGAAAGCTTGCCGAATATTCCGGCGGACGATGTTCCGGTTGGCGTAGATGAATCTGACAATAAAGAATTATCTAAATGGGGCGAACCGCGTCAGTTTGATTTTGAAGTTAAAGATCACGTTGAATTAGGCGAGGCTCTTGGAATTTTGGATCTGGAACGTGCCGCCAAAATCACCGGTGCAAGATTTGCGATTCTTAATGGAAAAGGTGCGAGATTAGAACGTGCATTGATAAATTTTATGCTCGAAGTTCACACCGAACAGCACGGCTATAAAGAAACTTTGCCACCGTTTATTGTTAACCAAAACGCATTATTCGGAACGTCACAGCTTCCAAAATTTGAAAGAGATCTGTTCAAACTCGTCAGAGAAAATGAAGAAGAAATAGATGAAAAAGAGAAATGAAGAAGAAATAGATGAAAAAGACTTAAAAACCTATTATCTAATTCCGACTGCAGAAGTTCCGGTCACAAATTATCACGCCGACGAAATCCTCGATGCGAAAGATTTGCCGATGAAATGGACAGCTTATACACCTTGTTTCCGTTCGGAAGCGGGAAGTTATGGTCGCGATACGCGAGGTCTAATTCGCCAACATCAATTCGAAAAGGTCGAACTCGTTAAATATTGTCTGCCGGAGAATTCGCAACAAGAACACGATAAATTGACCGAAAATGCCGAAGCGATTCTGCAAATGCTCGAATTGCCGTATCGCAAGGTTATCCTTTCAACGGGAGATTCAGGATTCGGTTCGCACAAAACCTACGACTTGGAGGTTTGGCTTCCACAGGGTCGGCTTGTGGATCTTCGCGACCAGGACGACTGCGTGTACCCGCGCCGGCAGCAGGAAACGTTCATCGTCCTCCGGCGTCAGTTCGATGGAGACGTTCTCGTAGTGACGCTGAATCGACTTCATGATCATGAACAGCACCGGGATGGCGATACACACGATCCATGCACCCCGCGTGAACTTACTCGTCAGGACGATCACCAGCACCGTTCCGGTCATGACGAAGCCGATGCCATTGACGATCCGCCGCTTCACATAGGAGTTGCGAAGAGTGGGATCGGCCTCCACCCGCAGCAGCCGCGACCAGTGACGGATCATGCCAAGTTGACTGAGGGTGAAGCTGACGAACACACCGACGATGTACAACTGGATCAGCGCTGTCACGCTGGCCCTGAAGACCACGACCAGCAGAATCGCCATGAACGCCAGGGTCACGATGCCGTTGCTGAAGGCCAATCGATCGCCGCGGTTGTGCAACTGACGCGGCAGGTAGTTGTCCTGCGCGAGGATCGAGCCCAGCACGGGGAAACCGTTGAACGCGGTGTTCGCGGCCAGCACCAGGATCAGCGCGGTGACGGTCGAGACGTAGATGAACATCGGCGGGAAGTTGCTGAACACCGCCTGTGCGATCTGCGCGATGACGGTCTTCTGGTCCTCCCCTGGTGGTAGGCCGATCAGGTCGGCGTCGAATTCGGCGACCTTCACCTTCGTCACCAGAGCCAGGATCGTGACCGACATGAACATGGTGATGCTCAGAATCCCGAGCATCACCAGCGTGGCGGCGGCGTTCGCGCTCTTGGGTTTGCGGAAGGCCGGAACACCGTTGGAGATCGCCTCGACCCCGGTGAGTGCGGTGCAGCCCGACGAAAACGCCCTCGCCAGCAGAAACACCAGCGCGAGCCCGGTGAACGTCGCTTCCGGGTTGATCTGCCAGTTCGCGGACTCAGCCAGCATCTGGTCCCCGGCGGCCAGCCGGACCACCGCCGTGATGATCATGGCGAAGATCCCGAAGATGAAAGCATAGGTCGGAATGGCGAACAGCGTCCCCGACTCCCGCACACCACGCAGATTCAGCAGGGTGATGATGACGATCAGACCGGCCGTGAGCGCCACCAGGTGTTCCCCGAACCATGGGATGGCCGATGCGATGTTGGCTGACGCTGCCGACGTCGAGACCGCCACCGTCAGGATGTAGTCCACCAGCAGGGCACTGGCCACCGTCAGGCCGGCGTTGGGCCCGAGATTCTTGGTGGCTACCTCGTAGTCCCCACCCCCGCTGGGATAGGCGTGGACGTTCTGCCGGTACGAGGCCACCACGACCACCATCACGGCAACCACCATGAGCGCGATCCACGGTGAGTAATGGAAGAAGGCCAACCCCCCCAGCGATAACACCAGCAGGATCTCCTGCGTGGCATAGGACACCGACGACAGTGCGTCGGAGGCGAAAACGGGTAAGGCGATCCGTTTGGGGAGCAGAGTCGAATGCAGCCGATCGCTGCGCTGGGCCCGGCCGAGCAACAGCTCCTTGGGGGTGAGCACGTCTCGATCGTAGGACCCCCGTGGCCGCAGTCGCGCGCAAGGCGGCGTCCTGAGCACCACCGGGGGCTACCCGGGTACGCTTTGGGCGTGCACTTCGTGGTGATGGGTTGCGGACGCGTGGGATCCCGGTTGGCCCGTACCCTCGACGAGATCGGCCACTCAGTGGCAGTCATAGACCAGGACACCGCATCCTTCGCGCGACTGGGATCAGCGTTCGAAGGCATCACGGTCCGCGGCATCGGCTTCGACCGCGACACTCTGCTCACCGCAGGGATCGAACGCGCCCAGGCGTTCGCCGCGGTCAGCAGCGGCGACAACTCGAACATCGTGGCGGCTCGCGTGGCCCGCGAGAAGTTCGAGGTGGAGCGGGTGGTCGCCCGGATCTACGACCCCCGTCGGGCAGCGATCTACGCACGCCTCGGCATCCCGACCGTTGCCACCGTCGCCTGGAGCACCGAGCAGATCATGCGTCACCTGCTGCCCAGCGGCCCTGAACAGATGTGGGCCGACGAAACGGGCGCGGTTGTGATGCATCACGTCAACCTCGACCGCAGTTGGTACGGCAGGCGTGCCGAGGATCTGACCTTCGGACTTCCCACCCGCGTCACGATGATCTACCGCGAGGGCGGTGTCGTGATTCCAACCGCCAACAGCGTCCTGCAGGAAGGCGACGATCCCATCCTGATGACCGCCAAAGAATCCCTGGACGAGGTCAGCGAGCGCTGTGCCGCCAAGGCGGTGGACGAGATATGAGAGTGGCCGTGGCAGGCGCCGGCAAGGTCGGGAAGTCGATCGCACGCGAGCTGGCCGAGATCGGGCACGACGTGCTGCTCATCGACCGCGACGCTGACCTGGTCGAAAGGTCCCGGATCGAGGGCGTGGACATCGTGCGGGCTGACGCTTGCGAGATGGCGTCACTGGAACAGGTAGGACTCGAGCAGTGCCAGGTGGTTGTGGCCGCGACCGGCGACGACAAGGTGAACCTCGTGGTGTCGCTGCTGTCGAAGACCGAGTACGGGGTGCCGCGCGTGGTCGCCCGGGTGAACCACCCGAAGAACGAATGGTTGTTCGATCAGATGTGGGGGGTCGATGTCGCCGTGTCGACACCACGGCTGTTGAGCGCCCTGGTCGAGGAGGCGGTGGCCGTCGGCGACCTCGTTCGTCTGATGACGTTCCGTCAGAGCAGGACGAACCTCGTCGAGATGACCTTGCCCCACGACTCCAACGTCGTCGGACGCGCCGTGGGTGATGTCGAATGGCCGGTGGACACCTCCTTGGTGGCCATCCTGCGCGAGGACAGGGTCATCGCGCCCACGCCGGACGACCCGTTGGAGGTGGGCGACGAGTTGCTCTTCGTGGCCACCGACGAGCAGGAACAGGAACTGTCCAACCTCCTGCATTGACACGGTCGGCACGGGTGCCGCACCCCGTCCTGCGGATGTCCCGTCAGTTGCGAAATATCCTGCAAATTTCGGGCTATCGGACAACTAGCGGGCTATTTCGCACACGGGGGCCGCTTCGAGCCTCAGCAAGGGCTCACATCACTCTCCCGAATCGTCCCGTGCGCTCACCGCACGGACGCGCAGGCTTTCGGCCCTTTCACCGGAAGGCCGCCGAGGCGGTCCAGCCGACCAGCGATGGCCTGACCTGCCGCCCAACCGGAGGCAGCCACATCCCCATAGGTCAGTACCCGCTGCCGGGCCGGAGCACGCAACGCGCCATACGGGGAGCCCGTCGCAACCCATACGTCAGCAGCACCCGGAGAACTCGCTTGGACCACCACCCGAACCGGTCCGCTGGGCACGCCGGCCGCGCGTAGCCCCTGTCGGACCCCCGTCGCCGCCGGGCCTGATCCGATGACCGTGGCCCCTCGCTCCACGACGACTGCGCATGATCCCAGCACGGTTGTCCCGGCCGAGGCCGCCGAACGGGCCACCCGCTTCGACTGCTTCACCGAGGGCGGCTTCGGGTAGCCCGGCGCCTCGTCAAGCAGACCGAGGCGCTGTTTCGCCTCCAGCACGTGCATGACCGCCTCCCGTACTCTTCGAGTTGGCAGCCGTGAGGACCCGGCAGCACGCTTGACCTGCCTCACCGCACCCGAAGGATCGTTGGGCATCAGAAGGACATCCACGCCGGCCGCGACCACCTCGACGGCCAACTTCGGCCGGTTGGCGACGGCCTGCATGCCCAGCGAGTCGCTGACCACCAGCCCCTCGAATCCCATGCGGTCCCGCAAGAGACCGGTGACGATCCGTTTGGATACGGTGGCGGGGCGCCGGTCGTAGGCCGGAACGGTCACATGCGCCACCATGATCGCGGGAACTGCGGCGTCGATGGCGTCCTGGAACGGGGGCAGGTCGACCCTGGCCATCTTCGCCCGTGAGTGTGTCACCTTCGCCAGGCCCAGATGACTGTCGGTCGCCGTGTCACCGTGACCGGGGAAGTGTTTGGCCGTCGACAGCACTCCGGCCTGCTCGAACCCCTCGACCTGCCCGACAACGGCCCCACCGACGATGTCAGGGAAGGCACCGGGGGAACGGATTCCGATCACCGGATTGCTCGGGCGCACGTTGACATCCGCCACGGGGGCGAAATCGATGTTGACCCCACCGGCTCGCAACCAGCGACCAGTGATGTCCGCGACATCGCGTGCGGCCTGCGCACCACCGACGGGATCTGCGGAAACCGCGGCGCCGAGGACCATCGCTCCCGGTTGGGTCACCGGCATGCGCATTCGGCGAACCAGGGTTCCGTTCTCCTGATCCGCGCCGATCAGAAGGGGCGGCAGACCCATCCGTTTCGCCTGCGCCTGTGCGGCTCGCACGACCGCACGCCACTGCCGAGCGGTACCCGGAGCCATGATGATCAATCCGCCGGGTCGGGTGGATCGCACCACAGCCCGCGCGGCGGCGGGATCGAGCGTGTCGATGGAGGCCATCACCAGTTGGCTCACCCGGCGTTTCGGCGTCAATGCGTCGTAGGCCCGCTGGGCCGCCGACTCCGCCGGGGCCGTGGTCTGCGAGGCGGCTTGCGCAGCGGGCTCCGCCGGCGCGCTCGCCGAGCATCCGGCCAGGGCCACAACCAGACCCACGATCCACGTCACCTGCATCGTCCAAGCCTAGGCGAAAGCCGCAGGGACATCGTTCTCGGCGCCAGACAAACGCCGCCGATGTGGCGTTCTCGGACATGCCAGCCGGAAGATCTACCCGGTGGTGGAGAGCGCCTCTCGCGGTCCCCAAACCAGTCGCCGCTTCTGACTCGCGCGAACGCGACATGACGCCTCGGCGGGTTTCGGCGTGGCGTTGCCTCAGCGCGGAGACCGGCCATAGGGTCGGTCCCGACGATCGCAACCCGGAGGTGTCATGCACGACGAGAACATCAACCACGCGTTTCTCGACCCCGTATGTGACGGCCGGGAGGTGGACGTCTACTACCACTTCGGGGTGGCCAGCGACGATCCGGTCATGGATGCGTTGCGCGACGTGCGCGCGGTGATCATGGCTGGATCCGGTGATCGCATCGCCTCGTTCACGCAGGCTTGGAGCGAGCTCAACGGCGGGGCGGAGATCATCGCGTTGCCGAAGGAGGAGCGTTTCCTTACTCGCTACTGCGCGGGTGTGCTGTTCAACTCCCACGGCATGGGCATGCCCAGCGCCTCCATCGCGGTCCAGGAATTAATGCGAATGCTCTACTTCCTCAAACGCGGGGACCTCGAGGCGCTCGACGAGGTGTTCTGGGCCCGTGTCGGAACCAGTGGCGGCGTGGGGCTCGAAGGTGGCACCGTCGTGGTCACGACCGAAGCTGTCATGGCGGATCTGCGCCCCTACCGCGTGCTGAACGGCGGGATGGGCGAGTACTGGTTCGACAGCCGGTTCCCAGACGATGTCGCACAGGCCATCGTGGCGGCCAACCGCGATAGCACCTTCGAGGTCGTCACCGGCAAGACGGTCGCCAGCAACGAGTTCTTCCTCGAGCAGTTCCGCCTCGACGGGGCGGTCTGTATGGAGACCCCGCAGACGAAGATGGCGTGGCTGGAGTGGATCTATGACAACGGTGTACGCAACATCGAGATGGAAGGCGCGATGCTCGCTGGCTATCTGAACCATTGGGGATTCTCGAAGTTCGCAATGATCTGCGCGACCCTGCTGAACCGGCTGCACGGCGACCAGGTCACCGCCTCGGACGAGCAGATGCGCCAGTTCAGCGAGGATTCAGGTGCAGCGCTGTTCAACTACCTGCGAGCCACATTGCTGTAGGACCTCACGTTCGAGGTCAGTTACGGCGTCCGCCCCCGCCGCAGCAGACGGTGTACCCCGTATTGCACAAACGCTCGAACTCCTCGGCGCGCCGCTGTTGCGCACGTGTCGGCTTGGGGGTGACCTGCTCGGTCTGGTCGTCGGTCATGGTCGTTCGACGGGAACCGGCACCACCTGGGGCTTCTGCGATGCCCGCAGGATCATGGCAGCCACCAAGCCGAGGATGGCCGCATCGTCAGCAATCCCAAGTGGACCGGCAATGATCTCGGGAATGAAGTCGAAGGGTGACACCACATAGAGCAGAGCTGCGATGATCAGGCCGACCTGACCCTTGGATAGACGGTTCATGTTTCTATTCTCGAAGATGAATGGCCCTTTGGCAAGCAATAATGAGTCACCGACTTGCCACTCTGTCAGAGGGAGAGGGTGGCCGGGCTCGCCGCCGGAGCAAGGTTGTGAATATCGGGCCACTGGGTGCGACGCTTCACTGAGGGCGTTTCGGCCTACCTGAGGATTTCGCAGTAGCCGTTCTGATTCCCCCTGTCCCAGGCCGTCAGGCCGGGTACATAGTAGGTGCGCATGGTCCAAGCCTTGCGCTTCTTCGCCAGTTTGCGACAGGCCGACCGGGTCTTCTTGAGCATCTTCGGGGTTCCCGGGTAGGCCCGCTTGCCGATCCACACCTGATTGGTCAACCGCACCGCGTCGGTCTTCTTGCAGTTCATCCCGCGCCAGTTGCGCGGATTGAGGCACACGTACGGCTTAAGGCCCGCACCAGCGACTGATCCGGTACGGGTGCGCGGAGCGCTGAGGCTGATGTTGCGGCTCTGACCCAGGCAAGCGACCCACCGTTCGCCGGCGTTCCAGGCCTCCACCGAGGGGAACTGGACGTTGAGCCGTGCGCTGCGCGGCATGACGTACGAGGCCTTGGGGAATTTCGGCTTCGGTTTGGTCCAGACATAGTCCACCGCGATCGGCTGACACGCCTGGAACGCCCAGCGCTTCACCCCGGCAGAGGCGTAGCCGGTCGCGGCGACGTCGGGGGGCACGCTCGTGGTTCCCAGCACCTCCCCGTTGTGAGGGGTGACGCAATCGCCGGGCACAGCGGTGAAAGCCGCCTGCAACCACTGATCCGGTGTGTACGAGAAGCAGGTCGCAGGGGCGGGCGGCTCGGCGCTGGCTGGCATTGACGCGCCTGCGACAACTCCCACTGCGGCCACCGCGATGAAGAGACGCCTCATGAGTCCGAGGACATCCATGTGAAGAGGCGCTGCACCCCGGCCGGGGTCCGACTGCGCTTGCACAGCAGGTCGTAGTCACGCTTGGTGTCCCACCATTGCGCCACGAGGATCGGTCCGCCCTGCACCGATGTGACCTTGCACATGCGCCGGGCATCGGAGTAGTCGGTGTTCGACCAGGGATGCCCACCGGCGGTGCGCCACTCGGGCAGGCCGTACCGAGCAGAACCGATGATGTCGCGCCACGGCCCCGGGGAGGTGTACAGGCCGACCTCCTTGCCCGCGTCCTTGTAGCCGCGCAGAACGCCGTCCAGCACCGCCTTGTTCCGTTTGCGTTTCGAGGTCCACGGGGCGACCTCGTACGGCTCGACATCCACCCAGACGAATGGCGTATTCAATCCGACGCGTTCCATCGTCTTCAGATTGAACTGGGCCTGGGCGTAACCTGCGTTACGCAGGCGCTTGCGCAGCGATGTCGCCGGCCAGGGTCCCTGCGAGCCGTACTTGCGAAGTTGCTTGGGTTTCGGGTACGTGGTCATCGCGTACGTGCCGACGTAGATGCCGCGTTTGCGTGCCCATGCGACCTGTCGGTCTATGCATGGATTGGGATAGAACCCCGGGCCGTTGGTCAATCCGAGGATGACGAAGCGCGCATGCTTCTTGGGCATCGGCAGTCCGATGGTCTTGCGCGACGGTATGCCCATGCCCTTCGGGCAATTGGGCCACGAGGCATCCGCGCCCTTCCTCGGGATGTCATCGACCGCGGTCGCCGGGGCCGCCGACGGACTCACCAGCACACCCACCGCAACGGCAATCGCCATCAACCACTTCACCTGCGCACCTCCCGAATGACTTCTTCGAAGGGTAACCCACCGCAGCGGGGCGGTTTGACAGCCCGTAATCGGACTACGGTGAAGAGTATGTATGCGGGTATCGAGACAGGCGGCACGAAGACAGTCTGCGCGGTGGGCTCAGAGGGGCGGGTGTTCGCGCGCGTCCAATTCCCGACCGGGACCGACCCGGCAGCGCTGGCCGACCAGTGCGCTCAGTTCTTTGCAGATCATCCGGTGACGGCTCTGGGCGTGGGCACGTTCGGCCCCTGCGACCCCGATCCGGACTCCCCCACGTATGGGCACATCCTGCAGACGCCGAAACCTGGTTGGGCCGGTGCCGACCTCCTGGGGCTACTGGCAGCGAGGATCTCCGTACCGATGACGATGACCACCGACGTGAATGCTGCGGCACTCGGGGAATTGCGCTACGGAGCCGGCCGCGGCCTGCACAGCCTGGTCTACATCACCATCGGCACCGGTATCGGCGGAGGGGCGATCGTTCGAGGTCGCCTGCTGCAGGGCGGCCAGCACCCGGAGATGGGTCACATGCTGCTGCCACAGTCGTCGGGACCTGGCGTATGCCCCTACCACCAGAACTGCTGGGAGGGCTTGGCGTCCGGTCCCGGGATGGAAGCCCGATCCGGAGCCCCAGCCCAGGATCTTTCCGATGATGACCCGGCGTGGGAGCTCGAGGCGCAGATCGTGGCCACAGCCCTTCACAACATCACCTGCATCCTCGGGCCGCAGCGGATCATCATCGGCGGTGGCCTGGGCAGCCGCAAGGCGTTGCACGAGCGCTTGCCTGCTCTGCTCGACGCGTCCCTCGCCGGGTACTTGCCGTCGCCGTCGCTGCGGGTTCCCGAACTCGGCGGTGACGCGGGGGTGGTCGGCGCCCTCACCCTGGCTCAGGACCACCGCCCGGGGTAGGACGGTTGCGGCGCGCGGCCCGCGGCAGCCGGTCCCGCCCTCTGCCGGATGGCTCAAACGAACCCCGATCCGTGTCTGGGACGAACGTGCTAGGCCGCGAAAGGAGCCCCGACCCAAACACACATCAGCCCCTCCTTCTGTGACCTTGAGTAGTCGGGCGCGCCGTTTCGATCCACGCCCGGTCGAGGTGACAGAAGTGTCGAGCAATTGCCTCCGAGACTTCACGCATCACAAGGAGCCGGCGGGCGATGGAGACTTCTCCCGGCTCGGCTCACGCGCTTGAACCACTGTGGCGCCCCCCTCCCCCCGCGCAGGTGTTGGAGTTACCCGGGCAGGTGTTGGAGTTACCTGCGCAGGCGTTGGAGTTGTGCACGGATGTTGGACAAACGCACAACCGTTGGAGTTGCGCGGCCCGCGGATCTCCAACGCCTGTACCGATCTCCAACGCGTGTACCGATCTCTCACGCCTGGGCAGCACTCCAGGGCCCCGGCCTCAACCCGCAGCACTCCCCGTCCGTGACCTTGCGCAACGCGGCCATGCCCTGGAGGTCGGCCAACCAAAGACCTCCAGCAAGACCTGAGCCCAGCACGCATCAGAAGGTAGCCGCCGGGCCAGGCCATCGAGTCTCCTGCAATCCCTCTGGAACAGGGCACTCGCGAAAGCCGACGCGGGGGACGTCGTTGACCGACCAGACGGCCAACCGGAGCCCAGGGCTACAGCCAGGGCTGACGCCATCCACCCCAATGTTTGGGCAGCGCCGCGGCAGCGTCCGGTCCCCAACTACCGGGCTCGTACTCCTGCACCGCCGGCGGGTCGTCCAGCAAGGGCTCGACTATGCGCCACGTCTCCTCCACGGAGTCCTGCCGGGTGAAATTCGACTGATCCCCGCGCAGCGCCGCCGACAGGAGTTCTTCGTACGGTGTAGGTCCCGCCCCGCCCTCCTGCGCGAAGTCCATGTCCAAGTGAATCTCCCGGACTCCCTGATCCGAGGCCTTGCGGGCGTGCAGGATCATCGAAGCCCCCGCGTGCGGATCGATGCGCAGGACCAACTGGTTGGGCGCCAAACGATTCTTGTGCCTGGCGAAGTGCAGCGTTGGTGCACGCTGGAAGACCAGACGCACCTCGGTCACCTTCTCCGGCAGACACTTGCCGGTGCGCAGGAAGAACGGGACACCGTGCCATCGCCAGTTGTCGACCTCCAGCCTCAACGCGGCGTAGGTCTCGGTGGTCGAGTCCGGTGCGACGCCGGCCACGTCGCGATATCCGCGGTACTGACCGCGCACGTAGTGTGCTGGGTCGGCATCGGGCATCGACCGGAAGACATCCGCCTTCCGGTCGTTCATGATGTCCAGTCCCGGGCCCGCGGGCGGTTCCATCGCGACCATGCTCAGAACCTGCAACAGGTGGTTCTGCACGACATCGCGCAGGGCTCCGACCGGGTCGTAGAAGGATCCCCGGTCGGCCACGTCGAGATCCTCGGCCATGGTGATCTGCACGCTGGCTATGTACTTGCGGTTCCATAGCGGCTCGAGGATCGCGTTGGCGAAGCGAAGGTAGGCGATGTCCTCGACGGACATCTTGCCCAGGAAGTGGTCGATCCGGTAGATCTGCTCCTCGTCGAGGTACTCGTGCAGAGTCGAGTTCAACTCTCTGGCGGTCTGCAGATCATGGCCGAACGGCTTCTCGATGACGACCCTGGCGCCCGCGGTCAGACCCCTGCCGTGAAGCCCTTGGACCACCATCGCGAACAAGGACGGGGGGACTTCCAGATAGAACGTGGGAGACTGCGCACCGTCCATGGCCCGCTCCACGGCCTCGTACGTGTCGGGGTCGGCGAAGTCCCCCGCCACATACGACAGACGGGCGGCGAACCGGTCGAACACCGATTCATCGATGGTGACTCCCGCGGCGGTGATGCTCCGACGGGCGTGTTCGCGCAGGTGCTCCAGAGTCCAGTTGTCACCGGCGACCCCCACCACAGGGACCTTCAGCAGGCCTCTGCTCTCCAGCAGGTACAGCGACTTCAGGGTCATCAGTTTCGCCAGGTCGCCCGTGATTCCGAACACGACCAGGACGCCGGAGTCACTCATAACGCCTCGAGGCGTGTGTCGCACATGCCCGCAAGGCTAGCCATCTCGCGGTGACGCACGCTCGCGGATCGGAAGACCGCGCCATATCGTCACATCTCGGTCAGGGCACTTGACCGAGCTCGGTGCAAAGCAGTGCGATCTTTGCATCCGTCGAGCAGCGCCCCCGAGCACCTCATCGCACGTGGACTGGCTGAACGACCCACCGACCCGCAGCCCCATGTGCGCTAATGGATCCATGTTGGTCCGCCCGGCGAAGCCCGCCGACGTCCCCGCCATGCTCGCCCTCATCCGCGAACTCGCCGCCTACGAGCGAGAGCCCGACGCGGTGTCCATGACCCAGGAACAACTCAGCGACGCGCTGTTCCGTCGGCATCCCCATCTCTTCGGTCACGTCGCCGAGTCCGATGGGACAGTGTTCGGCCTGGCTCTGTGGTTCCTCAACTTCTCCACCTGGGAAGGCACCCACGGGGTCTACCTCGAGGACGTCTACGTGGTGCCCTCGATGCGCGGACAGGGAGCGGGTCGCGCACTGCTCAGGGCGCTGGCCGACGTCTGCCTGCACAACGGATACGCGCGACTGGAACTGTCGGTCCTCGACTGGAACCTCCCGGCCATCGGCTTCTACCGGTCCGTGGGGGCCGTGGGCATGGACGACTGGACGGTGCAAAGGGTCGACGGGGATGCTCTCGCGGCGCTTGCCCGGGGCTGAGTTGCCGGGCCACCAGCACGCACGAGGCAGTTCGTCAAACAGGCTCGCCGACGACGTGAAGGATACTCACGGGTAATCGACCGAACGGCCCGTTACTGACTGGTAAGGCTTGGCAGGGGCCCGCGGGTGTGAACGAATGGCGGCAAGCAACACACCATCTAGGAGCCATCATGAACCCACCCACCCCTCCCGCAGTATTCGATCTAGGCACCGACGACCTGGCCACGAGCAGCACGCTCGAGCACGTCGTCGACGGCGTCGAGCAGTTCGGTCACGTAGCCGAGTAGCAGCGTATTCGCGGATGCGAGCGGGCGCTCTGGTCGCGCCACGTCCGTCTGACTGGGCAGCACCGACGCATCGCCGGAGGTGTGGACTCCGGAGACCACCCGGTCAGCGCTCGACCCGTGCCACCCTCGACGCCTCCCGTCTGACCCACGGAGTGGCCAGCGTGTCGGCGAACCTGGCGAGCACCGGTCCGGCTATGGCCAGCAGTAGTACGTACGTGGTGGTGAGACCACCGACTTCCAAGAATCCGGCGTCCACCGCCAGCCCGGCGATCACGATGCTGAACTCCCCACGAGCCACGAGCGCCGTGCCCGCACGCATCCGACCACGCGGAGCCGCCCGCTGTCTGCCCGCGGCGTACCAGCCCGTGAAGATCTTCGTGATGGCCGTGACGAGACCCAGCAGGAGTGCCTCGGGCAGAACACCCGGGATGCTGCCCAAGTCGGTCTTCGATGCGAAGGCGAGGAAGAAGACCGCCGCGAACAGGTCGCGCAGCGGTTCGAGGACCCGACGGGCCCGCCGCGCCGCCTGATTGGGTATCGCCAGCCCCACGAGGAACGCACCGACAGCCGAGGAGATGCCGAGCAGTTCCGCGACTCCTGCCACCAGCAACGTCAGCCCCAGGACCCGCAGCAGAACCTGCTCGTCGTCCTCGTGATTGATCAGTCGCTCGGCGATCGCTTCGGCGCGGTGGGCCAGCAGGATGATCCCCACCACCACCGCGATGGCCAGCGCCGCACCGAGGCTGCCCGCGAGCAACCCACCACCCACGAGAAGCACGCCGACCAGGGGCAGATACGCCGCCATGGCGATGTCTTCGAGCACGAGGATGGACAGCACCGCCGGCGTTTCCCGGTTCCCCAGTCGGTTGAGGTCACCGAGCACCTTCGCGACGATTCCGGAGGAAGAGATCCAGGTGATACCGGCCAGTGCGAAGCAGGCGGCGAAGTCCCAGCCGAGCAGCCAGCCGGCCACGAAGCCAGGAGTGGCGTTCAGCACGAAGTCCACCATGCCGCTGGGGGCATGGCGCTTCATCGAGGTCGCGAACTCCTCGCTGGAGAACTCCAGTCCGAGTGCCAGGAGTAGCAACACGACCCCCACAGAGGCCGCAGCATCGAGGAACGGCTGCGCGCTGGTCAGACTGATCGGCCCGTCCTCGGCGATCAGCAGGCCGGCCAACAGGAAAAGCGGGGCGGTGGAAAGCCCGATCCGTAACGCGAGCGCTCCTGCAGCGCCGAGCAGGATGAGCATGAAGCCCAGCTCGACCAGGAACGTCGCGTCACCTTTCACGACACGTTGCTGGCTTCCAGCAGCGCGTGCACCTTCCGCACACCCGAGGCGGTGCCGATCGCCACCAGCACGTCGTTGGCCAGCAGTAACTGGTCCGGTGGCGGCGAGGTAATGACTTCCTCTCCTCGCACCACGGCCACGATGCTGGCCCCCGTGAGGGTGCGGCAGTGTGTCTGACCGAGCGTTTGGCCCACGTAGGCCGACGTCGACGGTAGACGGATCGGCTCGGAGTGCAGACCAGGGATCTCCCGGGTCAGATCTGCGAGTTTCTTGGTGAATCGCGGCGCCCCGAGGATCTCCGCGATGGTCTCGCCCTCACCTGGCGTCGAACTCCAGCAGTGTGGTGCACGCATCCGGGTCGTCCTTGGCGTACGTGACGATCTCGGAGTTGCCCTCGCGATAGACGATCACACCGACGCGTTGGTGGCTGCTCGTCTCGAATTCGTAGCGGATCCCCACGCCCGGTAGCAGCGTTTCAGAAACATCCATAGCCCTATCGTGCCGCACCGAGCGGGGATCCTCAGGTCACGCACCAGGGGCGCCATCGGCGTATGCCCTCAACTGGGCCGGGAAGAGTGCCGATGTGCCCTATGTCACAGGGCTTCGGTTGCCACGTCAACCACAAGCCCGCTAACGTCCGACCACGTGGAGTGCCAAATGCGATCGGTAGTCGTCGTCACCGCCATGGTGGTGGCTGCAACCCCGGCGCTGGCTGCCACCAGTCCGGCATCGGCGGACGAGGCGGTACCCACCCCCGATCAGGTGAGCGCTGCGAAGCTCGCGCGCCAGCCCACGGGGATCAAGGGTTTCAAGGCTGTGACGAGGACCAGCACGGACGGCGCGGTACACAAGAACCGGCTGCGAGTTCTGGGCGGGACCCCGCGCAAGGTGCGTCTTCAGTACAGCAGCGACGGCTCCACGTGGGTGACGGTCAAGAAGAAGCGCACGGACGCCGCCGGCCGCGTGCGGGTGAAGATGGTTCTCGCCCCCGACCGCAACCGCTGGCGGGTCCGCGTCCCGGCCACCACGGCCCACCGTCGTGTCACCTCTCCGGTCAAGACCTTTGCCGTCCAGGCCCCCGCGGCTGAGACGGAGTCGGCGACCCCGCCATTCCCTGCGGTCACCGCGACCCAGATCCAGGCCAGCAAGGCCTACGCCCGGATGTACATCCTGAACACCTACGGGTGGGGCGACGATCAGTGGTTCGCACTTGAAGAACTCTGGACTCGTGAGTCGGGCTGGAACCACCTCGCCGTCAACCCGTCCTCGGGCGCGACCGGGATTCCACAGTCCCTGCCCGGGGACAAGATGGCCGCCGCTGGCGCGGACTGGAAGACCAATCCGCAAACCCAGATCCGCTGGGGGGCGTCGTACATCAAGGGCCGCTACGGCGATCCTTTGGGCGCGTGGGATCACTTCACGAGGAAGAACTGGTACTGATCCGCTTGACCCGGGACTGCGCCTGACTCTTCTCGGTCACGGTGTCGCCGGCGTATTCGGCGCGGACCTTGGTCACCTTCCGCGGGGCAACGAATCGGAATCTCCCTTTCGGGCGCGGATACGTGTGGCCCAGCGCTCTCCACGTGCCGTTGCGCAACCCGCTGATCGCCACCGGACCCCGGGGCCGCACACCACCGTCTCCCCTGACGCTGCCCCGCACGCGCACCGAGGAAGCCTTCAGCAGGGCGGTATCGATCACCGTGGTGGTCGGGACCTGATCAACGGTGAAGCCGACGGTGAACTGCGACTGGGTGAGCACAACCCGGGTGTCGACGGTCGCCGTCCAGGGCCCGACGCTGTCGGCCGGGCAGATCAACAGACTCGCCGTCGAACTGGCGGGGCCGCGCCCGGCGAAGAAGACCGCGTCAAGCCGTCCCTCACCGGCGGGTCCACCGACCACCGCCACGGTCCAGCCCGCCCAGTCGGGCACGTCGGCCTGAACGGTCACCGCGGTAGTCGTGCAGGAGTAGCCGTTCAGGACGACATCGTCGATGGTGACCGAGATCCCATCGGCGGACCCCTGATCGGCATGGGCCGGCGCTGCAGCCAACAACACGGTTCCGGCCAGGACTGCCGCACCGTGTCGCACGCGGCAACCCTACCGAAAGTTCTAGGGCTTGGGACCCTGCTCGGCCACCTCGCGGACGCCCTGCATCGCCTCGCGCAGTTCCGCGAGCCAGTCCGCTTCGTGCTGGCCGACCAACCGAACGCACCAGGCCAACGCCTCCGACCGGGATCGGGCCACGGAGGCGTGGACGAGCGTGTCCAGGACGGCCCGCTCGTCCTGCTTCAACCGAGTCATGACCGGCACGCTCAGTCTGGTGAAGACTCGTTCCAGGTCGCCACAACGCACTCCCCAGCTCACCTTCTTGCCCGTTGCGTGCTCTAGTTCGCGTGCGACACCGATGCGTTCCTCGCGAGTCTGCTCGCGGAAGCGAGTGATCCTGCCGACCAGCGCCATCTCATCGTCTGTGTCCTGGGCGGTGAGCCGCCCCATGATCGTGATCTCCTCGCGATCCACGAACACCTCGACCTGCTCGAACCAGTCCCCCAGCCGCCCTGACAGCCATTTCTCAATCTGTAGTTTCGTAAGCATGTAATCATCATTACTGATTGTGGGCACACTGTCATCCCCCGTTCGCCGCGGGAAGAATCACAGCATGCGGACGAATCGGAACCGGATCGAGTTCGACGACCGGGTCATCCGCCGCTATCCGCTGCAGGCGCACGACCAGCGCGACATCGACCTGATCGCCGCGCGACACGAGGCGGCCCGCCGCGCGGGACTGCCAGTGCCTGCCGTACTGGAGGTGCACTGCGAAGGCCGGAATCCACATCTGGTGATGGAGCGGGCGGGCGGCAGCCCGCTGATGGAGACGGTGTTGTCCCGAGCCGCGCAGCGCACTCTTGGTCGCGACCTGGCAGGAATGGTCGCGCAGATGCGCCAGGTGCACGAGTGGTTCGACAAAACGGGTCCGCTGTGGTCGACACTGTGGCAGGTGCTGGACCGCGTGACCAGAACCGACGAGTGCCGGGCCGCAGCCGACATCGCCAGTCGGGTGCAAACCTGCCTGGTGCACGGAGACCTGAGCGCCGGCAACCTGCTGGTATCTGACGACGGGGACCTCGTGGCGGTCATCGACTGGGACGGTGCCGCGCTGGCCGATATCGCAATGGATTGGGCCGCTTTGTGCGCGAACTGCCCGCCCGAGGTGGTAACAGCGATGCGAGACGCCACCCCCGACGCTGCCGAACTTGAACACCGCGCTGGGATCTACCTCGCGACCTGGCCGGTTCAGCACGACCTGTGGGAGACCGGAGGTCACCCGTGGCTATCCGGCAGTGTCCCCGTCACCGAACCGCGTCTGTGAGGACCGCATCGGGTGTTCGGCACCTCGAGGGATGTCGTCCCATGCCCGCGGGTCCTCCAGGGGTTCGATGTGGATGCTCACGACCGTTCCCGGCAGGACCCGGCCAATCTCGTCCTCGATGTCCTGCGCAAGATCGTGAGCAGCCCGCACGCTGCGCTCACCCGGGACGAGCATGTGCACGGACACAAAGCGTTGCCGTCCTGCCGCTCTGCTCTGCAGCGCGTGGAAATGGACCTGGTCACTCTCCTGCCGCTCGAGGACGGACACGACCTTGTCGATCTCGTCGTCGGACAGGCGCTCGTCCAGCAGACCGGACACGGAGTCCCGCAGCAGACCCCACCCCGTCCACAGGATGTTCGCGCCAACCGCCAGCGCGATGATCGGGTCGAGCCTGACCCAACCGGTCAGCGCGACCGCGGCCACGCCCACGACCACCCCGGCCGAGGTCCACACGTCGGTCAGCAGGTGCTTGCCGTCTGCCACGAGCACCATTGAGCGGTGTCTTCTTCCCACCCGCAGCAGAAGCACGCCAACCGCTCCGTTCAGCACAGATGCGAGCACGGAGATGGCCAGACCGATGCCGACCTGCTCGAGCTCCTGCGGATTGAGCAGTCGATTGACCGCCGTCGCGATGATCGCCGTCGACGCCGCCAAGATGAGGAAGCCCTCGATCATCGCTGAGAGGTACTCCGCCTTGCCATGACCGAAGTGATGTTCGGCGTCCGGTGGACGGTTGGAGGCACGCAAGGCGAACACCGCGACCAGCGCGGCACCGATGTTGACCGTCGACTCCATCGCATCCGAAAGCAGACCGACCGACCCGGTCACCTGCCATGCGACGAGCTTGAGCGCCAGAACCACGAAGCCCGTGGCCAACGACAGCCATGCGAACTTCTCGAGGTGTTTGCCGTCCATCAGTCCAGCATCTCCCACAGCGCCGACACCGGGATACTGCGCGGCACCCGCGCACGCAGAGCGCGATCGGAGGTCACCACCACGTCGGACAGACTACGCGCCCTGTGCACCACCACGTCATCTCCGGATCCCGCGGCACGCACCACCCGCACCAGGCGGTCCAGAGCGACGTCGGGCAACGCTTTGGCAGCACCCTCAACCACGACCTCGACCCCGCCGATCAGGACCCGCCTGCCGCGCATCATCACCGGTCGGCCCGCGATCCGCTCCAGTTGTTCCATCAGGCGCTGGGTGGCCCCTACGCGGTCACGCCACCATCCGTCCGGTCGGCTCCCCACGACATTCGCGGTATCGATGATCAACGTGACCACCGGCAGCAGGAGTTCGGGCAACGACTGCGCGAAGCCGGGATGCAACTCCCATCGCGGCACGTCCACCAGATCCACCCAGTCCAGCGACACCGTCTCGGCACGCTCACTGACCGGCGGGCGCTGAGCCGCCGTGGCGATGACTGTGTCGTAGCGCCAGTCGGGGTGTTGCACACGATGAACGCCGTTGACCGTCACCAACGCCGGGTCCAGAGTCGTTTCCTCCTGCGCCTCGCGCAGGGCGGCGGCGATCACTGTTTCATGGGAGTCGCGCGCCCCGCCCGGAATGCCCCAAGTGTTGCCCTCGTGCGCCCACTGGGGGCGCAATTGCAGCAGAGCGTGCTCCTCGACGATGAGGAACAGACCTGCCGCGCCATGCCGGCCCCAGTGACGCGATCCACACCGGCAGTCGGCCCACCCGTTGCCGTCTAGTTCCATTGCCGGACTATTCCAGTCCCGCGCGGCACGCCGGCAGTACCGATTCGAGGGTGGCAGCCGCTTCGTCGGCTCCCGACTCGATATCCGGACCCGAGTGAATCTGCGCGAGGGCCTTGATCGCGGCCGCTGAGCAGGTCTGCGCGTTGCGCAGTTGGGCCCGCAGGGCCGCAGCCTGGGCTCTGGCCTGCCGCACCCCGCTGTCGGCCCGGTCAGCTGCTCGCGCTGCAGCCCGCTGCGCTGCGACCTGGCTCTGCACGTCGGCATCGGCCGCGGCGAGTTGCCGATCGGTCAGGTTCAACCGGGAGGTGAGGTCGGCGAGTCGCTCGCCGGACGTCGACAGTTGGGTCAGCAGTTGTTCCGACCGGGAACTCAGTTGCGTGTTCTCCTTCTGGAGTTCGGCGGCGGCGGCGACTGCGGCCGCCTCCGATGCCGCCGCCGAGTCCACCCGCGCACGCAGGACGACGTTGATGATCAGCAGGGTCAGGGCGACCAGCGCGAGCACGACAGCCGCGATCTGCCAGCGCCTGAGGATTTCCGAGGGTTTCCCGGATTCCTGCTCGAGCGGGATGTCGGTCATGTGCCACCTCTACTATCGCCGGTCGATCCACGCTATCCGTTGTCGCCGAGCAGGGCGCTTCGGCGCCGCGTCACTACTACAGCGCCCTCATGCTTGGGCGATGAGCCGCTCGCACCGGCTGATGAGATAGACGACCGCCGGACCGAACGGCGCGAAGGCCGGGTTGGAGGTCTGCCCATTGCGATATCGATACCAGATCTGCTGAGCTATGCCCGCCAGCCGGAACAACCCGAAGATCTCGTAGAACAGCCAGTCGGGTTGCGGTCTGCCCGCCAGTTCGCAGTAGCGCTCGATGAACTCCTCGCGGCTAGGCATGCCCGCAGCGTTACTCGGCTGCATGCGGAAGGCCTGCATCCCGGCGTCGTCATCGGCCTGCACCCAGTAGGCCAGCGCCGAGCCGAGGTCCATGAACGGGTCACCCACCGTTGCCAGTTCCCAGTCCAGAACGGCCCGGATCCGTGACAGGTCGCCGGGATCGAGGACAAGGTTGTCGAACCGCCAGTCATTGTGAATAACACACGCACCGACGTCCTCCGGCTGCTGCTCGTCGAGCCAGGCGATCACCGTCTCGGCATCCGGGACATCGTCGGTGAGTGCCTGCTGGTAGCGCCGCGACCAGCCCTCCACTTGACGCCGGACATACCCCTGGCCCTTGTGGAAGGCCGACAGTTCGCTCCCGGACGTGTCCACCGAGTGCAGGTCCACCAGCGCCGTGATGAACGTCTGTGCCATCTGCTCCACCGGCGCCCCCGATGGCAGGTCCTTGCGCAGGATCTCGCCGCCGACGAACTCGCTGACGAAAGCCGGTCGGCCGATCGGCGAATCCTCATCGGCGACCGCGAGAACCTGCGGCACCAGGTCGAACTGCGGGCGTATCGCCTGCAACAGGCGTGCCTCGCGGACCATGTCGTGCGCTGAAGCGGCCTTGCGTCCCGACGGTGATGTTCTCAACACCACGGAATCATTGGCTGCATTCGATCAGAAACGTCAGGTTGGAGGCGCCGCCGGCGAACTGGCGCACCAGCCTCAACTCCCCGAGACCCGGCACCTGCTCGGACAACCAGGCCTCGAAGGCCCCGACGTCGAAGGCGTCCTGTTCGCGGACCTCGACCTCAACCATCGAGATGCGCCTTCAGTTCCAGGCGTGCAACGTCACGCAGGTGCACCTCATCGGGTCCGTCCGCCAGCCGCAACGTGCGCAGCCCGGCCCACATCTCGGCCAGTGGCGTCACCTGGCTCACCCCGGCGCCGCCATAGGTCTGGATCGCCCGGTCCACGACGTCGAGGGCCATCTGCGGGACGACGGCCTTGATCCCGGCGATCTGCTGTCGAGCGGCCTTAGCCCCCCGTTGGTCGATGACCCACGCGGTGTGCAGGACGAGCAACCGTGCCTGATCGATGGCCAGTCGCGAGCGTGCGATCCATTCGCGGACCACCCCTTGAGCCGCCAGCGGTCGGTGGAAGGCCACACGCTCGAGAGCCCGGTCGCACATCATGTCCAGGGCGCGCTCGGCCATGCCTATGGCCCGCATGCAGTGGTGCACGCGGCCCGGCCCCAGTCGGGCCTGCGCAATGGCGAAGCCCATGCCTTCCTGCGCGAGCAGGTTGCTCCGGGGAACCCGCACGTCGGTGAATGAGATCTCCGCGTGCCCCGGCTGTTCGGTGTAACCGAAGACC
Source organism: uncultured Actinomycetota bacterium (assembly GCA_963704075.1). Taxonomy (GTDB): domain Bacteria; phylum Actinomycetota; class Actinomycetes; order S36-B12; family UBA10799; genus JADKAV01. Next base: position 26,988 of record CAVPGV010000019.1, read on the forward strand.
GTGAGGTTTCGCTCGATCGCTGACTCCTTCGGTCTTCATCGGGACGAGCACCATGCTCTGCTGACGGTGCACCTCGGCCTCCGGGTCGGTCTTGCCCATCAGGATCAGGATCTCGCAGCGCGGATCCATCGCCCCGGTGGTCCACCACTTGCGGCCGTTGATCACGTAGTCGTCGCCGTCGGTGGCGATGCTGGTCTCGATGTTTGTCGCATCGGATGACGCGACCGCGGGCTCCGTCATGGCGAAGCCGCTGCGGATGCGTCCCTCCAGTAGCGGCTCGAGCCACTGCGCTTTCTGCTGCTCGGTGCCGAACATGTGCAGCACCTCCATGTTGCCGGTGTCCGGCGCCGAACAGTTCAGGGCTTCAGGAGCCAGGTGCGGGCTGCGGCCGGTCAGCTCGGCCAGCGGTGCGTAATCGATGACCGACAGCCCCGATTCGTCGGGCAGGAAGAGGTTCCACAGGCCCGCTTCCCTGGCACGCGCCTTGAGGTGTTCGACGACAGGAGGTGACTGGTGACCCCGGCCCGCAGCCACCTGTTCAGTCATCTGCTGTTCGTAGACGGCCTCAGCCGGGTACACCTCGGCGTCCATGAACGCCGACAGTCGCTGGAGGTAATCCTGTGCTTTGCTGCTCGGTTCGAAATCCACGTTTGTGATCCTATGCCCGGGTTGTGACAGTTCAGGGTCCGCACAACCGGTGTGGTGTCTCGTTCTGGGTGCGACGGTAGCCAGCGTCACGATCACCGCGCACTAATCGCCGATGTTCGACAAGATGGCGGAGTAACCAGCCGCAAGGAGGAGCCGTGGCAGACCCGCGTATGGATTGGGCCGATGCAGTCATGTTCGGGGTGGAGGAGGATCCCGTTCTGAGGTCCGTGATCACCCTGGTCATCCTTCTGGACCAGGAGCCGGACGAGAAAATGGTCCGGGAGCGCATCGAACGGATGACCCGTTTGGTTCCGAAACTGCGGCAGCGTGCTGTGGGCAACCCGTTGAGCCTGGCACCGCCCCGGTGGGAGATCGATCCCAATTTCGACCTTGACTACCACCTGCGGTGGGTCAGCGCCCCGAATCCCGATGGAACCATGCGTCCGGTCTTCACCATGGCCGAGCAAATGGCCGAAGGCGACTTCGACCGGGCCCGTCCATTGTGGGAGATGCTCTTGATCACCGGCCTGAAGGACGGTCAGGCGGCGTTCATCACCAAGATCCATCACTCGGTCACCGACGGCATCGGTGGACTACAGATGGCTGCGACGTTGTTCGACCTGGACCGGAAGGGCGCTGAACTCGGGCCGATGCCCGAGGCGCCACAGGGTACCGCGGCTGGTCTGCGCGGCCGCCTCAAGCAGGGCATGTCGTTCGAGGCCAGGACGACCGCCGGCGACGTCCGCAGTGCGATCGGAACAGGCACCGACTTCGTCAAGGAAGCCGTCACCGATCCCATCGGCGTCGCGACCTCCGCCGGCGAGATGGCGGCCTCGCTGTCGCGCATGCTGGCCCCGGCCTCCGAGCCGCTTTCCTCGGTGTTCGGTGACCGGTCGTTGTCGGTGTACTTCGACCTGATCGACATCCCACTCGACGACCTCAAGAAGGCCGGGAAGGTCGGCCGAGGCACACTCAACGACGCCTTCGTTGCCGGTATCGCCGGTGGATTGCGCCGATACCACGAGCGACACGGGACGATTCCCGACGCGCTGCGCGTGAACATGCCGGTCAATCTGAGGAGCCCTGCGGACACGGGCAAGCAGGGCAATGCCTGGGTCCCTGCCCGCTTCCCGGTTCCAATGAACGAGGCGGACCCGGCCAAGCGCATCCAGCAATTGCACCCGGTGCTGCGCCAGGCGCGCACTGAGCCCGCCGCGGTCCTCACCGATCAGGTCTTCCGCCTGTTGACCATGTTGCCCCGCAGTATCGCGACCGTGGTCGCCGGTGGATTGATGAAGGGGACGGACTTCGTGGCCACCAATGTGCCCGGCCCCCCGATCCCGGTGTACTTCGCCGGCAGCCAAATCCTTCGCATGTTGCCTTATGCGCCCAAGGCAGGAGCGGCGGTCAACTGCGCGCTCATGTCGTACAACGGCGTCGCCCAGGTCGGGGTGAACATCGACACCATGTCGGTGCCCAACCCACCGGAACTGGTGGCAGATCTTCGCGCGGGGCTCCAAGAAATCGCCGCCCTGGCCCGCAGTGCAGACGCACCAACGGAGTCTGGAACTCGCAGTCCGAAGGCGCCTGTGGAACAGGCGCACGCCACTGAGAAGGCGCCCGCGAAGAAGAGGGCTGTGAAGGGAACGGCTGGCAAGAAGGCTGCTACCAAGAAGGCCGCCGCGAAGAAAGCCCCGGCCACGAAGAGCACCGCGCCGAGCAGGAAGACCGCTGCACCCCAGGCGACTGCGAAGAAGGCTGCCGCTACCAAGGCCCCGGCCAAGAGGCCTGCCGCCAAGAAGGCCCCGGCCAAGAAGTCGGCGCCAAGCACGTCGTGACTCACTGAGTCACATGACGGCTGCCATCCGGACTCGTGGCTGGGCAGGTGCCAAACGATCCATTGGAGGTCAGCCAATCAGGCAGCGAAGCCACGCGCGGTTTCGCTCCCTGATTCTTCGGCCGCACACGGTCAGGTCGTCCTAGTAACGCTCGGGCGCGCGACCGGGATCGCTTGGCACCTCATGACCTGGCCGATCGCTCACACGCGAGGACCACTGCGGCACCCTACTCCCGCCCCGGGGCAGGTGTTGGAGTTGTGTACGGAGGTTGGACCAACGCACAACCGTTGGAGTTGCGCGGCCCGCGGATATCCAACGCCTGTACCGATCTCCAACGCCTGTGCCCAACTCTCACGCGTGTGGCGGAACACCCCATCCGGTGCAGGCCTTCGGAGTTGCACCTGCCGCCGATCTCCAACGCCTGCACCCAAGTGGGGTGAGATGATCCCCCATTCCAGGTCTGGAACGAGCACTCCTAGGGTCGTGACCGTCACCCCGAGCAGAACGCGCAGCCGTCCCCTTCGTGACCTTGAGCTACGCGGTACGCCGTTCAATTCACAGTGAGGTCAAGGAGGAAGAAGTCAGTCGTCGAGCAACCCAGCAAGTGGTGGGACCAGCACTTCACGCATCACAAGGTGACCGCCAGTGGCGTCGAGACTCGGACGTGACGCGGAGACCGCTACTGCTCGGCGCGCAGCGTGCGGCCCCCGCTCACTCCCCCGGCGGCAGCGCTCGGCGATCCTTGCCACCCGTGAGTCTGAATCGCGCCTTGAACTCCTCGACGAACACGGCTCGGATCGATTCCACGTCGCTCAGATCGCCCTTGACGAGGTACTTCTCCAACACCGCGACCCACGCCCAGCCCATCGCAGTGGTCATGCTCGCCGCGACCGTCCCGGAAATCACCATCGCCGCCGGTTGACCTCCGGGCACCACTCTGAGCAGCGACGACACCATCCAGCGGCCAGCCGTCGTAGCCCCGCTGGACAGCATGAGTGAGCCCACCAGCGAGGCGAGTTGCGCCGAAGCCAGGCGACTGCCGTATGCCGCTGTCAGCCGCGCGATCATGCCGATCTGCAGCGGAACTAGGATCGCCGCGTCGGAGAACGGAATCGGGGTGGCACCGGTGGCCAGGGCAGACGACGCGCTCGCTGTAATGATCTTCTTAGCAGCCTGTCTTTTACGCCCCCAGTCCAGCTGTTGAGCCGCTGACAGGGCAGCGACCGCAACCTCCGGGATCGTGTCGAACGTGGCGTCGAGCAGTTCCTGCAGGCCGAACACCACGGTGGCCAGGAACTGGTCGGCCTTGGCATTGGTCAGGAACACCCGACCATCGGCTGCCAGTGGTAGACCGAGCCCGGCGATGTAGCGCGCGAATTCGATGGCCTCGTCGTGGATCTGGCCCTGTGCGTTCGCCGGCACCTGGGTCAGGACGAAGAGCACCGGCAGACCGAGGTCGTTTAGCCGGCGTACGAAGCCGGCTTGGTGGTCCTCGAACCTACGGTCGCTCCAGCGCAACGTGTACCAGGCCGCGTGGATCTGTTCGGCGACGTCAGATTTGCGGGTCGTGTCCACGATGTCTTCCAGGGCCGCCAGGATCCGGTCTCCCGCTTCACCGGTCTCGAAACCCCGCGAGTCGTACACGCCCAGGACTCCGTTGGGATGCACGTAGTAGTCCAGCCCCGTGGTTACCGGCCTGCCGGTACCGACTGCGGCCACGTCCTCACCGAAGATGGCGTTGACGAGAGTGCTCTTGCCCGTGCCCGTCTTGCCGAAGATCGCCAGGTTGAATCTGCCGAGCGCGTTGAGCGCCTGCGCGTACTCCTCCCGGTACAACCGGGTGATGTCCGCCGACCCCAGGTCCTTCACGGAGTCCACGCTACTTGCCCCCGTCGGTCTGCGACGTCTCAGAAGGGCCAGACCCACTCGCGCACCTCAGGCAGGTCCTCGCCGCGCTGGCGGATGTAGGCCCGGTGCTCCAGGCGCTTGTCGACCATCGCCTGTCGCAGCCCGGCCGCGTTGGACCCCAGGCCCGGGACCCGATCGATGACATCGATCACCAGATGGAACCGGTCGATGTCGTTCATGACGCACATGTCGAACGGGGTCGTGGTGGTCCCTTCCTCCTTGTAGCCGCGAACGTGCAGGTTGCTGTGTCCGTTGCGGGAGTAGGTCAGACGGTGGATCAGCCACGGGTATCCGTGGTAGTTGAAGATCACGGGCTTGTCGGTGGTGAACAGGGCGTCGTACTCGGAATCGCGCAGGCCATGAGGGTGTTCGGAGTGCGGCAGCAATCGCATCAGGTCCACGACGTTGACCACTCGCACGCGAAGCTCCGGCAGGTGCTCGCGGAGAATCGCCGTGGCCGCGAGGATTTCCAACGTCGGCACGTCCCCGGCACACGCGAGCACGACATCGGGCTCGGCGCCGCCGTCGGAGCTGGCCCACTCGAACATCCCGATCCCGCGGGTGCAGTGCAGCCGGGCTTGCTCAGCATTCAGCAGGTCCAGGCCGGGCTGCTTGCCGGCGACCACCACGTTCACGTAGTTGCGACTGCGCAGACAGTGATCCATCGTCGACAGCAGAGTGTTGGTGTCCGGCGGGAGGTACACCCTGATGACGTCGGGTTTCTTGTTCACCACGTGGTCGATGAACCCAGGGTCCTGGTGGGAGAACCCGTTGTGATCCTGACGCCACACGTGCGAGGTCAGCAGGTAGTTCAGCGATGCGATGGGTACCCGCCAACCGATGTCGCGGGTCGTGTTGAGCCACTTCGCGTGCTGGTTGAACATCGAGTCGATGATGTGGATGAAAGCCTCGTAGCACGAGAACAGTCCGTGGCGACCGGTGAGCAGGTAGCCCTCCAGCCACCCCTGACAGGTGTGTTCGCTCAGGATCTCCATCACCCGGCCGTCGCGGCTCAACTTGGCGTCCCACTCCTCCTGCAGGATCTCGGCCTCCCAGGTTTTCCCCGTCACCTCGAGGACCTGGGAAAGGCGATTGGAGTCCGTCTCGTCAGGTCCGAAGACCCGGAAGTTGGCAGTGTCGCTGTTCGCGGCCATGACGTCGCGCAGGAAACCCCCAGGACGCGAGTCGGCTCGTGGAAGGTCGTCGCCGGACTCTGAACGTCTACGCAGTAGTCCATCCAGTTGGGGGTCACCAGTTGACGCAGCAACCGCCCTCCGTTGGCGTAGGGCTGCGCGGACATCCGGCGCTCCCCCAACGGAGCCATGTCCAGCAGATCCTGTTTCGGCGCGCCGTCGGCGGCGAAGAGCTCCGCCGGTCGATACGACTTCAGCCATTGCTCCAGCAACTTGGCGTGTTCGCGGTTGCTGTGCGTTTCGCTGAGCGGGACCTGGTGACTGCGCCAGGTGCCCTCTACCTGCTTGCCGTCGACCACCGCCGGGCCCGTCCAGCCCTTGGGACTGCGCAGGACGATCATGGGCCACTGCGGACGGCTGGTCTTGCCCTCCTCGCGCGCGGATCGCTGGATCTCGGCGATCTCCGACAGAACAGTGTCGAGCGTCGACGCCATGAGCTGGTGCATCTCATCCGGGTCGCTGCCCTCCACGAAGTGCGGCTTCCATCCGTAGCCCACGAGAAGTGCGGTCAGTTCCTCATGAGGGATGCGCGCGAGGATGGTGGGATTGGCGATCTTGTAGCCGTTGAGGTGCAGGATCGGCAGAACCGCACCGTCCGTGGCCGGGTTGAGGAACTTGTTGCTATGCCAAGACGTGGCCAAAGCACCGGTCTCAGCCTCCCCATCACCGACCACTGCCGCCACCACCAGATCAGGGTTGTCGAACGCCGCGCCGAAAGCGTGCGAAAGCGCATAGCCCAGTTCGCCTCCCTCGTGGATCGAACCAGGAGTTTCGGGGGCGACGTGCGAAGGCACACCACCGGGGAACGAGAACTGCTTGAACAGCGCATGCATCCCGGCTTCGGACTGCGGAACGTCCGGGTAATACTGCGAGTACGTTCCCTCCAGCCACGCATTGGCCACCATGGCAGGACCCCCGTGCCCGGGTCCCGCAATGTAGATCATGTCCATGTCGTCGCGCTTGATGACCCGGTTGAGGTGCGCGTAGATGAAATTCAGTCCCGGTGTGGTCCCCCAGTGCCCCAACAGGCGCGGCTTGATGTCGGAACTGGCCAGCGGACGCTTGAGCAGGGGGTTGTTCAGCAGGTAGATCTGACCCACCGACAAGTAGTTCGCCGCCCGGAACCAGCGGTCCAGCGCCTCGATCTCGTCGGGTTCGAGAGCGCCGGCCGAGACCTTGACCCTGCTGCGCGACGGATTGGCACGTTTCGTCTTGGAAGCCATGGGGTCAGCCTGTCAAGGAGTCGGGGCGATTACCAGACCCGCGTGGTCCGGCGCTGTCGGAGACCCGGATCCTGGCCCGGCCGTGCAGATCCACCGCAGGAATCGTCCCACTTGCCCTACCGCGGGTTCGCTGGACCTGACGTGGCGCACCGACCAGCCATCCGTCGTGGGCTCGTGGCACGGGCTCGACGGTTCGCGAGGTCAGCGTCGAAGGCAGGCCCGCTACGCCGTGGCTGGGCCACTGTCAACGCCACTCGGGACGGTGGAGGGCCGGGCACTTGGCACTGTGCGTGTTCGCAAGGATGTGGTCAGATGGAGGTATGAGCGACAACGACGACATCGAACGCCTCCTGCGGGAGATCGACGCCACCTCCGGTGGCACGCCGGCTCAGCCGCCCGCACGCCGGCAGGAATCCAGCCCGGCGCCGACGGACAAGGAATCGAAGGGTGGCTCGGCATTGGCTGTGTCGGCCATCATCGGCGTGGTCGGACTGGTGCTGGGCTCGATCCTGGGATTCCTGCCCTACATCAACGGCATCTCATTGGGCCTAGGTGGTTTCCTCGGCGCGTGGATCGCCTGGACCCTCAGCCGACGATTCGGCTGACCGCCGCTGCACGAAGACCGGACGCAGCAGTCGATAGGTCACGTAGGCGCCGAACAGGAACAGCGGCCAGCCCATGATGATCTTGGCGGTGCCCAGAGCACCCACCCATCCTGCGAGGTACAGCGGAACCTGCACCAGGATCCGGCCACCGAACACCATCACCCACACCCAGGTCGCCGCGGCGTAGATGCGTCGCAGTTCGGGATCACGTCGCCACCCTGTCGGGTCGCCGGTGATCGCCCCCACCACCACTCCCATGAGGGGCCACCGAACGGCCAGGGAGACGAGGAACGCCGAACCGTAGGCGACATTCACGATCAGTCCCCAGAGGAAGAAGTCGCGGGCTTCGCCGGTCCGGGAACTCACGTACGCCGAGATCGCGACGCCGGCGAATCCGGCGAGGACCTGTGTGAGCGGCTGACGCCGCATCAACCGCCACACCAGGATGACGACTCCGGCACCCAGCGCAGCTATCAGCGCGGGTTGCAGGACGCGGCCGTTCAGCAGGTACACGGCGACGAACACGAGGGCGGGCAGACCCGAGTCGAACATGCCGCGCCACCCGCCGATGGCGCGCTCCAGCAGCACCGCCTCCGGATGGGCTTGTGCCTGGCTCACCCGACGCTCGGGATGGTGAGTTCGTATTCGGGGTTGAAGATGACCTTGCGACCCTCGCGCATCGCGACCCGCCCGCGGGCACTGATCTGGCGACTCGGGACGATCCCGGTGAGCCTGCGTCGCCCCAGCCACACGAGGTGCACGATGCCGGTCTCATCCGAGATGTCCGCCTCGAACGACTCCACCCCACCGCTGGGATGCAGCGTGACACTGTGCACGGTGCCCGACACCTCAACGACGTCGCCGATCGATGCGTCGCGCATGCTGACGTGCTGACACTTCTGCCCGGTACTGGTGCGGGCACGCCACGTGCTCTGGGCCGTCACCGTTCCAGAGTACGGGCCAACCGCGAACGTCACAATGGAGGCCATGATCACCTGGGTGTTACTGCACGGCGCGGGATCGACCCCGGAGTTCATGGAACGCAGCTTCGGACCGGCCGCACAGGCCAGGGGCGTCCGACTGGTGACACCGGACGTCGTGGGTGCGTCGATGGCCGAGATGGTCGAGGTGATCGACGACATCGGACCGGACGGTGACGATCTCGTCGGCGGAGTGTCCCTGGGAGCCCACGCCGGGGCACAGTTCGCGTATGAAGTCCGAATGGGCCGGACGCCTGTACGCGGTGATGCCCGCGTGGGCCGGCGAACCCGAGGCGGTCGCCTCGCTGACCGCCGCCACGTCCGATGCCCTGCAGCCACAGCAGCGTGGATGACGTCCTCGACCCAGATCGAGGCATCGGCGGACGCAGACGACTGGATCATCGCCGAGTTGCGCACCGCATGGACGGCTCTGGGCAGGCAACCGGTTGCGGGATGCACTGCGCATCGCGGCCGCACAGGGCGCACCGACGGCGGCGGACCTGCACGCGTCACCGTGCCGAAGTCACGTGGTGGCGCTTGCCGCAGACCCCACACATCCGCTGGCAGTCGCGCGTCTATGGGCCTCCAGCATTCCCGGAGCGAGCCTGCAGGTGCTGCCCCGCGATCTCGAGGGACGCGGTTCCACCGCACTTGCCGCCCCGCTTCTGCGATGGACGCAAACGTAGGGCTCGTCCGCATGGCCGGCATCGAGCCCGGCCGCCCAGCGGTCACGGGGCCGACGGCCGACCTTCCGCTCAACGTCGTTGCGTGGACCTCACCGAGTCTCGGTGATCTCCGGTCCGCGCTCGAAGGGCTCAAGGTCCTCATAGGATCCCTCGTCATCGTCCTCGTCTTCGTCTTCCTCACTGACGAGGCCCTCAGGTGGGGCGAGCGGGATCAGGTCACCGGGCGCCATCGGCCGCTCGCCGCGATTCACGATGCATCCGGCCAGGATGTCTTCGAAGAACTCTCCCATGGCCGGGCTGGTTGCCGCTGAGCCCATGAACATGCCTCGGACGAACCACCGGTTGCCTTCGGCCCCGACGAAGCGTGCGACCTGCATCCCCTGGTTGCCTTCGGCGTCCTGGGCCGGAACCTGACCGGACAACTCCGGGCCGAACCGGCCCTCGGAGCGGGTCATGGTGCCGCCGGACTGCTGGATCTCCCCCTCCAGCTCATCCATGACCTCGGCCCACAGCCCACCCGAGCGGGGCGCTGCGACGGCCATGAGCTGCAACGCCGCTCCCTGCTCCTCGAGCACGACCACCGCGAGGGCGAACGTGTTCGCCTCTTCGTTGTGACCTTCGAGCTGTAGTTGCATGTTGTCGACGATCGGGATCTGCAGCCCCCCCAGGTCCACGCGCGCGATCTCGTCATCGGGCGCGGCACTGATGTCGAACGGGCCTTCGCCGGGCGCAGGGGTCGGCGCTGTTGCCGACTCCACTGCCTCTTCGGCTGCCACCTGATCGATGGTCGGTTCCGTGCCCGTGTCGTCGGTACCACCCTTGCGTCGCTTGAACACTGTCTCTCCTCGCCTCGGTCATTCCCACCGTAACGCGCACGGCCGAATCACTGCGCGCCGCGATGTCCGCCTGTGGAGCCGAAACCACCGGTGTCACGCGCTGAACCCGGCAGAGTGCTGACCTCCACCACGCTGACCGTGGGCAGTTGCTGCACGACGAGCTGGGCTATCCGATCACCACGGTGGAAAACGACGGACTCGCGCGGATCGAGGTTGATCAAGCAGACCTTGATCTCGCCCCGGTACCCCGCATCGATGGTTCCCGGGCCGTTCACGACCCCCACACCATGGCGCACAGCCAGGCCACTACGCGGGTGCACGAAGGCCGCGTACCCCGCCGGCAGCGCGATCGCCAAGCCGGTCGGCACCAAGGACCGCTCCCCCGGCGGCGAGCGTCACATCGACCCGGCTGTGCAGGTCCAGGCCGGCGTCGCCGGGATGTGCGTACTGCGGCAACGGCAACTCCGGATCAAGTCGTTGAACCAACAGATTCACGGGTTGACCTCCAGGCCCTTACCGGGGGATGTCCGTTCGGCGGCGGCCGCATTCACGTCGGTCTCGCGACCGTGATGACTGAAATGTTCGAGGGGCACCTGCAGGAACAGCGCACTGGCGGTCAACGCGATCGGACCGTCGGGACCCAATCTTCCCACAGCACGGGTGTAGACCTTGCGGCCGTCCTGGCCCACGAGTCTCGCGTCGATGTGCAGGACTGATCCCACCGGGACCGGTCTGCGGAAGTCGACCTCCAGACGGGCTGTCACCGCTGGTACGAGCAGCAGCCAATTGAGCGCTCCGAGGGCCTCGTCGAACGCGGTGCCCAGGAGTCCGCCATGGGCGAGTCCCGGCGCGCCCTGGTGCATATCCGTGACCTCGAAGACCGCATGCACACTCAGGTCACCGGCCACCACCCGCATGTGGAGACCCGCGGGGTGTTTCGGGCCACACCCGTAGCAGCGCTCGTAGTGACTGGGGATCTCCTGGCCCACCGGTGTCGCCTGTGGATGACGACTGGGCATCACCGCGTGGGGAGGGGGCATCGTCGGACTTTGCGGCCATTCCAGTTCGTCGGGTCCCACGTGTCGATCCTATGACCGGGTGACAGGTGACTGGTCGAGCCGTTGGACAATCAGTCCCATGAGGTATCGCGAAGTGATCCGGTTGCCGTGGTGGACCTACGCCGTGTTCGCCGGCCTGGCCGGCCTGCTGATGTTCACCTTCGCAGCAGTGGTCGGGGTCCCCACCGCTCTGGTGATCTTCTTCATCGTTCTGGTGGTCGGCTGGGTGTTCATCTGGCGACGCGCCACGCTGATCAGCGTCGATGACGAATTCCTCAGGGTGGGCTCGCAATCCCTGGCGCTTCAGGAGATCGGGAACGTCACGCCGCTGGATGCGGGTCGCTGCGGACGGTGGCCGGACCGGATGCGGACCCCAGGGCGCACCTGGTCCTGCGCAATCTCTCGTCCAAGACAGGCGTGAAGATCGAGTTGACGGCAGGCCCGATCCCCTACTGGCTGGTGTCGTCCAATCGACCCGACGTCCTCGCGGACGTTCTGACCGGGTCCTGAACACAAACCTCGGCAGCGTGGTGCCCTGTCCCTATAGGATCGCGTGGACGACACCTTGGAGGTTGTGTGAATCCGCGACTACTGACACCCTGTGATTTCGGCCGGGGCCGCCTGGGCCACCCGCAAATCGATGAATGCCATGTACGCCAAGCGTCACGAGGGTCACGTGCCGTCGCGGGACGAGACCGACGTGCCGTTCCGTCGCGTTCTCATCTGGTCGCTGTCCACCGCTGTCGTCGTCGCACTCATCGACGTGGCGATCCAACAGGCCATTGCCCGCTGGGCGGACAGTCAGCAGGGACAGATCGAGGCATAGTCCGCGCCGACCATTCGGCTGGCGGGCGTCCCCGTCAGCAGGTTCGGACGGCTTCAGCCAGCGCACTCCGTACAGATGTAGATGCCGTTCTTCTCACTGGCCAACTGGCTGCGGTGGTGCACGAGGAAGCATGAGGAACAGGTGAACTCGTCCTCGCGCTTGGGAACGACCTGAACCGTCAGGGTCGCATTGGACAAGTCCGCTCCGGGCAACTCAAGGCTCTCGGCGATCTCGGTCTCGTCCTCGTCAACCCCACCAGCGGCGGTCTTGACGCGACCCTGCAATTCCTCCAGAGAGTCCTCGGACATCTCTTCATCTGTCTTGCGAGGTGCGTCGTAGTCGGTAGCCATGCCCTCTCCTGCTCACGTTTCGGATGTTCATGCAAACACCACTGGGGGCGGTTTCATGCCCGGATCCGGGTTCCGATGCGGATGCTGCCATACCGCCCCGATGCCGGTGAGTGCGGGGTACGCCCTGAATGCCCGCCTCAATCCCGCGCGACCATACCACGGTGAGGCCCACAATGCGCGCCACACGACTGACGCGCGCCCGAACGGTTGCCCACGCGGGTCCTGATTGTTAGGTTCGAAGGAGGCTGGTCACGCAGCTGCATTGTAGGAATCGGCGGCTGCCCGAACCCACTTTTCTGCTCGGATCGGGGAGAGTCCGCCACCGGGGGTTCTTGGGCGGATCGATGCGCAAATCCACGCGTGGTTTCGCGGAGGGCGAACCCTGCGAGGGTGCGCGGCATGTCGGAATTGCACATCGCCACGAACGCCGGTGGGATGAGGTCATGGCTCTCTACGCGCTTGGCGACAAGACCCCGATCATCGATCCGACCGCGTTCGTGCATCCGGAAGCCGTGATCATCGGTGACGTGACGATCGGCGCGGAATCGTCGGTGTGGCCGACAGCGGTGTTGCGCGGCGACCACGGAGCGATCAGGATCGGGGCGGCGACGTCGATCCAGGACGGCACGATCGTGCATTGCACGAGCACACTGGACACGCTGGTCGGCGACCGGTGCGTGGTGGGACACAATGTCCACTTGGAGGGCTGCACGATCGAGGACGACTGCCTCATCGGGTCCGGGTCCGTGGTGCTGCACCGCGTGCTGGTGCGCAGCGGTGCTCTGGTCGGTGCCCAAGCCCTGGTTCCCAACGGCACGGAGGTGCCGTCGAGGGCCATGGCGCTCGGAGTCCCTGCACGCATCAAGCCCGATGCGGTGAAGCCGGGCGACTTCGACAGCGCAGTGGCGGTCTACGTGCACAACGCCCATTGGTACAACGCCGACCTGCGCCGACTTGATTAGGCGAATCCCCGCATCGCTACAGAACTGCTGCGGAATCGTTGCGCCCCGGCCGATTGTTCGGCCGGAGCGTCAGTAGGCCATCACCTAGCCCAGGCCCGTGCCGACCAGACTCCCGAGAACGTACGTCACAGCTGCGGCTCCCCCACCCACCAACAGTTGCCTGGCCGCCGAGCGAGCGACCCCCAGTCCGGACAGCCGCCCCACGGTCCCACCCACCAGGATCATCGCCAAGGCGGCCATGGCCACCGCCAGTGTCAGCGCCGCCGCCCCGTCGAGGAAGAGGTAGGGGATGACCGGGACGCTGGCACCGATGGCGAAGGCCCCGAAGCTGGAAGCTGCAACCCGTTTGGGATCACCCAGGTCGTCAGGGTCCAGGCCCAGCTCCTCACGCGCCAACGTGTCCAGGGCGGTCTGCGGATCGCGCATGATCCGTTCGGCGGTGATCCGCGCGGTGTGCGCGTCCAGCCCCTTGGCCCGATAGATCAACTCCAGTTCCCGCTGTTCCTCCAGCGGTTTGTCCTCCAGCTCCTGCGCCTCCAGCGCGAGTTCGCGCCGGAAGAGGTCGGTCTGGCTGGCCACGCTGACGTACTCCCCAGCTGCCATGGAGAAAGCCCCGGCGAGGAGCCCGGCGAATCCGGCGAACAGAACTGTCGAGCCACCCACCCCGGTGCCTGCGAAACCCATGACCAGCGCGGTGTTGGAGACCAGCCCGTCACTGACCCCGAAGATGGCCGCCCGTAGGGCACCGGACTTGTCGGTGCGGTGCCACGGCTCGGCCTTGTTGAGTTGTCCGCGCACATCGTCGGGGGTGCGCACCACGGCACTCGAGGACAGACCCTGCAGCACCGCCGCATGCTCGCGTTCGTCGGCGGACATGGCCGGCAGGGCATCAGGCTCATCGTCGTACATCCCGGAGGCGTCACGCTCGGCCTGTTCAAGGTCGGACAGCACAGCATCCAAGCCCATCTGCCGCGCACGCGCGACCACCGCTGCGTCGTCCGTGGACAGCTCCCCCGGATCTTCGGGAATCGCGACCCCGGCAGCATGCAGCAGTGCCATCCAGTGCGAGGCGTGCCGGTCCTCGATGGCCGCGAGCTCCAGGAGTGCTTCGCGCCGGTCACCATCGGTCATCGTGGCCAGAGTGCGGTACATGCGGCTGGACGCGCGCTCGGCGGCGAGATAGCGCAGGTAGCGGTCGGTCTTGTTCATCCCCTGATCCCCTTCAGGCGTGCGGTCTCTTCGACGTGTCAGCTTCGGCTAGCAGCACTGCCGGAACCTCATGTGACACCGAGTTCGGTCAGTTGTTCGCGCAGTGGATCGAAGAGCTGCGCGCCGGCGGCGATCGTCATGCTGTCGGTGGCCGGTCCACCATCGATGCCGCCCACCCGCGCACCGGCGGCCGTCGCAATTGCAGTGCCTGCCGCCCGGTCCCAGAGATGTGTACCCCGCTCGTAGTAGGCGTCGAGCAGCCCTTGGGCCACCCAGCACAGGTCGACAGCTGCCGCCCCCGCCCGCCGGATGTCGCGGACCCGCGGAAGCAGCGCCGCCACGATCCGGCCTTGCTGTTCGCGCACATCGGCCCGGTATCCGAACCCGGTGCCGACCAAGGCCTCTTGCAGCGTCCTGCCCTGTGAGGCGGTGATCGGTGTTCCGTTGAGTTCGGCCATCGGATGGGGCGAAGCGACCCCGCGCCACACCGACCCGAGCGCTGGAGCGTGAACCACTCCGACGATCGGACGATCGCCATGGAGCACCCCCACGCTGACCGCCCACACCGGCAGGCCGTACAGGTAGTTGACCGTGCCGTCCAGCGGATCGATCACCCAGGTGATGCCGGTACTGCCGTCCCGACTGCCACCCTCCTCGCCCCGCAGGGAGTCCTCGGGACGTTCCCCGACGATCGATTCCACCAGCAGGCTCTCGCTGCCCCGGTCCATCTGGGTCACGACATCCGTCCCGGAACTCTTCGTCGACACGACCTCCCGGCCGGCCCACCCCTCGACCAGGAAGGCAGCAGCACGCGCTGCCGCTCGGGTTGCAACCGAGAGCAGTTCCGCGGTCAGTGCCGGATCCGGGGTGTCCACGTCGTTCATGCCGGAGCCTCGCACAGGGCCGGGGGCTGCGCACGCGGGTTCGGGCAGCACCCCGACAGGCAGGGGGTGGGAAGCGGTTCGTCGAAAACCGTCTGCGGGGTCTCGCCCCCGCGCACGGCCCGCACCCAGTCGACGAGTCCGTCGACGAACAGCGGGTGCTCCCCCACCGTGGCGACCCGGCGAAAGGCCAGACCCAGGGTGCTGGCTGTCTGTGCCGCCTCAGTGTCGAGGTCCTGCACAACCTCCATGTGATCGCTGACGAATCCGATCGGGACCACGACGACGCTCGAAACCCCGGACCCGGCCAGCTGCTCCAGGTGATCGTTGATGTCAGGCTCCAGCCACGGCACCTGAGGCGGTCCGGATCGGGACTGATAGACCAACTCCCACGGATATGTGCGCCCCGTGGTTTCGGCCACGCGTGCCACCAGATCTCGGGCCAGTGCACGGTGCTGTGCCACATACCGTCCGCCGCCGGGGCCAGAAGTGCGCGCCATCGTCTCGGGGATGGAATGGGTGGTGAAGACCAGGTGGGAGTCGGCAGCAGCCGAGTCGAGAGCCTCCAGCAGATTCTCGAGGTTGGCCGCCACGAACCCCGCCGAGTTGTAGTAGGCGGGGATCTTCACCACGTCGATAGGGGGGACGGTGTCCATGGCCTCGGCGAGGTTCTCGCGGTACTGCCGGCATCCCGAATACGAGGAGTAGGCGCTCGTGAACACGGCGATCGCCCTGGTCACGCCCGCGTCGACCATCTCTTGGAAGGCATCAGTGAGCCAGGGTGCGCTGTTCCGGTTGCCCCAGTAGACCCTCAGCCCGTCCTCGGCGAGCCGCTCGGCCAAGGCGTCGGTCAGCCGCCGGTTCTGGGCGTTGATCGGCGACACCCCGTCCCGGGCGTAGTAGTGCCGGGCGACCAACTCGAGGCGTTCCTCGGGCACGTTGCGGCCCGCGGTCACCCGGCGCAGGAAGGGCATGACCTCGGACATCGACTCGGGGCCTCCGAAGGAGACCAGCAGCACAGCATCCATGTGCCCATCGTGCCCACATCGAACCGTGGTGCGCACATCTGGCTACATTTGCGTCGTGTTCGGTCCCTACTCCCACGTGCTGCGCACGCCGGGGGCCGTTGCGTTCAGCAGCGCGGGCTTCATCGGACGGCTGCCGATCTCGATGATCAGCCTGGGGGTGGTCCTGCTCGAGACGTCGAAGGGCGTCTCCTACGCGGTGGCCGGGACCATCGCGGCGAGTTTCGCAGTAGCAGCGGCCATCGGGGGGCCCATCGTCAGCGGCTTCGTCGACCGCCACGGTCAGCACCGCATTCTGCCCTGGGCGGTGGGCTTCTACTCGGTCTGTATGGTCGCCCTGCTGGTCGGGCTCGACGCCGGACTGCCGCTGGTCGCTGTGATCCCGTTGGCGGCCGGTGCCGGGATGACCATGCCCAACATGGGCTCACTGATTCGGGCCCGCTGGGCTCATGTGCTTCCCGGATCATCCGGGATCCACGTGGCGTACGCCTGGGAGAGCATCCTCGACGAAGTGGTTTTCGTGGTCGGCCCGCCGCTGGCCACCGTGCTGGCGCTGCAGGTCCATCCGGCTGCCGCCCTGGTGGCATGCGTGGTACTGGTGATCGCCGGGGCAGGCATGCTCTACCCACAACGGCGCACGGAACCTCCCGCGCACGGCCGCACCAAGCGCGTCGGCCGGCTTGCCGTCCTGCAACCGGGCATGCCGTTCCTGTTCCTGGCGTTCCTGTTCGTGGGGGGGATCTTCGGCTCGTTCGAGGTCGTGACGGTGGCCTTCGCACAAGAGCAGGATGCGACCTCCCTGACCGGCGTGCTCTTGGCCACGTACGCCTTCGGTTCCCTGCTCGCGGGATTCACCTACGGCGCGATGCGCTCGCCGCGCTTCCACGGACAGCGGATGACGCTGATGCTCACCGTCATGGCCGTGGTCACCATCGGTTTCCCACTGGCACCGAACGTGGCTGTCCTCGCTCCGGTCGCGTTCCTCGCCGGATTGTCGGTCTCCCCGGTGCTGATCTCGGGGATGGCCCTGGTCGAGCGGATCGTGCCCGCTGCCGAACTCACCGAGGGCATCACCTGGACGTCCACCGGGATGGCCCTGGGCCTGGCCCTGGCGGTCCCAGCCTCCGGGATCATCATCGACTCGCGGGGCGCTCACACCGCATATCTGCTCACCGCGGCGTGCGCCATCGCCGCGTGTGCGGTCAGTTGGATCGGCGCGCGCACCGTGCATCGCGCCGAAGTGCGTGCGCTGGACATCATCGCTGCGAAAGCCTCCGCCTAGGCAGGGTGTTGGTCTCATCGGGCGCGGGCGTCGGCGTCGATGCCCCGGACCGGTGTTACGCAGGCAATCAGCGGTTGGGAGATGACTCTCTTGCCGCATCAAAGCAGCCGCCGGGGACGAGAGTCCCACAGGCGTTAGAGCTGTGCGTAGCTCATCAAACGAGGGCCGGGCCGCCGCCCCGTGGCCCACGTTTGATGGCCGCAGCCGCGAAGAAAGCCGCAAACCGGACAGAATGCCAGCAAACGAGGGCCGCGGACGACCTGCGGCCCGGGTTCGCGGCCCAGTTTTGACGGGCTTGACTCGGCTAAGTTCTCCCGATGCCCACAGAAGGAACGCGCATGGTCATCCAACGCCGGTACGTGTGTCCAACGCCTGTACCCAACCCTCGCCTCTGGTCGAGCGCGCCGGAGCCCACGACCAGACCGTCCCAGCCTCCGGCAAGGCGGCTGGAAGGACACGAAAAGGGGGTCCAGTTGCCCGCGATCTGTTCGAGATCTGGGGCCAGTCGAAGAATGGCCCTGAAGACCCAAACTTGCGCTGGGTGACACCAGCCCGAGCCGATCAGAGAACGACCGGCCATACAGCCTCGGATCCGAACCCCGAAGGGGCCAAGGGAGGCCAATGACGGCCGACGGCGGAGTGGACACGCCGCAGGCGACGGTGCAGCCGTGGGGCGGCCCCGGTCTGCGACACTGAGCACAGCCATCACACGTCTAGTCATTTCACCTCTGGGGGTTGGCACACGATGCGGGATCTGCGGTTCGAGCGACTGTCCGACGACGGGTCGCACTTCGTCCTGACCGACAGCCGGGGCGTCGAATACCGGCTGCCGGTCGATGAGGACCTTGCTGCATCCGCACGACGCGGTCTTCAGCGGACCTCGGCCAAGCAGACCGCTGGAACCATCACCCCGCGCGACATCCAGGCGCTGATCCGCCAGGGCCTGAGCATCGACGAGGTCGTGGCCCAGACGGGTCTGAGCCCTGATTTCGTGCAGCGCTTCGCCGAGCCGGTGTTGGCCGAAATGGACTTCGTCATCCAACGGGCTCGGCGCCTGGCGATCTACGCAGCCGGCCAACAGATACCCGTGGAGGATCTGGTGGACCGGGCGGCCCGCGAGGCCGACGTTCCCACCGAGGACCTGCAGTGGTCGTGCAGGAAGGTCGAGGATGCGACATGGCGTATCGACGCAGGGGTTGAGAGCGGCGAGGTGCTCGGATTGATCTTCCGCGTCAGTGAGGGCACCGTGACCCCCGCCGACGCCCACACCGCCGGTCTGCTGAAAGGGTCGGCCAGAGTGGTCGACCTCACCGACTCTTCCGGTTCCCGTTTGCCCCGCCACTGGGACTCAGAACACCCCGCGGCCAAGGCTGCCGCTGCCGCCCGCTCCGCACACGTGGAACCAGCCCCTTCGTCGATGAGTGACGATCCGAGCCGGATCTTCTAGCCCTTCAACGCGTCGAATCGGGCCAACCCACCCCTCTTGGGCAGGATCCAACCAGTGAGCGGTCGTTCTGTCACCAGAAGCGCGCTCCGGATTGGAGGGTTGGCGGGGCTGTCTAGTCGGCCTCGGCGACCCGCGCAGAGAGGCCCGCGGTCCCTGCAGTTTCGGGGTGCACAGATTTGCAGGCTTGGCAGGACGGCGCGGCGGGATGGCCTGCGCAAGGCGGCCCAGGAACAGCGCGCCGACACCAGAACTACATCCGACGCTCCAGCAGCGCCGAGGCTCAGCCCGAGGTGACCGCGATCAGCGACGCTGCGAACCTCATGGTCGCCCGGACCACGTCGTCGCCGTCCGCGGCCCGCGACACCCGCAGACTCCAGTCATCCATGGCCAGGGCCCCGGTGTACCCGTGGTCGGCCTCGCATTGCGGGTCACCGCAGGTGGCCGGCTCGAGGTCGATGCGGCTCAGACTGCCCCAATTCACGGTGAGGACCACCTCGCTGGGCATGTCACCGGGCCGGAAGTGCGCCGGATTGTCCACGACTCGCTGCACGACGACAGGACCGATCTTCTTCAAAGGCACGGATTCGGCCGCAGACGTCGCCTGGATGTGGCCGGTCGGCTCGCCGTCGGAGTGCTCGTCCACATGCACGACCAGCAACCGGCTCTCCGTCAGAAGCAGCACCGTGATGTGCCGCCGGATCTCGTCAGCACGATCGAACGTCGTCTCGTGCTGCACGATGAAGTCCTTGACCACCTCCCCGACAAGAGCGTTGTCGAGCACGTCCTGCACCACATCCGGGTAGTAGCCGGTACGTTCGATCGCTTCGGCCAGGGTCGGTTGGGCCGGTGCCGGTGTCGCCATGTCCTCATTTTGGCATTCCCGCATCACACGGCGTGGGGGTTGTCCGCCGGTATCAGCCCTCAACCGGGCAGCCGCCTGGCCTCGAGGTCGGCTCTGATCATCGCCGGACCGCACCACGCCGAGGCTCCCACCACCGCCATCGTGCGGCCGGACACGATGATCGGGTTGAGCTCCAGGCGCGTGATCTCGGGCAGTTCGTCGGCGAGTCGGCCGACCCTGTGCAGCAACCCGGCGAGCAGTTCGATGTCCACCGGCGGCGAGTCGCGGTAGCCGAAGAGCAGGGGCGCAGCCTTCGGCGCCTTGATCAGATCGTCGACGTCGCGGTCGGTCAGGGGCGGGATCCGGTAGCCCCGGTCCCCCAGCAGTCGTGTCACCTCTCCACCGATCCCGAAGGAGACCACCGGGCCGAACAGTGCGTCCTCGCGCTTCTCGACGACACACGCCACACCGGCCGGCGCCTGGTGCTGCAAGATCAGACGCTTCTGCGCCTCAGGCGGCAACGTGGCGATCATCGACAAGTAGGCGGTGCGCACCGCCGCCTCGTTCTCCAGATTGACCCGGACACCACCGAGATCCGGGCGGTGCGCCAACCCAGGATGTGCCGTCTTCAGCACGATCGGGTAGCCCACCTGTTCGGCGATCGAGACCGCCTGGGTCTCACTGGACACGACCCAGGAATCCCACAATCGGATCCCGTAGCACTCCAGCACCTTCTGCAGGTCGGCGTTCTCCACCGGCACCAGCGACTGCTGTCCGTGTGCGGCGACCGCCTTGTCCCGGATGTCCTGCATCACCCGCCGCGCCTGCGTGGCCGACACGTCCGGCAGTTCCGGCACCGCTCCCCGGGGGGTGTCCAGCCATCGCGAGTAGGACACCAGCGTCGACAGCGCCTTCACCGCCGGTTCGACCTCGTGGAAGATCGGCACGGAACCCCGACCCGGCAACCCGTGGGGACCCTCCACGGAGATGACGCGGCGATCCTGTTCCTCCGCCATCAGCACCGCGACAATGGCTTCGTCGACGTCGCGGCCAGTCCTCGCAAGGTCTCGCGCACGCCGCGACTGCTGCCGCCGCTGATCACCGGCACATGCAGCACCAACACGGCGTCAGAGTCCGGGTCGCTAGTGGCCGCGTTGATGGCCGCAACCAGTTCCGTCACGTCGGTGCGATGGTCCAGAAGGATCGGATCACCCACGACGTCGAGGCCGTTGGCCTCACACGCGTCCGCGGTGAGTACCCCGAGTGCGTCGCTGTTGCCGATGACAGAGACCCGGCGACCCTTGGGCAGGGTCTGGAACGTGAGCAGACTGGCCACGTCGAACAACTCCGACAACGAGTCGACCTGCATCACCCCCGCCTGTTCGAACATCGCATCGATGGCCTCGGACGGCAGGGCGGTACGCCTGACCGTGTGACCCAGGGGCAGGGACTGCGAACTGCGACCCGACCGCACCGCGACGATCGGTTTGCGGGCGCCCAGGCGCCGCGCCACCCGTGCGAACTTCCGGGGGTTACCGATGCTCTCCAGGTAGAGCAGGACCAGGGAGGTCGAGTCGTCGTCCTCCCAGTACTGCAGCAGGTCGTTGGCCGACACATCGACCCGGTTGCCCGCCGAGACGAAAGTGGATACGCCCATTCCGCGCTCGTTGGCCTGCCTGAGCAATGAGGCCCCCAATGCTCCGGACTGGGCGAAGAACCCGATCCGTCCGCGCGGCACCGTGGATGGCACCAGCGAGGCGTTGAGTTGGACATGCGGGTCCGTGTTGATGATTCCCAGCGCGTTGGGTCCGATGATGCGCAGCCCGTTCGCGCGCGCGTGCTGGATCAGCCGCTGCTGCAACCGCCGGCCCTGCTCACCCGCCTCAGCGAAACCGGCACTGACCACCACTGCGCCGAGCACCCCGGCCTTCCCACATTCGGTGATCGCACCCAGGACCTGCTCGGCGGGCAGCGCGATGACCGCTAGATCGACCGACAAGGGCGCGCTGCTCAGGGAAGGGAAACACGGAACACCCGCGATCATCTCGGCCTCCGGATGGATGCCCAGGAGCGGACCCTGGAAGCTCGCCCGGCGCAGGTTGTTCAGCAGGAGATTGCCGATGGTGCCCTCGCGACGACTCGCACCGATCAGAGCGACCGAGCGCGGCGCCAGCAGAGAGGCCACAGAGCGGGCCTCCGCACGATGTTCGCGCGCCTGCATCACCTCTCGTGAGCTCTGGGTGGGGCTGATGTCGAAGTGGAGTTTGACCACGCCTTCATCCATCGCCTGGGTCGGCTTGTAGCCAGCCTCTTCGAAGGTCGCGAGCATCCGGCGGTTGGTGGGCAGGACTTCGGCGACGAAGCGGGTGATGCCGCGTTCGCGCGCGGCAACCGCGATGTGCTCAAGCAGGATCGAGCCGAGTCCCCGCCCCTGGTGGTAGTCGCTGATGACGAACGCGACCTCCGCCTCGGCGCGGTCGATGCGGTCGTACCGTCCCACCCCGATGATCGTTCCGGCCACCAGCGCCACTAGGGCGACGCGGTCGTCGTAATCGACCTGCGTGAAACGGACGAGGTCCTTGTCGGTCAGTCGCGGATACGGCGCGAAGAAGCGGTAGTAGACCGTCTCCGGAGATAGGCCCTCATGGAACTCCGCCAGCGCGTCCCTGTCCTCCGGTCGGATCGGGCGGATGTGACACATGCGGCCGTCGCGCAGGATGACGTCGGCCTCCCAGTGCTGCGGATACTCGGCAACGGGGGCGTCGGCGGTCATGGCACCCACCGTATCGACCCGCAGCAACGATGAGCCGTCGTCGACGACACGCCGAAGGTGTGGATGGGCCCGTAACCGGGTATCAACTCTCCGGCTACAATTTCTGCGGTTGCACTGATGATCGCTAATGAGTAGCGTTTCCTCGGCCGATACTCCGGTCGTGGGACACCCGAACAGCCCACTGAGACACCGTTTGGAGGTGCCTGATGACCGCCGACTTGGGCATTCTCACTGCGCGGGCCGAACTCCTGGCCGCACGCATTGAGCAGACCGAGGACCCGATCTTGCGGGACAACCTCGCAAGCGACCACGCGAACATCGTGGCGCAGATCCAGTTGCTGCGGGAGTCCGCAGCCTGATCCACACCGTGCACTGTCCCCTGCACGGATTTGTCCGGCCCCTGAGCGACAATGAGGCCCATGGCCTCCGGAACCCTGATACCCCCTGACGAGGGGCACGTGACGGACATCGACGTCTCCGACGAGATGAAGTCGAGCTTCCTCACCTACGCGTACTCGGTCATCTACTCCCGGGCCCTTCCGGACGCTCGCGACGGGCTCAAACCGGTCCAGCGTCGCATCCTCTACCAAATGGGCCAGATGGGGTTGCACAACGACCGCGGCCACGTGAAGAGCGCCCGGGTCGTCGGCGAGGTCATGGGTCGTCTGCACCCCCACGGCGAGTCCGCCATTTACGACGCCCTCGTGCGTATGGCCCAGTCCTTCTCCATGCGCCTGCCGTTCGTGGACGGCCATGGCAACTTCGGCTCGCCCGACGATGGCCCGGCCGCCATGCGCTACACCGAGTGCCGCCTGGCAGCCGCGGCACGGCCCATGCTCGACGGCATCGACGAGGACGTCGTCGACTTCGGACCGAACTACGACGGTAGGGAGGTGCAACCCGAGGTACTTCCGGCCGCCGTTCCCGCATTGCTGGTCAATGGCACCACCGGGATCGCGGTCGGCATGGCCACCAACATGGCCCCGCACAATCTGTCGGAGGTCGTCGCCGCGGCCCGACACCTGCTCAAGCACCCGAACGCCGCCCTGGAAACACTCATGCGGTACGTCCCGGGCCCGGACCTGCCGACCGGCGGGCAGATCATCGGACTTGACGGAATCCGGGAGGCCTATGAGAGCGGCCGCGGCTCGTTCAAGATCCGGGCCACTGCGCAGGTCGAGTCACTGACCCCCCGGAAACGCGGCATCATCATCACCGAACTGCCCTACAACGTCGGCGCCGAGCGGGTCATCGAGAAGATCAAGGAACTGCACGACGCGAAGAAGATCACCGGAGTGTCGGCGGTCACGGACCTGTCGGACGGTGAGCAAGGGATTCGTCTGGTCATCGAGGTGAAGAGCGGCTTCAACCCCGATGCGATACTGGCCGACCTGTACCGGCTCACGCCGCTGGAGGACAACTTCACCATCAACGCGGTCGCCCTCGTGGACGGCGCGCCGAAGACGCTCGGGCTACGGGAACTGCTGCGGGTGTTCCTCGACCACCGGGTCCTGGTGATCAGGCGGCGCAGCGCCTTCCGGTTGCAGAAGGCGCAATCCCGGTTGCACCTCGTGGACGGCCTGCTCATCGCGATCCTCGACATCGACGAGGTCATCCAGGTGATTCGCGGCAGCGACGACACCGCCACCGCGCGGCAGCGGCTGATGGAGATCTTCGACCTGAGCCTCGAACAGACCAACTACATCCTCGAGATGCCACTGCGCCGGTTGACCAAGTTCTCCCGCATAGAACTGGAGGCCGAGCGTGACGACCTGCGGGCCACGATCACGGGCCTCGAGGAGCTGCTGGCCAGCGACGAGGTACTGAGGAACACCTTGGATGCTGAATTGGCAGACGTGGCCGAGTCCTTCGGCACACCACGGCGCACCGTCCTGCTGGATTCGGCCGGACCGGCTGTCCAGGCCCATGATCTGGAGATTCCCGACGAGCAGTGCCAGGTTCTGGTCTCGGTCACCGGGATGGCCGCTCGGACCGCTTCGGCCGCGGCCCCCCACGCCGGGTCCAGACGTGTCGCCCACGACGCCCTGTTGAATGTGCTCCCGGCCACAACCCGTGGCCAGGTGGCGGTCATCACATCCGATGCGCAGATCCTGCCACTGGAGGTGGTGGATCTACCAGCATTGCCCGACACCGCCGATTCCCCGTCGCTGAAGGCAACCGTCGCGGTCAAGGACTTCTTGCACCTGGCACCCGACACATCCGTCGTGGGGGTCGTGGGATTCGGCAGCACCGTCGCCCTCGTGACCGCCATGGGGAAGGTCAAGCGACTGGTCGTCGAGCCGAGCCTCAAGTCGGCGATCGGCATGGATTCCAAGGACCGCCTGGTCGCCGCCTTCGGGTGCGAGGCCACCGAGGATGTCGTCTTCATCAGCTCCGCCGGTCAACTGCTGCGCAGCGCGGCGGACTCCGTGCCGGTTCAGGGGTCCGGTGCCCGCGGGGTGGCGGGTATGCGACTCAAGGACGGCGCCCGCGTGGTGGCAGCGGGCGCAGCTACATCGACATCCACGGTGGTGACAATCGCGGGCTCGGCGGCGACCGTCACCAGCCTCAAGGTGACGCCCTTGGACACCTTCCCGCGCACGGGGCGCGATGGCGTGGGCGTTCGGTGTCACCGACTGCTGGCCGCTGAGTCGGCGCTGATCGGAGGGTGGGTTGGGCAGGCCCCCCTGGCTTGCTCCCCCGGCGGGAAGCCACTTCCCTTGCCGGAGCCGGATTCCCGCCGGGACGCCTCAGGCGCGAAGAGTCCCGCGGCCAAGATCCTCGTCGGGTCGGCGGTGTCGGGCACGGCTGAGGCCGGCGTGCTCTTCACCTGAGCCCTATTTGTTGGCAATCCGCAGGCCGGACGGCGTAGCGTAAGGTTTGGTTTCCTGCCGGTGGCCGTGTTCGTGCCACGACCGCTTGAATGCGGGACTGGCACGGTTGGGACGCGACCCCCGCGGGTCCCGTGGAGGGAGCGATCATGTCATCGAAACAGGTAGGCCAACGACTGACTGGCAGTCCTGGGAGCACGTGGAAGAGACTCCGGCGCTGGGGTGTGAGCCTGGTCGCTGCCACGGCCATGCTGTCGCTGTCGTCCACCGCTATCGCTGCTCCGGCGGATTCGCCCCCGCCCACTGCGCCTCTCGAGCAACTCCAGGCGCTGGTTCAGCCGGCTGTGGTCTACGAGCAGATCATCTGGACTGGCTACGTGTACGACGAGACCAACAAGGGTTACTTCACCAATGACCCCTTCACCGTCTCGTACCAATGCACGGGGTTCGTCGTCAACCCGGACGGCTACATAGGGACAGCAGGCCACTGCGTCGACTACGACCGTACGGTCCAGGACGCGATCCTCAGCCAGGTCGTCGACTGGGCCTACGAGAACGACTACTACGAGGCGACGCCGTCGAAGGAAACCATCGCGACCTTCGCGCGCAACTGGCGGGTGGATGGCGCCGACACCGAGGGCACCGCTGATCTCAGTGTCTCGGTGGCGTACGGGGTCAGCGTTTCCGGCGAGCCGACCGGCAAAGAGCTGACCGCTCGGGTCGTGGCCGTCCGGCCCCCGGGCCAGGGAGACGTCGCCCTGCTGAAGATCGAGGCAGAGAACCTGACCGTCGTCCCCTTGTCAGACAACTCAGACACAGGGGTGGGCACCGAAGTGGTCGCGGTCGGATATCCGGTTTCCGTGGACCTAGTCACGGACGTGGACTTCAACCCAAGCTTCAAGGAAGGGACGATCAGCGCCAAGAAGACCACAGACGCCGGCTCGCTGCAGGTCTACGAGATCAGCGCCGCCGTCTCGGGAGGGATGAGCGGTGGCCCCACCGTGGGGCTGGACGGCGATGTCGTCGGGGTCAACAGTTTCGGGATCACCGACGAGCCACAGCCGTTCAACTTCGTACAGCCGGCCCAGACCTTGGAGGAGATGCTCCGCGGAGAAGGGGTCGAGAACAACCTGGGATCCGTCACCGAGGGGTACCGCGCGGGTCTTGACGCATACTTCGCAGGTGACCGGGATGCCGCCATCGAGGACTTCGACGCGGTTCTGCAGGTCGTGCCGAGCCACCAATTCGCGCAGGAGTATCTGCAGAAGGCCCAAGCCCTGCCAGCCGCGTCGACGTCGCCATTGGTGTGGGTGCTTCTCGGCGCCGCAGCTCTGCTGGTGCTGGGCCTGATCGGCCTCGCGGTGTGGGCGCGCAAGCGGCGAGCAGGCACTACGCCGCCACCACAGGTGCCGGCTGCCGCCCCTCCCGGTTCGCCTCTCGCCGGGTCGGTGCCGGTCGTGGAGGCCGAACCCGTTGCTCCAGCTCCCACGGTGACTTTGAGCGGACCGGAAACCGGAGCCGACTCCAACTCAGCAGCCGCACCGGAGACTTCGGCATCCGACGACGAGCGCTTCTGCCCGAACTGCGGCAAGCAGCACGAGTCCGATGCCCACTTCTGTTCGCGGTGCGGCCAGTCCTTGTAGTCAGTTCTGGGTCGGCATTCCCGAGATCCGATCTCGCCAGGGACGCTACGTCCCGCCCGGGGAGGTTGGTCACGGCGAACCGGCACTTGAGATAGGCGGGATCATCCCTGATCGAGCGGACTGCCCGGCCTTGGGCGGGGCGACTCGACTATCCGTCCGAGCATCCGACGGAAGCCCTGTGCAGGGTGTCGTGCATCAGGATCCGACCGTGACTCGGAGGGTTTTCACCCACAGGCGCTGGGGTCCATCGCGCGTGCGCACCCAATCCTCGATGTGAGCGGTCCACAGACCGGCGGAACCCAGCCCGATCGACGTCCGGGCAACGCGTCGATCAACCGTACGGCGGCCGCATGCGACCATCGAACCGACCGCTCGCGTGTGGTGGTCAGTCCTGCGAATCCGGAGCGCTCACCTCGTGAGCCGCGGATGCCACCACGTGCGATTGCCGATGGCGTGGCCGTCGCGGCGCATCCGCCGGATGTCGGCACGGCTGGATTGCGCCGGACCCCCGGCGACGAAGAAGGTCGCCCGCGCATCGTGGCGACGCAGCGCGGCGAGCAGGCGCGCGGTGTGTGGCGAAGGGCCGTCGTCGAACGTCAGATACAGGACCTTGTCAGCGGTACGAGGACCGACCGCAGCCTGGTACCAGCCGGGCGGGTTCGGCAGCCCCTTGCTCATCTGCGCTGGCCCACCGCCCTTGTTCCAGTCGACTGCGGCTCTTGTTGTCGGGGCCTCGAGGTGGGCGTCGATGGGGCGTGCCCGGGCAGGAACCGCGGACGCCGACATTGCCAGCACGCCGACTGCGATCCCCACAGGGCGATACCTCACCTGTCCAGGATGCCAGGACAGCCGAAACGATGCCGCCGGGCGGCAGGGCTCAGGGCCGTCGTGACGGTCAGCGCAGAACCCCGAGCGGCCGCGCCCAGGGCCACTAATCTGGAGGTATGGCTCTCGAATCAACCATGGTCCCCCTCGGCACCCCGATGCCGGAGTCCACACTGCCCGACGTCGATGGTCAGCACCTGGATCTGCGGGCATTCGCCGGCGCAAGCCCCCTGCTCGTGGTGTTCGCGTGCAACCACTGCCCATATGTCAGACACGTGGAACGACTCCTCGGCGATATCGTCGACGCCGCGGATGGCCTTCGCACGCTGGCCATCAACTCCAACGACACGGTTGCCTATCCCGAGGATGGGCCATCCGGGATGCGCGAGCAGATCGCGCGTGCGCGGTGGACATTCCCCTACCTGATCGACGAGAGCCAAGACGTTGCTCGGGCTTTCGGGGCCGCCTGCACGCCGGACTTCTTCTTGTACGACAAGACGAGCCACCTGGCGTATCGCGGCGCGTTCGACGCGAGCACCCCGAAGAACGGGGAACCGTTGGACGGACACCTGTTGCGCGCGGCGATCTCCAAGGTCATGGCCGGGGATCCGGTTCCCGAGCCCCACCGGCCATCCATGGGATGCGGGCTCAAATGGAAGAGCTCGTGAAGCACACCGCGGACATGCTCATCGTCGGCGCCGGCCCGGTGGGACTGTACGCGGCGTATTACGCCGGATTCCGGGGCTTCAGCACGATCGTGTGCGACACGCTGCCCGAGATCGGTGGCCAGATATCCGCGATGTATCCCGAAAAGCTGATCTTCGACGTGGCCGGCTTCCCGGCCGTACGCGGACGCGACTTGGTGGAGGGACTGGCTGCCCAAGCTGAGACCTACCGACCGTCCTACGTGCTGGGCGAGCAGGCCATGGCTCTCGAGCAGACCGACGACGGGGTGAGGGTCACCACCAGCGCAGGGAACGTGATGGAGGCCAAGGTTCTGTTGATCACCGGTGGGATCGGGGCCTTCAAACCCCGGCCCCTGCCCGCGGCCGATGCGTTCACCGGCCAGGGCATCGTGTTCTTCGTGCCGAAGCTCGACGTTCACGCCGGTCACGATGTCGTGATCGTCGGAGGGGGGGATTCAGCGTTCGACTGGGCGTTGTCATTGCACCCGATCGCCAAGAGCATCACCCTCGTCCACCGTCGGGAAGCCTTCCGGGCACATGCCGGCACCGTCGACCGGGTGCGTGATCTCGGGATCCGGCTGATCACCTCCAGCGAGGTGACGGCCATCGAGGGTGACGCCACGGTGACCGGGGTGGAGGTCACCCATAAGCAGACCGGAGAGCGGACCCACGTGCCGGCCGACACGGTGGTCGCCGCGCTGGGCTTCATCGCGTCCATTGGGCCCCTGGCCGACTGGGGCCTGGACCTCGACAAGCGCCGCCTCGTGGTCGATACCACAATGGCCACGAACAACCCGCGGGTGTACGCCGCCGGCGATATCGCGACATACCCCGGGAAGGTCCCGCTCATCTCCGTCGGATTCGGGGAAGCCGCGTTGGCGGTCAACAATTCAGCACCTCACATCGATCCCACCCACGGCGTTTTCCCAGGTCACTCGTCGGGCGAATCGAGCACCTAGATACCCTCGAAGTACCATGACCAATCCGGCATTCGACGATGTGATCGCGGGCAATCGGCGCTTCGTCGAGCATCACCACGAGCCCGCCCTGACCGGCCGCGCAGCCAAGCATCTGGCCTTGATCACCTGTATGGACTCGCGCATCGATCCCCTGCAGGTCCTGGGCATGGAAGCCGGCGATATGAAGATCCTGCGCAATGCGGGAGCACGGGTCACCGACGATGTGCTGCGCACGCTCGTGCTCGCCACCTACCTGCTGGACGTGAACCGCATCATCGTCATGCCCCACACGGATTGCCGCATGGCCAAGAGCACCGAGTCCCAGGTCCATGACACGATCCTGGAACGCACCGGCGTCGACACCCGCTCACTGGAATTCCGCACCATCGACGACCCGCTGGAAACACTCGCCGCCGACGTGCAGCGCATCAGGTCCTTCCCATTCATCCCCGATCACGTCGTGGTCGCGGGCGGGATGTATGACGTGTTCAGCGGCGAACTGACCATGTACGACTTCTGATCGGTTCTCGCGCGTCCAGCTGTTCAGCCCGGGGAGTTCCGTTGCCGTTCGAGCCATCCCTGCGCGAGAATCCAGCCCCGACCGCTCACGTTCCGCGCGAGGAGGTCTAGGGCAGAACGTTCAGACGTCCAGCAGGGCGCGGTCCAGCGCCTCTGATGACTCCACGATGAAGCCCTTGCGGGGCGCCACCTCATTGCCCATCAGCAGGCGGAAGACGTCGTTCGACGCTGACGCATCCGAGACGGTCACACGACGCAGTTGGCGTTTGGTCGGGTCCATGGTCGTCTCGCGCAACTGTGCGGCGTCCATCTCGCCCAAACCCTTGTAGCGCTGGATGGGATCCTTGACCCGCAGTCCTTTCTTCTCGAGATCCGCGACCAGTTTGTTCATCTCCTCGTCGGAGTAGGTGTACCGGATCTCGTTCTTCGCCCCCGGTCGCACGATCTCCAGGCGATGCAGCGGCGGTACCGCCGCGAACACCCGGCCGGCGTCGAGCAGCGGCGTCATGTAGCGGTGGATGAGAGTGAGGAGAAGGATCCGGATGTGCGCGCCGTCGACGTCGGCGTCGGTCATCAGAATGATCTTTCCGTACCGGACCTGCTCAAGATCGAAACTACGCCCGGTGCCACCACCGATCACCTGCAGGATCGACGAGCACTCGGCGTTCTTCAGCATGTCGGCCATCGATGCCTTCTGCACGTTCAGGATCTTGCCGCGGATCGGCAGCAAGGCCTGGAACTCCGAATTGCGCGCCGACTTCGCCGTACCCAGCGCACTGTCCCCCTCGACGATGAACAGTTCCGTGTTGTCGGTGGTGTTGCTGCGGCAGTCGGCGAGTTTCGCCGGCAGCGCCGAGGACTCCAACGCGTTCTTGCGCCGCTGCACGTCGCGGGTCTGCCTGGCTGCCAGCCGCGCACGCGCAGCGTTGACCACCTTGTCCAGGGCCGCCTTGGCGTTGGCCTTCTCCCCCCGCGGTGGTTTCTGGAACCAGGCCGTGAGGGTCTTGGCCACGACCCGTGAGACGATCCCGGTCACTTGCGGTGTGCCCAGAACCTCCTTGGTCTGACCCTCGAACTGCGGTTCGGCCAGACGCACCGTGACCACGGCGGTCAAGCCCTCGGTGATGTCGTCCTTGTTCACCGAGTCCTCGCTCGCGCGAAGCACTCTCGCCGCCCGCAACTGCTCGTTGACCGTCTTGGTCAGGGAGCGCTCGAACCCGCTGACGTGGGTACCGCCCTTCGGAGTGGCGATCACGTTGACGAACGATCGGATCACGGTGTCGTACCCGTTGCCCCACCGCATCGCGACCGACACGGTGCACGTACGTTCCACGTCCTGGGTGCTCAGATGCCCCTTGCCATCGAGTACCGGCACGTGTTCGGTGAAGTGACCTTCGCCCTCCAAGCGGATGATTCCCGTCACCGGCTCGTCGTCGGCGAGATATTCCACGTACTCCGCGATGCCCCCCTTGAACCGGAAGGTCTCCTCCAAGTGGTCATGCTCGAAGCGCACGTCGCGCACGGTCAGTGACAGGTTCGGCACCAGGAAGGCAGTCTGCCGGGCGCGGTCCCACAGCGCGTTCCGGTCGAAGGTCGTGTCCTTGGTGAAGATCTGCGGATCCGGCCAGAATCGAATCCGGGTCCCGGAACGACTCTTCGGAACCGACCCGCGCTGATGCAATCCCGCCTTTCGGCTGAACGCCGCATCCGGGCCTTCGCCGTCGAAGATCCCCGGCGTCCCGCGCCGGAAGGACATCCTGTAGGTCTTGCCGTTGCGATCTACCTCCACGTCCAGGCGGGCGGACAGCGCGTTCACCACCGAGGCACCCACGCCATGCAGGCCGCCTGCCGCCCCGTAGGAACCTCCCCCGAACTTGCCGCCTGCGTGCAGCTTCGTCATCACGAGTTCGACACCGGTCAGGCGGGTCTTCTTCTGCACGTCGACTGGAATGCCCCGCCCGTTGTCGGCTACCTCAACGCTCCCGTCGGGCAACAGGTTCACGGTCACCGCGTCACAATGCCCGGCCAGGGCCTCATCGACGGCGTTGTCGATGATCTCCCACACGCAGTGCATCAATCCGCGGGAGTCCGTCGACCCGATGTACATGCCCGGGCGCTTGCGCACGGCGTCCAGGCCCTCAAGGACCGTCAGTGCATCGGCGGAGTACGCGGCGGTTTTTGCGGGCACCTGTCCACACTAGAGCCCCGGTGAGACAACTCCGCTTAACCACCCTGCTGAGGAGAAGGATTCGCTGGCGGCGAAACGCCCGATCTCTACATGCGGGAATCCCAGGACCCTGCAACAGTGTTGAGTACGGTGTAGGCCAACGACGTAAACTGTGAGAAGGAGGTGGTTCCAGTGGTAACCACACTGTCCCCGAGCCCTCTAACGGCCAGCGACCGCTGCGACCGGTGCGGCGCACAGGCGTACGTCCGCGTCACGTTGTCCAAAGGCGGCGAACTCCTGTTCTGCGGACACCACGCACGCAAGCACCTCCCCGCTCTGACGCACCTTGCCGCGCACATCCAGGACGAGACCGAAAGCCTGGCCGACTCGAACTAGCCGTCAGTGGGGTTCCTTCAGGCTTGCGTCGGTCATGAACTCGTGGTGGTACGAGTACGGGGCGTCGACGAAGCCGGACTGCGCAGGAAGCGGGAATAGGACCGTCGTCTCGGAATCACGCGTCCAGGCTGTCGTGGGCGATTGACAAATGCTGAACGAGGTTGGAGAACCTCACGTCAAGCCCTGGCGTCCGCACATCCGCACGCCCGACGTGAGAGTGATGGGTCACCAGTAGGTTCACCTGCTGCCCGAGGGAGGATCCGCGGACGTGCGGCGCATGGCCGACAAGCCGTTGCCGGCTCAGGTCCCACGGCCTTCTGATGAAGATTCGACCAGCGACAGGTCGTCCTGTCACCGAAAGGCGCACAGGACGCTCGCAGCGGGGATCGAGCCGCCAAGCGAACCCAGCACCCACTGCCGAGGGTGGCCTCTCGTCTACCGCCCCTGGAAATCAGGACGACGCCGCTCACTGAAGGCTTTGATCCCCTCCGCCAGATCCTGACTGGTCCACGCACGTGCAACCGTTTCGTCGACTCGATTCGCGACCTCCGGGGGCAGATGCGCATCCGACAACTCCGCCAGCGCGGCCTTCGTCGCCGCGATCGTCAAGGGCGCATTCCGGATGATCTTGTCCGCCCAGAGGCGCGCCGCAGGCTCCAAGTCCGTGTCCTGGCCCACGATCTGCGTGACGGCGCCCAGTTCGAAGGCGGTCTGCATCGTGATCGGTTCGGCGGTGAGGAACATGCGTGCCACGACCTGGGCAGGCAGACAGGCCAGGAACCGGGCGACACCCGACGAGGGATATCCGACTCCGAGTTTGGCCGGGGTCACGGCCATTCTGGTGTCGGCGGTGGCGACGATCAGGTCGCAGCTGAGCACCAGTTCGCAGGCGCCGCCCCACACGTCTCCGCCCACTTCGGCGATAGTGGCGATCGGAAGCCGGCGGAAGTACTCGAGAAACCCCTCCAACGGGTTCGCCCAGGTGTGTTCGATCACCTCGGACGGAATCTCGCTGATGTCGTGACCGCTGGACCACGTGCCCTTCACCGGCTCCGCCCGCAGGATCACCACCCGAATCCCGTCGATGACCGCTTCAGTGAGCAAGGCCCGGGCCTCTTCGAGCATCGGAGTGGTCAGTCGATTGCGGCTGCCCGGGTCGCAGAAGGTCATCCGCATAACGGCACCGTCGGTCTGGCATGTCCATTCGCTCACGATCACCGAGTCTAGGGTCCGACGCCGACCGGGCGAGCCACCCGGGCGGAGCATCAGGCGGCGCTTTGCATCAAGGAATCCACGATTCATGCCGAAGTGGAAGCGTGGTCGAAGATCGCTGGCATGCGATGGCGCGGCTGCGACTGGCATCGGTCGTGGCCCTCGCCCTGCTGCTGGCTGCCGGCCTGACCAGCCCGGGAGTCGCTGCCGGTAAGCGTCCTGCGGAGCCCAAACCTCTGTTCCCGGGAAACCGCGCAGTCCTCAACGAGCCGGAGTTCCAGTGGAAGCCCGTTCCCGGGGCGGCCACATACCGGCTCGAGGTCTCGCTCGATCATCGATTCACGAACATCGTCCACTCGATCGACACTTCAGCCACCCGGTACATGGACAGGTCGACGTGGCCAGCAGCTTCCTACTGGTGGCGCGTCAAGGTCGTGGCTCCGCGCGAGGGGGCCTACTCCAACGTCCGTAGCTTCACCCGCAGGTGGATCGGCCCCGACGGAGGCGGTGGTCAGGGACATGAGGTCGCACGGCCCGACGATGTGACCGTCGACGACTTCGCAGCGGACCCCGGGATTCAGGTACCCGCGAACGCGCTGAAGGTCTCGTGGGACCCGGTCCCCGGCGCCTCCCACTACGAGATCCAGTTCGACGGCCGCTCCGATGCAGTGTGCACGACCCCGCACACCGTCCTGACGCCCTACATCAGCGGGTCGCTCGGCGACGGCACGGGCGGCAAGGCCTGCGACCCGAAACTCGAACAGGGCGTCCACTGGGTTCGGGTTCGGGCCGTCGACGAGACTGTCGCCGAGGGCGGCACGATCTACAGTCTTTGGTCCGATGAGGCACGTGACGTCGACGCCTCCGTCCCACCGGTCGTGGCCTTCTCCCTGGGACCCAACTTGCCCGGCCCGGACGTGCTGGAGCCCGCCGCGCTCACCAAGCCCCGCAATGGCACGGTGTTCCTGGATGTGCCTACCTTCGAATGGAATCCGATCGCCTGGGCAGACGAATACGAACTCGTGGTCGCCATGGATCGCGACTTCACCAACGTGCTGGGCCGGTTCCGGACCAGCAACACCCGCCTGACTCCCCTGCAACGACTACCCGAGCACACCGCTGTGCGTTCCTACTACTGGTACGTGGTGCCGTGCCTGCAATCGAAGGAAAAGTCGGCGCAGTGCCTGAACGAGAACCGTGCCGTCAACCGGGAGGGCCGGTTCCGCTCTTTCAAGAAGCAGTCGGTGCTGGTCAAGCCGACCGGCACCGTCAAGCGCAAGACTCCCTGGACCGAGTTCACGTGGGAGTCGTACGCCACGACCATGGACCGTTTCGCGAAGCGGACTGGAACGGCCGGGTCCTCGCTCGGCGGGATCAAGTGGTACGAGATGCAGTTGCGCTCCCGCGGATCATCGTGGGATTCCGCGCGCACCTTCGTCACCGACCTTCCCGGAGTGCTGCCCGCGGATCTGCCGTTCGGGGGACGCTTTCAATGGCGTGTGCGCCCGGTCGACGAGACGGGTAGGGGCCGTCCCTGGAGTCAGGTGCGTTCGGTCCGCACGCCGATGGCTGTCTCCGCCAATCCGGTCGCTCTGAAGGCCTTCCGATCCAGTACGCGCGTAACGCTCCTATGGCGCAAGCCCAAATCACGCTTCTTCCCTGTCACCGGCTACTCGATCTACTACTCGACCAAAGGCAAGCGCTGGAAGCCGCTGAGCCAGGTGGTGAACAACCGTGCCGCATTCCGCGTGCGCAAAGGAACACGGTACTGGTTCATGGTGACCGCCAACAACGCCGCGGGCGAGAGTCCACCGAGCCGGGTTTTCGTGCGGCGATGAAGGGACGGGGAGTCTTGTGAGACCGAAATGGACAGGCGCCTGGCTCTTCGCCGTCGCCTTGGTGTTTGCGCTCATACCCATGACCGCCAACGCTGCGTCACTGCCTGCCCCATCGTTGCTGACGCCGTCGGCTGGCGCCACTGTGGATCAGCCTTTGTTCTCGTGGGATCCGGTCGCCGACGCCGCGTTCTACGAGATCGAAGTCGCCCTCGACGACCAGTTCGTCACGGTGACGGATCCTCCCTTGCCCACCGATCCGGCCGGAGTCGCCCAACCTCGACCTGTCTACGGAACGACCTACGTACCGAGGTTCAGCTATTCGGCCAAGACCCACTACTGGCACGTGCGCGCGGTCGGCACGGATGGCACGAAAGGACAATGGAGTGCCTCCGAGGCCTTCACCCGCCGCTGGACCAACACTGACGAGGCCACGGGCGTCCAAGCAGATGACCCGGCATCCCGGGTGGAAAACGTACGACTCCTCACCGGTGGCACCACGCCGGCCCTCAACGACATCGCGATCACGTGGGATCCCGTGCCGGGGGCCGCCTACTACGAAATGCAGATCGCCCCCACCAACTCCCCCGAAGAGACCATCACCTGCGAAACCCCACATGTCGTGGTCGCGCCGGCGTACGAGAACGACTATGAGCGCCGCGACCCCCTCAACACCTGCGCCACCATGATGTCCCCTATCCGGGCGTGGACGGACGCGGCTGTCTGGAGCGAGACCTCCCCCGGTTGGATCGCCATCGAATCGACAGTCGGACGCACCGGGGATCTCGTCTACGTGCGGTTCATGGACGCGAGTGGCCAAAACCAACTGGTTGCCCCATTCGAAGCTGAGATCGAGTCCACTGGGGGCGACCCCCGAGCGTTCACGATTCCCGGTTCCGGGCCGACGGACCCAGAGGCGATCGCGCAGTTCTTCGTGGTCGAGTTCCCGATCGAGGCGCAGCGGGGGTACACGGTACGGGTACGTGCGGTCGACTTCACCGTCGAGCCCGACTATCCGGCGATCAGAACAACACCTGTCGTCGGCATGTGGTCCAATGAGCGGCGCGAACCCGGTGAACCACTGCCATCTTCGCTGGTCTTCACCCCGACCGATCCGGTATCCGGCGCCGGTTCACTGTCCGACCCAGTCATCCCCCGGAACCTTGCGCAAACCGATTCAGACGTCCCCGTGCTGAGCTGGGAGCCTGCCGCTGGGGCTGTCGCCTACCGCGTTGTTATCGCCTTGGACAGGGACTTCACCAACCGCGTCGCGGAATACCGCACACGCGCGGCGGTCTTCGTCCCTCCGGAGACCTACGACGACAACGGTCCAGCGGGCACCTACTACTGGTTCGCGTCGCCGTGCAGATACGACCAAGTGGACCCGAGCCAGAGCCAGGTCAAGTGCCGGGTGGCTGACTCCGCGGCGATCAACGACCCTCAGTACGTCGGGCGTTTCAGCAAGCGCAGCGAACGCGTTGGCGGACCTACCGCGACGACGTTCGACGATGGCCGCAACGTCCTTCTGAGATGGGGGGACGCACTCACCTCGGCGCGGGCTGTCCACCCGGCCTCCAGCCCGGGAGGCGTCGACAGGTATCAGATCCAGCTCACGACTGGGAACTGGGCGGCGTCTGCGGATGTGGAAACCGACAACCTGGCCTACAGCACGGCCGTCGAACCGCTCTCACCCGGAACCTACCGCTGGCGGGTCCGGCCTCTCGACGGGCAGGCAGTCCCCCTCGCGTGGGCCTACGGTCCGGACTTCACCATCGATGCTCCCGAAGGCCCGTCGCCCTCCCCGACCTCCCCGACCCCTCAGCCGTCCACGTCGTCCCCGGCGCCCCAGCCGTCCACGTCGTCTCCGGCGCCGATCACACCCGGGATTCCAGGAACGTCACCGGCCCCGACAGGGCCACCACCGGCCTACCAGGCCCCAGGCGCAGATGAGGGAGCCGCCGCGGAGATCGCACCTGATCCCCCGGGCAAGCCCCGCGTCACGAAGGCGTCGAAGCGCAAGGTCCGCGTGCACTGGCGGGCATCTGAAGAACTCGGTCAGCCCGTCTCGGCCTACCTCGTCTTCCGTTCGAAGAACGGCACGTCGTTCAAACGCGTCCGCAGTACCACCAGTCAGACGACCCGGATCAAGGTGAAGCGTGGACGCACCTACTGGTTCTACGTGATCGCGGACTCCGACGCAGGCCGCAGCGGGCAGAGCCGCACGACCCGTTTCCGCATGCCGCGCTGAGCCCAGGCTCAGTCGAGATAGTCGCGCAGTACTTGGCTTCGCGAGGGGTGCCGCAGCTTGCTCATCGTCTTCGACTCAATCTGGCGGATACGCTCGCGGGTCACCCCATACACCTTGCCGATCTCATCAAGGGTTTTCGGCTGACCGTCAGACAGGCCGAAGCGCATACGGACGACGCCGGCCTCGCGCTCGGAAAGCGTGTCGAGCACCGACTCCAACTGCTCCTGCAGAAGGGTGAAAGACACCGCGTCCGCCGGAACGATGGCCTCGGAGTCCTCGATGAGGTCGCCGAACTCGCTGTCACCGTCCTCACCGAGCGGAGTGGACAAGGAGATGGGCTCACGGCCGTACTTCTGGACTTCGACGACCTTGTCCGGGGTCATGTCGAGTTCGGCGGCAAGTTCCTCCGGAGTAGGTTCCCGACCGAGGTCCTGCAGCATCTGCCGCTGCACACGGGCGAGTTTGTTGATGACCTCGACCATGTGCACCGGGATCCGAATGGTGCGGGCCTGGTCTGCCATCGCCCGCGTGATCGCCTGCCGGATCCACCATGTGGCGTACGTCGAGAACTTGTAGCCCTTGGTGTAGTCGAACTTCTCGACTGCGCGGATCAGGCCAAGGTTGCCTTCCTGAATCAGATCCAGGAACAACATCCCGCGTCCCGTGTAGCGCTTCGCCAGGCTCACCACGAGTCGCAGGTTGGCCTCCAGCAGGTGGTTCTTGGCGCGGCGGCCGTCCTCTGAGATCCATTCGAGCTTGATCCGGGTCTCGGTGTCCAGTTCGGGGTTGTCGGCGAGCTTCTCCTCGGCGAACAGGCCGGCTTCGATGCGCTTGGCCAACTCCACTTCCTGCTCGGCGTTGAGCAGTGGGACCTTGCCGATCTGCTTCAGGTAGTCCTTGACCGGGTCGGCGGTAGCGCCGGCCTGGGTGACCTGGGCCACAGGCTCGTCGGTGTCATCGGTGTCGGACAGCGTGAAGGTGCCGGCTTCCTTCTCCTTCTCCTTCTCGTCCTCGAGTTTCTTGAGGTCCTGCTTCAGGTCCGTCTCAAGGTCCTGTTCGAGTTTTGCGGCCTTCTTCAGGTCATCGGGGCTCACCGCGTCCGTCTGTGCCGCCTTCTTCGCCGCAGCCTTCTTGGCCGGTGCCCGCTTCGCAGGTGCTCGCTTCGTAGCCGCCGTCTTGGCGGGCGCCGTCTTGGCAGCAGCCGGGGTGCTGGCCGATGACTTACCGGCGGCCTTCTTGCCGGCGGCCTTCTTGGCGGGCGCCTTCGTGGCGGGCGCCTTCTTCGCTGTCGCCTTGGCGCTGGTCGCGGCGGCCTTATGAGCAGGAGCCTTCTTGGCAGTCGCGGCGCTCGTTGCGGCCTTCTTCGTGGTGGTCTTCTTGGCTGGAGCCTTCTTCGCGGCCCCGTTGCTCGCCGGGGCCTTCGCGGCTGGCTCTGCTTTGGCAGCAGCCTTCGTGGCGGTCTTGGCCGGAGCCTTCTTCGCCGTCGCCGGTTTGGCAGCCGCTGGGGCTTTCTTCGACTTAACAGTCGGCACGTAACAACCTCTCGTCGAGGATCGGGTTGGGCTCTCGCAGCATCACTACCTGCTACGTCCAGTACAACATTCTGTCACGCCCCGGCTATTCCCCCGGCACATGCCCGATGGCACTACCTCGTGTCGGAGGTGCTGGCTGCGACCTCCGCGGCTCGAGAGTTGCTACGAATATGCGCTATGCGGTGCGCCTCGCCTGTCCCCTGAGCACCTCCATCGGGATGTCGTCGGTGAGTGACGCCCACGTGTTTGGCGGCAGTCCGTGCTGCAAAGCGTGAATCACCAAGGGTGCCAGGGTGTTCGTCGGTTCCAGTTCACACGCCCGATCGGCGGCCATGAGCGCCACGGCCCCGTCACCATCGGCCCACGCGACCAGCGCCATGGTGGCGGCCACGGGGGCTGCATCCGAGTCCGGAAGATGGGTCATGGCGTACAACAGCCTCGTGCGCACGTGTGCCAGAGACAACTGCCCATGTGCATGCTCATGGAGGATGATCGCCAGCAACGGGTCTCGGACGTGCACGTCACGGCAGGCCCGTGACACGCACACCACGTCTTGGGCCGCCAGCGCATCGTCGGAGAGCAGCACCTGTAGGGCGCGCTGTTCGAGCTCGGCCCTTGCCGCCTCATGTCCATGCCTGGGCGGCGTGTCACTGCGCAAAGCGGCCGCGACCTGGTTCGACAACGGGTCGGTCACCGGCAGCAGAGTGTCCACCAACGTCTCCCGTGCCGGCACACAGGTCATCCCTTCGGCTACGCATTGGGCGATGACCGGATGATCGCGCAACGACTCCACATCGATGTCCAACTCCTGGCCGATCAGGCCGTCGGCAGAGAGTGACCTCACTCGGCCATCCCCGATCACCAGGACCGACACCAGGTCCGTGACAGCCACCAGCAGATCGGCGAGCCACTTGGCGATCTCCGACGCGTAGTGCACCTCCATGGAGTCCGCGTAGGCCAGAACCACTGTCTTGGACGGCAAGGGGTTCGGCAGGCCCGCGAGGATCGTGGCGATCCAGTCCAGATCTGCGCGTTCGGGCAGATCCACCCGCAGTGCCAGATGTGGACCGTCTCCGCTCAACAGAAGCACGACCGAGTCGTGCGGGGCGAAACCGAGAACGTACGGGGTGGCGGCCACAGCCGCCTCAGGGCTGGAAATCGTGACTGGCATGGATCAACGGTCGCGGCTGAGGCGGTCTGCTGCCAGACCCCTCACCGGATCTGTGGATGACGGTCGACACGGGATCTCGATCCACAGAAGCACGGATACGGCGCCCACATCGGACGGCACCAAGACGGCTGTGGGTCCGGCTCAGGCGGGCAGTCCGTAGTCGGCGCGGGCGATCACCTCGGCACTTTGGCGGGCGTCGAAGTCTTCGGAACCGGCGATGAGGGGTACAAAACCGACCAGCATCCCGTCGGCCAGGACCTGGGCCTCAAGACCAGCAGCCGAATCCGCATCCCAGATCGCTTCTCTGCCCCCGGGTAGAACGACGCGGATGGCGCTGTTCTGCAGCCCGGTCGGGTGGACATGCGCCATGACTCTCATCTGGCGTAGCAGCCCGACGATCTCCTCGGCTTCTGACGGTTGCATCTGACTCTCCGGCGGTCGTCCGATAGATGGGCCATTCCGGACGGGGAATCGGCCATTCTCGGAATGTCTGGTAGGACAAAGGTATGCGTAGTCCCGTCATCGCGCTCACAGTGCTTGCCCTCGTGGGTGGCGTGTCGCCCGCCAGCGCCGCGACCGGATCGCCGTTTCCGAGCACGTCGGCGGAACCGCAAGCGGCACCTGAGGCGCCGGTGGCGCCCGCGGCGGACACGTCGAACCCGGTCGATCCCAGTGGCTCGCCGGTTCAGAGCACCGAACCAGCACCCAGTGGCTCGCCGGTTCAGAGCACCGAACCAGCACCCAGTGACTCGCCGACACCCACGCAAACACCGACCCCGTCGGCGTCGGCAGGGCCCTACGGCATCCCGATGAACCAGAACATCCGCGAGGACTCGTGGTGCCGCCTGCTAATCCCCAATAAGAAGGGTGACGCGGGCAGAGCCGACT
The DNA here is from genome assembly GCA_963704075.1 of uncultured Actinomycetota bacterium. Taxonomy (GTDB): domain Bacteria; phylum Actinomycetota; class Actinomycetes; order S36-B12; family UBA10799; genus JADKAV01. The sequence continues at coordinate 68,471 of CAVPGV010000019.1, forward strand.
CGATCATGGACGACAGCATCGCCGACCTCGGTCAATACGGCTATTACCGACTGAGCGCCAAACCGGATTGGAAGCCCCAGAAGACGCTGGACTCGTCGGGCAACACCCATGTGAACGGTCTCTACTGGGCCACTCCGCTGCTCTACACAGGTGCCCGGCGTGGAGACGTGCCGATGGTGGAGCGCTTCTACGGTCTCATCGGGGACTGGTTGAGCAAGCACAAGAAGAAGAAGACCCGCACCTGGTCGGTGACCCAGCCGATCATCGCCGGCGAGCGACTGTGGACGTTGACCTGTGCATCGGACATCAGCAACGGTGCACGTTTCGTCAAGGCGACCCGCAAGGAGGCCAACACGCAACTCAAGGCGTTCAAACTCGGCGGCGGCACGAACAACACCTCGATCCATTCGCAGGGCTCAGCTCTCGCGGCCTTCTGCTATCTGGGGGACGCGGAGAAACGGGATCGGGCCGCTGCGAACCTCAACCGCCTGGCCGATTACCTCGTCCTGCCCGACGGAAGTGATCGCGAAGGCTCTCCGTGGTACGCCTACTACACCCTGCGACTGCTCACCAAACTCGCGCCGATCTACGCACGGTGCGGCGAACCCTACGGCCAGGTCGCTGCCGCAATCAAGCGTCAGGAGCGCTTCTTGGCCGCCGCAGTGGATCCCAACTTCTATCTCGTCATGAAGGGCGACACGCATCGGGCACAACTGTCCAAGAAGTGGTTCGCCCCGGACTCCGAGGCGAGGTGGGCGGCGACCCAGGGCGCTGAAGGACAGCCGCCGGCGAGTCTCTACGAGGTGTTCTCCGGCGGGTACGTGTTCGGCCGCAACAGTTGGACCGAGATCGACGGGCACCGTCCATCCTTCTTCTCCGTGCGGGTCTCCCGGCCGTACGTCACCGCTCACGTCCACAGCGACCTCGGATCGGTGACATTCAACAGCTACGGCGCCGAGTTCGTTGGGGACCCCGGACCGTACCGCTACGACAACTCTGCGATCCGCGACTACATGGTCAGCAGATCCGGCCACAGCGTGATCCGGGTGGTAGAAAAACCCACGAAGAAGTCCAAGAAGAAGCGCAAGAAATCCTCGCTCGGGCTGGCATCCGCCAGCGTGGCAGCAAGCGGGTCGTCCAAGGTCCTGGCCACCACCAGCGATCCCTACAACCGCACCTGCTTGCGAGACCGCACCTACGTAGCAGCCGTGATCAAGCGCTGCGTCTACTACGACACCGGCGTCGACGCACTCGTGGTGGTCGACTCGATCAAGGCCAAGAAGCGGATCCGCGCCGATCAACGCTGGCAGATCCCCAACGGCGTGAAGGTCAACCCGAAGAAGCGCGGAGCCACACTCGTGACACCGACTGCTCGGGCGCGGGTCAAGTTCACCGGCGGGGGTGCCGTGCGCAAGTACCGCCCGAACAGCAAACGGCAGGACGGCTGGTTCACCAACGGCTACGGGGAATTGGCGAAGGGCACAGTGCTGCAACGCCGTGCGTTGCTGAAGAAGGGGAAGAAGCGCACCTGGGTCACGGTCATCGCTGCGGGCACTGGAACGCCGCGGATCGGCGTGTCCGAGTCCGTGGTTTCCGTGTCACGAGGCGGGGCCACCGGCACGTTCACCATGCCCTGACCTCCGAAACTGGGCACCGGTACCCGTGCTCTGCCCACTTCGTCAGGCACGTACCAGCACAAAGCAGGCATAACGCACACCATTTCCTCGCGAAGTTGGCAATTTCGGGAATCTCACGTCGGGCAGCGCCCAGTTTGCGAGGCGTTGGACCGCAGAGTCGTACCCGACGCCGCGTCAACCCCGTTTGGCGTCCTTGGCCGCCATCGTCGCCAGGCCCATTAGCAACTGAATGGCGACGTCGACCGGCACCGTGTTGATGTCACCCTCGGGATTGACGCTGGGGGGCTCGGGGATGATCAGATCGTCCAGCGACCCGTTCACGTCCACCCCCATCTTTCGGATTTCGTCGATCATACGGGCCGTGCGCTCGTTCACCGTGTCCAGCGCCCAGGATGGTGTGCGAATAGCGTGTTCGTCGATGCCGGGTTGGCGGCCGTCCACCAGTCCCCACAGCGCGCCCCGCCGAATCCACTGGTGATACCGCTCGGTTGGCATGGGCACCTGCTGCTCCAGGGCCACCAGCCACTGGCGGACCAAAGTTGCTTCCTCGTAGCTCAGCGACCGGTTGGTCTTGGTCACGACGCGCTGCAAGGTGTCGGGCTGCAGTCCGATGACACGTTCGGCGTCACGCAGGATGCGCAGCGGATCGCCGGAGTCCACGACGATCACGGCTATCCGCTCAGCACCGACGACCTGTGCCCATCGCCGCATCAGTCCGGGATAGTCGAACCTTCCCCAGAACGTGGCGTTCTTGCCCTCCAGGGTCTCCCGCAGCCATTGCTCATACGGCTTGACCACCCGGGACTTGGCCTTCCGTAGCGGCCCAGGTAGCGGCTTCGGAGCCCCGGACTTCAGGGACTGCTGCCAACTGCTCGGAAGGATCAGTCCCAGGGGCCGCAATGTGAGCAAAACCCTGACCCGGTCGGGGCCACCGAGATCGTCGACGATCCTGGCGACAAGCTCCGGTGCTGCATCGGCGAACTGTTCGCTTGACACGACCGCCCGGTCCTTGCGCCTGCCCACCCGCTGGGCGAACGCCTCCCACACCTCAGGGGCGACCGGCGGATCGGACGGGTGGGTGGTGGTCGAGATGCCGAGCGCCGAGCACGACGGGGTCCAATGCGAGGACTTCTTCCCGGGGTAGAGCACCCCTTGACCACGCATCTGTGTGCGTGCCGCAGCCATCGACTGCTGAAGTGCCGTGGTCCCAGTCTTGGGAGGGCCTATGTGCACGAGCACCTCACCGGTTTGCAGGAATGTCATCGGTCCTCCTCGCCTGATTGCACCGGATGCCTCATGTGCGTCGCGTCACGGGGAAGTTGACCTGCGTACGAGGCTGCGGCACATCTGGTTGGTCGAGATAGCTCTCCCACGGGTCACCCGTTATTGCGTATCCAGCTCCCGTCAACCATTCCATCACGGCGTCGAAAGCGGCGGGAAGATCCTCGTAGGAGCCGACATGCACCGTTGATGCGATATCGCCGCCGGGCAGTTCGTCGGTCAGCACGTGCCCAGAACCCGCGACCCCGATCGGCACCGGGAATCCCGCCGTGACGTGGAAGATGTCCCCGTCCATCCGGTAGCGGGCGAACGGGGGTCCCGAGGGCTCGATGCCGTGCTGGGCCAGGAGCTCAGCAACTTCTGGGAAGGCCGTGTTCAGGAATTGAGCGACCTCCCCAGGCAGCAGGCTCTTCATCATGACGAGCGCGTTCTGCACTTCTTCGTGCGCGACCGCAATCTGATAGTCCATGCGACCGACTCTGCCACCTCGAGGCCCGCCTGAGGCACAGCCGGGCCCATTGGTCCCGTCGAAGATCGTCCGTGCATGCTGAGCGATCGGCAGGCGCCGCGCCCTGCCCTGAACCCGGTGACCTAGGTGAATCCGCAACCCGGTCGCCCAGTCCCTTGACGCTGGCATACAAGTACACGACGTTGACGTTGGTCTGGTCGTGTGTCGCACCGATCGTCTTGCGCGAAATGCCGGGCGACGAGTCCGGCATCCGGCACCTCCCTTTCGTTCAGTCGAGTGCGACTCCCATCGCTTTGCTGTGGTTCTGCGATGAACGGCGAAGGGCGGCCCCGAACTCCCGGAGCCGCCCCACCACTTAGGCCACCTGGCCCGTCACCTCGTCAGTCAGCTGCAGCCGCTCGTCGAGCCACACCCTTCGCACACGTAGCACGAGCCTGCCGGCCGCATCTTGATCCCGCATGTCATACACAGCGGCGCATCGGCGGTCTTGCCGGTGATGGCCTCCAGCAACTCGGCCGAGGAGTGCACCGATGCCGGCACGCTCGCTGATCCCATCTCGTGCGGCACCACGGGTGCGTCCAACTGATCCGACTCGTGGGGCGCCGCAGGTGACTGGGCGGCGTGTTCAGACGACTCGTTGAGCTGGCCTGCCCGCTCATCGGCCGTGAAGATACCCAGCCCTGCGCGCTTCTCGTACGGCAGGTGGTCCAGGGCCAACCGCCGGAAGATGTAGTCCATCATGGACTGCGCCATCCGGATATCCGGGTCGTCTGTCATCCCAGACGGCTCGAAGCGCATGTTGACGAACTTCGACACGTATGCCTCGAGCGGGACCCCGTACTGCAGAGCGATGGAGATGGCGATCGAGAACGCGTCCATCACGCCGGCCAATGTGGACCCCTGCTTGCCGAGCTTGAGGAACACCTCACCGAGACCATCGTCCGGGTACGAACCCGCCGTCATGTATCCCTCGGCGCCGCCGACGCTGAACGAAATCGTCTGGCTCGGCCGCACCTTGGGCAGGCGCTTGCGGACCGGCCGGTGTTCGACCACCACATCCGCCGGTGCCTGCTTCTTGTCAGCCTTACCGTCGGACAGCGGCTGACCCACCTTGCAGTTGTCGCGGTAGATCGCCAGAGCTTTCAGCCCCATCTTCCAGCCTTCGAAGTAGATCTCCTCCACTTCCTCGATGGTGGCCGACTCGGGCATGTTAACGGTCTTGGAGATCGCGCCGGACAGGAATGGTTGCACCGCAGCCATCATCCGGACATGCCCCATGGGGCTGATCGCGCGCTCACCCATGGCGCAGTCGAAGACCGAGTAGTGCTCAGGCTTGAGCCCCGGTGCATCCACCACATGTCCGTGTTCGGCGATGTATTCGACGATCGCCTCGATGGTCTCCTCGGCGTACCCGAGCCGGGTCAGGGCCCGCGGGATCGTCTGATTGACGATCTGCATGGAGCCCCCTCCCACCAGCTTCTTGAACTTGACCAGCGAGAAGTCCGGCTCGATACCGGTGGTGTCGCAGTCCATCATGAACCCGATCGTTCCGGTGGGCGCCAGGACGCTGGCCTGCGCGTTGCGCCATCCATTCTTGGCGCCGATCGCGTTGCCCTCCTGCCACACGGCCGAAGCCAACCGCAGCACTTCGGAGTCGAGCGGGGATACCGAACGCACGTCATCTGTCGCCGATGCGTGCTTACGCATCACTCGTGCGTGAGCCTCAGCGTTGCGAGCGAAGCCTTGATAGGGCCCGACCACTCCGGCCAGCTCCGCGGACCGCTTGTAGGCGGCCCCGGTCATGAGGCTCGTGATGGAGGCAGCCAACGCCCGGCCGGCATCAGAATCGTAGGCGAGCCCTGTGGCCATCAACAATGCACCCAAGTTCGCGAAGCCGATCCCCAACTGGCGGTAGTCGCGCGTGGTCTTCCCGATCGCTTCGGTGGGGAAGTCCGCGAAACAGATAGAGATGTCCATGGCCGTAATGATCAGTTGCACGGCTTTGCCGAACCGGTCGGCGTCGAAGCTGCCATCGTCCTGCAGGAACTTCAGCAGGTTCAGGGAAGCAAGGTTGCAGGAACTGTTGTCCAACGACATGTACTCCGAGCACGGATTGGACGCGGTGATCCGGCCCGTCTCGGGATTGGTGTGCCAGTCGTTGATCGTGTCGTCATATTGGATCCCCGGGTCGGCGCATGCCCACGCCGCTTCGGACATCCGGCGGAACAACTTCTTCGCGTCGATGGATTCGATGACCTCGCCGGTCGTTCGCGAGCGCAGGCCGAACTCGTCGCCGGACTCCACGGCCCGCATGAACTCGTCGGAGACGCGCACCGAGTTGTTGGCGTTCTGGTACTGGACGCTGTTGATGTCCTTGCCGCCTAGATCCATGTCGAAGCCCGCATCGCGCAGGACCCGGATCTTCTCCTCCTCACGGACCTTCGTCTCGATGAACTCCTCGACGTCGGGGTGGTCGACGTCTAGCACGACCATTTTCGCCGCACGACGGGTTGCTCCACCCGACTTGATAGTGCCTGCCGACGCATCGGCGCCGCGCATGAACGACACCGGACCGGAGGCCGTACCACCCGAAGAGCGCAGCAGTTCCTTGCTCGAGCGGATGCGAGAGATGTTCAGGCCGGCACCGGAGCCGCCCTTGAAGATCAGGCCCTCCTCGCGGTACCAATTGAGGATCGAGTCCATCGTGTCGTCGACGGCGAGGATGAAACACGCGCTCACCTGCTGGGGAGCGCTGGTACCCACGTTGAACCACACCGGGGAGTTGAACGAGAACACTTGGTGCAGCAGCATCCAGGTGAGTTCACGCTCGAAAACCTGTGCATCCTGCTCAGTGGCGAAGTACCCGTTCTCCCTGCCGGACTTCACGTAGGTGAGCACCACACGGTCGATCAGCTGCTTGAGGCTCCATTCCCGCTGGTCCGTTCCCAGTGCGCCGCGGAAGTACTTGGTGGTCACGATCGTCGACGCGTTCAGCGACCAGAACGCGGGGAACTCGACGCCACGCTGTTCGAACACCACTTCGTCGGTCTTCCAGTTCGTCTGGACGACGTCCCGGCGTTCCCACTCGACCTCGTCATACGGGTGAACCCCGGGCGTTGTGTACAGCGGTTCGATGGTCAAGCCCGTGGTGTGCACGGTCACCTCTGCCCCTTTCACGCCTGCGGTGCGCGCCTTGGGAATGGACTGCTCGGTCATATGCCCTCCTTCTGGACAACAGTTGCGAGGGGCCGTTTGTGCCCTTCGGTGATATCGATGGGTACTTCGTTGGCGCCGCCCCCGGACTGCTGACGACTGGCTTTGAGTAGCGCGATCTCGTGCTCGAAATCAGCGAGTGAATCGAACGAACGGTAGACGGATGCGAAGCGCAGGTACGCGACTTCGTCGAGTTCCCGCAGCGGACCCAGGATCGTCAATCCGATCTCGTGCGCGGGCACTTCGGCACAGCCGGAATCCCGTAGGGAGTCCTCCACCTGCTGGGCAAGGACCGCCAACTCGTCGTCGGTGACGGGGCGTCCCTGACACGCCTTGCGCACACCAGTGACGATCTTGTCCCGCCGGAACGGCTCGACCACTCCGGAGCGCTTCACTACATTCAGCGCCGCCACCTCGATCGTGGTGAACCGCCGCTGACAGTGCAGGCACTGCCGGCGGCGTCGCACTGCAGCCCCATCGTCGGCCAGTCGGCTGTCGACGACCCTGGAGTCGTCGCCGCGGCAGAACGGGCAGTGCATGGGGCCTCCCAACCAGGATTTCCTTGACGGTTGTGGACTATTCGGCGGACTTCCTGGGGACAACCTGTGCCGAACCCACCACAATCTGTGGATGAATCACATTGGTGTAACTACTACATGTGGTGGTAACCGTATGCGCGACCCGACCTATGTGCAAGCACTTTCGCCCTAGTGTTTCTCGACGCGTGTCGACACGATTGCCAGGACCGCACAAATGGGGCGTTTCGGCCTGAGTCAGCGCGTGGGAAGCTGCAGAACCTCGCCGACCTGAAGCACGTGCTGCGGCGACAGACCGTTCAGCGTCCGCAGTACCTGCACCGTGGCCCGGGGATCGGCCCCGGGTGCGGTGACACGCGCAATGCTCCACAGACTGTCGCCTGGACCAACGGTCCACGCCGGATAGGCAGCACTTTCGACAGGCACGGAGCGCTGGGCAGGGGCCTCGCCGACGGCAGCCACCGTGCTGGCTGCGCGTGCCACGAGCCCCGACAGGGCCAGCGTCAGCACGAACAGTCCAACGATCGCGGCGACCAGGCGCATGCCGGCGGGTAACCCCGGCCGCGGCCCGGCTGCCGGACCCCAGGACACCCCCTGCTCCACACCCGCTGGGCGGACAGGATTCGCGGGCAGCTCAGGCCTGGGAGCGAACCTGGCCGATGGACGCAGTGTCCCAACCACGATCTCTGGGGAAGCGCTGATGATGGCCATTGCGAGCTCCTTACTGTTCTCACTAACTCGAACACACGTTCTCATGAACGCATGTTCGATGTCTACCCCTTGGGTGCGACATTTTCGATGCCATCACACGGGTACGACACGTTCGCGGAGATGTCGAACATATGTTTGAGTAATCACCAAGACGCGGTTAGTGTGGACACATACAACGACAAGGGAGGAACCATGGCGTCATCTGAGACAACCAACGATCCGAAAGACGGCTCAACCGAGGGACAAGTGGTCGAGATGCCGGATGCCACCCCAGGGCGCGACGGCCTGACCGAGCGGCAGCGGATCATTCTGACTGAGATTCGCAGGACCGTCGCTGCCCGCGGCTACCCACCCTCGGTCCGTGAGATCGGCGAAGTCGTCGGTCTGACCAGCCCCTCCAGCGTGAATTACCAGTTGAAGGCTCTCGAGCGAAAGGGCTACATCCGGCGTGACCCACATCGGCCACGGGCTCTTGAGGTTCTGCTGCCGGACGAACTCGACGACACCGGCAGTGGCGACGACCGACCCACCCCCCGTTACGTGCCACTCGTCGGGCGGATCGCGGCCGGCGGTCCGATTCTGGCTGAAGAGTCAGTGGAGAGTGTGTTCCCTCTCCCCGCAGAACTCGTGGGCGACGGAGAGCTGTTCCTACTGAAGGTGGTCGGCGACTCTATGGTTGAGGCCGCCATCTGCGACGGCGACTGGGTCGTGGTTCGGCGCCAGCCAGATGCGAACAACGGCGAGATCGTGGCCGCGCTGCTAGATGACGAAGCCACCGTGAAGACATTCAAGCGCAGCGATGGACATGTCTGGCTCCTACCGCACAACCCCGCCTTCGAGCCGATCAACGGCGACGACTGCCAGATTCTCGGACTCGTCGTGGCCGTCCTGCGGAAGATCTAGATCGCACTGGAACCTTCGCGAAGCGGAGGGCATCCCAATGGCGGACGTAGGGCATCAACCGAAGACCGTCGGCGTTGAGCAGTTGAGCATCATGCAGAGGCCTGAATCCTTCGAGTCGCGCACGTGTCGCGGCTACGAACTAGGGGTAAGTCGTGAACCGCGAGCGGGAGAATGTGTCAGACCAGGGTGAATCTTGCGAAAGAGTTGGCCACGGAGATGTCGCGCCCACTGCCTATGGTGTGAACAGGTAGCTCGGGAAAGATGTCACACCCTCGGCACTGTGTGAAACAGGTAGTCCGGGGATGTTGTCACACCCTCGATTTGCGGTGTGAACAAGTGGCCGGGGAAATGTCAGAGGTCCGGTTTACTTCACATCTGCTCGCAGGCGACGCCGTCACGATCACGGTCCAGCCGGGAGGCGTTCACGCGATAGTCCCGCTTCGCCTTGCGCGATGTTGCTGGGCGGTAGAAACCCTGTCGGGCTGCACGTTTGGCGGCCTTGGCGTTCTTCGCCACCCCGTTGGGGTACTTCTTCAGTAACTTGTCGCATGACGAGAAGTACTTCGTCGGTGCCGACGTAGCCGACGCCACCGGTGCGACAGTGACTGCTCCGCCTCCGGCGAGCAGGCCGACCGAGAGCACGAGAGCGGTGCGTTGTGTGATGTCATCTTGGTGGATCCCCTTCCCCGTTCATTACGAGTATTGCGCCCACCCATGACAATGCCCAACTACGTACTGCGTCAAACCCGCCTATCGGGCAGGTCGGAGGTCGGCTTGTCCGTGTTGGGTGTCCGGGGGACAGAGCCCGGGGGCTGCTGTTCTTGCGCGGGAGCCCTTTGGTTCCCCGACGGTCCACCGGCAGCCCAGGCCGGGCCCCACCAGTGTGGGTCGCGGGCCGTGGACTGGCTGACAGGATCTCGTCGTGAGAAAGTCGGTGACCTCGGGACCGGGAGTAGACTGGGGACGTAGCCGACGAGGGGTTGGGGTCGGCACCCGTGACGGTTGGATGTCCGGCACCTTCCCTGGTGGGGAGTGTGGGTCATGTTCTCAGCCGAAGACTCTCGTGGCGGTGGTGGCCGGGATGGCGGTGGCCGGGTCGGTGCTGGCCGCACCGCCAGGCGGCTGCCGCACCCGATCGGCGGGCCGCGCCGTTCGCCTGGGGTAGCAACGACTACGGGCAGTTGGGCAACACCAGCACCAGCCGACTCGACGGTGCCGGTGGTGGTGGACACCGCCGGGGTGCTGGCCGGCCAGACGGTCACCGCGATCAGCGCGGGGAACTGCCAGTCGTGTGCGGTGGCCGACGGCAAGGCCTACTGCTGGGGCGGAACAACGGCTCGGGCAGTTGGGCAACACCAGCGACCACCGACTCGAGGCGTGCCGGTGGCCGGTGGACACCGCCGGGGTGCTGGCCGGCCGCACGGTCACCGCGATCAGCGCCGGGGATTTCCACTCGTGTGCGGTGGCCGACGGCCAGGCCTTCTGCTGGGGCTCCAGCAATCTAGGGCAGTTGGGCAACAACAGCACCACCAACTCCAGCGTGCCGGTCGCGGTGGACACCGGCGGGGTGCTGAACGGCAAGACGGTCACCGCGATCAGCGCAGGGACTGGCCACACGTGTGCGGTGGCCGACGGCAAGGCCTACTGCTGGGGCTACAACGACTTACGGGCAGTTGGGCAACAACACCGCCATCAACTCGAGCGTGCCGGTCGCGGTGAACACCGCCGGGGTCCTGGCCGGCACGACGGTCACCGCGATCAGCACCGGAAGCCTACCACTCGTGTGCGGTCGCCGACGGCAGGGCCTACTGCTGGGGCTCCAACGTCTACGGGCAGTTGGGCAACAACACCACCAGCAACTCGACGATGCCGGTGGCGGTGAACACCGCCGGGCCGCTGGCCGGCCGCACGGTCACCGCGATCACCGCCGGGTTCAACCACTCGTGTGCGGTGGCCGAGGGCCGAGCCTCGTGCTGGGGCTACAACGACTACGGGCCAGTTGGGTGACAACAACGCACCACCAACTCGAGTGTGCCGGTGGCGGTGGACACCGCCGGGCCCTGGCCGGGAAGACGGTCACCGCGATCAGCGCAGCGTACTACCACTCGTGTGCGGTGGCCGACGGCCAGGCCTTCTGCTGGGGCAACAACGCCTACGGCCAGTTGGGCAACAACACGACCACCAACTCCAGCGTGCCGGTCGCAGTGACCACCGGCGGGGTGCTGGCCGGCCAGACGGTCACCGCGATCGCCGCCGGCGCGAACATTCGGCGGTGTTGGCGGCAGCCGCCGCCGCAGCCACCCGCAGCGGTCACCGGTGCGCCGCAGCAACGCACAGGTGTCAGTGGCCTGGAGCGCGCCCGCCGATGACGGCGGCTCCCCGGTGCTCGACTACACGGTCACCGCGATCCCCGGCGGTGCCTCCTGCACCACCAGCAGCACCGCGTGTGTGGTGTCCGGGCTGGCCAACGGCACGGCCTACACCTTCACCGTGACCGCCCGCAACGCCATCGGCACCTCCGCCCCCTCGGCCCCCTCGGCCCCGGTCATCCCCACCGCCCCGCCGGCGACCCCAGCGAAGCAGACACAGACCGCGAAGGTAAAGACGCCGAAGAAGATCAAGTACAAAGGCAAGACGGTCCTGCTGAAGAAGGCCGTGAAGACCAACGCCGGGCAGAAGGCGAAGTCGAAGGTCACGGTCAAACCCAAGAAGAAGAAGTACGCCAAGGTCACAACCACCAAGAAGGGCAAGGTCAGGATCAAGACGTTCGGCAGGAAGAAGTTGAAAGTCAAGCTCAAACTGAACGCCCCCGCCACCGACCAATACACCGCCTACACCTACACCAAGAAATGGACCGTCAAGAAGAAGAAGCGCTCCTAACCAACCAGCGTCATCACCAGAGCAATCCGACTGCGCTCGAGATACACCTGAAGTGCGAGTCGGTCGAGTCGCACAGCCGCCCCAGGACGCACGCCAAACGGCGGAGGTCAGCCAGAGGCCCGGGACCGTGCGCCACGTCAGCCGACGAGGCCCCATCCGGCGCAGCCCCATTTGCCGGAGCTGCCGAATTGAGCCCGGCTGAAGACCTCAGTCCTCGTGGTGCGCGGCCTTTGCCGCTTGACCGGGTAGTTCCTTCATCCCGCGCTTGTACAGCCGGCGAACCGCCAGGCCGGAGATCGTGTCGAAGACCCAGCCCACTCCTCGTCGGGCCGTGGCGTCTGTCGTTCCCGTGAGCCGGGTGCCCCCCGGAACGGCGTCGAAGGTCCGTTTGTTGTCCATGTCAGGATGGTCCGTGCTGTGCGCCACGTAGCGGAACTGGTGAGGGCGGTCCCATTCCAGGACCTCGAGGTCGGTGACCACCTCGCGACCGAGGACCTTGTTGACCATCCTCGCCTTCCCACCCGGCGAGCCCCATCCTTGAAGCGCCTCAGCTGACTCCACCGAGTCGAAGAAGGTGCCCCAGTTCGCCGGGTTGGACACGAAGTCGAATGCCTGCTCGGGTGGAAGCGGCAAGACTGCCCCATACTTGATCTGCATAGCCAACGCCCAACCTGCTCTTGGAATGCGGCAGGTCGGACTCCTCCCCTCATGTCCATTCTGCGCACACGATTGTTCCCCAGTCCAGGCAGGACGATGGAGATCAGCGACCGGGAACCTCACATCTCGATGTACTCGGTAGGGGCACTGGTGGTCCTTCCTGTTCGACGACCTGGTCAGCGACTACTACTCGGCCGTGCGGTTCTTCTTGCGGTTCGACGAATGCACCACGCCACCCCTGCCGAACACAGTCACACTCAAACTGACCGCACCCCCCCACAGCGACCTACAACGCGTACTCCTACACCAAGAAGTGGACCGTCACGAAGAAGCGCTGATAGTAGCCAACCCGCGTCATCACCAGAGCAATCCAACTGCGCCCGGGTACACCTGAAGTCCGAGTCGGCTGGCGTCGCACAGCCGCGTCGGCCCCAAGCCTGCGCTAGCCGGCCACCTCCAGCCCCATCCGCAAGACCCCACGCCCACCGGATACGTCCAGCGAGTCTTCCAGCCCGACGGGAGTCGTCCTTTCGGTCCCGCGCCCGTGAACCCGGACCCCCCTGAACAGCGGATGGCAGGGGCGCGGCCCCGCCGATAGTACCGACCAGCCCTAAGGAATGAAGGAGGCATCAAGGCGACCGAGCGCCTCACGAACCTTGGAGACGTCCGTCATGAAGCTGAACGGCGGCAGGCTTCGGCGCAGGTACCCGCCATAGCGCCGGTTGGCCAGGCGACTGTCCAAGATCGCGACTACTCCCCGGTCAGTGTTGGAGCGGATGAGGCGCCCGGCGCCCTGCGCCAGCGTGACAGCTGCTTGCGGCAGCGACACCTGCATCCAACCGGATCCACCGCGGGCATCAATGGCTGCCTGGCGAGCACTGACGACCGGGTCACTGGGCGGCGGGAAGGGGAGTTTGTCGATGATCACCAGCGTGCAGGCCTCGCCGGGAACATCGACGCCTTGCCAGAGCCCGAGTGTCCCGATCAGCACGCTGTTCGGTTCTTCGGAGAAGGCTCGGATGAGCCCTGCAGTCGGCTCACCGCGTCGCTGCGTCAACAACGTGCCCGGCACCACGCCGGCAAGTGCCGCCGACATGGCCTCGACCCCGTTCCACGAGGCCATGAGAACCAATGCACGACCACCTGCCGCAGCGACGAGGTCAGCGGCCATTCCCAACGCCTGCGGCGTGGGCCAGTCGGGACCCGGCGGCGACAGCCGATCGGGGACGAACAGGATCGCCTGCGATTCGTACGCGAAAGGGCTGCCCACGTCGCTCGCGACCCAGGAGCCTTTCGCCAAGCCCAGTTGTTCAGCGATCGTGTCGAACGAACCTCCCAGCTGCAGAGTGGCTGAGGTGAAGACCGCGGTGCGGTCCCCGATTATCCCGTCCTGCACCACCTCAGAGACGTCCAAAGGCAGCACCACCAATCGGTCCCTCCGGCGCCACATAACGCGAGACTCGTCAGCGGACAGCAACTCCCCTGCAGCCGAGTGGACGTCCTCCACCGCGGCGATGGCGCGCTGACGCGCCGCCGGATCAGCGTCGGTCGCCCGGCGCATGGCGGCTGCAGCAATGCCGCACGCCTCGCGGACACTGGCCAGCGCCTGCTGGACGGCCTGTGGCAGCTGCGCCAATCGCCGCCCTTCAGGCGCGTCCCACACCAGGAGCGCGTTCTCGAAGGCATCGGCTGCGTCCTGTACCCGATCCGCCTCGTCGGCTTGCCCCGCTGCCTGCGTGCGTCGCGCAGCCCGATTCAGGGCCTCCACGGACAACTCGTTGGTGGCTGCGCGCTGAAGCGCGGAGGGCAGGGCGTGCGCCTCATCCACGACGACCGCAGCGTGCTCGCCGATGATCCCCTCCTGCACGGAGTTGAGGGCCAGCAATGTGTGATTGGTGACGACGATGTCCGCGGAGCGTGCATTCGCGATCGCTCGTTCAGCCCAGCACTCCTCCACGAACGCACAACCCGAGCCGCGCGAGCACTCCTGTGCAGTCACCGAGAACGCCGACCATACGACTCCGGAGATGTCCTCGAGTTCGTCGCGATCCCCGGTCTGTGTCGACTGCGACCATTCATTGATCCTGGCCGCCTGCTCTTCAAGAGCCGAGCGTTCGAGGGTCTGCTGATCCGGATCGGACCCAGAGACCCTCGCCAGGCACAAGTAGTTGCTCCTGCCCTTCAGGGTCGAGAAGGTCACGTCACGACGCAGCTCGTCAGACAAGGCCCCCAGCATCCGCGGCAGATCACGCTCCACGAGCTGATGCTGTAGCGCCAGCGTGGCGGTGGCGACGACCACGCGGGAACGACCGGGTTCGGCGTCGGCGGCGTGCACCACGGTCGGCAGCAGGTAGCCGACGGATTTTCCCGTGCCGGTTCCAGCCTGGATGAGTACCGTCGAGCGCTTGTCCAGGGCCTCGCCCACGAGTTCCACCATCTCTTGCTGACCAGGCCGATCCGAGCCGCGGAGGTCCGCGACGACCATGTCGAGCAAATGCTGGGCGGTGGGGGTCATAAGTCGATTCTGGCAGCATCGCGCAGTACCCGGTCGCAGCGCGGCTGGCTTGTGCGTAACCGGAAGCTAAGCCGCGCCCGCCACGGCGGCTTACTCGGTCGGCGCGTTACCTTGCGCCGCGCTGATAGCAGCGGCCAGGTCGGCCGGGACACGGGCTCGGACTTGTGTGCCCGCCTCCTGGTGCTCTACGTCCACATGGGTACCCACTGCGTAGACCCTGGACACCAGATCACCCCGATCGAACGGGACGACAGCGTCGACAGCCACCGTTGGGTCCGGAAGCATCTCGTCGAGGCGGTCGAGCAGTTCATCGATGCCCAGTCCCGTCAGCGCGGAAACCTCGAGCGAACGGGGCAACTCGCGCCGGGTGGCGGCGAGGGTGTCGGGGTCGGCAGCGTCGGCCTTGTTCACGACCACCAGCTCGGCTGCATCGCTGTCGCGCGACTCCCGCATAGCTTCCCGGACGGCCGCTAGTTGACCGAATGGATCGGGATCCGTCCCATCCAGCACGATCAGCACGAGGTCACCCGCGCTGACCTCTTCCAGGGTCGACTTGAACGCCTCTACCAGTTCGTGCGGCAGGTGCCGGACGAACCCGACGGTGTCGGTCACCGTGAATCGCCTGCCGGACGGCGTGCGACCCTGGCGGACCGTGGGATCGAGAGTTGCGAACAGCGCGTCATCGACCAGCAGACCGGCTCCAGTCAGCCGATTGAGCAGACTCGACTTGCCCGCGTTGGTGTATCCGGCGATCACCACGGAGGGATCGTCCGAGGCACGCCGGCGCGAGGCCTTCGACGACCGGACGCGGTCCAGGGTGCGCAACTGCCTGCGCAGCCGGGTCATCTGCGCCCGAATCCGCCGGCGGTCGGTCTCGATCTTCGTCTCCCCAGGACCCCGGGTACCGATGCCCGCCCCCTGCTGACTCAGCGCCTCACCCCAGCCGCGCAGCCGCGGCAGCATGTATTCCATCTGGGCCAGCGCGACCTGCGCCTTACCTTCCTTGCTGCGCGCATGTTGGGCGAAAATGTCCAGGATCAACCAAGTCCTGTCGACCACCTTGACCTGCACGATGGCCTCGAGCTTGCGCAACTGGCCCGGTGTCAGTTCCCCGTCACAGATGACTGTGTCCGCACCCGTCGCGCGCACGATGTCGCGCAACTCGATGGCTTTGCCCGATCCGACATAGGTCGCAGGATCGGGTACTCCCCTGCGTTGCACGACCCCTTCGAGCACCACGGAGCCCGCAGTTTCGGCCAGCCGGGCGAGCTCCTGCAGCGAACGTTGGGCATCCAGAGCGCTGCCATGGGTCCACACGCCTACCAGGACGACCCGCTCGAGGCGGACCTGGCGGTATTCAACCTCGCTGATGTCCTCGAGCTCGGTGGACAGCCCGGGGATGCGGCGCAAAGCCTCGCGGTCGGCGAGCTGGTCCTCGATCCGCACGTCGGGATCAGCCATGGAACATCTCCGACAACTGGGGCGACAGATGGCCGTGCGCGACCAATTCGGCGGGCCCGGTGAGCACCAGCGTCGTTTCTGCGGTGCGTCGCACATGCACCGTGCCTCCTGGCACGTCCACCCGGATGGATGCCGGACCGTCGACGTCGGCTCGCGCGAAGGCACGGTCGGCCACCGCGCATATCCCGGTGCCGCAAGAGAGAGTCTCCCCCACACCCCGCTCGTGGACACGCATCGACACATGCTCCCCAGGCCGCTGGACGACCACGAACTCCACGTTGGTGCCCTCCGGGAACACGTCAGAGTCGATCTCAGGTGCTGAGGTCAACGGACCCGGTTCGTCCAGATCGTCGATGAACGCCACCGCGTGCGGATTGGGCATGAACACTGCATGTGCCTCCCACGTGTGATCGTTCGCGGTGACCTTGACCGGAGAATCATCGGTGCGGGGGGCTCCCATGTCGACGCTGATCGAGTCACCCTGCATGCGCACCGGGCGCAGACCACCACGAGTGGCAATCGTGAATTCGTCGGTAGTCACCAAACCCTCTTCCCGCAGCAACGCTGCGAATACACGTGCCCCGTTACCGCACATCTCACCGATCGAACCGTCGGCGTTGTGATAGTCCATGAACCAGTGAGCGCCGTCGCGCACCACACGGATCAACCCGTCGCCGCCGAGGCCGAAACGCCGGTCGCACACCGCTCGGACGGCCGCCGGGGTCACGGTCAACGCTGCCTCGGAGTCGTGGACCAACACGAAATCGTTACCCGTGCCATGGCCCTTGGTGAACCTCACGGCTGTCGTCATAGCCCTAGCGTGCCAAGAATCTGCGGAATCTGCGACGGGGATTCCGTCCAGCGAACACTCCGATCGCGCCGGAACCAGGATCTCTGCCGACGCGCCAGGCGCTTCGTAGCCGCGATCGTTGGCTCCTGCGCGGAGTCCGGATCGTCCCCGGCGTCCAACGCATCGAGGATCTGCCGGTATCCGACGGCCCGCGATGCCGTCCGGCCCTGATCGATCGCGGGTCGCAATGATTCGACCTCCGAGACGAATCCGGCTTGCCACATGTCGTGCACCCGTTGCGTGATCGCACGATCCACTGGTTCCACCCCCGGATCCCAGCCGATCCGTACCGACGGCCGCCAGGGGCGCGTCTGTGAGAGCGTGGCGGTGAAAGGCGCGCCCGTCATTTCGTTGACCTCCAGAGCGCGAACAATCCGGCGACCGTTCGTGGGCAAGATCTGCGCGGCTGCCGCGGCATCGACCCGTTGCAGGCGTCGATGCAGTTCGGACGGACCCAGTTCCTCGAGTTCGGCCTCCAGGCGGCTGCGGATCGCAGGGTCCGTGCCGGGAAACCTCAACTCGTCCAGGACCGCCTGCACGTAGAGTCCGGAGCCCCCTGTCAGAAGCGGCACAGTCCCCCGTGCATGCACTTGGTCGATGACGAGCCGCGCCGACGCCTGGTACCACGCCACATCCACCGCTTCATCAACCTCATGGGTGTCGATCAGATGATGGACCACCGACTCACGATCAGACGGCGTCGGCTTGGCGGTCCCGATGTCCATCCCCCGGTAGATGCAGAACGCGTCCGCATTGACGATCTCCATGTCGAACCGCTGCGCCAGATCCATTGCCAGGGCGGACTTGCCCGACGCCGTGGGACCGACCAGCGCCACGATCGCGCCGGTTCTGGGAGCGTTCGACACCTCTTCATTGTCGTCCCTATCCTTGAGTACCGGTGATCAACCCGAAGGAGCAGTGGTGGCGACATTCGACGACGCGAAGAAGAAGGCCGACGAACTCGTCGACCAGGCCAAGTCGACGGTGGGTGGATTGGCCGACCAGCAGGGCGACAAGGTGGCCGAGGTCGTCGACAAACTCACCAATACCTTCGACGACAAGACCGGTGGAAGCGCTTCCGCCGTGACAGCCAAGGTCGACGAGGTCGTCGCCGGTGCCTTGGACAAGGCACAGGCTGCCTCCAGCACGCTGGGTCAGAAGGCAACCGAGGCCACCAACGCCGTCAAGGGCGCGGTCTCCAGGAAGCCGGAAGACACCTGAACACCGACCAGGGCAGCATTCGGGTCGCCTTCTTGCCCATGACCCCACTGCTGATTCCCGAAGTCGCCACGGGGGCCAGCGACGAACTAGAGGCACTGCGCACCGCGGCCATCGAGGCTGTCGACTGGGCCTGTGACGGCGCATCGCGAGTAGCGATTCTGGCACCGGATCATGTCGAGGATCAGGGGCCGGCCTGGTCGCTGGCCGGATTCGGCCGCACCATCAGCGAAGGGCCCACCGTGGAACTCCCAGTGGCCGTCGGCCGGTGGCTATTGCGAGGAATCCCTGCGGTCGCAGTGGGCAGCGACACGGCCGAGCCCCACGACTTCGACGCTCTACTGGTGATGGGTGACGGCAGCGCATCGCGCACCGAGAAGGCGCCCCGACACCTCGACGACCGGGCCGTTTCGTTCGACGACCGTGTGCTCGCCGCTGTCGGACGCGGCGACCCCACGGAGCTGGCCGGGCTCGACCTCGCCCTTGCCGAAGCAGTCGCCGCCGCCGGAGCCCCCGCTTGGCAACGACTCGGACAGCGCCTCCACCACGTCGAGGCCGCACAGGTGGATGCCGTGGATGACCGGTACGGCGTCTTGTACTTCGTCGCTAGATGGATCGCGGTCCCGGCAAGCCGAGCATGACCGAAGGCTGCTGATCGTCAGTGGCTGCCGCATGCGCGTCACCGCCACGGGTGCGCTCGACATGGCGCACTCCGGCGTCAGCGACGAGGTGGTGTGGTGCACCGTAAGTCACCGCGGTCGTGACCAGGTCACCGGGACGCGGTGGTTCGTAGTCCGCGTCGGGCTCCAGAGGTTTGTCGAGGAAGTGCACCAGACGTCCGTCTGCAGCGCGGCCGGTGCGACGGGCGGTTGCTGCGTCTTTGCGTCCCTCCCCCACCGACACCAGGACCTCCACCTCGCGGCCGATGAGATCTCGATTCTGCTCCCACGCAATCGCGTCCACCCGCTCGACGAGGCGTTCGTAGCGCTCCTGGACCACAGCGTGCGGGACCTGATCGGTGTAGTCGGCCGCGGGCGTGCCCGGCCGCGGGGAGTACTGAAAGGTGTAGGCTCCCGCGAATCGTGACTGCTCGACCACCTCGAGAGTCGCTTGGAAATCGACCTCGGTCTCCCCGGGGAATCCGACGATGATGTCAGTTGTGATC
This sequence comes from uncultured Actinomycetota bacterium, assembly GCA_963704075.1. GTDB lineage: Bacteria > Actinomycetota > Actinomycetes > S36-B12 > UBA10799 > JADKAV01. The sequence goes on from CAVPGV010000019.1 coordinate 87,967, forward strand.
GCCGCGGCCGGCATCGCCTCGCGCACGCGGCCCAGGATTCCCAAGTAGCGCTGGGCACGATAACTGCGACGCATGCGCCGGAGAACGTCGTCGCTGCCGGATTGCAGAGGCATGTGCAGTTGTGGCATCGCATTGGGCGTCTGCGCCATCGCCTCGATGACGTCGTCTGTGAAGTCCCGCGGATGTGGACTGGTGAACCGCACGCGGCGCAGACCGGGCACCTCACCGCACGCACGAAGGAGGTCGGCGAACCCGTGCTGTCCGCCGTGTCGATACGCGTTGACGTTCTGCCCCAGCAGGGTGATCTCCACGACCCCTTCGGCCACGAGTTGCTCGACCTCGGCGAGGACCTCCTCGGGTGAGCGGTCCTGCTCCTTGCCGCGCAACGACGGCACGATGCAGAACGTGCACGTGTTGTTGCAGCCGACACTGATCGCCACCCAGCCGCTGAAGGCGGATTCCCGCCGGGTCGGGAGGTTCGACGGGAACCCGTCGAGTTGTTCGAGGATCTCGACTTGCGCCTCGTTGCGGATGCGGGCGCGATCCAGCAGCGCCGGCAGCGATCCGAGATTGTGGGTACCGAACACGACGTCGACCCATGGCGCGCGCTCCACGATCGTGGAGCGGTCCTTTTGCGCCAGGCATCCCCCGACGGCGATCTGCAGGTCCGGGTTGGCGGTCTTCAACGGCCGTAGATGCCCGAGGTTGCCGTACAGGCGGTTGTCGGCGTTCTCCCGCACCGCGCAGGTGTTGAACACGATGAGATCGGGTACCTGCTCGTCGTCCGCGGCACGGTAGCCGGCGTCCTCCAACAACCCGGTCAGGCGCTCGGAGTCGTGGACGTTCATCTGGCAGCCGTAGGTACGGACCTGATAGGTACGGGACATGGTCCCACCAGGGTACCTGGCGGTCAGCCGGGCACCCCGCTGGCGACCTGCTCGACGGCGGTGTCGAGGATCGTGCGGGCGGCCTCGTAGCCGTGCCCTCGCCGCATGAGGAAGCCGAGCAATCGTCGCTGGTCCTTGAGCGACAGCGGCAGGTCGCAGCGGGCGACCCGGCCCCGCACCGCCGCGACAGCGGCCTGCCGGCTGTCGTCGGCGTCGATCTCGGCCAATGCCTCGGCGATGATGTCGTCGGGAATCTTGTGGGCGCGCAATTCCCGCCGCAGGGACGACAGCCCCAGACCCCGTGACCGGATCCTGGATTCGACCCACATCCGCGCAAACATCCGGTCGTCGAGCAGCCCCACCTCGACGAACCGCGCGATGGTCTCCTGTGCGACCTCCGCGGGGATTCCGCGTTCGCACAGCGTCTCGAACAGTTCCCCCTCGGTACGGGGTTTGACCTCGAGTTGGCGCAGCGCGATCAGTCGTCCGACCTCGCGCGGGTCGGAACGCTGATCGTCCGCCCCGGTCACAGATCCAGGGGACCCGGTTCCGGGATCCCGGTCAGGTCCACGGTCTCGTCGGCGGGGGCGTCGAGGCGAGCCCCGATCCCGAGTTTCTCCTTGAGCCGTTTCTCGAGTTCGTCAGTCAAGTCGGGGTTGTCCAGCAGGAACGCCCGTGCGTTCTCCTTGCCCTGGCCGAGCTGATCGCCCTCATAGGTGTACCAGGCACCTGCCTTGCGTACGAGTCCGTGCTCGACGCCCATGTCGATCAGGCCACCTTCACGCGAGATACCCGTGCCGTACAGGATGTCGAACTCCGCCTGTTTGAAGGGCGGGGCGACCTTGTTCTTGACCACCTTGACCCGGGTGCGGTTACCGACCGGATCAGTGCCGTCCTTCAGCGTTTCGATACGGCGTACGTCCAGCCGGATCGACGAATAGAACTTCAGTGCGCGACCGCCAGTGGTGGTCTCGGGAGACCCGAACATCACCCCGATCTTCTCCCGCAGCTGGTTGATGAAGATGGCCGTCGTGCCAGTGTTCTTCAGCGCTCCGGTCATCTTGCGTAGCGCCTGACTCATCAAGCGGGCCTGCAGGCCGACGTGGCTATCGCCCATTTCCCCTTCGATCTCCGCGCGTGGCACCAGGGCGGCCACCGAGTCGATCACGAGGATGTCGATGGCACTGGAGCGCACCAGCATGTCGGCGATCTCCAGGGCCTGCTCACCGGTGTCCGGCTGGCTGACCAGCAGCGCGTCGATGTCCACGCCGAGCCTGGCGGCGTATTCCGGGTCCAGCGCGTGCTCGGCGTCGATGAACGCAGCGATCCCGCCGGCCTTCTGGGCACTGGCGATCGCGTGCAGAGCCACTGTCGTCTTACCGCTGGACTCCGGCCCGTAGATCTCCACGACACGCCCGCGCGGCAGCCCTCCGATGCCCAGTGCCAGGTCGAGGGTGATCGACCCGGTGGGAATCACCTCGATCGGCACTCGGCCTTCGTCACCGAGACGCATGACCGAGCCTTTGCCGTACTGCTTGTCGATCTGTGCGATGGCCTGCTCGAGCGCCTTGTCGCGTTCTGGCGCCTTCTTGTTGCCACTGTGCTGAGCCATGGGGATCCTTCCCGATCAGTGCCGCTTCTCACGACGTCTCGACGCTACCGAGGCGGTACGACAAAATGGCCTTGACGCGTTCCACCTGTGGGTAACTGTAACGAACGCCTGTTCGATGTGGAAGCCGACACGCCCATCCCAGTCAGCGAAAGGTGGCCGGAAGCTGCAGATCGGCCACCACCGCCCGCCACACCGACTTGGCATCATCGCCGTCGCGCAGCGCCTGGTCGACAGTACGGCCCCCGAGCTCGTCGAGCACGTGGTCTTGGGACCACGAGGTGTAGTAGCCCGTTCCCAAGACCTGCTCCATCCGGGCCCAGAACTCGGTCAGACGCACCCCGACAGTGTGGCACGCGACCGTCGCGCGTCCGGTCGATGCCGGGCCACCCGACGCCGGTAGGTTCGCCGCCGGGCGCTCTGCCCCCGATGCCGACCGAACACCGAGAGGCGCATTTGTCGGTGACGCACGCACAATGGCCCTGTGGCACACGACCTGACTCCCGCGCTGCACCCTGGCATGGGGGCCGCCACTCGCACCTGGTTCAGTCAGGCATTCGCCGCGCCCACGGACGTCCAGACGCAGGCGTGGGCCGCCATCGCCGGGGGTCGCGACACGTTGGTCGTCTCCCCCACAGGTTCGGGCAAGACACTGGCTGCGTTCCTGTGGGCGCTCGACGGCTTGTTCTCCCATGAGCCCACCCCGGGTTGCACCGTGCTGTACATCTCGCCATTGCGTGCCCTGGCCACCGACGTGGAGCGCAACCTGCGCGCGCCCCTGGTCGGGATCGAACGGGTCGCCGCCGGGTCGGGCCTGCCCACCCGCGAGATCCGCACCGCGATCCGCACCGCGGACACCCCCGCATCCGAACGCGCCCGCATGGCCCGCAATCCCCCGGACATCCTCATCACCACCCCGGAATCGCTGTTCCTCCTGCTGACATCGAAGGCGGGGGCTTTCCTGGCCGACGTTCGAACGGTGATCGTCGATGAGATCCACTCAGTGGCCGGTAGCAAACGCGGGTCCCATCTGAGTCTGTCACTGGAGCGCCTCGATCTGATGACCGACCGCCCCGCGCAGCGCATCGGCCTGTCGGCCACGGTCACCCCGGTGCAGACCGTCGCCGATTACCTGCATCCCGGCCACGACGTGCAGATCGTGGCGCCACCCACGACCAAGGCCATCGACCTGCAGTTGCGGGTTCCGCTGCCCGACATGACGACCTTCGAGGAACCCGCGGAAGGGCAACCCCGACGGGCGTCGATCTGGCCGGCGGTGGAGTCCTCGGTCCTGGACCTCGTCGAAGCACACACGTCCACCATCGTGTTCACCAACTCGCGGCGGGTCTGCGAGCGCATGTCCAGCCGTCTGAACGAATTGGCCGCTGATGAACAGCCCTCGGATGCGATCCCCGCTCAGGTGATGGCCACGGCGGGGATCGCCCAGAACCCTGCCAACGTCGTGGCGCGGGCGCATCACGGCTCGGTGAGTAAGTCCGAGCGGGCGTTGATCGAGGACGACCTGAAATCGGGGAGGCTGCCAGCGGTGGTGGCCACCAGCAGCCTGGAACTGGGCATCGACATGGGCAGCATCGACCTGATGGTGCAGGTCGGCTGCCCCCCGTCGGTCGCCTCCGGCCTGCAACGTCTTGGCCGCGCGGGACACCGGCTGGATGCGGTCAGCAAAGGCGTCTTCTTCCCCACCCACCGCGGCGATCTGCTCGCCACCACCGTCGCCCTCGAGCAGATGCGAGATTCCGCGATCGAAGCCACGCGCATCCCCCGACACCCCTTGGACGTCCTCAGCCAGCAGATCGTGGCGATGGTCGCCATGGCGGACTGGCACGTCGACGAACTGTTCGTGGTGGTCTGCCGCGCAGCCGGGTACGCAACATTGCCGCGCGCGGCGTACGACGCTGTCCTCGACATGCTGTCCGGGCGCTACCCGTCCGACGATTTCGCGCAACTGCGCCCACGTATCGTTTGGGACCGCACCACCGAGATGCTCACCGCGCGGCAGGGCGCCCAGCGCACCGCGGTGATCTCCGGGGGCACGATCCCCGACCGCGGACTGTTCCCGGTCTTCATCGTGGGGACCAAGGACAGCCGGGTGGGCGAACTCGACGAGGAAATGGTCTACGAGTCCCGAGTGGGTGATGTGATCTCGCTCGGGGCTTCGTCCTGGCGCATCGAGGAGATCACCCACGACCGCGTGCTGGTCACCCCGGCGCCAGGAAAGCCGGGGAAGCTGCCGTTCTGGCACGCCGACGCGCAGGGTCGCAGCTACGAGATGGGGGCGGCGATCGGGGGGTTCCTGCGCGAGGTGGAGAAGAACGGTCCGCGCAAGGCGGCCCGGGTTCACGGCCTGGACGAGTTCGCGGCCGAGAACCTCGCGACCTACCTCGCCGAGCAGATCGACGCGACCGCCGTGCTGCCGACCGACCGGCGGATCGTCCTCGAACGTTTCCGCGACGACATCGGGGACTGGCGTCTGGTCGTCCACGCGCCCTGGGGCGCCCGCGTCAACGCCCCCTGGGCCCTGCTCGTGTCCGCGGAACTCACGGCGCGGCTCGGCATCGATGCGCAGGTGATGGCCACCGACGACGGCTTGGTGATGCGGCTGCTCGACACCGATCAGGACGACGAATGGTGGGCCAGCGTGGTGGACGCCCTGCTGCTCGATCCCGAGGATCTGACCCGATCGCTGAGTCAGGAGATCACCCGCAGTGCGGTGTTCGCTGCCAAGTTCCGCGAGTGCTCCAGCCGGGCCCTGCTGCTGACCCGAAATGCACCAGGCAAACGGACCCCTTTGTGGCAGCAGCGTCAACGATCAGCGCAGTTGTTGTCCGTGGCCGCCTCCTACCCGAGTTTCCCGATGGTGCTCGAAGCTGTTCGGGAGTGCCTCGACGACGTGTACGACCTGCCCGCACTGCGCCAGATCCTGCGCGGCTTGCGTGACGGCGTGATGACCACGGAGGTGGTCGAGACGACCACCGCGAGTCCCATGGCGCAGACCCAGATGTTCTCCTACATCTCGGTCTTCATGTACGAAGCCGACAACCCGCTCGGACAGCAGGCAGCCGCGCTGGAACTCGATCCGACATTGCTCGCCGAACTGCTCTCCGACGCCGACCTGCGCTCGATCATCCCGCAGGAGGCGATCGAGGGGGTGGAGGCCGATCTGCAATGGCGCACGCCCGGTCGGATCCGCAGCGCCGACGACCTGGCGGACCTGCTACGAGCAGTGGGCTTCCAGACTTCGCAGGAGCTGCAGGACAGGGATGTGGACGACACTGCGGTGCAGGCCCTGATCTCCGCCCGGCGGGCGTTCCACGTGCGGGTCGCCGGACGCCCGGTTCTCGCCGCCGCGGAGGACATGCCACGGCTGCGCGATGCCCTCGGCGTGGTGATTCCCCCGGAGGTGCCGACGGTGTTCACCGAATCGGTGGCCGATCCGGTCGGCGACTTGCTGGGCCGATTCGCCCGCACGCACGGGCCGTTCGCCAGTCGCGACGTCTGCGACCACCTCGGCCTGGGTGTCAGCGTGGTCGAGGATCTGCTGCAGAATCGCAAGGCGGCAGGACTGTTGCGCTGGGGGCGGTTCTCACCGGCCGGCGAGACCGGAGAGTGGATCGATCCGGAGGTCCTGCAGAGGATCAGGCGACGGGCGAGCGCAATCCTGCGAGGCGCCCAGGAGCCGGTGGCGGCTCGCCGTCTGTGTGGGTTCCTGCCACGCTGGCAGCGGCTCACCTCACCGGCCCGCGGACCAGTTGCCGTCGTCGGTGCGGTTGATCGGCTGGCGGGTTATGTCGCGGCGGCCAGCGTGTGGGAACAGGATCTGCTGCCGGCCAGAGTTGCCGGATTCGAGGCACACCAGTTGGATCAGCTCACCACCGCTGGAGAACTCACGTGGACAGGCGCGGGCCGATTGGGCGCCCGCGACGCGCTGATCACGATTGTTCCGGCTGGCAAAGAGGACCTGCTACCGAGCGCGGACACCGACGACCTCGACGAGCCGGCCGCGGCCGTGTGGGCGCTGATGTCCATCGGAGGCGGTTGGTTCTTCCGGGATCTTGCAGCCCGACTGGACATGGGCGGTGACACGCTGGAGCAGGCGCTATGGGAGCTGCTGTGGCGCTCGATGATCACCAACGACTCCCTGGAGCCGCTGCGCCGCATGCGCCGCCCGGGTGCCCGGCCGCGGCGTTCACGCACCCCGCAGCTCCCGATGCCTGGCAGGTGGTCCGCGGTCAGCCGCCCGATGGCCTCCGACCGGGGCCTGCTGTGGGCCCAGACGCTGCTCGACCGCTACGGGCTGGTCGACCGGACGGTGGTCGGCAACGAACGGGTGCCCGGAGGCTTCCACGGCCTGTTCAGTGTGCTGCGCCGGATGGACGACGCCGGTCGCTGCCAGCAGGTGTACGCCGTCGAGGGTCTGGGCGGCGCCCAGTTCGCGACACCGGCGGCCTTGGAGCAACTGCGTCTGGAACGGACCGGAGAACCTGTGCTACTGGCCGCAACAGACCCCGCCAATCCGCTGGGTGTCACGGTGCCTTGGCCGTCGGTTCCAGGCGGCAAGCCAACCCGCAAGGCCGGAAGCGTGGTCCTGCTGGGACACGACGGTCCGCTGTTCTACCTGGATGCGGCGGGGCGTTCATTGCTCGCCTGGGAAGGAGTTGACGCCGACGCGGCGAAGCAGTTGTTCGAGGGCCTGGCTCACCGACACCGACGCGTGCTCATCCGCAGGATCAACGGGGAAGAAGTGTTCGGCGCCGGCTTCAGCGAGACCCTGCAGAACGCCGGCTTCCGGCTCACGCCATCAGGCTTGCGCTGACTCAGGTTCAGTTGCCGGCGCGAGCGACCCCGTCGCTGACCGACCGCATGACCTCCGAAAGCGGGACTTCCAAGGCGCCACAGATCGCCGCCAGCAACTCGCTGGAGGCCTCTTTCTGACCGCGCTCAACCTCGGACAGGTAACCCAGCGACACGCGTGCGGACGTCGAGACGTCACGCAGTGTGCGACCTTGATTCATCCGCCTGCGACGCAACTCGTCGCCGACGACCTGCCGGAGAACGACCATCCCTGCTCCTCTTCTTGGCTCGACTTTACGCGAACCGTGACGCTCAGGCATCCGCACGCTGATGCTGTTAACGACACATTTACTGCAACGAAACAGGCGCCGGTCTCTATTCCATCAAGCTTTGGAGTAGTTCCAGCGCCCGTGCACAACTTGCGCTCCGGATCTGCTGCCGGTCGCCACTCAACGCCAACTGCACAACGTCACTGGCGGGCCCATCCACGGCCACGTAGACGGTTCCCACAGGCTTGCCCTCCTGGGTTGCCGGGCCGGCCACCCCGGTGGTGGCCACCGCCCAGGTCGACCCGAACAACTCCCGAGCGCGGGCGGCCAGTGCCTGCGCGGTCTGCGCCGACACCGCCCCATGCTCGGCCAGCAGATGGTTATCGACCCCGACCACGTCGTGTTTGGCGTCCATCGTGTACGCGACGATCCCGCCGTGCACGAATTCAGATGCGCCCGGTGCATCGGTCAGGACGGCGCACAGCAGCCCACCGGTCAGGGACTCCACCGTGCACACCGTCTCACCCCGAAGACGCAACGCGGCGACAACGTCATCGACCTGCTGCACGTCGTGCTCTCTTCATCGCAGTCCGCTCGCTGTTCCTGCGCAGTCGTACGACCCGCACGAGGTAGTCCAGACCGGTCAGGACGGTCAGGAACACCGCGATCATCATCACCGGCCAGCGCACGTCCGTCACCCAACCCGCGACCGGAATGATGTATAGAAGGATCGCGACCATCTGGGTGACCGTCTTGGCCTTGCCGCCGCGGCTGGCCGGAATCACCCCGTGCCGGATGACCAGGAAGCGCGCGAGGGTGATGCTGACCTCGCGACCCAGGATGACGATCGTGACCCACCAGGGCAGTTCCCCCAGCGCACTGAGCCCCAGGAGCGCCACGCCCGTCAGAGCCTTGTCGGCGATCGGGTCGGCCACCTTGCCGAACGTGGTCACCAGGTTGCGCGCGCGGGCGATCGCGCCGTCGGCCAGATCGGTGAGGCTGGCCACCACGAAGACGAACGCCGCCCACCACCGTGCGGTGTCCGACTGCCCCGAGTCCACCAGCAGCAGGTATCCGAACAACGGCACCAGGAGAAGGCGCAGCATGGTCAGGGCGTTGGGCAGGTTCCACAACCGCGACGGGCTCGGCGGATCGGCAATCGGATCCGGCCTGCCCCACACGCGCTTCTGGTCGGTCATGCCACGATCTCGGCGATCAGATCTGCGCCCTCGGATCCCACGATCCTCGCGACGGCAACGGCCCCCGTGACCGGGCCCAGCAACTGCGTGGATCCGTCCTCCGGACCTTGGAACTGCGTCTTGCCGGCTTCGACGAGCACCCGCACCGACTCTCCGATCCTGGCTGCGGCGCGGGCGGACATGACGTCCTCTGCCACGGAGGCCAGGGCATCCACGCGCAGGTCGATCTCGTCAGCGTCCACGTGGTCGGAGAAGCCGGCGGCCTCAGTGCCCTGTTCGTCGGAGTATCCGAAGACCCCGATGGCATCGAGTTGCGCCTGCTCCAGGAAGTCGACCAGCACATCCACGTCGGTCGGCGTCTCCCCGGGGAAACCGACGATGAAATTCGACCTGATGGCCGCCGCCGGGTTCACGTCGCGGATCTGGTCGATCAGGCGCAGGAAGTCCTGCGAACCACCGAACCGGCGCATCCTGCGCAACACCGCAGGACTGGCGTGCTGGAACGACAGATCGAAGTAGGGCGCGACGCCGACCGTGGCACCGATGATGGACACCAGATCTGGACGCATCTCGGCGGGCTGCAGATACGCCACCCGCACCCGTTCCAGCCCCGGAGTGTCTGCGAGGTCGACCAGCAGGCTCTCCAGGAGCCGGAGGTCCCCGAAATCCTTGCCGTAGGAGGTCGAGTTCTCGCTGACCAGGTTGACCTCCAGCACGCCCTGACCCGCCAACCATGCCACCTCGTTGACCACCTCCGTCGGCCGCCGGGAGACGAAAGACCCACGGAACGACGGGATCGCGCAGAACGTGCACCGGCGATCGCAGCCGGAAGCGAGTTTGACCGAAGCCACTGGGCCGTCGGACAACCGCCGACGCATTCCCACGTGCCCCGGCAGCACGGCCAGGTCGCCCGAACGGTCGGCGGGTGCGGAGGGCTGCAGACCCCGTCGGTCCCTGGGAGTGTGTGCCTCCAGGCGTCCGCCGGCCAGGAGCGTGCGCAGCGCCGAGGGCAGTTCCGGGTAGGCGTCAAAGCCCAGCACCGCGTCGGCTTCGGGCAGGGACTCGGCCAACTGCTCGCCGTAACGTTCGGCCATGCAGCCGACTGCGACGACCTTCCCGGGTAGGTCGCTGGCGGCCAGCACCGTGTCGATGGAGTCGCGCTTGGCGGCGTCGATGAAACCGCAGGTGTTGACCAGGACGGTGTCGGCGCGCGCAGGGTCGTCGACCAGATCCCACCCGTCGTCGGCCAACTCCGCGGCCAGCTCTTCGGAGTCGACCTCGTTGCGGGCGCACCCGAGCGTGATGATCGAAACCGAGGGGCGCGTCACTGCCCGGCGCCGTCCACCCCGCGCAGGTCCGCGATCACCGCAGGCAGGTCGTCGGCCGACACCAGGACCTCGCGAGCTTTCGAACCCTCACTCGGACCGACCACTCCACGGACCTCCAGTAGGTCCATCAGTCGCCCGGCCTTCGCGAAGCCGACCCGCAGTTTGCGCTGCAGCATCGACGTCGACCCGAACTGGGTGCTCACGATCAACTCCGCGGCCTGACACACCAGGTCCAAGTCGTCGCCGATGTCGTCGTCGATGATCGCTCGGGACCCGGCCGCCCGTTCGATGTCCTCGCGGTAGGCCGGGGCCATCTGCGCCTTGCAGTGGGACACGACGCTGCGGATTTCGTGTTCGGGCACGAACGCGCCCTGCAGCCGGATGGGTTTGCTGGCCCCCATCGGCAGGAACAGCCCGTCCCCCTGGCCGATGAGCTTCTCCGCGCCGGGTTGGTCGAGGATGACTCGGCTGTCGGTCTGGCTCGACGTTGAGAACGCCAAGCGGGACGGCACGTTGGCCTTGATCAGACCGGTCACGACGTCCACGCTGGGGCGCTGGGTCGCCAGGACCAAGTGGATCCCGGCCGCACGCGCCAACTGCGTGATCCGCACGATGGCGTCCTCCACATCGCGTGGGGCGACCATCATCAGGTCGGCGAGTTCGTCCACGATGATCAACAGGTAGGGGTACGGCGCCAGTGTCCGCTGGGTTCCCGGCGGCGGCACGACCGTTCCGGCGGCAACTGCCTTGTTGAAGTCGTCGATGTGCCGGAAACCGTAGGCGGCCAGATCGTCGTAGCGGGTTTCCATCTCCTTGACGACCCACTGCAGGATGTCGGCGGCCTTCTTCGGATCGGTCACGATCGGCGTGATGAGGTGCGGGATGCCCTCGTAGATGCTCAACTCGACCCGCTTGGGGTCGATCAGCACCATTCGCACCTCGTCGGGTGTGGCCCGCGACAGCACCGAGGTGATCAGGGTGTTGATGCACACCGACTTACCCGCCCCGGTGGCACCGGCCACCAGCAGGTGCGGCATCTTGGCCAGATTGCCGCAGACGAAACCTCCCTCGACGTCCTTGCCGAGCCCGATCAGCATAGGGTGGCTGTCGCTCTGTGCGATCCGTGAACGCAGCACGTCGGACAGGCTGACGTTCTCCCGGTCGGTGTTCGGGATCTCGATCCCGATCGCCGACTTGCCCGGGATGGGCGAGAGGATTCGCACCTCCGGGCTCTTCACGGCATACGAGATGTTCTTGCTCAAAGCGGTGACACGCTCCACCTTCACCGCCGGGCCGAGTTCCACCTCGTACCGGGTGACCGTCGGGCCGCGGCTGAATCCGGTCACCCGGGCGTCCACCTCGAACTGGTCCAGGACTCCGGTGAGCGCGGCGACCACCTGGTCGTTGGCGGCGGTCGCGGCCTTGTGCGGGGGGCCTGGCTTGAGCAGGTCCAGGGGAGGCAGCCGGTAGACGACATCTCCGGACAGCAGCAATTGCTCTGCCATCGCGAGATCCAGTGCCTCGACCTCGCCGGGGTCCACTTCGACGGTCAGGTCCTGCGCCAGCGGCGCCATCGAGGTGAGATCGATCGCCTGTGTGGGGTCCTCAGCATCCAGGTCATCGGATCCCGAATCAGTGCGCACCGGACTGACGAAGGCCTCATCGCCGACCAGATCCTCGGGCACCTGGTCGGTGTCCGCCGTCGAGCGCCCCAGCCGGGCCTTCACACGGTCACGGGCGGCCGCGGTGTCCATTGCGGATAGTCGCTGCCGGAGATCCGCGATGGTGGTCCCCGAGGCCATGAGTCCGCCCGCAACCGCCAACAACGCCAATATGAGTCCTGTGAGCCAGGGCCCGAGCAGCGACAGGAAGGGAATGGTCGCAACCCAGCCGGCCCAGCCGCCGCCGGCGCGCATCGCTTCTTGGCCGTCGATCGGCTGGGCGGCGCCCGCGATGACGTGGATCAGGCCGGCTGCGGCGAACACCACGAGCAGGCCGCCGATGATCGAGTGGGCGGCGAATCGGCGTTGCGGATGCCGCAGGGTCCGCCAGGTCATCCACCCTAGGAACAGGGGCACCAGCAGGTCCAAGGAACCGACGGCTCCCCCGATCACGAACGTGACCGCGGGTTCGATCCCGCCCGAGGCCCGCCACCAGGCCACCGCAGCTGTCACCACCGTCAGGATCGCGTACACCAGTCCCAGTCCGTCCCGCCGCAGCGCAGGGTCCAGATCCCGCGCTCCGCGACCGACCCGCCGGACCATGGCTCCCAGGAAATGCGCGGTGCCGAACCAGGCAGCGACCAAGGCACGCACCACTGCCCGCACGAAGGAGGCGAAACCTGAGGCCTTCGAACCGGTCTTCTTCGGGCTGGGCTTCGTGGCCCTCGCGGATTTCGCCGGCGACTTCTTCGCGGGAGGTCTCGATCGCGAGGTGCCGGTCTTCCCGGGACTCTTCGAGCCGCGGGTGGAGGTACGAGATGCCATGGACCCCAGACTATCCGCCGATCGCGTTTGCCCAAGCCACGTCGAGTCGGCGGGAGGCGTGCGTGTCGCGTCGGCGGCCGTCTGTGGTGGGCCCGGCTGGCCCGCGCATCCCTGTCGGCAGAGCTTCGGCGAGGCCCGTGACGCACCCCGCCGAGCTGAGCCACACCACGGGACTTTGGACACAACGCGTCAGTAAGTGGCACGATCCGTCCAGAGTCCCCCTAGCACGGGCTCTAGCGCCGACGCACGCCTTATCCTTCGATGACCACCGGGACGATCATCGGGCGACGGCGATGTTGGGCGTTGACCCATCGGCCGAGTGTGCGGCGCACGATCTGCGCCAAGGCGTGCTGATCGGTCACCCCGTCCTTGAGCGCCGCGATCAGTTTCGCCTCGATGGTCGGGATCACCTCGTCGAAGACAGCATCGGAATCTGCGAACCCGCGCGCGTGGATCTCAGGGCCGGCCAGGATCTTCGCCTCGACGTGGTCGACCACGACCACCACCGAGATGAACCCCTCTTCGCCCAGGATGCGGCGATCCTTCAGCGACCCCTCGGTGATGTCCCCCACGCTGGCTCCGTCGACATAGACGTACCCGCACGGGACCTCGCCCACGATCGTGGCCTTGCCGTCCACCAGGTCGACGACTGTGCCGTCCGCGGCGATGATCACCTGTTCTGGATCGACACCCGTCTTGACCGCCAGACGGGCGTTGGCGTGCAGATGGCGCACCTCGCCGTGGACTGGCATCACATTGGCCGGCTTGACCATGTTGTACAGGTACAGCAGCTCGCCGGCGGCGGCGTGGCCAGACACGTGCACCATCGCATTGCCCTTGTGGACCACGCGCGCCCCGGTGGCGGTCAGCCCGTTGATCACCCGGTTGACCGCGTTCTCGTTGCCGGGAATCAGCGATGACGCCAGCACAACGGTGTCCCCCGGCCCCACCCGGATCTCGTGGTCATGAGCTGCGATGCGCGACAGGACGGCCATCGGCTCCCCTTGCGAGCCCGTGCACACCAGGACGATCTGGTCGTCCGGCAGATCGCCGATACGGTCGATGTTCACCAGCGTGTCCGCCGGGATCTGCAGGTAGCCGAGTTCACGGGCCACGTTCATGTTGCGGACCATGGAGCGACCCACGAGTGCGATCTTGCGCCCGTGCTCGGTGGCCACGTCGATCACCTGCTGGATGCGATGGACGTGACTGGCGAAACTGGCGACGATCACCCGCTTCTGTGTGCTGGCCATGACCTGCTCGAGAGCGGGCAGGATCTCCGACTCGGACTTGACGAAGCCGCCGACCTCCGCGTTCGTCGAATCCACCAGCAGCAGATCGACGCCCTCCGAGCCGAGCCTGCCCATGGCGGTGAGATCCGTGATCCGGCCGTCCAGGGGCAGTTGATCCATCTTGAAGTCGCCGGTGTGGATCACCCGTCCGGCGGTGGTGTCGATACACAGGGCGAGCGCATCGGGAATCGAGTGGTTCACGGCCAGGAACTCGACCCGGAACGCACCCAGCCATTCCGTGTCGCCTTCCTTGACCACCTGCAGCGGAGGCTTCTGCCGGCGCTCCCGCAGTTTCGCCTCCAGAAACGCCAGGGTGAGTTTGGAACCGTAGATCGGGATGTCGGGCCGCTCGCGCAACAAGAACGTGACCGCGCCGATGTGGTCTTCGTGCCCATGGGTGAGGACCAGCGCCACGACGTCATCGAGGCGGCCGCGCAGGTAATCGAAGTCGGGCAGGATCAGGTCGACGCCAGGTTGCGCCTCCTCCGGGAACAGCACCCCGCAGTCCACGATCAACAACTGACCGTCGCACTCGAAGACGGTCATGTTGCGGCCGATCTCGCCCAGGCCGCCGAGCGCGACGATGCGTAGTCCGCCGTCCGGCAGCGGAGGTAGTTGGTCAGCCACTGCTGGCCTCCAGCGCCGTCATCACGGCATCGACCTGCTGGTCGGTGGCCTCGACCAGCGGAGCGCGGACCGTTCCTCCGGGAAGACCCTGCCGGTTCAACGTGGCCTTGACGGTCATCGCCGCTTGCGTGACGAAGACCGCGTCGATCGTGGGCAGCGTCGAGAAGTGCAGTCGGCGCGCGGCCTCCAGGTCACCGTCGACGAAGGCCTGCCGCATCGCCACCAGGGTGGGAGCCAGGAAGTGACCCACGACGGACACGAATCCGGAGGCACCCAGCGCCAGCAGAGGCAGGTTCAGGGCGTCGTCACCGGAGTAGTAGAGCAGGTCGCTGGCGGCCAGCACTCGCGCCGACGCCGCCAGGTCGGCCTTGGCGTCCTTGACGGCCACGATGTTGGGGTGTTCGGCCAACTCGATCAGGGTGGGCGTCGCGATCTCGGCGACCGACCGACCAGGGATGTCGTAGAGCATCATCGGCAGGTCCGTGGCGTCGGCCAGGGTGCGGAAGTGATGAAGGATCCCCGACTGCGGGGGCCTGTTGTAGTAGGGCGTGACCGCGAGCAACGCATGCGCACCGACGGCTTGCGCCTGTCGCGCCAGTTCGACGCTGTGGGCGGTGTCGTTGGTACCGACCCCCGCGGTGACGATTGCACGGTCCCCGACCGCACTGATGACCGCCCGCAAGGCCTTCGACTTCTCCGCGTCGGAGGTGGTGGATGCCTCGCCGGTCGTGCCGTTCACGACCAGGCCGTCGTTGCCGATGTCGACGAGGTGGCTTGCCAGACGCTCGATGCCCGCGACGATCCAGCTCACCGTCCGCGGTGAAGGGGGTGACCATCGCGGTGACCACCGAACCGAAAGGATGCTGCATGGTCTCCACGCTACCCGCAGACACGATTCCTACGGGGCGACCCGGCCGTTGCGTTCGAACGCCGCGTGCGTCAACGGCATCAATCCGGCCCAGTAGGACTCCATCCGGTCGGCCACCATCTCGATCTCCCGCTGTGGGAAGGACGGGAACGCCGAGTCCTCGCGTTTGGTGCGCAGCGACAGGAAGTTCATCAGGGCGCGGGCGTTCATCGTGACGTACATCGAGCTGTAGGTTCCGACCGGCAGGACGGTGCGGGCCACCTCGCGAGCGATGCCGGCGTCCAGCATCGCCTGGTAGGCCGCGTAGGCGTGCTCACAGGCGGCCTTCGTCTGGGCCACCGCGATCTCGTACTGCTCCGGCGTGCCCTCGACGAATTCGTAGGACCCGGTCTTGCCCTGTTGCACAAGTCTGCGTTCGGGACCCGGGACGTAGAAGACCGGCCGCAGCTCGCGGTAGCGCCCGCTCTCCTCGTTGTACGACGCGATCCGGTGCCGCATGAACTCCCGGAAGACGAAGATCGGCGCGCTGACGAAGAACGTCATCGAGTTGTGCTCGAACGGCGAACCGTGCCGGTCGCGCATCAGGTAGTTGATGAGACCTTCGGACCGTCCGGCATCCCCATCGACGTCGTCCAGGGACTGCTCACCCTTGGTCGAAACTCTGGCCGCGAACAGCACGTCCGCGTCCTGGGCAGCCGCTCGCACCAGTTCGACAGTCATCTCGCTTCGGAACTCAACATCCACGAGTGCCACTCTAGGCAGGGTTGTCGGCTCGCCCGGACAAGCCGGTCGGCGCGTCCGGAGCCGGGCGGCTTGTTCCGCCGAGCGACGGCGACTGCTCAGGACTGCTGTTTGGCGACCTCGGCGCGCACCTGTTCCATGTCCAACGCTTTGACCTGGCCGATCAGGTCGGTCAGAGCCGCCTCGGGAAGTGCACCGGGCTGCGCGTACAGCAGGATACCGTCGCGGAAAGCCATCAGTGTCGGGATCGACGAGATCTGGGCCTGGGCGGCCAGGGCCTGCTCGGCCTCGGTGTCCACCTTCCCGAAGACGATGTCCGGGTGGCTCTCCGACGCCTTCTCGAAGACAGGCGCGAACATGCGGCACGGGCCGCACCACGCAGCCCAGAAGTCGACGAGGACGATCTCGTTGTCCTCCACGGTGCTCGCAAAGGTCTCAGCGGTCAATTCAGTGGTTGCCATTGTCTCTCCTATACCCTCTACGGGTATCTCAACAGGCGGTCGTGTCGAGGTATTCCCATCACTTCGTGGGTCATGCGTGAGACTGCGAGACGCGGCTCGCGAGCCCTCGTCCGTCGACGCGCATCACCGAGCCAGCGTGGCGATCCAGTTCCGGAGCAGCTGGACTCCGGCCTCCCCCGACTTCTCCGGGTGGAATTGGGTGGCGCTCAGCGGACCGTTCTCCACGGCGCTGACGAAGCGCTCACCGTACGTGGTCCAGGTGAGCGCCGGCGGGTGCAGCGCATGGGTTCCCGCGTCCGGGGCCTCCAGCTACTTGGCCGCATAGGAATGCACGAAGTAGAAGCGCTGTCCGGCGATCCCTGCAAACAGCGCGGAGTCGTCGGGCGGCTCGACGGTGTTCCAGCCCATGTGCGGGAGCACGGAGGCGTCCAGGCGTTCCACCCGCCCCGGCCATTGGGCGCATCCGGGGCTGACCAGACCGTGCTCCTCACCGGCTTCGAACATGATCTGCATGCCCACGCATACCCCTAGCACCGGGCGTCCACCGGCTAGCCGTCGCTCGATGATGCGCTGTCCCTGGATGGCCCACAACCCGCGCATGCACGCTTCGAACGCACCGACACCCGGGACCACCAACCCATCGGCGGCCGCGGCGAGTTCCGGATCGGCACTGACCGTCACCTCGGCACCGGCGGCTTCGAGGGCGCGCTGGGCCGAGCGCAGGTTGCCCGATCCGTAGTCGAGGACCACGACCGATGTCATGAGCCCAAGGTCCCCTTGGTCGACGGGATGCCGGTGAGCCGGGCGTCGGGCGTCACGGCCTGCCGCAGTGCCCGCGCGAATGCCTTGAACTGGGACTCGACGATGTGGTGTGCGTTGCGCCCCGACTGCACCTTCACGTGCAGGGTGATGTTCGCAGTGGCGACGATGGACTCGAAGATGTGCCGGGTCAGCGTCGTGTCGTAGGTTCCGATGAGCTCCACCAACTCGGGCTCCTCATGCACCAGGTACGGCCGGCCGGACAGATCAACCACACACAAGGTCAGAGGCCTCGTCCAGCGGAATCATCGCGTTGCCGTAGCGGGTGACCCCGGCCTTGTCCCCCAGCGCCTCGCGAAGCGCCTGTCCGAACGCCAGCGAGGTGTCCTCGACGGTGTGGTGGGCGTCGACCTCCAGATCTCCGCGCGTGCGCACGGTGAGGTCCAGTCCGCCGTGTCGGGCGACTTGGTCGAGCATGTGATCGAAGAAGGGCACTCCCGTGTCGATCGTCGATGTCCCGCTGCCGTCCACCTCCAGTTCCACCAGGACGTCGCTCTCCTTGGTGGTCCGTGCCACGCGAGCGCTGCGAGTCATGTTCTCTCCCTCAGGTCCTCGAGGCCGCCCAGCGCGTCCACGAGTGCGGTCATCTGCTCATCGGTCCCGATCGTCACCCGCAACCATGGCGGCAACCCCACGTCCCGTACCAGGATCCCCTCGTCCAGCAGGCGCTGCCACGCCAGGCCGGGATCAGCGAACGGTCCCACCAACACGAAATTGGCGTCCGACGGCGCACACTGCCAACCTTTCGCGGACACCGCTGCGACGAACTCGTCGCGCGTGCGGCACAGGTGCCGGATCTGTTCGTTGAGCCGCGGGGAGTGCTCGACCGCCACCTCTGCGGCCGCCTGGGTCAACGACGAGAGGTGGTACGGCAGCCGGACCAGCAGTAGCGCCTCGACCACACACGGATCGGCGGCCAGATAGCCGACCCGCGCCCCGGCGAACGCGAAGGCCTTGCTCATGGTGCGTGTCACCAGTAGCCGCGGCCGCCCCTCGAGCAGCCCCACCGCACTGTCGACGCCGGCGAACTCCGCATACGCCTCGTCCACAACGACGATGCCGGAGTCCGTCTCAGCAACAGCCTGGTAGGCAGCGTCGATCACGTCGAGCGACAGGGACTCGCCGGTCGGGTTGTTGGGGCTGCACAGGAACAGGACATCGGGTCGGTGCTCGCGCACGGCGGCCACGACGTGGTCGGCGTCCAAGTGCAGATCTCGCGCGACCCCGAGGAACGTGGTGCCGGTGCCGCGGCTGATCAGTTCGTGCATCGCGTACCCGGGCTGGAAGCCCAGCGCGGTGCGTCCGGGGCCGCCGAACGCCTGCAGGATCTGCTGCAGGATCTCGTTGGATCCGTTGGCCGCCCACACGTGTTCCACGGGCAAGCGCACGCCGGTCTGTTCGCCGAGATAGCCGGCGAGCGCGGCCCGCAGGCCGATCGCGTCACGATCGGGGTAGCGATTGAGATCCGGGGCGATCCTCGCCGCGATGTCGGCGATCATCTCCGGCGGAGGGGGGTACGGGTTCTCGTTGGTGTTCAACCGGATCGGCACGTCGATCTGCGGCGCACCGTACGGGCTGCGACCCACCAGTTCGGGACGCAGCGGCAGATCGCTCACCGATCCCGCCTGATGGTCACGGCCTGCGCGTGCGAGGGGAGATCCTCGGCCAGGGCCAGCGCCTGGATCTGGTCGGTAAGACCGTCCAGCGCGGGCTTGTCATACTCGACGACCTGCACGCTGCGCAGGAAGGTCGTGACGTTCAGACCGCTGGAGTGGCATGCACATCCGGCTGTGGGCAGCACGTGGTTCGACCCGGCCAGGTAGTCACCCAGGGAGACCGGACTGTACGGGCCTACGAAGATCGCGCCGGCGTTGCGGATCGCTGCGGCGTCGGCGACGGCATCGCGGGTGTGGATCTCCAGGTGCTCGGCGGCGTAGGCGTCCGCGGCGGCCAACGCCTGGGAGATGTCGGTGGTGATGACAGCGGCGCTCTGCCTTCCGGTCAGGGCCTGCCGGATGCGATCGCTGTGTTTGGCCGCTGGGACCTGGATCGCCAGTTGCTCATCCACGGCGTCCGCCAGCGCTTCGGAGTCGGTGATCAGCACAGAGGCGGCCACGACGTCGTGCTCGGCCTGCGAGATCAGGTCCGCGGCCACGAACGCGGGATCGGCACTGTCATCGGCCACGATCGCGATCTCCGTGGGGCCGGCCTCGCTGTCGATCCCGACCGTGCCGCGCAGCAGACGTTTGGCTTCCGTCACGTAGATGTTGCCCGGGCCGGTGATGACGTTGACCGGCTCGCAGCCCTCCACTCCCAACGCCAGCATGGCGATCGCCTGCGCACCACCGGCGGCGTACACCTCGTCGATGCCCAGCAACACGCACGCCGCGAGAACGGTCGGGTGCGGCCAACCGTCGTGGTCGATCTGCGGAGGGCTGACCACGGCCATCGACTCCACACCGGCCACCCGCGCCGGCACGACGTTCATGACGACGCTCGACGGGTACACCGCGCGGCCTCCGGGCACGTAGAGCCCCACCCGGCGCACCGGTCGCCACGTCTGGTGGACCATGGCTCCCGGACCGAGTTCGGTCGTTCCGGGCGTCGGCAACTGGTCGGCGTGGACCCGGGTCGCGCGGTCGATCGCGGTCATCAAGGCCTCACGCACGGCCGGGTCCAACGTCCGTTCCGCCGCTTCCAGGACGTCTGTAGGAACCCGCAAGGAAACCGGCCGGACCCCGTCGAACCGCTCCCCCGCGTCGAGCACGGCCCGCGCCCCGCCGGTGCGCACCTCGTCGATGATGTGACTCACTGCGGCCGCCTGCCCCTCGGGCAGGGCGCGGGGCACTTCGAACGGTTCACCGTTGCGGAGATCGATGCGACGCAGCATGCCCCCATCGTACGAACCAGCGGTGTCTGCGCTCGCGAAGGCAAGAGGTGAGCAGTCGGGGCCTTCGGTATGCACTGTCGTGTCCCGCGTGATGCCAGGCGGTTGTATCCGTCAGGTGGTGCGAACCAGTTGGCTCCATCACGAGAGTTCTGGCCAGATCGGTGGAGCCATCAGCCGTTTCCACCAAGGGCAGGCCTGTGGCCGTGGATCTGTCCTGCGAAGCCGCGTTTGTCGCATCGGGGACAGGTTGTTGCAGCCGCGAATCCACGTTTGGATTCGATCATGGATCCGGCAAATGCTCACGGATCGATCGCGGGCCGGGCAACGAATCCCCGACCCGTGGCCGAGCCGCCCGCACGACGATAGCGTCGAGACCATGGCCGCCAAGAGGAGCAAGACCAAGGACAAGGGTGCGTCCACGCCGGCGATGGTGGCCCTGCACGAAGCCGGGATCCCGTTCGCCGTGCACGAGTACCGTCACGATCCGGACACGACGGCCTACGGCGCCGAAGCCGCCAAGGCGCTGTCCCTGGACCCTCACCGGGTGTTCAAGACCCTGGTGGCCGACGCCGACGGCACGCTGGTCGTGGCCATCGTGCCGGTCAGCGGCCAACTGAGTCTCAAAGCGTTGGCCAGCACGGTGGGGGCGAAGCGCGCGGTGATGGGCGATCCGAAGAAGGTGGAGAAGTCCACCGGATACGTGTTGGGCGGGATCTCCCCGATCGGACAGCGCAAGACACTGCCGACGATCCTGGACGTCTCGGCCCTGGACCACTCCACCGTGCTCGTGTCCGGTGGGCGCAGGGGTCTGGACCTCGAACTGAAGCCCGAGGACCTGATCTCCGCTACCCGAGCCCGGACGGCTCCGATACAGGCGTGACAACTGCTGGCTCCCGGGCGAACGCCGCGTAGAAGAGCACCACCAGCAGGCCAGAGAACATGCCCAGCAGCAGCACCCCTGAGGCACCCACGGTCAGGGGCAGTTCGAAGCCGCCGGGGATCGGCTGCAGCGTCCTGCCGGCCATCCACCATCCCAGGACCCGGGCCACCGCAGCGCACATACCGGCGCCCGCGATGACACCCAGGACCTGTCCCCAGCCGCGGTCGAACCCCGTAACCCGCAGGCGCCACGCTGCCACAACGCCGATCGCACATCCGGTGGCCAGGAGCAATGCTCCGAGGGTGAGGTCGGTCGCTGCGAAGCCCTGCGGATAGGGCTCGGCGAACTCCGCGGGGTCCACCGATGTGGCGACCACGCGGGGAGTCAGAAGCACCCAGAGGATTGCGACGGGGATGCCGAGTGCGGCACCGAGCAGCAGGTGGCGGGCGATCACCCCGATCGGATGCAGGCCGCGCTGCGCGGACACCGGCCTCACGGGCTCGGAAGGCAGTTCGGCCCGAGCAGTGCCTTCAGATCGGCGCCCAGGGACGGGGTGGCCGACACCCGAAACCCCTCGTCGAGACGCAACACGGTGGTGCGTGTACCCGTGGCCATCCGCAGGTGCACTTCGGTGCCTCCGGGGTGAGCGCTGAGCACAGCCTTCAATCGTTCGACGGTGTCGGAGGTGCACTGTTGGGCCGACACCGTCACCACGAACGGGGTGTTCCTGTCCAGCGACAGGTCGGGGACGCTGACGTCCATCACCATCATGCGAGGAGCGTCCTCACTGAGGTCCAGTCGTCCCTTGACCACCACGATCGCGTCGGTGTGGCAGTACGGCGAGTACGCTTCGTACGCCTTGGGGAACACCATCATCTGGATCTCGCCGGTCAGATCCTCCACCACCATCTGGGCGTACGGCTTGCCTCCTTTGGTGACGCGTCGCACGACAGAGGTGACCAGGCCGCTGACCGTCACCACCCGGCCGTCGGCGCTGTCGGAACCGGCGAGGTCGCCGATATTGCCTTCGGACAGGGTTCGCAACTGTGCTTCAAGGCCGAGCAGTGGGTGGTCCGAGACGTACAGCCCCAGCATCTCCCGTTCGTGGGCCAGCAGCACCGACTTGTCCCACTCCCCGATCGGGATCTGCAGGTTCATGCCCGAACCAGCCTCATCGTCCTCCTCGGGCATGTCCCCGAACAGGTCGAACTGCCCGATCGCCTCGGCCCGTTTGGTCATCAGGGCTTCGTCCACGGCCGGTTCGTGGACGCTGATCAGGCCTCGCCGTGTATGGCCCAGCGAGTCGAAGGCGCCAGCCTTGATCAGCGACTCCACCACCCGCTTGTTGCAGGCGGAGGCCTCGACCTTGGACAGGAAGTCCTGGAAGTCGGTGAACCTGCCCTTGGCCGTGCGGGAGGCGACGATGGAGTCGACCACCCCCTCCCCGACGTTTCGCACCGCGGACAGACCGAAGCGGATCGTGTCCCCGACCGCGGTGAACCGCGACTGGGAGTCGTTGACGTCCGGCGGCAACACCTTGACGCCCATGTGGCGGCACTCCGCCAGGTAGATCGCGCTCTTGTCCTTGTTGTCCTTGACCGACTCCAGCAATGCAGCCATGTACTCGGTCGGATAGTTGGCCTTGAGGTAGGCCGTCCAGTAGGAGACCAGCCCGTAACCCGCGGAGTGGGCTTTGTTGAACGCGTAGTCGGCGAACGGGACCAGGATCTCCCACAGGGTGTTGATGGCAGCGTCGCTGTAGCCGTTGGCCCGCATCCCCTCGGCGAACGGGCCGAACTCCTGGTCGAGGATCTCCTTCTTCTTCTTGCCCATGGCGCGGCGCAGCAGATCCGCTTGTCCAAGGCTGTACCCGGCCACCCGCTGCGCGATCGTCATGACCTGTTCCTGGTACACGATCACGCCGTAGGTCTCGTTCAGGATGTCCTCGAGCGGCTCGGCCAGCTCCGGGTGGATCGGGGTGACCGGCTGGCGCTTGTTCTTGCGGTCGGCGTAGTCGTTGTGGGCGTTGGCCCCCATGGGACCGGGCCGGTAGAGCGCCAGGACCGCACTGATGTCGTCGAACGAGTCGGGTTTCATCGAGCGCAGCAGCGCGCGCATCGGGCCGCCGTCGAGTTGGAAGACGCCGAGCGTGTCACCGCGGGCCAGCAGTCGGTAGGCCTCCGCGTTGTCCAGCGGCAGATCCTCCAGGACCACCCGCTCACCCTTGTTGTGCTCGATGTTGTCCAGGCAGTCGTCGAGCACGGTCAGGTTGCGCAGGCCCAGGAAGTCCATCTTGAGGAGTCCGAGCTTCTCGCAGGCATCCATGTCGAACTGGGTGATGATCGAGCCGTCGTCGCGCTTCCACAGCGGCACCACGTCCAGGAGTTTCGCCCGGGACAGGATGACGCCGGCGGCGTGGACGCCGGGCTGACGCTTCAGGCCCTCCAGCCCGCGGGCGGTGGCCACGACCTGCTGCACCTGCGGATCCGCGTCGTGCAGGGTGCGGAAGTCGCTGGCCTCGCCGTAGCGGGGGTGCTTGGGGTCGAAGATGCCCGACAAGGAGATGTCCTTGCCCATCACGGGGTCCGGCATGGCCTTGGTGATCTGGTCGGACAGCGCGTAGGGCAGCCCGAGCGCGCGCGCCGAGTCCTTGATCGCGGCCTTGGCCTTGATCGACGAATACGTCACGATCTGGGCGACCTGGTCGTCGCCGTACTTCTCGGTGGCGTAGCGGATCATCTCACCGCGCCGACGCTCGTCGAAATCCATGTCGATGTCCGGCATCGAGACCCGGTCGGGGTTGAGGAACCGCTCGAAGATCAGGCCGTGTTCCAGCGGGTCGAGTTCGGTGATTCCCATCGCCCAGGCGATCAAGGCACCAGCCGCCGAACCACGACCCGGCCCGACCCGGATCCCGTTGGCTTTCGCGTAGCGCACCAGGTCCGCAGTGACCAGGAAGTAGCTCGGGTAGCCCATCTGGGCGATGACCGACAACTCGAAATCGGCCTGCTTGCGGTGGGTCTCGGGAACCGGGTGCGGCGCGAACCGTTCGGCCAGTCCGCGGTGGACCTCCTTGGCCATCCAGGAGTCCTCGGTCTCCCCTTCCGGCACGTCGAAACGTGGCATCAGGTTCGCCGAGTCGTCGAACTCGACATTGCAGCGCTCGGCGATCAGCAGACGTGTTGTCGCACGCCTGCGGCAACTCCGACCAGATCCGCCGCATCTGGTCGGCTGGTTTGAGGAAGTAACCGCTGCCGTTGAAGCGGAACCGCTTCTCGTCGTTGACCGTGGCCCGGGTGCCGATGCACAGCAGCACGTCGTGGGCGCTGGCATCCTCCTCACGCACGTAGTGCAGGTCGTTGGTGGCGACCAGCGGCAGGTTCAGGTCCTTGGCGATCCGCAGAAGATCGGCGCGGTGACGGGTCTCGATGTCAAGGCCGTGGTCCATGAGTTCGACATAGAAGTTGTCCTGGCCGAGGATGTCGCGGAAGTCCGCGGCGGCTGCTATCGCCCGGTCGTACTGTCCAGCCCGCAACCACATATTGACCTCGCCGCTGGGGCATCCGGTCGTGGCGATGAGGCCCTTGCCGTACCGGTCCAGCAGTTCCCGATCGAACCTCGGCTTGCGGTAGTAACCCTCGATGCTGGCCATGCTCGACAGCCGGAACAGGTTGTGCATGCCTTCGGTGGTCTCAGCCAGCACCGTCATGTGGGTGTAGGCCTGCTTGCCCTTCATGGTGGGCACACCGTCCTCGCCCACCTCATCACCGGGCACATTCCCGAAGTCGTACGGCGCGCGGGTGTGGCGCCCCTGCGGGGCGTAGTACCCCTCGATGCCGATGATCGGCTTGACCCCGTACTTCTGGCCCTTCTTGTAGAACTCGTAGGCCCCGAACACGTTGCCGTGATCGGTCATGGCGATCGCCGGCATCTCCAGCCGGGCTGCCTCGGTGAACAGATCATCGAGCCGTGCCGCGCCGTCCAGCATCGAATACTCGGTGTGCACGTGCAGGTGCACGAACGAGTCCGACATGGGGCTCCCTTGACCAGTTCTCGTGAGTGGGTCTCCAGAGTAAGCCGATCCCCCGACGGCCATGGGAGCGACGCGCCAACCCGATGCCATCGATGCCCGGGGCCGTTCGCTGCCCGCTCCTAGCCGGTGATCCCACATGGCTCACCCATCCCCAGGCAACCGGACGATTCCTGGGACACAAGCCGCCAAATAGCCCGTTGGGTGCGAAATGGCCCGAAGTATTGAGGACAGAACGCAACTATCGGGTCACTTCGGGTTCACCGTCACCCCTGCCGGATCACCTCGAGGGCGTGGGCCAGGTCGGCCGGATATGGACTATCGAACGTGACCCGGGCGCCGGTTCCCGGATGTCGGATCGTCAACCGCACCGCATGCAACCACTGCCTGCTCAGGCCCAGCCGTTGCGAAAGCACCGGATCGGCGCCGTACGCCAGATCCCCGCAACAGGGATGCTTCAGGGCCGACATGTGGACCCGGATCTGGTGGGTGCGGCCGGTCTCGAGGCCGATCTCCAGCAGGGACGCGAACCGGTGGCTCTCCAGGGTCCGGTAGTGGGTGACGCTGGGCCGGCCGTCGGCGGTCACCGCGAAACGATGGCTGTGACGCGGATCCCGCCCGATCGGGGCGTCGACCGTTCCTTCGGACGGATCGGGGTGACCCTGGACCAGCGCGTGGTAGGTCTTCTCCACCTCACGGTTCTTGAAGTCGCGCTTGAGCGCGGAGTACGCCCGGTGGGACCGGGCGACGACCATGACGCCACTGGTCCCGACGTCCAGCCGATGCACCACGCCGTACCGCTCCTCGGAACCCACTTCGGCGATCTGGTAGCCGGCGGCGGCAAGCGCGGCGACCACCGTCGGACCCTCCCAGCCAGGACTGGCGTGCACGGCCATACCGACTGGTTTGTCGACGACGATGATGTCCTCGTCGGCGTAGAGGACCGGCAGATCCATGTCGGGCCTCGGGGCTGCCGGTGTGTCGAGGTCCTCCACTTCCACGATCTGTTCAGCCACGACTCGCGCCGACTTCGGCAGCAATTGTCCGTCGACGGTGATCAGCGCCTGGTCGACGAGGTCGGCGGCCCGGGTGCGGGACAGTCCGAGCATGCGCGACAGCGCCTGGTCGAGGCGCTGTCCGTCAAGCCCCTCGGGCACGGGATACGTTCGCCGACTCATGCGGTGTTGGATTCGGCCGGGCTGTGCCGTGGCCGGTCGTACGGCACGTTGAGCAGGCTCAGACCGACGATCATCACCGCGGCGGTGACCAATGACATGTCCGCGACGTTGAACACCGGCCAGTTGGGCAGGCGCAGGAAGTCCACCACGTGCCCCTGCAGGAAGCCGGGCTCACGGAAGATCCGATCGAGCAGATTGCCGACCGCCCCGGCCAGCATCAGACCCAGTGCGACCGCCCACCACATCGACACCAGTTTCGTCGACATGCGGATCAGGACCGCGGCCACGACGACGGCCACCAGGCTGAAGACGATTGTCGCGCCTCCACCGAGGCCGAATGCGGCGCCGGGGTTGCGCACGAAACTGAACTGCAGCAGTTCCCCGATGATCGGCCGGTCGGGCTGGCCTTCGAGAGTGGCCACCGCCCACACCTTCGACAACTGGTCCACGAGCAGGACTGCTGCGGCGGTCGACCATGCCACCAGGACCGCGGGATGCCTCATTCAGCCCACGGTAGACAGCAGCCGCGCCCATTGCTGCGCCAGGTCGTCCCCCGGGTCTTCGATCCGCACCCGCTTGTGCCGGGAGTGCAGCCCACGGACGATCTGCACGTCGGATCGGCGCACACCCAAGGCCGATGCCAGGGCCTTGACCAGAGCCCGGTTCGCGGCTCCTTCGGCGGCCGGTTGGGCGACCCTCACGACCAACGCGGGCGGCTGGCCATGGGAACCTCCCACGCCGGTGGTGCGCGAGCCGGGCTTGACCCACACTGGCGCTTCGAACACTGGCTCGGACCATCGGGCACACCCTAGTGCCACTGGCCACATGTCCGGCCGGTCGACCTCGATACCCTCGTGGGGAGTCCTGCCGATGAAGGAGTGGAATGTACCGCTCGGTGCCACCGAAGATCGACCTGCCGTCGATGGAACGCGAGATCATCGACTTCTGGGCGACCCACGATGTGTTCCATCGTTCCCTGCAGCAGACCGAGGGCGCTCCGCAGTGGACGTTCTACGAAGGTCCACCCACCGCCAACGGCACGCCGGGCGTGCACCACGTCGAGGCCCGGGTGTTCAAGGACCTGTACCCGCGCTACCGCACCATGAAGGGCTACCACGTCCCCCGCAAGGCCGGGTGGGACTGCCACGGCCTGCCCGTGGAACTCGCGGTGGAACGCGAACTGGGCTTCAACGGCAAGCCCGACATCGAGGCGTACGGCATCGCGGAGTTCAACGAGAAGTGCCGGGAATCGGTACTGCGGCATGTGGACGCCTTCTCCGAGATGACCGCGCGGATGGGCTACTGGGTGGACATGGACCAGGCCTACTGGACCATGAGCCCGGAGTACATCGACAGCGTCTGGTGGTCGCTGAAGAACATCTTCGACGCCGGGCTGCTGGAGCAGGACCACCGCGTCTCGCCGTACTGCCCCCGCTGCGGAACCACTCTCAGCGACCACGAATTGGCCCAGGGATACGAGACGGTGGTCGACCCTTCCGTCTTCGTCACCTGCCCGGTCCTGGGTGGCGACTTGGCCGAGCGCTTCCCGGGCGTGCAACTGCTCGTGTGGACGACCACCCCGTGGACGCTGGTCTCGAACACCGCCGTGGCAGTTGCGCCCGACGCGGTCTACGCGGTGGCTCGGACCGGTGAGCGCACGTTCGTGGTGGCCGAGGATCTGCTGGCGGCCACCCTCGGTGACGACGCTGAAGTCCTTGCCCACATCCCCGGGCGGGATCTGGAAGGCGTGCGCTACCAGAGACCGTTCGAATTGGTCGACATCCCCGACGCCCACTACGTGATCCCGGGTGATTTCGTCACCACCAGCGACGGCTCGGGCATCGTGCACCTGGCGCCGGCATTCGGCGCCGACGACCTCGCGGTGTGCCGCCAGTACGACCTGCCGGTGGTGAACCCGGTGCAGGCCGACGGAAACTTCGCGCCGGAGGTACCCCTGGTCGGCGGACAGTTCTTCAAACACGCCGACGAGGCCCTGGTGGCCGACATGGCCGCCCGTGGACTGCTGTTCAAACGGGTCCCGTACGAGCACGCCTATCCGCACTGCTGGCGCTGTCACACGCCGTTGATCTACTACGCGTTGCCTTCCTGGTACATCCGCACCACGCAGGCCAAGGACGAGCTGCTCGGGCAGAACGAGGCGACCAACTGGTTCCCGGAGACGATCAAGTGGGGCCGCTACGGCGACTGGCTGCGCAACAACATCGACTGGGCCTTGTCGCGCTCGCGCTACTGGGGCACGCCGCTGCCGATCTGGCGCTGCGACCAGGACCATCTCACCGCCGTCGCCTCGCGCGCGGAGTTGTCGGATCTGACCGGACGCGACGTCTCAGCGATCGACCCGCACCGGCCGTTCGTGGACGACATCACCTTCGACTGCCCACAGTGTGGCGCGACGGCTTCCCGGGTGCCCGAGGTCATCGACTGCTGGTACGACTCCGGAGCCATGCCGTTCGCCCAGTTCGGATACCCGGCGCAGAATGCCGAACAGTTCGAGAAGTCCTACCCCGCTGACTTCATCTGCGAGGCGATCGATCAGACCCGGGGCTGGTTCTACACGCTGATGGCGGTCGGCACCCTGGTCACCGGGCAGTCCTCGTACCGCAACGTGCTGTGCCTCGGGCACATCCTCGACGCCGAGGGCCGCAAGATGAGCAAGCACCTGGGCAACGTGCTCGAGCCGATTCCGCTGATGGACGATCAGGGTGCCGATGCGTTGCGCTGGTTCATGCTCGCCTCCGGGTCACCGTGGCAGGCACGCCGGGTGAGCCCGGAAGCGTTGCAGGAGGTCGTCAGCAAGGTCCTGTCGACACTGTGGAGCACCGCATCCTTCCAAGCGCTGTACGGCGGGCTGTCCGACTGGGAACCGGGCAGCGGCGATGCGCAGCCGACGATGATGGACCGATGGGCTCTGTCCCGTACGCATGCGACGGTCCGCGACGTGGATGCCGCTCTGGAGAGGTTCGACTCCCAGACCGCCGGCCGACTGATCGCCGAACTGATCGACGACCTCTCGAACTGGTACGTGCGGCGTTCCAGGCGACGGTTCTGGGACGGCGAACCGGCCGCGCTGCAGACGCTGCACACCTGCCTGCGCAGCGTGGTGCTGATGATGGCCGGCTTCACCCCCTTCATCACCGAACGCCTGTGGCAGGACCTGTTCGCCGACTCCGAAGGGGTGGACAGCATCCATCTGGCGTCGTGGCCGCAGGTGGACGGGTCCGCGATTGACGTTCAGCTCGAGGACCAGATGGCGCTTGTGCGCCGCCTGGTGGAGCTCGGCCGCGCGGCACGTGCCGAGTCCGGGATGAAGATCCGGCAGCCACTGTCCCGCGCCTTGGTGGCAGCTGCGGGTTGGGAGGAGTTGGACGAACCCGCGCGTGCCCAGATCGCCGAGGAGCTCAACGTCGAGTCGCTGGAGTCCCTGGCTGATGCGGGCGCCCTGGTCCGGGTCAGCGTGAAGCCGAACTTCCGTACCCTTGGCAAACGATTCGGCAAGCGCACCCCGGTGGTGGCGAAGGCCATCACCACCGCAGACGCCACCGGACTGGTCGCCGCCCTGCGCAACAGTCGAGGTGAGGTTGAGGTTGAGGGTGAGGTTGTGACTCTCGATGAGACTGAGGTGATCGTCACCGAGGTCCCCGAACAGGGATGGACGGTGGCCAGCGCGGGTGGCGAGTCGGTGGCGCTCGACCTGCACCTCACCGAGGATCTACTGGTGCTGGGAATGGCCCGCGATGTGGTACGCACGCTGCAGCAGGCGCGCAAGGACTCCGGCTTCGAGGTGACCGACCGGGTCATGCTGTTGTGGCAGTCGGACGACGACCGGGTCGTCGAAGCCTTCGAGAAGCATGGCGAGATGATCGCCGGGGAGATCCTCGCCGAGGAGATCGTGCAGACCGCGGCCCCCGCCACCATGAAGATGAGTGACCCCCAGATGCGCGTGGCCCTGCGGCGCGCCTAGTCCTGCAGCGCGTCAGTCGCCAGAACTTGGCCGCGCCGCAGTCCAGAAGGTCACCGGTCGATAGTTCCGGTGCTGGGGATTTGCGCCTTCGGATTTCAGGGGGAGTCAGTGTCGGGTCAGTCCGGGGGCCATATGTGTCGGGAAGGTCGTTGCGGGACCCGAAGCCGACGCCCTTCGGCTGAACTCAACTACCCTTCGCATCCGAGAAAGCCTCGTGGTGAAGATCCGACCAGTGACTGGTCGCATTCTCACCGAGAGGGACTGCGGGTCCCACCTGCGCAGGCGGCCAGGCCGAGCATCCAGCCCCCGCCGACACCCCCCTCTGACCGAAGCGCCGGATTAGAACCTCGCAACGATCGCGATCACGATCTGCAGTCCGATGAACAACACCAGGAAGGCGACGTCCAACTGGATCCCGCCGAAGCGCAGGGGCGGGATCACCTTGCGCAGCGCGCGCAACGGCGGATCCGTCAGCGTGTAGATGATCTCCGCGATCACCAGGATGAAACCTTTGGGTTTCCAGTCGCGCGCCAGCATCTGCACGATGTCGAACACCAACCGACCGATGAGGACGAGCAGATACAGCCAGAGGATGTTGACGATGACGCTGGCGACCGGACTCATACAGGTCCGCCTACGGGATCAGGCTGGAGCGCACCGAGTTGGTGAGTTCCACACCCTTCGGCGTAAGCAGGAAGACCTTGCCCGCGAGGCGCTCGATGGTGCCGTGCAAGCCGAAGGTCAATCCGGACGCGAAGTCGATCATGCGTTTGGCATCGTCGGGGGTCAGCCCGGTGAGGTCCATGGAGACCACGTCGCCGGCACGGAAGCTCTCGCCGATCGCCCGGACGTCCGCATACGCCGACGGGCTCATCCGCACGACGTCATACGCGGCATCGACGCGTCGCGGACCGGTGGGTGCGAAGTCGGCCCCAGGGGCGCTCTGCTCCACACCGATGTCCGCGGCGGGGCGGGTGCGCGTGGCATGACCTTCCCGGTCCTGCCGCTCGTCGTACTCGAATCCGTATTCGTCCTCGGTGAGACCGAGGTACACGGCAACCTTCTGGCGCAAGGTGCTCACTGCGCTTCTCCTTCGTTGAACTTCCCGCCCTTAACAGGACGGTACCTGACGTTCGGGCGGCTGCCCATCACGGCTGTGCCGATGCGCAGGTGTGTCGCACCATGCATCACCGCGGCCTCGAGATCTGAACTCATCCCCGCGGAGATCACGTCCGCATCTGGTACCACATCGCGCACCATGACCGCCATCTGCGACAGTCTCGCGAACGCTGGCCCGGGGTCCCCACCCAGCGGTGCCACCCCCATGACTCCGCGCACCCGAAGGCCGTCGGCGGCCAGGACGCGTTCCAGCAGCCCGGGCACATCGTCGGGGGCTGACCCACCGCGATCCGGACGTGGTGTGGGATCCAGATTCGCCTGGATCAGCACATCCTGGCGTTTCGACGCCGCGTGCGCCGCCTTGTCCAACGCCTTGACCAAGCCGGGCCGGTCGACGGTGTGTACCAGGTCGGCGTAGGACACCACCGACTTCGCCTTGTTGGACTGCAACTGTCCGATGAAGTGCCAGGTGAGCGTGAGGTCGGTGCACTGGGCGTGTTTCGCAGACGCCTCCTGGTCACGGTTCTCCCCCACGTCCGTGACGCCCAGCCCAGCGAGGCGGTGGACGTCGTCGGCACCGAAGAACTTCGTGACCACGATCAACTCCGCCACGGGTCGTCCGGCGGCGATACACGCGGCCTCGATACGGGCCCGAACCGCCGCCAGATTCCGCGCCAGTTCGGCCGTGCGCTGGTCATTCATGCCGGCCTCCGGGCGACCACGATCGCCTGGCGCCCGGTCACGCCGTCGCGGCGATACGAGTACAGGACCGGATCCTCGGCGGTACAGCGGGGATCGACCGTGGATGCCACCTGGTGGTCGTGCAACTGCTTCTGCACGCCCGCCCGGACATCCACCCCCACCCCGGACGATGTCGCCACGACCGCGTCGGGCACGACCATCCGCACCTCGTCGGCCCGCCGCACATCAACCTGGTAGCAGTCTGCGCAGATGCTGGGGCCGAGGTGGGCCCGCGCCCCTCCAAGATCGGCTCCGGCTGCGATCAGCTCCCGCAGTGTGTGCGGCACGATCTGCTCGACGAGCCCTTTCCAGCCGCAGTGCACGGCCGCGATCCAGCCGTCCACGGTGGCCAGCGCCACCATGACACAGTCCGCTCCCTGAGCTGCGAGACCCAGGTCTGCTCGATCGGTGATCAACGCGTCGACACCGGGCACGTCGTGTTCGACCTGGCTGACCCGAGCAACCCGGTTCGAGTGGGCGGCCCTGGCGAACACCACCGATGACACCCCCAGTCGCTCGGCAACCGCGGTCCGGTTCTGGGCTACCGCATGGGCGTCGTCGCCGACGTGGACCGCCAGGTTGTTGAATGCGAACGCCCCCTGACTCGCACCGGCACTTCGGTCGGTGACGAGCCAGGAGGCGCCATGCAGGGTGCCTGAGGTCACTTCAGGAAATCGGGGACGTCCAGGTCATCGCCGTCCTTCGAACTTCCTGGCGCGTCCTCGAAGGAGACCGCGCGAGTGGCCGGCGTCAAGGGCCGGCCCACCTCGTCCGAGCCACTCGAGAGGTCGATCGACTCGCGCTCGACCGGCAAGGTGGAACTGGGCAGGAAACCCTCGGTGATGCCGGCGCGGTTCGGGGTGGTCAGGCGGGGCAGCGGGGCGCCGCCGTCGAAGCCGGCCGCGATGACGGTCACGCGGACCTCGTCACCGAGCGTGTCGTCGATGACCGTCCCGAAGATGATGTTCGCCTCCGGGTGGGCGGCATCGGACACCAGACGTGCGGCCTCGGTGATCTCGTGAAGGCCGAGATCGGCACCGCCGGCCACACTCAGCAGCACGCCGTGTGCACCTTCGATGCTCGCCTCGAGCAGCGGTGACGAGATGGCCATTTCGGCAGCGGTCTGTGCGCGCTCATCTCCTCGTGCGGAGCCGATACCCATCAGAGCTGACCCCGCACCGGCCATGACGCTCTTCACGTCGGCGAAGTCCAGGTTGATCAGACCGGGGGTCGTGATCAGGTCGGTGATCCCCGAGACGCCCTGCAGCAGGACCTGATCGGCCTGCTTGAACGCGTCGATCATCGATATCGTGCGGTCGGCCAGTGCCAGCAGTCGGTCGTTGGGGATGACGATCAGGGTGTCGACTTCTTCGCGCAGGGAGTCGATGCCGCTCTCGGCCTGGGTGGCACGGCGACGTCCCTCAAACATGAACGGGCGGGTCACCACACCGATGGTCAGCGCGCCGAGTTCCTTGGCGATGCGTGCCACGACGGGTGCGCCACCGGTACCGGTGCCACCGCCCTCACCGGCGGTCACGAAGACCATGTCGGCACCGCGCATGACCTCGGCGATCTCCTCGGCGTGGTCCTCCGCGGCCTTGCGCCCGACCTCTGGGTCGGCACCGGCACCCAGTCCACGGGTGAGTTCACGACCGATGTCGAGCTTCACGTCGGCGTCGGACATCAGCAGAGCCTGCGCGTCGGTGTTGACGGCGATGAACTCGACGCCCTTGAGCCCGAATTCGATCATGCGGTTCACGGCGTTGACGCCGCCACCGCCGATTCCGACAACTTTGATCACTGCGAGATAGTTCTGGGGAGCGGCCACCAGAGATCCTTTCTAGGTCAATGTTCCAAGGCTCCACATCAGGTTGAGGTCAACACGATGTGGCGGTACCACTGCGCCAGGGCAGCGCAGCAGCACCGTTGCGTTCCGGTCCTCTCAGACCAGTGGGGGAAGTAGCCGCTTGGATCGCCGTAAACCTCTAGTTGAGGCTTATTCGACCCCCCTCACGAGCTCTGAGAAGGAGACTAGTACGGGAAAGGTGAGGTGCAAGCAACTCTCCCAAAGAATTGGACGAATTTGTCGGAACGACAGACGGAAACGCTGCGAAACAGTCCCGAAATGCCCCATATTTCAGGCTTAACCGAAGGTTTAGGGTCAGTCTCGGCCCGCATTCCGACAAAGGATATGTGCTGTCGACTACGAGCGGCCCCCTCGGATTTCGGGAGGAGTCCTTCTGCCTCCAGCAGGACGCGCGCGGTGCGAAACCTGAAGTCTGCGTTTGCCAGCTGCTCCACATGGAACATCACCCAGCCCGCTGCAGCCTGGCCGACCTTGGTGAACCCTCCCCGTGTGTCCGGGGGGCCAAGGTAGGAGTGCCTCGGAGTTGGAGCGGAATTCATGTCCAGTCGGTGCCCACGAACGACCAGACATCCACCGCCTTGCGGTGAGAATCCGACCAGTCAGAGGTCGTTCTGTCCCAGAGGGCGCTGTGCCCAACGTGCGCAGCCGGCCGATGCCGAAGCATCGAGGCGCCAACAGAGCCGCGCCAACTCCGAAGGCTCGGTGTGAGTGGTCGGGTCGGTCAGGCTTGGGCGGAGATGTCGAAAGGTGACTCAAACCGTCACGGAACCTCCCCCTGGCAAGGCGCTCACCATCAGGCTCAACCCCACTGCCATGGGGATCCGAAGAACCCGCTTGCCTTCGGATCCGTACGGGCTCTGCCCGCATCGAAGGCCTGTAACGCCCTCAGGACGTCTAGGAGTGGGCGTGCTCAACCCGATCCCGCCGCTTCTTCGCCTGTATGACCACACGATGGGTCAGTCGGTCACCACACCCAGCGGGACTTCGCCGCCCTCCGCACTCGGCGTCGGCGTGGGCGTCGGCGTGGGCGTCGGGGCCTGTGGGGTGGGCGCTTGCGGAGTGGGAGCCTCAGGGGTGTCGACCACCTCCGGTACCGGTGGCGCGTCCGCGGTGGTCGGGGTGTCCGGATTCGACACGTCGTACCAGCCAGCTTTGGTCGACAACAGAACCGTCAGGACCTGCGACTTGTACTCCGATTCCTGCGCTGATCCCCAGTTGACCACGGCATCGGTCTTGCGCATGGTCACGCGGATCGTGCTCGGAGAACTCGCCGAGATCGTCGCGACCTGTGATCTGATCTCCGGCGTCATGCCTGACAGCGCCTGCAGCATGGCGGTGTTGGTCATCTCGTCCGGCGAGCGCTGGACCACAGGCAGGTCTTTGGGCTTCTGGGTGCTGACCACGAAGGCGACACCGTTGGCGTCCAGCAGATCCCAGCCGCCGGCGGCCTTCTGCACAGCCACGGGTGTCCGCTCGGTGACCGACAGGACGACTGTGCGCGGCCAGGAACGTGTCACGTCAACCGAGGCCAGTTGCGGAAGGTCGGCCAGCCGTGCGGTCGCTGCGCGGACGTCCACGCGCATCATCGGGGTACCCTTCTCGATACCCGCCGCACCGATGAGTTGCTCGCTGGAGGTGACGGTCGCGCCCTGCACGGTGATCGTGTTCACCCCCATCAGGGAGGTCCAACCGGCTGCATAGACCACGCCCGCGCCCAGCACGGCGACTGCTACCCCTCCGATGATCAAGGGCCGACGCGACCGCTTGGCCGCCTCTGGGCGCGAGGTCCTCGAATCCGTCATGGTCATGCCGTGGATACATCCGGTTTCGAGGACAAGAGGTCCAGGATCTCGGGGACCAGCAGGGAGATGTCCCCAGCGCCCAGCGTCATCACGATGTCTCCGGCCTGGGCCCCATTCGCCAAGTGGGCTGCCACCGCCGACCAAGAGGGTTCGAACACCACCTGATCAGCGGGCAGTGGCACGGCATCAGCCATTCCCTGACCGCTGGCCCCGGGGATGGGCACTTCGCCGGGCGCGAACACTTCCAGGACGACGACGAAGTCCGCCAAGCCGAGGGCCTGACCGAACTCCTGCAAGTACATGGCGGTGCGGTAGTAGTGATGGGCTTGGAACGCCACCCGGATGCGTCCGGTCCCCACCACATCACGAGCCGCCCGCAAAGTGGCCGCGATCTCGGTCGGGTGGTGCGCATAGTCGTCGAAGACCCGAACGCCGGCGATCTCGCCCCGGTACTCGAAACGCCGACGGGTACCGGTGAACTGCGCGACCCCCCGGGCGATCTCCGCTGCCGGCAGCTCCAGGCCGGCGGCGGCGACCATGGCGGCCGTCGCGTTACGCACGTTGTGCAGGCCGGGCACGCCGACGTGCGCACTGAACGCCCAGCAAGGGCCCCTCGACGGCGAAGTCGGAGCCTTCCGCCGTGCTGCGCTCGACGGTGATGCGGTAGTCGCTGTCCGGGTCGACGCCGTATGTGCGAACATCCACCCCTGCGTCCGCCAACGTCATCCCCAGGCGGGCCGCCCCCGCATCGTCCTGACATACCACCAGGTAGCCCCCTCGAGCGCCGATGGCAGCCCCGAAGTCGTAGAAGCCAGCCTCCATGGCCTCAGCAGTGCCCCAATAGTTCAGATGGTCCGCCTCCATGTTGGTGACGATTCCCACCCGCGCGTCGAGGCGCAGGAACGACCCGTCGCTCTCGTCGGCCTCGACCACGAAGGCGTTCCCAGTACCGAGGTGGGCGTTCGAGCCCGAGTCGTGCAGTTCACTGCCGATCGCGAAGGACGGATCGACGCCGCATGCCTGCAGGATCACCGTCAGCATCGAGGTCGTTGTGGTCTTGCCATGGGTCCCGGCGACGGCGAGCACGTTCTTTCCCACAGTGGTCAGGGCCAATGCGTCGGAGCGGTGGACGATGGGGATTCCGCGCTCACGAGCGGTGACGACTTCGACGTTGGTGGGCGAGATCGCCGTGGACACGACCACCGCCCCGACATCGCCCACGTTCGCCTGGTCATGACCGATGTGACACTCGGCACCGAGTGCGCGCAGCGCGTCCACCCGCCGGGAGTCCTTCGCATCCGACCCGCTGACCCGGATGCCACGGGCCAGCAGCAGGCGGGCCAAGGCACTCATCCCGGCTCCACCGACCCCGACGATGTGCACCGAGTCCGGAATCCTGGAGATCTCTGGGTTCTCGCTCACTTATCACCCTTCACCGCGGCAGCCATCACCATGTCCGCCAGCCGACCGGCAGCATCCCGCACACCGTGTTCAGCGGCATTTGCGGACATCGTGTCCAGTCTGCCGCGATCGGTGATGACGGCAAGCACCGCGTCCGACAGCACGATCCCCGACAGCTGGTCATCCTCGACCAGCATGCCGCCGCCGGCATCGACGACCGGGGCCGCGTTGTGCCGCTGCTCACCGTTGCCGATAGGCAGCGGAACGTAGACCGCGGGCAGACCGACCGCAGCCAGTTCTGCACACGTCATGGCACCGGCCCGGCACACCGCCATGTCGCCGGCCGCGTACGCGTCGTCCATGCCGTCTATGTATGCCACACCGTGATAGTCCGGCAGATCAGCGAGGCCCTCGACCTGGTCGGTGTTCTTCGGTCCGAAGGCGTGCAGGATCTGAACGCCGGCCGCGGTCAGGGCAGGTGCCGCAGCCACGGTGGCGGCGTTCAAGGACCGTGCGCCCTGCGACCCACCGAACACCAACAGGCAGGGCCGCTGCGGATCGAGACCCCACCGAGCACATGCCGATCTGCGACGCCCCGCTCGGTCGAGATTCGCGATGCTCTCGCGCAGGGGAATCCCGATCCTCACCGCACCCGGCAGACTCCCGCTGGTGGCTTCCGCCACGAACGGGGTGAAGCGCCGCCCGACCTTGTTGGCCAGTCCGGCTTTGGCGTTGGCCTCGTGAACGACGATCGGAACCCTGCCACGAGCGGCCAGGTATGCCGGCAGCGCGACGAATCCACCGAAGCCCACCAGCACATCGGCCTGCCGAGCCTGCAGAATCTCCCGGCACTGGCGGACCGCCTTGCTCACGCGCCGGGGAAGAGTGAAGAGGTCCTTCGTCGGCCGACGAGGCAGCGGTACCCGTTCGATGAGGTCCAACTCATAACCGCGGGCGGGGACCAGGCGGGTCTCCAGCCCTTCGGAAGTGCCGATGGCGGTGACGACCGCGTCCGGATCCATGGCCTTCACGGCGTCGGCGAGGTTGAGCGCCGGTTCGACGTGTCCGGCAGTGCCCCCTCCGGCGACCACCACCCGTAGTCCCATGGTCAGTGACGCACCCTGGGGGTGATCAGCCGGGTGCGGTCGTCCCCGCGGCGGGCCCGCAGTGCCGCGGCGGTCTCCGGCTCATTGCGGGCGAAGGCCAACAGGATCCCAATAGCGCACAGACACATCAGCAGCGACGACCCGCCATAGGACACCATCGGCAGCGGCAGCCCGGTGATCGGCAGCAGGCCGAGGACAGCACCAATATTGATCAGAGCCTGTCCGATGATCCAGGCCAGCAGTCCGCCGGTGGTCAACTTCACGAACAGGTCGTCGGAGCTGCGCGCCACCCGTACAGCGACGATCGCGATGATCGCGAACATCGCCAGAACGCTCACGGTCCCGATTAGCCCCAACTCCTCACCGATGACCGCGAAGATGAAGTCCGTGTGGGCTTCCGGAAGACCGCCCCATTTCTCGCGGCTGGCCCCGAGCCCGGTGCCCGCCAGCCCACCGGTGGCCAAGCCGTATTGACCATGGATCACTTGATACCCGGCTCCACTGGGGTCGGAGGCGGGATCCAGCCACGTCCGGAAACGTTGCATCCGGTAGGCGACGGTGACCGACAGCACCGCCACCATGACGAGCAGGCCACCGAAGGCGACTCCGAACACCCGGGCCGGCGCGCCGATCACGAACAGCAGGCTGGCCAGGATGGGGAACATCACGATGGTGGTGCCCAGGTCTCCCTCCAGCACGATCAGAACGACGATCGCGAACCAGACGGGGATCAGTGGTACCAGCAGGTGACGCCACTCGTGGATGACCTTGCGCTTGCGCGTCAGCAGGTCGGCGCCCCAGACGATGATCGCCAGCTTCGCGAGTTCGCTGGGCTGGAACTGGAAGGGACCGCCGAAGTTGATCCAGTTGCGCTGCCCGTACACGGACACGCCGATCCCCGGGACGAACACCAGGAACAGGCCGATGAAGGCAGCGACCAGCAGGTACGGGGCGGCCTTGCGGATACGGGCCACGGACGCTCGGGATATCAGGACCATCGCTGCCAGGCCGACGGCGGCGAACATCAACTGCTTCTGGGTCACGGTCAGCCCCACCCCGTCGCCGGCGGCGTAGGTGACCACGTTGCTGGCCGAGAAGACCATGACGATACCCAGGACCAGCAGCAGCATCGTCGTGCTCAGCAGCAGGGCGTAGTTGGCCAACGGGTGGTTCCACCACCGGCGCAGCGTCTCGCCACCCGGAACGACGTGCCACATCAGCAGCTCCCCTGGTGAACGGCCATCAGCGTCCCTCCAGCGCGGACACGGCGACCGCGAACTCACGACCCCGCTGCGCGTAGTCGGTGAACATGTCCCACGAGGCGCATCCCGGCGCCAGGAGCACCGTGTCCCCCGCCTGCGCCAGACCGGCGGCGCGTGTGACCACTTCGTGCATTGCTCCAGTGTCCGTGCCGGTGACCACTTCCACGGGCACATCCGGTGCGTGTCGCCGGAGTGCGGCCAGGATCAGCTCCCGGTCGGCCCCCAACAGCACCACGGCCCGCAGACGCTGCGCATGTCGCTGGACGAGGTCGTCGAAGGACTGCCCCTTGGCCAGGCCACCGGCGATCCAGACCACCGGGTCATAGGCACGCAGCGACATGTCCGCGGCATGGGCGTTCGTGGCCTTGGAGTCGTCGATGTACAGCACGCCGTCGACCCGGCCGACCTCGGCGATCCGGTGCCCGGCCGGCTCGAACTGCCGTAGGCCCATGCCGATGTGGCGCGGTTGGACGTCGAACGACCGCGCCATGGCGGCTGCGGCCAGCGCATTGGCGATCTGATGCGGAACCGGCGGGCGGACGTCGTCGACCGTCGCGAGTTCGAGGGCATGGGTGTCCCGCTGTTCCAGGAACGCCCGATCAGCCAGGATGTCCTCCACGAGTCCGACCTCCGAGCGCCCCGGGATGCCCAGGGTGAACCCGATCGCTCGGCAGCCCTCCACGACCACGGCCTGTTCGACCATCTCGATGGTCGCCCGGTCTTGGCTGTTGTATACGCAGGCGACCTGAGTGCGTTCATACACCCGGGCCTTCGCGTCGCGATATGCCTGGAACGACCCAAAGAAGTCGACGTGGTCCTCGGCCAGGTTGAGGCAGACGGCCGCGTGCGGCGACACCGTGTGGACGAACGGCAGTTGCGGGGCTCCCACCTCGACGGCCAGCACGTCGTAGGGCCGTGGATCGAGGACCGCGGACACCAGACTGACCCCGATGTTGCCCACCGCATCCGTGCGCAGCCCGGCTGCACGCAGCATGGCGGCAAGCATCAGCGTGGTGGTGGTCTTGCCGTTGGTGCCCGTGACGAACAACCACGGCGCCGACTCCGGATGCCGCATGCGCCAGGCCAGTTCGAGCTCCCCCCAGACGGGCATGTCCCGTGCCTGGGCGCTGCGGATCACCGGTGAACTCGGCGGCAGGCCCGGGGACACGACCAGCAGATCCGCCTCCGGCAGGGTCCGGCCGTCCCCGAGCCGCACGGTGGCCCCGAGAACCTCGAGGATCTGGGCCTTGTTCCGCTGCGTCGCGGCCGTCCTGGTCGTCGATGACGACCACGTCGGCATTGCGTTCAAGCAGCGCATCGGCGCATGAGAAGCCGGCGATGCCGATCCCCGCGACCACAACACGCACTCCCGACCAGTCCACGGTGCCGGGCCCGGGCAGATCCGTCACAGCCGCACCCACTCGGCGTAGAACAAGGACAACGCCGCCGCCACGAAAGCGCCTGCACGATCCAGAAGCGGACCACGATGGTGATCTCACCCCAGCCCTTCATCTCGAAATGGTGATGCAGGGGCGCCATCCTGAACATCCGTTTGCCCGTCAACTTGAAGCTGCCCACCTGCCCGATCACCGACAGTGTGATGACCAGGAACAGCCCGGCCATCAGTGGCAGCAGCAGTTCGGTGCGGCTGAGGATCGCCAACGACGCGATGCCGCCGCCGAGTGCCAAGGAGCCCGTGTCCCCCATGAAGATCTGGGCCGGCGAGGCGTTCCACCACAGGAAGCCCACGCATGCTCCCGCCAGGGCCGCGGCGATAACAGCCAGGTCGAGCGGGTCGCGCACGTCGTAGCAGCGCTCGAAACGACCGAACGAACAGTTCTGGCCGTATTGCCACACCCCGAGCAAGGTGTAGGCCATGAACGTGATCGCACTGGCACCGGCCGCCAGCCCGTCCAGGCCGTCGGTGAGGTTGACCGCGTTGGTCGTCGCGGTTATCAGGAACCAGATCCAGATCATGAGCAGAGCGGTGGGCAGGACCAGGGGCGTGTCCCGGACCAGGGACACCGCGTTCGAGGCCGGCGTACGGCCGTACTCGTCGGGCCACAGAGTCGTGCCATACGCGAAGGTGAGTGCCACGAACGCCTGGCCGATCAGCTTGGTGCGTGCCCGGATCCCGGTGGACCGCTGTTTGAAGATCTTCAAGTAGTCGTCGGCCATGCCGACCAGGCCGAGCCCGGCGATCAGGTATATCGCCAGCAGGCCGGAGGCGGTCGGCGCCTGCTGTGCGTACAGGTGCGACAGGCTGTACCCGAGAATCAGCGCGATCAGGATCGCCAGGCCGCCCATGGACGGCGTTCCCCGCTTGCCTTCGTGTTCGGGGTACGGAACACCCTCGGTGGACGTCCGGATCGCCTGCGAGTAGCCGTGGCGCGCCAAGAAGCGGATCAGCAACGGCGTGCCGAACAGCGTTACCAGCAAGGAGATCAGTCCGGCGATCACCACGAGCTTCATGTCGTCACCGACAGCAATGCTTGGGCTACCCGCTCCAGCCCGACGGCACGCGACGCCTTGACCAGCACGACGTCCCCGGGTTGCACCTGCGCCTGGAGCAGGTCGATGGCCTGTTCCACCGTGTCGACGGCCATCGACTCATCCCCCCACGAGCCCTCGTGCGCGGCACCCATATGGATGCTCTTGGCCCCGGGCCCCACCGCGATCAGCCGCGA
Source organism: uncultured Actinomycetota bacterium (assembly GCA_963704075.1). Classification (GTDB taxonomy): domain Bacteria; phylum Actinomycetota; class Actinomycetes; order S36-B12; family UBA10799; genus JADKAV01. Next base: position 130,310 of record CAVPGV010000019.1, read on the forward strand.
GATGTTCAGGCGCACGCACAACCGCCCGATCGCATCGTGTTCGGCGGGCGACGTCGGTCCCAGTTCGCGCATCTCGCCCAGCACCGCCCAGGTGCGCTTTCCCCGGCCCATCGCAGCCAGGGCCCGCAGACCGGCGCCCATCGACTCGGGGTTCGCGTTGTACGCGTCGTTGATCACGGTCACCCCACCGGCCGACGTGTCGACCTCCATCCGCCACCGGCTGTCCAGCCGGACGGACTGCAGGGCCTCAGCAGCCGCGACGAAATCCAGGTCGAGGGCCACCGCGGCCGCGACGGCGGCCGCCATGTTGAAACCCTGGTGTTCGCCGTACAGGTCGGGCCGAACCACCACCTCGTCGTCACCGTGGGCCAGGGTGACCACCGGCCTGCCCTCGTCGAGATCCAGCGCTGTGATCCGGACGTCAGCCCCGGCGGACTGTCCGAACGTGATGATGCGACCCGGCGCTCTTGGCGGCCATCCCCATGACACGGGGGTCGTCGGCGTTGAGCACGGCCACCCCGTCGGAGCCCAGAGCAGCGACGATCTCCGACTTCGCCCGGGCGATGCCGTCGCGGCTACCGAACTCGCTGAGGTGGGCTTGCCCGACGTTGAGGGCCATGGCCACGTCCGGTGGCGCGATGGTGCACAGGTACGCGATGTGACCCGTGCCACGGGCCCCCATTTCAGCGACCAGGTAACGGGTCGCCGAGGTGACCTCGAAAACAGTGCGTGGCAGGCCGAGTTCGTTGTTGAAGGACCCCTGCGGGGCGACCGTCGGGGCGACCGCCGACAGCACCACCTTCAGCAGATCCTTAGTACTGGTCTTGCCCGACGAGCCGGTCAGTGCAACGACCTGCAGATCCTCGCAGCGGTCGATCACCGCTCGCGCCAGACGTCCAGCCGCTGCAACGGTGTCGTCGACCAGGATGTGCGGACCGGGTACCGTACGGCTGACGACCGCCGCGACACAGCCCGCGCGCAACGCAGCGGCGACGTGATCGTGTCCGTCGTGAGTCTCCCCCACCACAGCGATGAACAGAGCCCCTGGCCCTGCCTCGCGCGAATCGGTCACGACCACGTCGAAGACGATGTCATCGGTCGCGTCGCGCAGGTCACCGGCCATCGCGAGGGCCGCCTCAGCCAAGTGTCATCGGGATCATGGTCTGCGCTCCAGCGCCTCGCGAGCGACCACCCGGTCGTCGAACGGATGGATGGTGCCGGCGATCTCCTGACCGGTCTCATGGCCCTTGCCCAGGATCATCACCGTGTCACCGGGCGCCGCCGCGGCTACGACCGTCGCGATCGCCTCGCCGCGGTCACCGATCTCCCGAACGTCCCCCGCCGCAGCCTCGTGGGCCCCTGCCAGCACCGCTGCGCGGATCTCCGCGGGATCCTCGGTGCGCGGGTTATCGTCGGTCACCACCACGTGATCGGCGTTCTCGGCCGCGATCCTGCCCATGGCGGGACGTTTGATCGCGTCCCGGTCACCACCGCAGCCCAACACACACCAAATCTTGCCCTGCGTCAGCGGGCGCATCGTCAGCAAGGCTCCCCGAACCGCGTCCGGGGTGTGTGCATAATCCACGACGACCACGACATCGGATGTGGGATCCGGACCCGGGCGAACCACCTCCATGCGGCCCGGAACGCCACGGAAGGCGGCGATCGCCTGCGCTGCGTCCTCCACTGGGAATCCCGCCTCGGCCATCATCACGAGGGCACCGAGGGCGTTGGCGACGTTGAACCGGCCCGGGGCACCGATCCGCACCGGAACCGTCGCACCCGCATGGACCGCCACGAATCGCGAGCCGGCGGCATCCGACTCGATCAGGTCAGCCGTCCAGTCGGCTTCCGCGAAACCGTACGTGACTGTGGGAATCGTCACCGTTTCGGCCAGACGGCGCCCCCACCGATCGTCGACGTTGATGACGGCCCGCCGACTGCGCTGTCCGGTGAACAAGCCGGCCTTCGCGCGTGAAGTAGTCCTCCATGTCGGCGTGGAAGTCGAGGTGGTCGGGGCTCAGATTGGTGAAGCCGCTGACGTCGAACTGCAGACCGTCCACCCGTCCGAGGACCAGCGCATGACTGGAGACCTCCATGGCGACCGAGCGCATTCCTGCCGCGACCATCGTGCGCCAGGATCGCCTGGACGTCGGGTGCCTCCGGGGTTGTCCGCAGGGTCGGCAGACGCCGATTGCCCACCCAGGTTCCGGTGGTACCGATCAGGCCCGTGGGCACGGACAATGCGGCGAGTGCGGCGGCAAGCATGTAGGTGACGGTGGTCTTGCCGTTGGTGCCAGTGACCGCGAACGTGCGCAATCGCCGGGCCGGATGACCGTAGACCATGGCACTGACCGCACCGAGGACCGCGCGCGGGTCCGGGCACACCACGGTCGGGACATCCCAGGGGCCCGACAGTTCGACACCCACGGGATCGGTGAGGATCGCCGCCGCCCCGGCGCGTACCGCATCTGCGGCGAATCGGGCCCCGTGCGTCCTGGCACCGGGAAGGGCCGCGTACAGGTCGCCGGGCGCAACGGCATGGGAGTCCAGCGTGACGCCGGTCACGCTGCCGGACTGCGACTCCACACCGACGAGCCGACAGATATCAGGCAACGACACCGGCGGCATCGGCTCCCGGATGAACTGCCCGGCGCTGGGTGCCACGAATCGATCACTGCCCGAGGTCGGTGGAGAAGATCGGCATCGTGGGGGACTTCTTCCCGCTGGGCGGCACGTTCATGGACTGCAGGCCGTGCACCATCACCTCGCGGAAGATGGGACCACCGGTCTGACCGCCGTAGCGCGACAGTTTGGGGTTCTGCACGATGACGCCGACCGCGAGCACCGGGTCGTCGGCCGGCGCCACCCCGATGAAGGAGGCTGTGACCGAGTTGTCGTAGCAGCCACACGCATCGTTGATCCGATAGGCGGTGCCGGTCTTGCCCGCCACCCGATAACCAGGGATGGCCGCCATCTGGGCCGTCCCCTGATCGCCGACGACCTGCTCCATCATCCGCATCGTCTGCCGAGCCGCTTTCTCGTCCACCACCTGGATACCCTGCGGCTGCTCGGCCGGCTGGACCTTCCCGTCGGGGCCGATGTAGCTCTTGATCAACGTGGACGGCATGCGGACCCCACCGTTGGCCACGGTGGCGAAGACTGACGTGGCCTGGATGGTGTTGACCGACAGTCCCTGCCCGAAGGCGATCGTGGGGAACGAGGTCGCCGACCACTCCGACGGCGGCGGGACGTAGCCATCACTCTCTCCGGGGAACTGCAGGCCGGTGGGTTCGCCGACGCCGAACTTCTTGATGTAGTCGTACAGTTTCTGCTCTCCGATGAGTTCGGCGGCCTCAATAGTCCCCGTGTTCGCCGACTTGGCGAGGATTCCCGCCAGCGTCAGTTGGTAGGTCGGATGCGCATCGTGGTTGCGGAAAGTGCTGCCCCCCCGGGTGAAACTGTAGGGCACGGTGAACACGGTCTTGGGGGTCGCGGCCCGCTCATTCAACACCGCAGCCATGGTCATGACCTTGCTCGTGGAACCCGGCTCGAAGACCTCGGTCACCGCCCGGTTGTTGCGATTGGCGTCGTTGGCCTGCCCCGGGTAGTTCGGGTTCATGGTCGGGACGGAGGCGAGAGCTTTGATCTCTCCGGTCCGAACGTCGATCACCACGACGGTGCCGCTGTCGGCCTGGACTTCTTTGACCCGTTGCTCGATGGCCTGCTGTGCGACCCACTGCAGATCCGAGTCGATGGTCAACTGCACGGAGGTCCCCGGCACCGGTTCTCGTTCGCGTTCGGAACCGGTGGGGATCTGGCGGCCGCCGAGTCCGCTTTCGAAGATCTTCTGCCCGTCCTGGCCACGCAACTCCGCGTCGAGGCCGTACTCCAGCCCCCCGCCGGCCTCACCGTCCTCGCGCACGTATCCGATGACGTTGGCCGCCAGTTCCCCGGAGGGGTAGTAGCGCTTGGTGGTGCGTTGCCCGAAGATGCCCCGCAGGTCCAGCGACGAGACCGCGTCCCACACCTCGGGGGTCACCTGCTTGGCCACGTACGCGAAGTGCTTGTCCGTGGTCAAGGAAGCGACGATCTCTTCCTTTGGGGATGTTGAGGATCGGGGCCAGGTAGTCGGCGGTCGCTTCCTTATCCGTCACCAGGCGCGGGTCGGCGGTCACATCGACGGCCACAATGGATTCCGCCAGCGGGTTCATCTTGTCGTCGTAGATCGTGCCGCGGGCCGCGGGCAGCGACACCACGGCAGTGCGATCGGCGACGGCTGCCTCCGCCCGGGGAGTGCGGTTGAGCAGTTGCAGGTCGACCAGGCGAGCGGCGAAGATCGTCATGACGAACGCGACGATCAGAGCCAGTAGCCGCAGACGCCGTGACGGATCCGCCGGTTCGTAGGTGCGTGCCGGGCCGTTACCGCCGCCGTCGATCCATCGACTCGGGCCACGGGGTGGTCGTGTCGATGTACTCACTGCCGTCCTGTCGTTCGTCGGTGGCGGATCGAGCGTGCGCAGCAGCGCTCTACTCGCCGGTTATTCCCAAGGGTTGCTCGGTGGTCGTGCCTGGCCCGGACGACACGCCGGGAGACGGCTCGGTTAGTGCCGGATCCGGTGCTGTCGCGGGCTGCAGGGACCGCAGGGTCCGCCCCGGGGACTGCCGCACCAGGTTCCCCGACGGTCGACGGATCGACAGCAGCGGCTCCGGCGGATGGGATGCCTGCAGACGTCTGGGGTTCGACCGGTGACCGGGTCCAGGGGCAATCCCGCCGCATACGGGACGCCGAGGATCTTGCCGTCGGACAGGCGGATGAACACCGGCGTGGTCGCGGGCACCAGACCCAACTTCTTCGCGCGTTTCGCCAGGGTCACCGAGGACGAGGCGTCCTGGATCTGCGTGCGCAGGGCCTGCTCGCGCTGCGCGAGTTCGGCGGTCTGCACCCTCAGTTCATGGGCCCGGAAACTGCCCTTGGCCAGTGCCGTGTTCAGGACCAGAAGAATGAGCAGTCCGAGGCTGAGCACGGCCAGCGCCCCGATCGCGAAGGCGCTGGAGCTCATGACACCGGTGCGGGTGGCCCGATGGGCCGGAAGCGAACGGTTCAGCACCGTGCGGCGCGAACCCGCATGGGGTACGACCGTCATGATGCCTCCCGCACTTTCTCCGCAGCCCGCAGACGCACCGAACGTGCCCGTGGATTCGCCGCGATTTCCTGTTCCGACGCTACCTCTGATCCACGCGTAATCAGGCGAAGCCACGGCCGCGAGTCGGGCGGGACCACCGGCATGTCGGGTGGCGCGGAGTCCTGCGAACCGCGCCGCAGTGCCTTCTTGACCATCTTGTCCTCCAAGGAGTGATAACTGAGAACGACCAGGCGCCCACCGGGGCGCAACCGGTGCAGGGCGACCGGCAGCGCCTGCTCGAGGCTGAGGAGTTCGCCATTGACCTCGATCCGGACGGCCTGGAAGGTCCGCTTGGCCGGGTGCCCCTTGCGTCGGGCGGCCGCGGGAATGGCAGCATCCACGGCGGCGACCAGATCGTCGCTGGTGCTCAGCGGCCGGTTCGCGACGATCTGGCGGGCGATACGTCGGGCGAAACGCTCCTCGCCGTACTGCCACAGGATCCGCGCCAACTCCGACTGCGGATAGTTGTTCAGTACTTCTTGGGCGGTCAATTCGCTGGTGGTGTCCATCCTCATGTCCAGCGGGGCGGACCGCGAGTACGCGAAGCCACGTTCGATCTCGTCGATCTGCATCGACGAGACTCCGAGGTCGAACAGGACGGCATCCACCGGACCGATGCCCGAAGCGTCGAGCACCTCGTCCATCTGGTCGTAGCGAGCGTGCTGCACCTGGACCCGGTCACCGAACCGTGCCAGTCTGCTGGTCGCCTCGGTCACCGCCTGCGGGTCGCGGTCCAGGCCGATGACGCGCGCTGCGGGAAATCGCGCGAGTACCGCCTCGCTGTGACCGCCCAGTCCCGTGGTGGCATCGACGAGCACAGGGTGTAGCCCCGGCTCGGTGTCCAGGACCGGTGCCAGCAGTTCCAGGACGCGCTCGAGCGCCACCGGTACGTGCCGCATGTCCGTGTCCACGCTGGGTCTTCTCCTCGTCAGTCCATGCACTCCGGTCCCCGTCCGCGCGATGCGGATGGGGCCATCTTGGATCCGGGGAAGTGATTCAAGATGAATGGCGGTGGGTTCACCGCCGGTGCTGCGTCGGCCGGGGGCCGCAGTTCATGGGGTTCAGGTCGGTCGGGTTGTCGATTCGGTCCTTTAGAACAGTCCCGGCACCACCTCCTCGGTCAGTCCGGCGAACTGGTCGTCCTGGGTCTGCAGATACTCGTTCCAGGCCTGCTCGTCCCAGATCTCGACCGTGGAATGGTTGCCCACCACGACACACTCCCGTTGCAGGCCGGCGTAGTCGCGCAGCGACGGCGGCACCGTGATCCGGCCCTGCTTGTCCGGCACCTGATCGAAGGCGCTGGAGAAGAGCACGCGCGAGTAGGCACGCACGCCGGCATTGGACTGGGAAGCCTCGCGCACCTTCGCGGCTGCCGCTTCGAACTCGGCTATGGGCCACAGCACCAGCGATCGGTCCTGCCCCTTGGTCAGCACCACCCCGTCGGACAGTCCGGGGCGGAACTTCGCCGGCAGGATAATCCGGCCCTTCTCGTCGACTTTCGGAGTATGGGTGCCCAGAAACATCGGACCCCACCTCCTTCAACGATCGTCACTTGGAGCCCCACAGTACTCCATTTCCCTCCACTTATCACCACTCAGTACGTTTTCAACTCCCCATTGCACCCTGGACCTCCTCCCTCGCCCATCGCGGACGCAGCGCGTGGAGTGGACTGCAGCCTGCGTTCAGAGGTCTTCAGAACTCAGCCGGGGAGTTGGCGCGGCCTCTGGTGGCGCCCCGACGCTTCGGCTTTGGCCCGCCTGCGAACGGGGGCACTACGCCTTCTGGCGACAGAACGGCCTGTGACTCACCGAGAGGTTGCTTGGCTCCTTCATGACCACAGACTGGGCATGACCTCCGCGCCACGTCCGGGGCACCCGTTCAGCAGCGTCGATGACGAGCTGACCCGCAGGTGGCAGCCCACATGGGACCGTCAGCCCGCGACACGACCGTCGACAAGGATCAAGACAGTTTCGGCGTGCGCACGGTGCTGGTCAGGTGAGCCGCACGACCTGATCCCGGCCAGCTTCCTTGGCCAAGTACATGGCCTGGTCCGCGCGGGCCACGAGCGCGTCCACATCGTCATCAGTTGCCGCCATCGTTACCCCGATGCTGATGGAGGTGGGAACGACGTGACCGTCGAGTCTGCGCGGGTTCGCGCACAGCGAGCCGGACCTTCTCGGCGATGGCCATCGCGTCGTCCATGCTGCGCACTCCCTTCAGGATCAGCAGGATCTCGTCACCTCCGACCCGGGCCACGATGTCCGCAGATCGCACGCAGGACTGGATCCGGGTCACCACGATCTGCAACAGCCGGTCCCCGGCGCGGTGTCCCAGCGAGTCGTTGATCCCCTTGAACCGGTCGATGTCGCAGAAGGCCACGGCCAACTGGTCACGGTCTGCGTCGTCCGATGAGAGGGAATGCACCAACTGGGCGAGGGCTTCGCGCCGATTGACCAGACCGGTGAGGTCGTCGGTGCGGGCCCGGGCATCGAGGGCCTGTTCGGCCTCCAATTCGGCCTGGATGTCGCGCCATCCACCCACGATCTTGATCGGCTGACCATCATCGTCGCGCACGACGTGCACCGTCGCCTCGACCCAGCGGACCTCGCCGCTCTTGGTCGGCATCCGGAATCGCGATCGACTTCGACACACCGGCCAGGGCCTCTTCGGTCTCCCGGACCACCCGCTCCCGGTCCTCGTGCACGATCAGGTCCAGACCTGGCTTGCCGATGAAATCCTGCGGGCAGTGAATCCGAGGATCGACTGGACCCCGTCGGACACCCATTCGGTGATTCCGTCGATCGACACCTGGTACACCACGTCGGTGGCATGTTCGGCCAGGAGCCGGTAGCGGGCCTCGGAGGCCTCGAGCGCCTCCTGGGAATCGCATCTGCGCCTGGATGTCGTGGATGACCACCACGATCGACAGCACCTCCCCCCGCTCGCCGCGAACCGCACGCGCGGTGGCCTGCATCCACCGATAGGCGCCATCGATGCGCCTCAAACGCAGGCGGGTGCTCGCCGAATCCTGCCCCTCCCAACAGTTCACGCAACACCGAACGTGCCATCGGGAGGTCGTCGGGGTGAACCAGTGCCACCGGGTCGGTCATCGCATCGTCGGGGGACCATCCGAGCAGGCGCCGCACCGCTGGCGAGATCCACCTCACCGATCCGTCCACGTCCTGGAAGGCGACGATGTCGCTGCTCTCCTCGAGCAGAACCCGGTAGCGCTGCTCGGACTCCACGAGGGCCTGCGCAGCCGCGAAGCGCTGTGTGACGTCCCGCCAGGTGACGGCCAGGCCGTCGTCGACGGGGACCGCTCGCAGATCGAATCGCCCTGCACCACCATTCAGGGGCCGGTAGGCGAAGTCGTTGAGCACCAGGGGCACACGCTCGGTGATGACCCTGCTCAATCGAGCGAATTCCGCGCCACCCAGGACGCCTGGATCGACGTCGGAGACGGTTTGTCCGACCAAATCCTGGCGGGCGAGGCCGAGGAACCGACAGGCCGCCGGATTGGCTTCGATGAAACGGAAGTCCACGATCGTGTCGTCCCGATCCCGGATGGCCTCCATGAGTACTTGGGCGTCAAGTTGGGCATCCAGGGTGGCCCGCAGCAGTTGCCGCTCGACCTCGGCCGTCCGGTGCGCCCGGGCGACCTCGTCGACATCGTGCCAGCCGAGCACCGCGCCGGTGACGTGTCCTTGCGAGTCGCGAGCAGGACGAGCGGTGGTGGAGATGAACCGGAGCTTGCCATCTGCGGTCACCATGCGCACGATCACGCCCGAAACGGTCTCGCCGTCCAGCACACGGCGCGTGGATCTCGGCGATCACCCCGCGATCGCGTTCTGCCAACAGATCGCCCAGCGCACTCCCGAGTAGGCGCTGCGGACTCCAGCCCGATGACGTGATCGAGTCCGAGACCCACAGCACGTGCCCGGCCCGGTCGGTCTCCAGCACCACATCGTCGGCCCCTTCGGCGACCATCCGGTATCGGCCGTCCACGGCCGCGGCGGGCTCGGACGGGGCGGGTATCTGCGGTCAGCCCTCCGCACAACAGCAGGACGTCGCCCTTCTTCACGACCGTGCGCGCGATCTGATGCACCCATACCGAACCGCCGGCTCGGGTGCGCACCCGCAGGTTCATCATGGTGGGGGTCGAGGGAGCGGCGTTGAACGCCGCCAACATCAGTTCACGGTCGCGCGGGTCGACCGCACCGAGCCACAACCGCGGATTCGCCGTGTAGTCGCCCTGGCGGTACCCGGTCAGATCAACCACCGACTCGGAGATGTACTCCAACCGCACCTCCGGCTGCAACTGCAGGACATATGTCACGTCGAGCAGAGTCCCGAGACAGTCCTGGTCGGCAGCCAAAACCACGCTCCTCTCCCCCGTGACGAGATCTTATGCCACTCCAATTCACCCGTGCCGGCGAAACAATACCCATCGGGGGCGAAAATCACCTGAAGGAGTGCAATACGGACCCGGATTCAACTGATTCCGTAGATGCGCTTCGTTGTGGAACGCACGACGGCATTCCGATTGACATTGTCGAAAGGTCACAACGACATGAGTCGTTTTCAGCACGACGTGCAAGGAGCGCGAACGCTCTTCGCCGAGATTCAGCTCTCCCTGCCGTCGCGGCGATTACGGTCTTGCCAGCGTTGTTCGAACCGTGACATGAAGCCGGACTGACCCTTCGCGGGCTTCGGGCTGGGTCCGGTGGTCGGTCCGGGTGCGGACGTCCCGTCGGCCTCAGCCTTCTTGGCGGGTCCATGACGCAGGCCGGAAACCACCAGGAACACCGATGCCAGCATGACGATGAAGCCAACGACGCCCAACGGCGTGAGGCTGGCCGAGACCCCGGCTAGCAGCAATCCCATACCGGCCAGCGCCCCGACGACACCTCCGATGATCCGGCGACGGTCGGCCCCGGACGAACCATGGCGCAAAGAAGTGGCGAATTTCGGGTCCTCAGCCATGAGGGCCCGCTCCATCTGCTCGAGCAGTCTCTGCTCATGCTCTGAGAGGGGCACGTTCCTTCCTCCGTACTTGAGGTTCCGCTAGTTCGATACTTCGCGGCTAATGGTAACGATACGGGTAGCGGGCATGAAAGGAAACCCGAGAGGTCCCTTGATGTGTCAGGTTCCGGTCAAGATCCTCAGACATCGTCCGATCGGCCGATATCGAGCAGGCTCGCGGGACGCACGACGCCATCCCCGAACCGCGCCGCCGCCTGGTCCACCGCGGTCTCCGCTTCCCGCCAACCGGCCACCGGTTCGTCCAGCGCGATCTGGTGGATGGCCACATCTGCGGGCGTCAGCTTCTCCGCACGGACCCCGACCAGTCGCAGGCGGGCCCGTTGCAGGCCCAGGGCGTCGTACAGGGTGCCCGCCTGGTGGTAGATGTCGCGTCCCACATCGGTCGCTTCCGGCAGCGTGCGGGAACGCGTCAGCGTGGTGAAGTCGGCGAACCGGACCTTGATCGATACCGTGCGCGCCACCCAACCGGCCGACCTCAACCGGGCGGCCACGTGGTCGGAGAGCTTCAAGAGGTGACGGTGGATGACCTCGTCGTCGTCGACGTCTCCGGCGAACGTGTGCTCTGAGCCCACACTGCGCTCCCGGGTGGTCGTACTCACCTGCCGCTGGTCACGGCCCCACGCCAGGTCGGCCAGGTGGCCGCCGGCCGCCGGACCCAGCGCCCGGCGCAGGACCGGGCGTGGAAGATGCGCCACGTCGGCCACGGTCCGCACACCGAGGCTGTGCAACTGTTCCTCCGTGCGCGGACCCACCCCCCACAGCGCGCCGACCGGCAGCGGGTGCAGGAACGCCAGCACCGACTCCGCCGGGATCATCAGGACACCGTCGGGTTTGGCGTGGGCGCTGGCCACCTTGGCCACGAACTTGTTGGGAGCGCCGCCGACCGAGCAGGTGATGCCCTGCTCGTCGAACACCCGTGCCCGCAGGGTCTCGGCGACCTGTGTCGGACTGCCGTACTGACGCAGGGCACCACTGACGTCCAGGAACGCCTCATCCAGGGACAGCGGTTCGACACTCGGGGTGATCGAGGAGAAGATCTCCATGACTCCGGCGCTCACCCTCGAGTAGCGACGGTGGTCCGGGGCGATCACCTGCGCGTCCGGGCACAACCTGCGCGCCCGGCCCATGGACATGGCAGCGCGCACACCGAACTCACGGGCCTCGTAGGTGGCCGACAGCACGACCCCCCGGGACCCGGATCCGCCGACGATGACCGGCTTGCCCCGCAGCATCGGTCGGCTGAGCAGTTCCACCGAGGCATAGAAGGCGTCCATGTCCACGTGCAGGATCGTGCACGTGGAATCGTCACGCGGCGCTGGGAAGTCCAGCTTGCCGGTGGTGCGCCTGCTCATCGCCGCCTCCTGATGGCATCCTCGCCTACTCCGCATTGCCTCATGTCTACCCCGCACTGCCAGGACTGGAGTGCCACAACTTCGCCGGTGGTTGTTTCGCCGAGGAACCCGCCGGGCGGACATCCGCATAGGGCGACTGCCGGAACCCGCTGGCATGGACCAGCACCCGGCGTACGGCTGGATCGGAGGTTCCCGTGGCCTCGGTCGGATCCTCCATCCGACGAACCTCGTCCCCCATGGCCACCGCGGCGTTGAGCACTTCGTACACCCCTGCCACCCCTTTGCTGCGCCACACCGCATGGAGTTCGGGCAACGGCCAGCATCCGGTGGCACGCACCGAGATCCCCCGGCGTCCGGTGCGCCGGATCACCCCGGTTGCCAGCATCAGCCAGGAATGGAAGACCGTGCGGGCGTACGGTCCCTGCGCATCTTCGAAGAACGTGAGGTCGATGGGTCCGGTGGAATCGTCCAGGGATAAGAAGATCACCCGTCGACCGCTGCGGATGGGCGGGGTCTGGGTGGCCACCTTGATCCCCGCGACCATGACCTGCGCCCGGGATCGGTGCGCCAGCAGATCCCTGGCACGCACCACGCCCAGTTCGGCGAACATCGGCTCGTAGAACGAGATCGCGTGGCGCGTCACGTCCAGGCCGAGGATCTCCACCTCTGCCTGAACCCGGTCGGCCACCGACATCTCCGGCAGGCCGCTGGCGCCTTCCGGCTCACCGATCGGCAGTGCCAACTGCGCGACGTCGGCTGCATACGTCCTGGGCGCCTTCGACTGGGAGGCCACCTTCGCGGCCAGCCCACCACCGGCCGGTGATGTCACCTGGGCCGGCCGCACCCGGCGCCGGCCACCACAGCGGTGCAGGTCGGCGACCTGCAGCAGCAGATCCCGGCGAGTGATGTGCCCGACCCGGCGGGATCCGGTGATGCCATGGACCGCATCGAATCCCCCGGCGCGCACGAGGCGTTCGACCACCGGCCGCGCCACGGCGGTCCGCGACCAGAAGTCCGCAAGGTCGATAAAGGGCTGCGCGGTCTCGATCTGCCGGACCTCCACGTCGCTGATGCCTTTGACGTCGGCCAGCGACAACCGGATGCCGTACCGGTCCGCCACCTTCTCCACCCGGTACTCCCCGGTCGACGTGTTGACGTCCAACGGCAGGATGGTGACCCCGCTGTTGCGGGCCTCGTCGAGGATCAGTCGCTTCGGATACATCCCCGGGTCGTGGGTCAGCACCCCAGCCAGGAACGCCGCTGGGTGGTGCCGCTTCAACCAGGCGGAGTGGTAGGTGGGCAGGGCGAACGCCGCGGCATGGGCCTTGCAGAACCCGAAGCTGGCGAAGGCCCGCAAGACCTCCCAGACCCGCTCCACCGTGGCCAGGTCATAGCCCTTCTGCAACGCCGCCGGGATGAACCAGGTCCGTACCTGCACCTGACCGTCGGGGGTGCCCAGTTGCCGGCGCACCTCGTCGGCCTCGGCCAGCGAGCAGCCACTCATCACCGACACCAGCCGCAGAACCTGTTCGTGGAACACCACCACGCCGTGGGTCTCCCGCAGCGCCGGCTCGAGGTCGGGGTGCAGGTGCAGGGGTTCGCGCCAGCCGTGCCGGGCGGACAGGAAGGGGGTGATCATGTCGCTCTTCACCGGTCCCGGCCGGAACAAGGAGATGTCGATGATCAGGTCGTTGAAGTCCCGCGGGCCGAACTTGCCGATCAACTCGCGCTGTCCCGGCGACTCGATCTGGAAACATCCCAGCGTCTTGGCCGCGGTGATGAGCTCGAAGGTGTCCTGGTCGTCGAAGGGCAGGGCGTCGAGGTCGATCGCCACCTCGTCCACCCGGCGGACCTCACTGACCGCGTGGGCCATCGCCGACTGCATCCGGATGCCCAACACGTCGAGTTTCAGGAAACCCATCGCCTCGACGTCGTCCTTGTCGAACTGACTCATCGGGAACCCCATCCAACTGGCCTCCACCGGGGTGCGGTCCAGCAACGACGAGTCGGACAGCAACACGCCACAGGGATGCAGCGCGATGTGCCGGGGCAGGCCGTCCAGCGACTCCACGAAGTGCAAGAAGCCGTCCAGCAACCCGCGATCGGCGAGTTTGCCGACCATCGAGGTCCGCAACTCGGGAAGTTCGGCCAGCGCCGATCGGGCGTCACGGGCGCGGATGTGCGGGAAGGCCTTCGCGAAGTCGTCGATCTCTCCCGCGGGGAACCCCAGTGCGGCCCCCACATCCCGGACCGCGTGCCTGACCTTGTAGGTGTCGCGCATGCTCACGCAGGCACTGCGATCGGCTCCGAACCGGTCGACGATACGGCGGTAGATGTCGGTGCGGCGAGCGGACTCCACATCGATGTCGATGTCGGGCAGCACCCGGCGCAACGGCGAGAGGAAGCGTTCCATGAGCAGGTCGTGCCGGATCGGATCCACCCCGGAGATGCCCAGCAGGTAGTTCACCACGCTGCCGGCACCCGAACCGCGGGCGGCCACCCGGATCCGCATCGTCCGGATCAGGTCCACCACCTCGGCGACGGTCAAGAAGTACCCGGCGAAACCCAGTGTGGCGATCACGGTGAGTTCATCGTCGAGCCGCGACGACGCGGCCTTCACCTCCCGAGGGGTGAACCGGGTGTGCAGCGCCGCTTCACAACGAGCCCGCAGAAGGGCATCGGCACGTACCGCGTCCTCGCGACGCTGTGCGTGGCGGTGCCGGCGGGCGGAGTATCCGGCCATGATCGGACCGCTCGGTTGCGCGGGTGGGCGACCGGACAGCAGGACGTCGAGTTCGGGCACGTGGATGTCCCCGATCCCGAAATCGGCCACCGGGTCCAGGACACATTGTTCGGCGAGGTCCGCGGTGACGCCGAGCAGGCGGCTCGCATCCGGCCCGGCGACCTGTTCGGCGACTCCGCGCATGTGGCCGGTGGGGGTCAGGAACCCCCCGGAGTTCTCCCGGTCCAGGTGCCGGCTGTCCAGCGGGACCAGCCGGCGGATGGCATCCAACAGGTCGGCGGTGGCCGCCTGCCGGGGGTGGCAGTAGCGCACGGCGTTGGCCAGTACCGCCGGTATCCGGCGCTCCCGGGAGTACTGCCACATCCGCTTGGCCATGGCCGTGGACAGATCCGGACCGGGTCGCTGCTCGCCGAGCGCGCGAGGAGCCGTGCGGTGGTTGACGATCTCCAGGTACACCTGATCCCCGGCCACCTCCCGCCACCGCCGCAGCAGCGTATCGGCGAGGTCGAAGCGGTGCCGGCTGATGGCCCGGCCCACCTCGGAATCCGGGCCGAGCAGGACGCTGAGATCCCCCGTTCCGGCGAATTCCTCGAGCAGATCCCAGCCGACGACGGGGTTGCCCCGCTCCCCGGTCGTATGCGCCGCGGACACCAACCTGCTCACGGCGGCCCAGCCACGACCGCCGCGGGCCAGCAGCACGACGCGGGGGTCGCGGCGGTCGCGCCAGACGCCGCCGCGGGCAGGTGTGCGGTGCACCGTTTCCGGCCGGTCCGACGCACCTGGGTGCTGGGCCAGATCCACGCCGAGGATTCCGGGCATCCCGTTGTTCATGCAGGCCTGCATGAACCGCACGGCTCCGTACAGCCCGTCCCGGTCGGTCAAGGCGATGGCCGGCTGGTCCAGTTCGGCGGCACGCTGCACCAACTCCTGCGGGGAACAGACCCCGTGCCGCAGGGAGTAGTAGGAGGCAACGTGCAGGTGGGCGAACATGCTCACCCGGCAGTGCGCCACGTCGAGGGAATCGGTAGACCCACCCCGAGGATGCCGGCGATCTGTTCGGTGAACGCCTCCGCGTCGCGCATCAGGTCGTCGGCCTGCCGCTGGGTGACGTGTTCGCGTCCGATCTCGACGAATACCCGCCGCTGGCCGATCACCGCGAAGTACGTGCACCACTCCTGCAACTCAGGGGCGATCGTCGGCAACATCTGCCAGACGCTGCGGATGCGCGAGGACCGGGTGGGCTTGGCCCGGGTGGCCAGCAGAGCCGCCCCGGCACGCAATGCCGCAACATGCGCGGCCACATAACGATCGGCTGCGGTCGGCGCCTGATAGGCGTCGTCCAGAGCGATCAGTGCGGTGCGCAGCAGGTCCTTGCCCGCGCGGGTCAATACGACTGAAGTCATCCCGGTCACCTCAATCGAAGGTCCGCAGCAGGTACCACTGCCCGGACGCAGGATCGAGACTCAACTCATAGACACCCTCGGCATCACAGCGACCCGCGGACGCCTCGACCCGCCAGGTCTGGTGATCCCGTCCGGTCGGTGTGGTGCGGACGTCCTTCCACCACACCGCAGACCGCTCCCACTGCTGCAGCACCTGGTTCACCCGGTACAACCGGTTGTGCCACAGGAACTGCTCAGGACCACCGGCCGAACACCTGACATGGATGGCTGCGTCGGCCCGGCGATAGCTACGACTCATGACGATCATCTCCCATCTGAATCGAACCTCTGTTCGACTTCCAGGAGAACACTGACATGGACCTACGTCAAGACTTAATCGAACGTACGTTCGTACTATTTCCGGGTGCTGTCGATCTTCTCACCGACCGGCCACGGTCCCCGCTACGGTCGGGATGTACCGGGCGAAAGGAGGCGATCCGATGACGTTGCCGAATCCTCAAACACACCCCGACCCCAGTACCCGGGCGCTCGCTCCCACCGCCCTGAGCACCCGGGTCTGGCTGGCAGTCATCATCGTCGGCCTCGTCGGACAGATCGCCTGGACGGTCGAAAACCTCTACCTGAACGTATTCCTCTACGACACGATCACTGACAATCCCAACGCCATAGCCCTCATGGTCGCGCTCAGCGCTATCGCCGCCACCACCGCGGCCATCCTCATCGGGCCGCTGTCCGACCGGGTGGGCAAACGGCGACTGTTCATCGTCAGTGGTTACGTCCTGTGGGGCCTGACCACGATGCTGTTCGGCTTCATCACCGTCGACGCGCTGGCCGCATTCGTCCCCGTCGTCAGTGCGGTCACCGCCGCCACCGCAGCCGTCATCCTGCTGGACTGCGTGATGAGCTTCCTCGGTGCCAGTGCCAACGATGCCGCGTTCAACGCCTGGGTCACCGACGTCACCTCCCCGGACAACCGGGGCCGGGTCGAAGCCGTGCTGGTGATGCTGCCGCTGCTGTCCATGCTCCTGGTCTTCGGGGGCCTCGACGGTCTGACCCAGAACGGCGACTGGCAGCTGTTCTTCATCGTCGTCGGGGCCCTCATGATCGCCTCCGGACTGGTGGCCCTGATCCTCATCCGCGACGTCCCCAACGAACCCGTCCAGAAGGACAGCCTGTGGCGCTCGATCGTGCACGGTCTGCGACGCGAGTCCATCGAGAACAACCCGCGCCTCTACTGGGCGCTGACCGCGCTGGCGGCGCTGGGGGTCTCCACCCAGGTCTTCCTGCCGTACCTGTTGATCTACCTGCAGCGCTACCTGCGCATCGACGCGTACGCACTGGTGCTCGGCGTGGTCCTCACCGGGGCGGCGGCGATCAGCGTGCTCGGCGGCCGGGTCATCGACCGCGTCGGCAAAGTCACCGCGATGCTGCCAGCGGCGGCCATCTACCTCAGCGGGCTGATCCTCATGACTTTCGCCAGAGGCCTGCTGCCGGTGATCCTGGCGGGACTGGTCACCATGTCCGGGATGATGCTGACGACGGCTGCGGTGGGCGCCGCGATCCGCGACTACTCCCCACCGGATCGGGTCGGCATGGTCCAGGGACTGCGGATGATCGGCTACGTGCTCATCCCGATGGTGATCGGACCCTTCATCGGCGCGGCGATGATCCGGGGCGCCGACGAGTACTACGAGGAGTTCGGGCAGTTCAAGCAGGTTCCCACCCCGGGCATTTTCGTCGCGGCCGCGGTGGTCAGTCTGCTGATCGTCATTCCGATCCGGGCCCTGCAGAGGACCCGCGGATGAAGCCCGCCCACCACCGACTGCTCACCCCTTGGGGCGAATCCCTGGACGCCGAGCATCCGCTGCCCGAGTACCCCCGTCCACAATTGCGCCGGGACTCCTACGTGAACCTCAACGGCCCGTGGGACTACGCCTTCCGGATCGCCGCGACCGAACCGAAGGACTGGGACGGTCGCATCGTGGTGCCCTTCTCCCCCGAGGCACTGCTGTCCGGGGTGAACCGGCAGCTGCAGCCCGGCGAGTACCTGCACTACCGGCGCGCATTTCCAGCCCCGGCTGTCGGGTCCGGGCAACGGGTCATCCTGCATCTCGGCGCGGTCGACCAGTGGTGCCGCGTGCACGTCAACGGTCACGTGGTGGGTGAGAACGTGGGCGGCTACCTCCCCTTCAGCTTCGACATCACCGACACACCTGCACGACGGCGACAACGATCTGCACGTCGTGGTGACCGATCCGTCGGACACCGGCCCTGGATCCCGCGGCAAACAGAGACTGCAGCCCGGCGGCATCTGGTACACGGCCCAATCCGGGATCTGGCAGACGGTCTGGCTCGAATGTGTTCCCGCCGCACACATCACCTCGCTGCTCATCGACCCAGCCCTCGACCAGGTGAGCGTCACCGTCGAGGTCAGCGACTCCGTAACCGGATGCCGGGTGGAGGTCCTGGCCGGCGACGCTGTCGTCGCCCACGGCGCGGGCACGTCGGGAACACCGATCCGGATCGTGGTTCCCGATCCCCACCTCTGGTCGCCGGAGGACCCATTCCTCTACGGCCTGCGGATCACCGCCGGCGATGACGTCGTCGACTCCTACGTCGGTTTGCGCACGTTCGGCGTGGCACCCGATGCGCACGGAATCCGTCGCCTGCACCTCAACGGCCGCCCGTACTTCCACGCCGGCGTGCTGGATCAGGGCTACTGGTCCGACGGGCTGTACACCGCCCCCAGCGACGAAGCGCTGGTCTTTGACATCGCCACCATGAAGGACCTCGGCTTCACGATGCTGCGCAAGCACATCAAGGTGGAACCGCTGCGGTGGTACTACCACTGCGACCGGCTCGGGATGCTCGTGTGGCAGGACATGGTCAACGGTGGCGGCACGTACCACCGGCGAGTGGTCGAAGTGCCGGCCGTGACCCCTCTGCACCTCAAGGACAGCAGGTACCGCCTGTTCGCGCGCACGGATGCGCAGGCCCGGACGCAGTGGCTTGGCGAGCTGCGACGCACGATCGACCTGCTGCGCAACTGCACGAGCGTGGCGGTGTGGGTTCCGTTCAACGAGGGCTGGGGGCAGTTCGACGCGAACGCCGTCGCGCGCGACATCGAACGCCTCGATCCCAGCCGCCAGGTCGATCACGCCAGCGGCTGGCACGATCAGGGGGGCGGGGACTTCCACAGCCGGCACGTCTACTTCAAACCGTTCCGGGTGCCGCGCCGGCCGGATCCCCGTGTGCTGGCCCTTACCGAATACGGCGGCTACAGCCTGCATCTGAAGCACCACAGCACCAGTGACACCGAGTTCGGATACCGGCGTTTCGGGTCGGTGGCGTTGCTGGCCGACGCCTTCCGCACCCTGCACACCGACCAGATCCTGCCGGCGGTCCCCCGCGGGCTGAGCGCGACGGTCTACACACAGTTGTCCGACGTCGAGGACGAGACCAACGGCCTGCTCACCTACGACCGGCGGGTGGTGAAGATCCCGCAGGACGAGGTGCGGGCAGTGATCTGCAGGCTGCGCCTGAGCGAATAGCGCGGACCTAGGATTCCAGGTGCAGTCGCGTTTCATCATGATGCACAAGCTCCGGAGGGCGGTGGCACCTCACTGCGGCGCATCCGGGTGAGGTCAACGAGCCGCCAAGGGCAGAACGGCGTGATTCGGGGTGGCCGACAACACCGAGGCACCGGAAGCCTCAGCGGTGATCAGCCAACCACCACCACGGCTTGAGTGATCCTTCGGATTTCAGGGACAGTCGATTCCGGTAGTCGACGCTTCCTGTGCCGGGCACGGACGCACACGCGGTCGTTGCCCCCACTGTGAGCGTGGAATTGGCTGATCACCGCACCGACTTCCAGCGGTGGCGAACCGAAATCCTTCTTCTGTTGGTGTTCGTGCAGTTGGTGGCTGCTCGTCGCGCGACGAACGCCCACCAACTACACGAACACCAACAAACAGATCCGTGCACCGTGCGCCCATCAGACTGGAACCCGTGTCCTCGGTGTCCTCGAGGCGGTAGCGCGAGATCAGGCCGTACGCACCCGGCCGGTCACAGCACCGTACTCGGCCGCGATCGCAGGGATCACCTCGAGCGCCTCCATCTGTGGCCGGTGGGCAAGATAGCGCACCTCCATGAAGGCCTCCGGGCCGACCATCGCCTCGATGGACACGGGGTCGGCCGGGTCGAGCACCTGGCGAGGCTCGCCTGCCCACCACGACCGAGCAAACGGGTTTGGAACACCCTTCCACCGGAGACCTGGGTACTCGACGCGTCGGGCAGGCGCTTCCGGCGACACCCAATAGGCTGCCGATATGCAGGATTTCCCGGCTCAAGTGCGCAAGGTGCAAGCCGCACTGGCCGGCCTGGGCATCTCAGATCGGATCCGGCGCCTCCCCGAGTCCGCAGCAACCGCAGTACTGGCAGCGCAGGCTTTGGGAGTCGACAGGGCCGCGATCGCGAACTCGCTGGTCTTCGAGGCCGACGGGAAGCCGTTGCTGACGATGATCTCCGGCGCGCACCGGGCGGACCTGCTGAAACTGGCGTCCCTGACCGACAGTCGCAAGGTCAACCGGGCCGATGCCTCATTCGTGCGTCTGCACACCGGTCAGCCGATCGGTGGCGTGGCGCCGCTGGGGCACCCGCGGCCGATCCCCACGCTGGTCGATGTCAGCCTGTCGCGACTGCGGGAGGTGTGGGCCAGCGCCGGACACCCCCGCTATGTCTTCCGGACCAGTTACGACGAGATCCTGCGGATCACCGCGGGAACCGCCGGCGAAGTCGGTGAGGCGCCCGCGGAATGACCGTGCACCTCGACGTGTGGACCGTCCGCACGTCAGCCATCGGGAAGGCACTGTGGCGCATGGCCGCCGACCCGTTCTTGCTGCGCGGGGTCCCTGGGCTGGACTTCCACAAGTCCCTAGGCACCGGCGCCGGTCGCCGGTTCACCGCCGCCGATGCCGACCTGCGTCAGTGGGCTCTGGTGACCTGCTGGTCCGCCGAACCATTCGAGGTTCCCATGCTGGAGAAGTGGAACCGCCTCGCACGCAGTCACACCCGATTCACCCTCGGCACGATCGCCAGTCACGGCCAATGGTCCGGACAAGACCCGTTCGTACCGGATCCCTCGCTGAAGGAGTGGACCGGGGCCGTGGCGGCAATCACCCGGGCCCGTGTCCACATCCGGCAGTGGCGGATGTTCCAGGAGGCGGTGCCGCCGGTTGCCGCGGCCCTGGCTGACCAACCCGGCCTGATGTACCGGATCGGGATCGGCGAGGCACCGATCGGTCTGCAGGGCACCTTCAGCGTGTGGCAGGACGCGGCGGCGATCCGGGATTTCGCGTATCGGCTGCCGGCGCATCGCACCGTGATCGATCAGACCCGCTCCACGGGTTGGTATGCGGAGGAGCTCTTCGCCCGTTTCGCGGTCCTGAAGGTCACCGGGGAGCAGCCGTGGTGAGCGACATCGCCCGACCCACCCGTTTGACGTGGCTGCCCTGGGGGATCGTGTCCGCCAGCATTCTGGCGCAGATCACCTGGATCCTCGTACCCGCGGGACAACGGCAGGCTGTGACGACGCTGGTCGTGGTGCTGTTCGCCGCGGCCAGCATCAGCCATGCGCTCCTGGAGTTCGGCGTCCGGTGGACGGCGACCTTCGCTGCGATATCGGCCGGCTTCGGGCTCGGGATTGAGCTGCTCGGCCACACCACGGACATCCCGTTCGGCGCCTACTACTACTCCGAGGAACTGCAACCGCACCTGCTGGGGGTACCGGTGATCGTGCCCCTGGCGTGGCTGATGATGGCTTACCCTTCGCTGGTGCTGGCCCGCTCCCTGACCACCCGGTGGGTGGTTCCGCTGGCCGCGGTCGGACTGACGACGTGGGACTTCTTCCTCGATCCGCAGATGGTGGCCGAGGGCTACTGGGTGTGGGAGACGACCACCCCCGCTCTGCCGGGTATTCCGGGGATCCCCCTGCAGAACTACGCGGGCTGGCTGGTGGGAACGCTGCTGCTGATGTGGCTGCTGAACCGGCTGCCACATCGCGACGTGGATCTGGGAGTCCCGCTGCTGCTCTACGGATGGATGTGGATCGGGGGGATCGTGGCCAACGCCGTCTTCTTGGACCGGCCGGCGGTCGCGGTGATCGGGGGCCTGGGCATGGCCGTTCTCGGTGTCCCGTCGTTCCTGGCATGGCTACGGCGGTGAGGGTTCTGCGGGGTGCGATGGGTGCGGCAGCGGTGCTGTGCGCAGCCGCCAGTGCCCTGAGCCTGGTGAACCTGCGGCACCTGCGCCGCCCCGTTGGGGGAGACACCCGAGCCCGGATCAGTGTCCTGGTGCCCGCGCGCGACGAAGCCGATCGCATCGGACCGACGCTGGCCAGCCTGCGGACCTTGACCGGGGTCGCGGAGATCTTGGTCCTCGACGACCACTCCAGCGACGACACCGCCCGCTTGGTGCAGGCAGCCGGCCTGCGGGTCATCCGTTCCACCGAGGAACCACCCGCGGGGTGGCTGGGCAAGCCGTGGGCCTGCCAGAGGCTGGCCGAGGCCGCCACCGGGGACGTCCTGGTGTTCATCGACGCCGATGTCGAACTGGCTCCCGGCGCCGCGCGGGCCGCCGCCGGTCTGCTCCACGAACTGGACCTCGTGTGTCCGTACCCCCGCCAGATCACCAGGGGCTGGCTGCAAAGGCTCGTGCAGCCGCTTCTGCAGTGGTCCTGGTTGACCTTCCTGCCGCTGACCCTTGCTGAGCGTTCCTCCCACCCCACGTTGTCGGCCGGCAATGGTCAGTTCGTGGCCGTCCGCCGGGATGCCTATTTCGCCGCGGGCGGACACGCGGCCGTGCACGGAGAGGTACTGGAGGATCTCGCCCTGGTGCGCCGGTTCAAGGCGACGGGCCATCGGGTGGCGATGGCGGACGGCACACACCTCGCGGCCTGTCGCATGTATTCCGGGCAGGACGACCTCATCGCGGGGTACACGAAGTCTCTGCACGACGCCTTCGGAATGCCCACGGTGGCGCTGCTGGGCCTGATGTACGTGCTGCCGGTCGCCGGCCTGCTCAGTTCTGATCCCCCGACCCGACGGCGCGCGATCGCCGCCTACCTGGCCGCCGTGGCCGGGCGCGCGGCGGTCGCCGCCAGAACACGGCAGCCGGGCGTGGACGTCTGGGCCCACCCGTTGTCCATCGTGGCTCTGGGGGTCCTGTACGGACGGTCGGTCGTGGCCGCCCGGCGCAGCAGCATCACGTGGCGCGGGCGCCAGGTGCCCGGGCGTGACCGAACAGCACGGGTTCCCCGGTGACCGCGGCCCAATAGCGCGTGCCGTACTCCCAGTGCCACCACTCCTGGGGATGCTGCACGAAACCCGCGCCGGACATGGCGGCCGCCAGCAGACGACGTAGGTCGCGTTCGAGTGACGGCCCATCCGGCTCCAGTGCATCGGCGGCGGCCTGCGGGACGAACGCGTCGAAGCGGGTTCCCAGGGACAGTGCGTACCCGCGCCAGGTGAGGGTGAGGTCCACCGTGCCGCCGCTGGCATGCGGCGGGCACCGCCGCGGGTCGGGATCGGGATAGGCCACGAACCCAGGGGCCAGGCTGGTGTCCTCGTACACGCGATCGTGCAGCACGGCCTGCAGCCGTGGATCGCGCCAGGCGTCCCATACGGCCAGCCCGAACGCCGCGGGCAAGACATCGAGCGCCCGCAACAGTCGGTGCACGGCGACCGGACGCAGCCACGCGCCGGGAACGGCATGCGGCCACCCCTCGTGCCAATAGGCACCGAGGACCCTGATCCGAGGGTGGGCGATCGGCACCAGCGGGGTCGGGCCGGCGGCAGGAGCATCGGGCAGCGGGTCGGCTTCCGCCCGGTGCCCGATCGCCGGCAATCGGTCCGCCCACGGGCCGGTTGTCAGTCCCACCGCCGCGGGATCGCTGCTGGCCCACGCATAGTCCGGGAGCTCGTTCGGAACAGCCTGCACACCACTATCCAACCCCCGTCGATAGCCTTTTGGCGTGGCGAGGATCGCGGTGGTCGGGGCGGGCATGGGTGGCCTGGCCGTCGCGGCACGCCTTTCGGTGCTCGGCCATGACGTCACCGTCTACGAGCAAGCCGCCGGACCGGGCGGCAAGAACGCGGGCCTGATACACGACGGTTTCCGGTTCGACATGGGGCCGAGCACCCTGACCCTGCCGGCGGTGTACCGGGACCTGTTCCTCAAGACCGGGCGCAGCCTCGAGGAGTCGGTGGACCTGCAGGAGGTGGACCCGGCATTCGGGTACCACTTCCCCGACGGCACCTCACTGACGCTCCCGGGGGCGGGTGCGGGGGCGTGCGCCAACGCGATGCAGGAGGCCTTCGGTGGGGACGCCGGGCGCGAATGGCGAGCCCTGTTGCGCCGCGCCGGCCAGATCTGGGCACTCACGCGCAGCGACGTGCTGGGGCGGGCGCTGGACTCCTACCGGGATCTGCTGCCCCTGGCTCGCTCCCCGCAGCGGCTGCGCACTGTCGCCCCCTGGCGGACCATGCGCCAGTTGGGTCACGCCACACTCAGCGACCAGCGTGCGCGGATGATCCTCGATCGCTACGCGACATATACCGGGTCCGACCCCCGACGCAGCCCTGCCGCTCTGGTCACGATCCCCTTCGTCGAGCAGACGTTCGGCGTCTGGCATGTGGGCGGGGGTCTGCACACCCTTGCCGACGCCTTGTACCAGCGCTGCCTGGATGTGGGGACGACGTTCGTCTTCAACACCTCGGTGGAGCAGATCACCACGGGCGCCGCCGGCGTGACCGGCGTGCGGATCCACGACGGGTCGACGGTCGAGGCCGACGTGGTGGTGGCCGATGCCGACGCCCGCACGGTCTACGGCACGCTCGTGCTGGACCGCCGCGCCCGCGGACCACTGCAGCGACTGGCCAAGATGCAGCCGTCCTTCTCCGGATTCGTCCTCCTGTTGGCAGTCGAGGGGCGGACCCCGGGCATCCGTCACCACAACGTGTGGTTCCCGGCGGACTACGACGCCGAGTTCGACCAGTTGTTCAGCAAGAACCCGGCCCCGGTGACCGACCCGGCGATCTACGCCTGCGTGCCCGACGACCCGGCCATGCGCCCCGACGGCGCGGAGTCCTGGTTCATCTTGGTCAACGCGCCTACGCAGGATCCGCCGGTCATGGACTGGTCGGCGCAGGCCGAGGACTACGCCGACCACGTGCTGGCTGTTCTGGCCGAGCGTGGCGTCGACCTGCGGTCCCGGATCCGGTGGCGCCGGGTGCGCACACCCGAAGACCTGGCAGCCGGCACCGCCTCCCCCGGTGGCAGCATCTACGGGATGTCCAGCAACGGTCGACTGTCCACCGCGCTGCGGCCCGCGAACCGCAGCCCCATCCCCGGTTTGTTCCTCGTCGGGGGGTCGGCGCACCCCGGCGGCGGCCTGCCCCTGGTCGGTATGGGTGCGGAGATCGTGGCCGCCGAGATCGGCCGGGCTTGATCAAGGTCGGCGACCCTCATGGATACCGGTGAGTGCGTCACGGGATGGATCCAGGAGCGTTTGGCTCTCGGACTCCCGCGGTGCTTCGGATCCAAAGGGAGCTTATGTCCGTCGGGCGGCCATGAACCAGAGAGAGTCGGCGACACGACGAAGCTCCGCAGACCGGCGTGCGACGCGTGGCCTGCCTGTCGTTGCCCGAGTCAGTCTTGCGTCCTTCTGGTGAAGATCCGACCAGTGACAGGTCGTTCTGTCACCAGAAGGCGCCGGCGCCTTCTGAACCTGCGCGGGCGGCACGGCCACCAGAGGTCGTATCCAAGACGCCCCTGTGTCAATCGTCCGAGGACGACAGACGGCTTCGCACCGCCCACAGAACCTGGCCGAATCCCGCCACCGCCACGATCAATGCCACCCACCCGCCGATCAGCGCCCAGATGACCCCGGCGGTGGCCGCCGCGATCAGGAACATACCCACGATCAGGACCCGCGTCGGTCGCTCCGACAAGCTGATCACGCCGATCTCGGTGAAACCCACACCCGCAGCGCGAGCGCGTGTGTACTCCTGCAGGAACGCCAAGCACGCCGCCGCCACCGCCGGCCACGGGTTCGAGGCGGCAAGACCCAGGCCCACGAGCAGCGCGGCATCCCCGACCCGGTCGGCCACGCTGTCCAGGACGTAGCCGAAATCCGACGATCGCCCGGTCATGATCGCCACTGCGCCGTCCAGATTGTCGATCAGCCCGGCAACCAGCGCGACCACGCCTGCCAGGAACAGACGATCGGTGACCACCCAGTACGGCACGGACACTGCCACCAGCATGCCCAGCACCGTCACGGCGTTGGGCGACATCCGCAGCAGGACCAGGGGTTTGGCCAGCACATACGTGACGGTCAACCAAGCCTGCACCGGGATCGACGTCCGCGGATCGAGCCCGCCATGCAGCACCGCCCAGCGTTCGAAGTAGTCGCTGCGCGTCACACCGTCAAGCCTAGATCCCGGTAGACGCGCAACGTGGAGAACGAACGATTCAGCGTGTAGAAATGCAGACCTGGGGCGCCCGCCTCGAGCAGTGCCGCGCTCATGGTGGAGGCGATCTCGACACCGTGTTCGACGACGGCTTGCGGATCGTCGGCGATCCGGTCGAACTGTTCGATCATGGGTCCGGGCAACGGCGTGCCGGACAACTGCGCGAAGCGCTGCAGTTGCGCGACGTTCGTCACCGGCATGATCCCCGGGATGATCGGCATGGTGACCCCCGCACGATGCGCGCGGTCCACGAAACGCAGGTACGTCTCGACCTCGAAGAAGAATTGCGTCATCGCGAAGTCGGCGCCTCGGTCCTGCTTGGCCTTGAGCACCTGGACGTCGAAGTCCAGCGACGCGGAACCCGGATGTTTGTCCGGGAAAGCCGCGACCCCGATGCTAAAGGTTCCCAGTCGGGAGATGAACTCGACCAATTCGTCGGCGTGCTCGAGTCCGCCAGGGGTGGAGGTCCACGGCGCCTGCGGCCCGCCCACCGGATCCCCGCGCAGCGCCAGGACGTGATGCACCCCGGCGTCCGCGTAGGCGGCTACCACCCCGCGCAACTCAGCCACGGTCGAGCCGACGCAGGTCAGATGGCCCATCGGTGTGAGGGTCGTCTGATGGGCGATCTGCGCGGTTATCTCCACCGTCCGGTCACGGGTGGTGCCACCTGCCCCGTACGTCACCGACACCAACGTGGGATGCAAGGGCTCGAGCCGGCGGATCGCATCCCAAAGGTGCCCCGTGCCCTCAGGGGTCTTCGGGGGGAAGAATTCGAAGGAGAAGGAGCGGCCGCCGGCGTCGATGCGCTCACGCACGGACGATCGGGTGGCGGGCATGCGTGGATTCTAGGAGGTCGAACCGGGACCGCGGACGAGCAGGGCGACCGGTACCGGACCCGAACCCGTCAGGTCGGGTGCGTCGTGCAGTCACCGGACGTGGCGGTAAGCACGGTGGCCAGGATGCCGCCGGTGGGCGCTGGCCGTAGATTTGGGGGTATGCAGGACACGACCGTGGACATCAACGCCCTACTGCGCGATCTGCGCACCGATTTCGGGGAGATCGTTTCTGGCTTCGTCCGAGAGCGGGTGGAGGTCCTCACCGCGATCAGCGCCGACCTGCTACCGCTGATCGACACACTCGAGGACCTGCTCGATGGCGGCAAACGACTGCGTCCCACGTTCGCCTACTGGGGTTGGCGCAGCGCAGGCGGCGATCCGCACGGACCCATCCTGACCGCAGCCGCCGCGCTGGAGTTCCTGCAGGCCTGCGCGCTGGTGCATGACGACGTGATGGACGGATCGGACACCCGACGGGGCAAACCCGCAGCACATCGACGACTGGCTTCGATGCACCGCTCCCACGGCTACCTGGGATCCCCCGAGGACTTCGGGGTGGGTTCGGCGATTCTGCTCGGTGACCTGTGCTTGAGCTGGTCCGACGAGATGCTGATGGCCAGCGGCCTGCGGGATGACCAGTTGCGGGCCGCGAAACCGATCTTCGACGAGATGCGCACCGAGTTGATGGCCGGTCAGTATTTGGACCTTCTGGAACAGGTGCGGGGGCAGTTCGACCTGGACAGCGCTCTCACGGTGGCCCGGTACAAGTCGGCGAAGTACACCGTCGAGCGACCCCTGCACATCGGTGCGGCTGCCGCGGGGGCCGACGCGACGCACTTGGCGCATCTGACCGATTTCGGGATCCCGCTCGGTGAGGCGTTCCAGTTGCGCGACGACCTGCTCGGGGTCTTCGGGGACCCCCAGGAGACCGGCAAACCGGCCGGCGACGACCTGCGCGAGGGTAAGCGGACCGCATTGGTGGCGATCGCCTGGCAGAACGCCGACGCCGTACAGCAGGACCTTCTGCGCCGCGGCCTGGGTGACCCGGCGATCACGGCGGACATGGTCGACAAGCTGCGGGCGGTCATCACCGAGACCGGCGCCCGGTCCAGTGTCGAGTCCATGATCGACGAACGTTTCGCCCACTGTTCAGAAGTTGTCGCAAAGATGGACCTCGACCCGATCACCCGGCAGGCCTTCCAGCGCCTGACCGTGCTGGCAACCCGCAGGAGCGCCTGATGTTCACCGTTGAAGGAGCCACGCAGAGGGTCGTCGTCGTCGGCGCCGGCCTGGCCGGACTATCGGCGGCCATGCGCCTGGCCGGTGCGGGGCGCGACGTGGTCGTCCTGGAGCGCGAACAGCGACCTGGCGGACGGGCCGGACGGATCGAGACCGACGGATTCAGCTTCGATACCGGGCCCACGGTACTGACGATGCCCGATCTCATCGACGACGCGTTCGCGGCGCTCGGCGAGGACTACCGGGACTGGTTGGACCTCATCCCGCTGGATCCGGCCTACCGGGCCTTCTACCCCGACGGCTCGACTCTGGACGTGTACGCCGACCCCGAGCGGATGGCAGCGGAGATCGAGAGCCAGATCGGCCCGGCGGAAGCGGCCGGATACCGGCGGTTCGTCGACTACGTCGCGACCATGTACCGACTGGAGATCCGCGACTTCATCGACCGAAACCTGGACACCCCACTGGATCTGTTGTCCCCGAACCTGCTGCGTCTTATCGCGAAGGGCGGCATGGGCCGGTTGCAGCCCCGGGTGAACTCGTTCCTGAAGGATCCCCGCACCCAGCGACTGTTCTCCTTCCAGGCCATGTACGCAGGTCTGTCCCCGTACAAGGCCTTGGCCCTGTATTCGGTGATCTCCTACATGGATTCGGTCGCCGGCGTCTACCTGCCCAAGGGCGGTATGCATGCTCTTCCGCAGGCGATGGCCGACGCCGCGGTCAAGCACGGCGTGACGATCCACTACGGCGTGACCGTGGACTCGGTGGAGATTGTCGGCGATCGTGCCACCGCTGTGACGACCACCGACGGGACCCGGTTCCCGGCCGACGCCGTCGTGCTCAACCCCGACCTGCCCATCGCGTACCGGGACCTGCTCGGACTCGACGGGTCGCGCCTGGAGCGCCTGGACTACTCCCCCAGTTGCTGGTTGATGCTGGCCGGCTCATCGGCGTCGTACTCCAAGATCGCCCACCACAACATTCATTTCGGTCGCGCGTGGCGACGCTCGTTCGACGAGGTGCTGGCCGGCAACCTGATGTCCGACCCCAGTTTCCTGGTCACCAACCCCAGCCACACCGACCCGTCCCTGGTACCCGCGGGAAAGCAGAGCTACTACGTGCTGTTCATCACGCCCAACACCCGCGGCAACGTCACCTGGCCGAACGCACGGTTCCGGGACAACGCCCTGCGGATCATGGAGGAACGCGGCTACGTCGGCTTCTCGGACGCGATCGAGGTCGAGGACATCACGACTCCCGCGGACTGGCAGGCCCGTGGCATGGAAGCCGGTGCTCCGTTCAGCGCTGCGCACTCGCTGTTCCAGACCGGACCGTTCCGCTCCTCGAACCATTGGGGCGCGAATGTCGTGTTCACCGGGTCGGGCACGCAGCCCGGGGTCGGGGTACCGATGGTCCTGGTGAGCGGTCGGCTGGCCGCCGAACGGATCACTGGAGTGGATCCGGCCTACCGGTCAGCCGCCTGGCGCTGAGGCTGCCAGCGGGGGGCAACCCTGGGCCAGCCCATCAAATCTGGGCCGTGGACCTTCCCCGCCGCCCAGTCTTGATGACAACGTGCCAGACAAAATACTCAAAACGGGCGATCTCCCGTCACTTCTGGGCCAAACACGCCCCCACTCATCCGCCGCCGCCCAGTTGTGATGGCGACCACGGCTCAACCCCGCCGACCTCACTACCGGTTGATGACCATCTGGTCGTAGCGGGCCTGCGCCGGGCGGTCGTCGGGAACCAGGCCCGGATCCCCGGGATCACCGAGCAGCAGGACCCGTTCACGCGGTGATGCCCAAACGATCACGGCCAGCAGACCGCCCACCAGCAGCAGCCCCAGCCCGTCGCCGAACTCGAACAGCGCGTCGCTGGTCGCACTGGTGCCCGCCACCCCGTGCAGCGTCAGAACGGCGGTCAGCAGGATGGTGGCGTGCAGCCACCGGGCCGCGAGACCCGCGGCGACGAGCACCGGCAGTGACCACAGCAGATACCACGGCTGCACCACGGGGCCCAGCACGACCACGGTGAGCAGGGCCAGACCCGCACCACGGACCGCCGATCGCCCCTTCGGCTTGAGTACGAGCCACAAGAGGATCGTCACCGCGATGACTGTCGCGATGCCGCGGAAGACCGCCACCGACAGATCCACGTGATCTCCCAGACCGATGCCACGCAGCCCCCCGCTGACGATCATGCCCAATGCGGTCGGCGGGGACAGCCAGGTCCGGATCGTGCCGGGTGTCGACAGGGCCGCGATCCATCCCAGGCCGGTGCCGGACACAACGCCGAGTCCGACGACGACGACCGCCGCGATCACGCCGGTCGCGGCCCATGCGCGGATCCGCTGCCACCATCCAGCATTCACGCCAGCCCAGATCAAGCCGATGAACGGAAGGGCGACCAGCGCGATCGGTTTGACCGCGATCGCCACCGCGACCACCAGCGTGCCGGCGATGGGACGGTACTCCACCGCCAGCAACAGGCCGACCACGACGGCGGCGGCCATCAGGGCGTCGTTGTGCGCACCGGCCACGAAGTGCATGATGACCAGCGGATTCAGCACCGCCAGCCAGAGCGCTTTGGGGGCACTGATGCCATGGCGCTTGGCCAGCGCCGGGACGGCGACCGCCAGCACGGCGACGGCCAGCACCGCCCACAGACGGAACGCGATCACCGCCCAGACCGGATGTGGTCCGACGAACTGCGCCACTCCGCGCTCGATCAACAGGAACAACGGACCGTACGGCGTGGGCGACTCCGCCCACAGGGGGTCGGCGCCGTCGTTGAACCAGCCCGATTCGGCAGCAACTCCGACGTCGTAGGGGTTGAGCCCCTCGATGAGCAACTTCCCCTGGGTGAAGTAGGCGTAGGCGTCTCGGCTGAACAGCGGCGGTGTCAGGATCAGCGGCGCAGTCCAAGCCGCCAGTGTCCACCACAGCGACGGCAGACTGCGGACCCTCCCGCGCAGGACGTCGTATCCGAGCACCAGCCAGGCCTGCAGGATCAGTGCCATTCCGACGATCACGCAGAAGCGGGCAAGGGCTACTCCCACCCCCGGCGTGCGCAGCGCCATCACCACCGGATTGCCGTTCAGCGACGTGTTGACCGGAAGCCACCCGACGCCGAAGGCACCGATCGCCAGCAGGATCGATCCGACGAGGCCCACTACCACGTAGTGGACGAAGAAGGAATGTCGACGACCGGTGTCGGTCACCGGCTCCACGACGGCCCCCGCGCGGACACGCCGCCGCCCGCGCAGCGTGCGAATCGTCGACCCATGGCTCCTCCAGCGCTCATCCTGTCACGAGATCGGGCAAGCCCGACGTGACGTTCGCCACTGATGCACCACAGGCGACAATGTGCACATGTCCATGCGCGAGTTGTCCGCCGCCGGCATCACCGATCCCGGGTTACAGGCCTCATACCTGCGATGCCGGGCTCTGAATGCTGAGCACGGGAAGACCTACTTCCTGGCCACCAGACTGCTGCCGGCCGACAAACGCCCGTTCGTGCACGCCCTTTACGGTCTGGCGCGTTACGCCGACGAGATCGTGGACCGCATCGACGCGGGATTCACCCCGCACCAACGCGCAGACGCCCTCGAGCGATGGTCCCAGGCCTTTCTCGCCGACCTGCAGCGCGGACACAGCGCGGACCCCGTGGCCGCCGCCGCCGTGGACACCGCGGTGCGCTGGTCCATCCCGGTCGAGCACTTCGAGGCGTTCTTCCACTCCATGCGTATGGATCTGACGGTCGAGCAGTACCGGACCTACGAGGACCTGTACGAGTACGTGTACGGATCGGCGGCCGTGATCGGGCTGCAGATGGTGCCCATCCTGCAGCCGAGGTCCGACCGTGCCTACGGTCACGCCCGCGACCTCGGCGTCGCGTTCCAGCTGGCCAACTTCATCCGCGACGTGGGCGAAGACCTGCACCGCGGGCGGATCTACCTGCCGCTGGCCGAACTCGAAACGCACGGGGTCACCGCCGACCAGGTGCGGGCCGGGCGGGTGGACGACAACTGGCGGGAGGCGCTCGCCGACCAGATCGGCAGGGTGCGGATGCTGCAGGCCAGCGCGAATCCCGGGATCGGGATGCTCGATCCGGCTTCCCAGCCGTGCATCGCGGCGGCCAGCGAACTGTACTGCGGCATCGTCGACGAGGTGGAGGCCAACGACTACGACGTCTTCACCAGGCGGGCCAGCGTGCCCATGCGCCGGCGACTGGCTGTGGCGGGTCCAGCCGCAGTCAGGGCTTTGCGGGCCCGTCGCTGACCTCGGAGGTCTTCACCCAGATCGGCGGCCCGGAGCGAGGTTCCCGATCGACCCCACGACGACCCCACAGGACCCACAGGGTCTGCGACCACAGGATCATGGCGAAGCCGAACAGGAGGTCCTCCACCGGGGCGTAGGCGATGCGGCCGTCGCCCACGAAGGGCGGGCGCGCGCCCTCCGGACTCGATGATCCGATGATCACATCGCCGTCGTAGTGCACGGTGCCGCTGCCGGTCAGGACCCCGTTGGACAGCAACTGGAAGAACACGATGATCCCGTAGGAGATCCAGAAGACCTTGCGAGTGACCAGACGGGTGCGCAGCAGCAGATCGGCGACCACGGCCAGGGCGGCGGCGCTGAACGCCAGTTGGGTGTAGGTCATGGCGCCTCATCCCCGACGATCCCGCCCCGCACGGCACGCACCGCTTCCAGGCTCAGGATGCCGGCGATCGGGACCACGATGAAGAAGAGCAGTTCCTCGACGGGCAGGATGCCGATCTGCAGTCCGGTCATCATGTGGAAGTGCCAGTGACCGTTGGCGATCGCGTACCAGTCCCACAGCAGCAACGGCACCAGGGTTCCCGCCAGGGTCAGCAGCAGTCGGCGCCAGCGGCGGAACACCCTGGTGCGGACCACCAGCTCCAGCCAGGCGCTGGCCACGAAGATGCCCGCCAGCACCGCGAGGTAGATCACGCGGTGGCCATCTTCCGGTGGTCCCACGACACGATCCGGTCCAGCGGCAGACTCAGCGCCACCTGCTTGGGGGCGCGGTCGCGGTAGGCGGCTTCCAGTGCCGGGATGTGCTCGGGGTCCACGCCTTCGTACTTGACCATCAGACGCGCGGCGACCCAACAGATCCGGTCGACGTCGTCCACGACCTGCACGTCGCCGGTGATCTGAACGCCCCGCAGTTCCAGGTACCGGTCGCCGGTCTCGATGAGGGCGCAGCAGCGCGGGTCGCGCCGGGCGTTGACCACCTTCTGACTCTTGCCGTACGTCCGCATCCACAGCGTGTCGCCGTCTATGACGAACCACATCGGCGTGATGTCCGGATACCCGTCGGGGCCGATCAATGCCAACTGGACGGTTCCACCTGCGCTGAGGAAGTCCGAGATCTCGTCTGCGGACATGGCGATCTCACTGCGTTGCTTGCCCATGACATCCATCATGTCCGGGCAAATGAATTCCCGACACCGGGGGCAACCGTACAATCCAAAGGTGCACACCACGTCGTCTCTCTGCGGTCGCGTGCTGGATGCGCGCTACCGGGTGGACCGGGTGGTGGCCACCGGCGGCATGGGCACGGTCTACGAAGGATTCGACTCCCGGCTCGAACGGGTCGTCGCCGTGAAGGTCATGAACGACGACTTGGTGTACGAGCCGGGGTTCACCGATCGGTTCGTCACCGAGGCGCGAGCGGCTGCTCGGCTATCCGATCCCCACGTCGTGGCCGTCTACGACCGCGGTCGCAGCGCCGACGCCGTGTACCTCGTCATGGAATACGTCCCCGGACGCACCCTGCGCCAGGAACTCACCTTCGGTTCACGCCTGCCGCTGGCCCGATCCCTGGAGATCCTCACCGCCGTGCTCAAAGGCCTCGCGGCGGCCCACTCCGCAGGCTTCGTGCACGGCGACATCAAGCCGGAGAACGTCCTGCTCAGCGATCGCGGCGACATCAAGGTCACCGACTTCGGGCTGGCCAGGGCCATCGAGGCCGGTGACCACCGCGCCTCGCTGCTGCTCGGCACGGCCGCCTACCTGGCCCCGGAGCAGACCTCCGACCGCAATCCGGACCCACGCAGCGATCTCTACAGTTGCGGCATCCTGGCCTTCGAGATGTTCACCGGTCACGTCCCGTTCCGGGCCGATTCGCCCGACGATGTCCTGGCCCTGCACCAGACCCAGCGGGTGCCAGACCCCAGCGACTTCGTGGAGGTCGACCGCGGTTTCGACGAGCTCTGTGAGAAGGCCACGGCCAAGGACCCCGCCGACCGGTTCCAGACCGCAGACGAGATGCTCGCCGCCGTGTCTCGCCTGCGCCCGACGGTCGACCCTCACGCCCCCGCGCCCACGCTGCACTCGACGGCCCCCGCAATCGCCGCAGCCGCCCCATTGGTGATCCCCGAGACGCTGGTCGTGCAGACCGACATGGTGCCGCCCGAAGAGCCCGCAGCGGCACCCGCGTCACAGGAAGAACCCGCGGTGGCCGTCGTCGGGCCTCCGACTCAACAGCCCCCGACTGCCACGGGACTCAAACCCCGGCGCGGCCGGCGCGCACTGCTCCTTCTGCTACTGGCTGCACTGGCCACCGTGGTGGGCTACTTCGCGTGGCAACTGGGGACCACGGAGACGGTGAACACGCCCAAGCTTGCGGGTTTGACCCGTTCCGAAGCACTGAACGTGCTCAACGACGCGGGGCTGACCATGCGCGTCAGCGAGGAGAAGTACTCCGAGAGGCGCGAGGCGGGCACGATCATCAGCAGCGATCCTCGCTCCGGGGAGAAGGTGGCGGCCAACGGCACGGTGTCCGTGGTCATGTCCAAGGGACCCGAACGCTATCGGGTGCCGAAGGTACGCGGGATGAGCCAATCGGCGGCGGGTCAGGCACTGGCGGCGGTCAATCTGCAGACCGGGCAGATCCTGCAGGACTACAGCCGCAAGGTCCCGCAAGGCCAGGTCATCCGCACCGACCCGAAGATCGGCACCCCGTTGAAACGGGACACGGCAGTCTCCCTGACGATCTCGCTTGGCCCCGAACCGGTCGTCGTCCCGGACGTGCGGGGCATGACCGTCGACCAGGCCCAGGCCAGTCTCACCGGGGGCGGCCTGAAACCGCGGACCGTCGAGCAGTTCGACGAGTCCGTGCCCTTCGGCCGGGTCATCGGCACTGAGCCGTCGAACGGGACCACGGTGTACCGCGGGGACAAGGTCCGGATGATCGTGTCCAAGGGTTCCCAGTTCGTACCGGTGCCCAGCGTCGTCGGCATGACGACCGACGAGGCGACCTCGACCCTGCAGGCGGCTGGTTTCCAGGTGGAGACCAGGGAACAGTTCGGCGTCACCGTGGCCAACCGAGTGATCTCGCAAGACCCGTCGGGAGGGTCGCAGGTGAGTCGCGGGACATTGATCACCCTGACCATCACCTAGGCCGCCCGCCCGGCCGTTCGGGGGTGAGGCGCCCAATGCTCAATCCGGCTCCGGAACCGAGCCCCGCGTGTCTGAGTCGCGCGGCGCTCGCCAGGCGCTCGAACTCCCTTGCCGCTCAGAAGCTCGCCAGCCAGCGGCCAGCCGGCGGCGGGAACCGGCCGCACTGGCACCCGGATCACGGACACCCGAGCTGCGTCAGGCTGACGAGCAGGACTAGCGCAGTTCCTCGAGCCGCTGGGCGACCTCGAAGGCCAGCTCCAGGCTCTGCACGCGGTTCAGCCGCGGGTCACACGCTGTCTCGTACCGATAGGGCAGGTCCTGCTCCTGCGGCCCGTCGATGCCTCCGAGGCACTCGGTGACGTCGTCACCGGTCAGCTCGATGTGCAGGCCACCGGGGTGGGTGCCCAGGGTGCGGTGAACCTCGAAGAATCCGTGCACCTCGGCGGTCACGTCCTCGAACTGGCGTGTCTTGACCCCACCGCTGGTCTCGCGGGTGTTCCCGTGCATGGGGTCGCAGACCCAGACGACCGGGTGGCCGTCGGCTTCGACCTTCTCGACGATCGGAGGCAGTGTCTCGGCGATCTTGCCCGCTCCCATCCGCGTGATGAACGTGAGGCGCCCGGGGATGCGCTCCGGGTTGAGCGCCTGCGCCAGAGCAACGGCATCCTCCGGCGTCGCGGTCGGACCGAGTTTGACGCCGATCGGGTTGTGGATCAAGGACGCGAACTGGACGTGCGCCGAATCCAGGTCGCGCGTGCGCTCCCCCACCCACAGGAAGTGCCCCGACACTGAGTACGGATTGCCCGTGCGGGAGTCGATGCGCACCAGCGGCCGCTCGTAGTCCAGCACCAGGGCCTCGTGCCCTGCGTAGAAGTCGACGCGCCGGAACTCCTCCGGGTCGGCACCGCAGGCCTTCATGAACGCCAGCGCATTGTCGATCTCGCGGGCGATCCGCTCGTAGCGGATACCGGCCTGGGACTCCCGGACGAAGTCCTGGTTCCAGGCATGCACCTGGTGCAGGTCCGCGTACCCGCCCTGTGTGAAGGCCCGCACCAGGTTCAAAGCCGCGCTGGATGCGTGGTACGCACTGAGCAGCCGCTGCGGATCGAGCCGCCGGGCTTCCGCCTCGAAGGGCTGGTCGTTGACCCCGTCACCGAAGTACGAGGGCAGCGTCACCTCGCCGTGGGTCTCGTCGGGTTTCGAGCGGGGCTTGAAGTACTGTCCGGCCATCCGCCCGATCTTCACCACCGGCATCCGGGAGCCGTAGGTGAGCACGACCGCCATCTGCAGGACGGTCTTCAGCCTGGCACGGATCGAGTTGGCGGTGTTCGCGGCGAACGTCTCGGCGCAGTCGCCACCCATGAGCACGAACGCCTCGCCGCGGGCCACGGCCCCCAGTTGGTCCACGAGTTGGTCGCACTCGCCGGCGAACACCAGCGGCGGGACGGTCGCCAGCGCGGCGGTGACCTGTTCCAGGTGCGCGGCATCTGGCCACAGGGGCTGCTGGGCGGCGGGCAGATCCGGCCAGGAAATCACATCATGGGAGGGCAGGTCGGACACTATTGAAGGGTAACCCACCAACACGATTCGGCTCGTGGCAGCCGTGGGCGGATCAGCGGCTCAAGCGGCTTGCGCAGCCGCGGCGGCCTGCACCGACTCACCGTCGGCGATGACCTCTTTGGCCCGGGATGCGTAGATGTCGACGTACTCCTGACCGGACAGTTCCATGAGTTCGTACATGATCTCGTCGGTCATGGACCGCAGCACGAACCGGTCGTTCTCCATCCCCTCGTAGCGGGAGAAGTCCAACGGCTTGCCGATCTTGATGCCGACCCGCCGCACGTTCGGGATCTTCTGACCCGCCGGCTGGATCTCGCGGGTGCCGATCATCGCGACCGGGATGACGGGGACACCCGCCTCGAGCGCCATCCGCGCGACACCGGTCTTGCCGCGGTACAACCGGCCGTCCGGCGAGCGGGTCCCCTCCGGGTAGATGCCGAGCAGTTCGTCCTCACCGAGCACCCGCAGGGCGGTGTTCAACGCCGCATCTGCTCCCCCGGACCGATCGATCGGAACCTGCCCGACGCCCTTCATGAACGCCCTGGTGGCCCACCCCTTGATGCCCTTGCCCGTGAAGTACTCGGCTTTCGCCAGGAAGGTGATGTGGCGCTTGCAGACCAGAGGCAGGAAGATCGAGTCGGAAAAACTCAAATGGTTGCTGGCCAGGATCGCCGGGCCTTCATCCGGGAAGTTCTCCAGACCCTCCACCTGCGGCCGGTAGAGCAGTCGCAACCACGGCCCGAGAAGGATGTACTTGAACATCCAATACAACACCGACTGCCTCCCAAGAAACATCGCTCCCAAGTTCCGACCCTACGGCCCGCATCGCGGCTTGAGCAATCAATCCACGTAAGCGGTGAGCAAAGGGACCATTCCGTGACCTTTCGGTGGACGCCTCGTCATCTCCTCGTGTAGGGAACGTGAGACCATCGGGGCGTCGAAACCTGGTGCGCATCGTGCTCGCCGACGCGCCTTCCAGTCCGCGCCCGCCGCACGCAGAAGGGAACCATAGTGCCGCTCATCTCAGGCGCTGAGCCCTTCGTCGCCCGCGGCGACCGACTCGGGATCCTGGTGCTGCACGGTGTTCGCGGTTCACCGGTTTCCGTCACGTCCTGGGCACGGCACCTGGCAGACGCCGGACACACCGTCGCCGCGCCACGACTGCCCGGGCACGGGACCCGCTGGCAGGACCTGAACCGTACCCGCTGGCAGGACTGGTACGAGGAGGCCGACCGCAACTACGTGTGGCTGACCCAGCGCAGCGATACCGTCGTGGTCATGGGTCTGTCCAACGGCGCCACCCTGGGACTACGTCTGGCTGAGCGGCACCACGACGTGGATGGTCTGGTACTGGTCAATCCGCAGGTCCACACCGAGCGGTTGGACACCCGACTGCTGCCCGGTTTGCGGCACCTGGTGCCAGGTGTGCCGGCAGTGGTCAACGACATCAAGAAGCCTGGCGCCGACGAGGGCGCCTATGACCGCGTCCCCCTGCACGCGGCCCACTCGACGAAGCAGATGTGGGCGACCGTCAAGTCCGACATCCACCGCGTGGATTGCCCGATCCTGCTGATCCACAGTGCTGACGACCACGTCGTGGAACCGTCCAACGCACTGTGGATCATGGCCAATGTGGCGAGCAGTGACGTTCGCGAGATCGTGCTCGAGGACTCCTTCCACGTGGCGACCATGGACAACGAGGCACAGGTGGTTCTCGACGCGAGCCTCGCGTTCGCACGTGAGATGGCGCCGGTATGAGCACACCTCAGGACCCCGTCCCCTACGACGAGAACGCATGGGAGCGCATCGTCGCCGAACTCGGTGACGAGATGCCCGACGCAGCCCAGATGCCGGCTCAGCCCACGCCGCTCCCGCCTCCGACTCCACCCGCTCCGGCCCGGCCCGATCCCGAGGACACCTTCGTGCCGCCCGAACCACCTCCCCTGCCCCGACTCGACCTCGTGGGTCGACTCGCCTGGGGCGGGGCGCTCGGGGGACCACTTCTCCTGTTCGCCGGGGTGCTCGCCCCCGGCCTGTTCGGGCCCGCAGTGGTGACTGCCGGCATCGTGGCTTTCGTGGCAGGCTTCCTCACTCTGGTCCTGCGATCGCCGAATGAGCCCGAGGACGGGTGGGACGACGGATCGATCGTGTGATCGCGCCAGGGATCCGCGACGGCGTGGCAGGATTGCGCGCATGACCATCACTGAAGTCGTGCAGATGCAGGGCCACCTGATCGACTCCGGCATGCTCAGCCGGGCCCTCGACGACATCCTGGAAGCAGGTGCCGATTACGAGATCCAGGACCTGTTGTTCGGCAAGACGAAGAACGACGAGTCCACGGCACGAATCTTCATCAGCCATCCCGACGAGACGGCTATGAACGACCTTCTGGTGAGACTGCAGAACCACGGGGTCAACCCGGTGGAGACCAGTGACGCCGAGGTGGTGCCCGCCCCGATGGACGGCGTATTCCCCGAGGGGTTCCATTCCAGCACGAACTTCGAGACCTTCGTGCGCCTCGAAGGCCAATGGACCACCGTGCGGAATCCCGAGATGGACTGCGGACTGGTGCTGCGTGACGGCGGCGTCACGACCGTGCCCATGTCGGATGTGAAAGCCGGCGAACCGGTCGTGATCGGATTCCTGGGAGTGAAGGTGGTCGTTCCTCCGCCGCCGAGGCCGGCCTCCGAGTCCATCTTCGAGTTCATGAATTCGGTGGTGTCCAGTGAGAAACCGCAGGCCCTGCAGGTCCGTCAGATCGCCGATCAGATGCGTGACTGCAAGGCCGCCGGCAAGCGGATCCTCTGGGTCGGTGGCCCGGCGATCGTGCACACGGGTGGGTCACCGGCACTGTCGGCACTGGTCGAGGCGGGCTATGTCGATGTTCTGTTCGGCGGCAACGCCCTGGCGACCCACGACATCGAGGCCAACATGTACGGCACATCGCTGGGTGTCGACCTGAGCAAGGGCTCCGGTGTGGATCATGGACACGAGAACCACATCCGTGCCATCAACCGGGTCCGCGCACACGGCACCATCGCCGCGGCGGTGGAGGCCGGTGTCATCACGGGCGGATTGATGCATTCCTTGGTCAAAGCCGACAAACCGTTCGTGCTGGTCGGCTCGGTGCGCGACGACGGACCTCTACCGGACGTGTACGCCGATGTGATCGAGGGTCAACGGGCCATGCGCGCCGAACTCAAGGATGTGGGGTTCGCCATCATGGTCGCCACGATGTTGCACGCAATCGCCACCGGCAACATCCTGCCGGCATCGGTGCCTCTGGTCTGTGTGGACATCAACCCCTCGACGGTCACGAAACTGGCCGATCGGGGCAGCGCGCAGGCGCAGGGCGTGGTGACCGACATCGGCCTGTTCCTCGAGCAGTTGGCCCTCGAACTGGTGGGACGAAACTCCTAACCTCTCGGAGTCTGGTGACCGACGGGTAGCCGCTTGGTCGGTCCCCGAATCAGGCCCACCCGGCGCAGGCGTGGGACTTGTACAGACGTGTTGGAGTTATGCACAACCGTTGGAGTTGCGCGGCCCGCGGATATCCAACGCCCGTACCGACCTCCAACGCCTGTACCCAACTCTCACGCCTCGGCACACCGAGGCACGCGACTCCCGCCCCGGGGCAAACACGCAGCAGTCCCCGTCTGTGACCTAGAACTACGCGGTCGTGCCGTTCGCGTCACGCCCGTGAGGTCGAGGTAACAGACGTCAGTCGTGGGGCAACCGCCTCCCTGAGCGGGCGGTTCACCCTCCTCGGGCGAACGCTCCGAAGGCCCGTTCCGTGCGCAGATAGCAGGCTGTTCCGGTCGAACAGCCGAACAAGACCGCAGTTGCCGCTACCGGTACCTGGCCAGATCGGCGGCACCCACCAGGCCGGCGGCGTTGCCCAGCGTGGCGATCACGATCCTGGGAAGTTGCCGGTGTTCCTTGCCGGACACCGATTCGGTGAAGGCACGCACCGTGGAGGCGAGCAGCAGATCGCCGGCCTCGCTGACCCCACCCCCGATGACGAAGCACTCCGGATCCAGGATCGCCGTGACATCGGCCATGCCCTGACCCAACCAGCGGGATACGAAGTCGAACGCCGCCAGCGCGACCGGATCACCCTCGCGGGCCGCCTTGGTGACGTGCAGCCCCTGCACACCTTCGGGCGTGCCGTCCCCGAAATCCAGCAGCGTCTCGGCCTCGGCCCTGCGCTCCGAGGCCAGGTAGCGCGCCTCCCGGACCAGCGCGTTGCCGCTGGCGTACTGCTCCCAACAGCCACGATTGCCGCACGCACAGGGTCGTCCTCCGGGATCCACATTCAGGTGGCCGAACTCGGCAGCCGCACCCCACCGGCCCCGGTACAACGACCCGGCCAGCACTATTCCCGCACCGATTCCGGTTCCGACCGTGACGGTGACCACATACTCCAGTCCCCTAGCCGCCCCGAAGCGCGACTCCCCCCAAGCTGCCGCGTTGGCATCGTTCTCGACGACCACCGGGATCCCGACCACAGCCTCGACGGCCTTGCGCAGCGGTTCATCCTTCCAACCGAGGTTGGGAGCGAAGTTGACGCGGGAGCGCTTCTCGTCGACGAAACCGGCTGCTCCGATGCCGACCGCCTCGATGTCGTACTCCTCGCGCAGTTCCATCACGAGCGCCGAGACCGTCTCCTCTACCTGCTCGGCGTCGCGGGCGGCGGTCGCCACCCGGTGCCGGGCGAGAATACGGCCCTGTTCATCGACGACCCCGGCCGCGATCTTGGTCCCTCCGATGTCGACTCCGACTGTCAGACCCATGCCGACAACCTAGGCGAGACGGCTAAGTGTTCGCCCGCCCATCGCCGCCCATCGCGGCGAACAGCCCACCGACCAACGCGTTGACCTGCGACATGGCCGCACGCGCGGTGTGTGCCCACTCCGGGTTGCTGCGTTCAAGGGCGTCGAGGCCCTGGCACACAGGGCAGTCCGAACACCGCACGACGGGTTCGGCGGCGTGCGCGTCCGGCGTCCCGGCTGGGGGTTCCTCGGCGGGGGATTCTTCGCTCGTCTGCGCGAGGTACGCCGTCGCACTGGTGGCAGCGGCCTGGGTCAGATCCGCTACGGCAGCCACCGCTCCCGATTCCACCGCCCAGTCGCGCAATGCCGAGGCCAGCTTCAGGCCCTCCACCATGACCGAGTCCACCGGAGGTTCGGCCGGACTCGTATGCCACCAGGGCGCTTGCGCTGGACCACCCTGATCTTCGGCCTGTTCGGACGTGTCGGTGCCGTCGTCGTCGGAGGTCATCGCTCCACCCTCTTCTTGAGTCCTTTCAGCGCCGTGTCGACGATCGCCTTCTCCGCCTTGCGCTTGATGGTGCCGATGATCGGGATGGTCAGGTCCACCATGAGTCGGTAGGTGACCTCGCTGGTGCCGTCGCCCCGGTCAGTCACCAGATAGGTCCCGTCAAGATCGCGCAGGACCGTCGATTCGGTCAACTGCCAGTTGACCCGCCGGTCACCGAGCCACTGGTACCTGATGGAGTACGTGTCCTTGATCGGGCCGCTATCGATGGTCATCTCGACCTCTTTGGGCCGACCGTCCGGGAACGTCGCCAGCACCTTGGTGGCCTTCACCCCGGCCCACTCGGGATAGGTCCCCAGATCGGCGATCACCTCCATGACCGCCGCGGCCGATGCGTCGATGACGATGGACGATTCCGTCTGCTGTGCCACAGGCCGGTCCTTTCCCTCTGGGTTCGACGCGCTGCCGCCAGCCTACTGCTCCGGCTGCCGCGCCCCATCGTTCGCAGTCGCCCAGTCGGGCGGGACGCCAGCGCGGCGATCGCCCTCGAGCCGGTACTTCAGGTCCCACACGCTTGCCTTCCACGCCGTCGCCCGCCGGGCCCGTTCGGCAGCCGCCGCCCGCCATCCGGCCGGCGTGTCGGGCCAGGGTCTGGGAGTGCGCCCGTCGTCGGAGGGCTCGCCACGCAAGTAGTGATGCAGGATGCAGCCGTCGGCGAACGGCTCGATCCAGATCTCCAGGGATCCGACCAGTGCCCCGGTCATGGACCATCGCTGACCCGCCAGCCCCCGGTCCATGAAGACCACGAGATGCAGATCCGGCCACCAGCGCCGCCACGTTTCGGGGTCGGCGACGATGCCGGCCACCACCTCGGGCGACGCGACGACGAACGTCTCGTCGACCAGGTCCAGGGCAGCCACAGCACGATCATGCCGCACCACAGCGGTGCCCGGTCCGCGCGCCTTCGGCCGATCCACTGTCGCAATTGCCAGAATTAGTGAACAATGACACCCAACCCCAGATGACGTTTTCCGGTAATGCACATGATGGATCACACCAGGAGCTGACATGAAAGAAGCCTCACAGGCACCCCTCTTCCCCCCGATCACCTCGGGCGGGCTCACCGACCGCGCAGTCGAGCATGGCCTCAAGAACCCGAATCGCGTCGCCCTGCGCCGGCGCACCGCCGCTGGATGGCAGGACGTCACGTCGGGGCAGTTCCTCAGCGAGGTGCAGGCCTTGGCCAAGGGGCTGATGGCCGCCGGGATCTCGCACGGCGACCGTATCGCCATCATGAGCGCCACCCGCTACGAATGGACACTGGCTGACTACGCCGGCTGGTTCGCCGGAGCCACCGTCGTCCCCATCTACGAGACGTCGTCGGCCGAGCAGGTTGAGTGGATCCTCAGCAACGCGGAGTGCACCGGGGTCTTCTTGGAGGCCGACAGGCACCGGGAGGTCTTCGATCAGGTGGCGGATCGGGTTCCCACCAAACTGGTCTGGATGTTCGACGAGGGCGCGGTCGACTCGCTGGCGGCCGAGGGTGCCTCGGTGACCGACGACGAGCTGGAAGCCCGCCGGGCGGCAGTCGGACCGGACGACATCGCCACGATCATCTACACCTCCGGCACGACCGGGCGACCCAAGGGCTGCGTCCTGACGCACTCGAACATCCGGTTCGAGACCGACAACGTCGTGGGCGCCATGCCCGATCTGTTCGACGCCCACGGCTCCACGCTGCTGTTCATCCCGCTGGCCCACGTGTTCGGCCGGGTGATCGAGATCGGATGCATCGAGTCCGGCACCGTCCTCGGACACAGCGCCGATGTCAAGAACATCGTCAGTCACCTCGGGGAGTTCCAGCCGACCTTCCTGTTGTCGGTTCCCCGAGTGTTCGAGAAGGTGTTCAACTCCGCCCAGATGAAGGCCACGGGCGAGGGCAAAGGTCGCATCTTCGACATGGCTGCGAACACTGCGATCGACTACTCGAAAGCCGTCGACACCGGCGGCCCGGGAATCCCCCTGAAGGTGAAGCATTT
The DNA here is from genome assembly GCA_963704075.1 of uncultured Actinomycetota bacterium. GTDB lineage: Bacteria > Actinomycetota > Actinomycetes > S36-B12 > UBA10799 > JADKAV01. The sequence continues at coordinate 174,944 of CAVPGV010000019.1, forward strand.
CATCTTCGACAAGCTGGTCTACGGCAAGTTGCGGGCTGCACTCGGCGGCAAGGTCGAGTACGCGGTGTCCGGCGGCGCCCCGCTCGGCGCTCGTCTCGGGCACTTCTTCCGCGGCATCGGGGTGACCATCCTCGAGGGCTACGGACTGACCGAGACGTCCGCGGCGAGCACCATCAACCTCCCGGACGCGATCCGCATCGGCACCGTCGGACGTCCCATGCCAGGAGCGGGAGTCAAGATCGCCGACGACGGCGAGATCCTGCTCAGGGGCGGGCAGATCTTCCAGGGCTACTGGAAGAACCAGAAGGCCACCGACGAGGTGCTGGACGCCGACGGATGGTTCCACAGCGGTGACATCGGCGAACTCGACCGTGAAGGCTTCTTGAAGATCACCGGCCGCAAGAAGGAACTGATCGTGACCGCCGGCGGCAAGAACGTGGCCCCGGCCGTGCTCGAGGACCGGATCCGCGCCAACTGGCTGGTCAGCCAGTGCATGGTGGTGGGCGACAACAAGCCGTTCATCGCCGCTCTGATCACTTTGGACGTCGAAGCGCTTCCGGCCTGGCTGGAGCAGAAGGACCGCCCAGCCGACACGCCGCTGGCCGACCTATCCAACGACCCTGAGATCGTCGCCGAGGTGCAGGCCGCGGTGGACGACGCGAACAAGGCGGTCAGCAACGCCGAAGCCATCAAGAAGTTCCACATCCTGTCGGTCGACTGGACCGAGGAGGGTGGTCAGCTCACACCGTCGATGAAACTCAAGCGCAACGTCGTCATGAGCGAATTCGAGCAAGAGGTCGAGGCGCTGTACGCCTGATCTCCCAACCATGAACGTGTGCGGGTTCCCCTGAACGACGGGAACCCGCACACGTTTCGCTGTTTGAGCCAGCGCAGGCACCCGAAACCGTGGTGGAATCGTCGGCGTGGAACCCGTTGTGGTCGCTGCCGTGCTCGCCGCCGGGCTGTTGGGCCTGGTCGGGTGGGTGTTGCAGCGGCGGCGGCGCCAGCGCGAGGAATACCGTTCCGCCCACCGTCTGCTGCGCCGGTTGCAGATGGTCTCCCGGCAACTGCCGGTCGGCCTCGACGAGGTGTCACTGGCCCAGGGAACCCTTGACGAGATCTCCCGCGACGTTCCGTCAGCGCGGTCGGTGCTGTTCGTCGCACAGGGCGATCAACTGGTTCCGTACGCCGTCAGGGGCGCAGACCGCAGTCCGTTCCCGTCACTCACCTTGTCGAGCATGGGGGCTTCGGCCACCGGCCGGCCGCACAGCGGCAAGGGAATCGTCTCCGGCGGTTCGCAGCACGAAGCGATCATCCCGCTGCTGTTCGACTCGCGCCTGGTGGGCATTGTGGCCCTGCAGAACGGCGATACCCCGTTCGACTCCGGCGGTCTCAAACAGGTCCGCAGGCACACCCAGGAGGCGGCTCTCCGGCTGGACAGCGGACGGCTGTTCGCCGATGTCCGCACCGAAGCCACCAGTGAAGAACGCCGGCGACTGGCCCGCGAGATCCACGACGGCATCGCCCAGGAACTGGCCAGCGTCGGGTACGCCCTCGACGCCCTGGTCGCCGACCTGCAGGGCACTCAGGCGCAGGGCCTGGCCGACGACATCCGCTCGGAGGTTCGGCGGATCATCAGCGAGCTGCGACTGAGCATTTTCGACCTGCGAGCCGACATCCAGCCGGGCGTCGGGCTCGGTTCGGCGCTCACCGGGTACGTCCAGCAGGCAGGGACCGCCGCCGGGTTGACCGTTCATCTGGTCATGGACGAGGCCCACGACCGGCTGGCGCTGGCTCAGGAGACCGAACTGCTGCGCATCGCCCAGGAGGCCGTGACCAACGTGCGTCGCCACGCCAACGCCGAGAACGTGTGGGTGACGTGCCGGGTCGACCCCCCATACGCGTTTCTGCGTGTGGCCGACGATGGAACTGGGATGGATTCACCGCGCAACGACAGCTTCGGGTTGGACATCATGCAGGAAAGAGCCGATCGCATCGGTGCCGAGTTGGCGTGGCACCCGCGCGAAGGGGGCGGCACTGTGCTGGAGGTCGTGCTGCAACCCGCGGCGGCGGAGAGACAGGAGGAAGTCCGATGACGATCTCGGTTCTCCTCGTCGACGACCACGAGTTGATCAGACAGGGCTTGCGTCGCTCCTTCGAGCGCGACGGGGACTTCGAAGTCATCGGCGAGGCCGGCTCGGCCGCCGACGCCGAGCGCCTACTGCGCATCACCCATCCCGACGTCGTCGTGCTGGATGTCAGGCTGCCCGACGGATCCGGCCTCAAACTGGCTGCGAGCTCACGCGAACGCTACCCCGACCTGGGCATCGTCATCCTCACGATGTACGCCGGTGACGAGCAGCTGTTCGCCGCGCTGGAAGCGGGCGCCTCGGCGTTCGTTCCGAAGAACGCCCCCTCCGACGACGTCGTCGCCGCCGCCCGGCATGCCGCAACGACCCCCCAGTCCTTCACCGCGAAGGACCTGGCAGACGCGATGAAGCGCAAGCTCAGCCCGACCGGTCCACAGCTGAGCCCACGGGAGCGCGAGGTGCTGCAACTGCTGGCCGATGGATTGGGCGTGGCACAGATCTCCCGTCGCCTGTTCATCAGCGAATCGACCACTAAGACCCACATCTCCAAGCTGTACGAGAAACTGGGGGCGGGTAACCGCGCCCAGGCGCTCATGACCGCATTGAAACTCGGCCTGCTGCGGCAGTCGGACCCCACCGTCTGACCTGCGATACTTCTCCCGAGACCCGAAGACGTCGGGTGAGCGCGGATGGGAGAAGCAGTGCCGGTTCCCGCACGCCCGCGCCGGTGGTGGGTGCTCCCCACCGTGGTGTTCGCCCTCACCCGGGTCTGGCTGCTGCTCATCCCGTTCGGACTGATTCCCTACCTCGGCGGCACCCTGGTCATCAATGACGTGACTTTGTACGAACAATGGGCCACGTTGCTGCAGACCGGCCAGTTCCCGGTCGGTGACCAGATGTGGCAGTACCCGCCGCTCGTCGGTCCCATCCTGGCGCTCGGTGCGCTCATCCCGCCCGACCCGACCCTCGGGCTGATACTGGTGATGCTCCTCGCAGATGCGGCAACCTTCGGAGTGCTCCTCCGCGCGGTCGGTCGGGGCGGGGCCGCCGACGGGCCGTGGGCCTGGATCGCGGCGGGCATGCTGATCGGGCCGGTGTGGCTCACCCGCTTCGACGTGCTCCCCGCACTGTTCGCGGTCCTGGCCCTGCTGTCGATGTCGCGCCCGGTGCGATCCGGCGCGCTGCTGGCCGCGGGCGCCCTGCTCAAGGTCTGGCCGGCGCTGCTGCTGCTCAGCGTTCCCCGCAAGTCCCTGGGCCGGGCGCTGGCGGGGTTCGTCGCCACCTCATCCGCGATTCTGGTCGCGCTGCTGCTCACGATGCAGGGCGCGGGATCCTTTGCCTCTGAACAGCGGGCACGCGGCCTACAAGTCGAATCGGTTCCAGCATGGTTCTTCCTCATCGGCCACCATCTCGGGCTGGAGCGGACGTTCGTGTACCGATACGGGGCCATGGAGGTCCAGGCTCCTGGCACCGCCGCTGTGGCTGCGGCCATCACGGCCGCGGCCGTGGTCGGTCTGGGTTTCCTCGCCTGGCTGAGACTGACCGGGCGCCTGGATGCCGTGGCCCCGGCGGACATTGCTTTGGTCTTGGTCCTGGTCTCTATGGTCACCTCGCGCGTATTGTCCCCCCAGTACCTGGTGTGGGTCGCGGGTATCGCCGCCGTATGTCTGCTGGATCCACGGACTCTGATGCGGCCGGTGATCGTCGTGCTGATGCCCGTCGCTGCGCTCGGGCAGGTCCTGTACCCCATGCACTACGACTGGTTGTTGTCCGACGGCCTCAGCGGCTTGGCTCTGCAGAGCATGCGGATCACCCTGTTGCTGGTCGCGACGGTCTGGGGGGTCTGGCGACTATGGCAGGTCGGTAGGTCCGGTCAGGTCGGGGTCGACGCCGTCGAGCAGGTCCGTCAGCCGGCCTGACACCGTCGGCCAGGTCCACTGCTCCTCCACCCACCTGCGGCCGCGTTCGCCCATGGCAGCGGCCAGCGCGGGATCCTCGAGCAACTGCACGACCCGACCCGCGACCTGCGCCAGGTTGCGCCCATCCACCACAAAACCGGTCTGGGACTCCAGGACCGCATCCGGCGCGCCGCCGGAGTCACCGGCGATGACCGGCAGACCCACCGCCCCCGCCTCCAGGTAGACGATCCCCAGTCCTTCGACGTCCCATCCCCGGTTGCGGGTCCGGCACGGCATGGCGAAGACGTCGCCGGCCGCATAGTGCGAGGGCAGCGACTCCCACGGCACCGTTCCGGTCATCACCACACTGTCCTGCACCCCGGTCTCAGCCACCAAAGCGTCCAGTCGGGAACGGTAGGGCCCACCGCCGACGATCAGCAGGGCGGCGTCGGGCAATGTGCGCTGAACCGCTGGCCACGCGCGGATCAGCGTGTCCTGCCCCTTGCGCGGCATCAGCCTCGAAACGCACACCACCACCGGGCGCGCCGACAGGCCCAAGCTCTCACGCACACGCGCACCCTCGGCCCGCACCCGTGGATGGAACGTTTCGGTGTCCACCCCCGGAACCAGTCGGCGCATTCTGGCAGCGGCCTGTGGCCGCAGGGCTGCGGCGATGCGCGAGCGGGTGTACTCCCCCAGATAGGTGACGGTATCCACGGAGTCGCCGATGGATCGCAGAACCGACCGGGCACCCGGCGTGCTTGCCCAGGCGGCCTCATGCCCGTGTGTGATCGCCACGATCGGGGCCATCCCCCGTGAACGCAGCCGCGGTGCGAGCAGCCCCAGCGGGGCCGCCGCCCCGAACAGGACGCGATCGCAGTCATACTCCGCGGCGATGTCCCGCGCCTTGTTCAGGACCAGCGGTTCGGGCAGCATCAACGAGGTCCGGTGGCGGACGATCGGGAACGGCTGTTCGGCGTCGAACTGAGCTGCGCGTTTCCAGGCCGGGGCGTATACGACCACCGATTCCGGTGGCTGGTGCGTCAGCACGCCGTGCACAAACGCCTGAATGCCCCCGGCCCTGGGTGGGAAGTCGTTCGTGACGACCAGCGTTCTGCTCACCGCGCGGCGTCAGACCTTCGGCCGGCCTGCGCCGGCGAACTCAGCCATCCATTCATTGGTGAACAACTTCTCGTACACGACACCTTCACGCGGGTTCTTGGCGTGCACGAAGTACCCGTCACCGGTGTAGATCCCGGCATGCTCGTCGGTCCCGTAGATGAACACGACGTCGCCGGGGGCCAGTTGGGTGACATCGACGCGTTTCGTCTTGTCGTACTGACCCTGCACGGAGTGCGGCAGCTTGACCCCGGCTTGTTCCCACGCAGCCTTGACCAGCCCGGAGGAGTCGAAGGCGTCCGGACCGGTCGCGCCGGCCTTGTACGGCTTTCCGACCTGTTCGATGGCGAACTTCACGACTGGTTTGGTGGTGGATTTGGGGAGCTCGGAGATGGTGTCAGCCGCCTCGTTGGCCTGCTCCTGCTGCTGCCGTTGCTGCCTGGCCAGTTCCTCGGCCAACTGCCGTTGCTGCTCGGCCTGCAGCTGCGACAGCAGGGCGGAGGACTGCTGTACCCGGGCGTCTATCGCCGCCTTGGCATCCAGAATCTCGTTGCGAGCCTTCTCCGCCTGCCGCTCGGCCTTCTCCAATGCCGCTTGGTCGCGCACCAGTTGCTGCTCAGCCACTTGCGTGCGCACGAGTGCGGAATTCTGCTGACCGGCGATGATCCGCGCGGTGTCCAGAGTCGCCAACCAGCCGGACGGAGCCTCCGACGCCAGCACCAACAGACTGGGGTCGACACCGCCGCTGCGGTAGATCTGGCTGACCACCTGGTTGAGCGTGGCCTGGTTGTCGGTGACGCTCTGCTGGGTGCTGGTCAGTTCGGCCTGCTTGTCGATCACCGCTTGCTGCGCCTGTTGCCAATCGAGGGTCGCCGAGTTGGCCTGCTCGGCAGCCGCAGCAGCCTGGCGCTGCAGCATGGACAACTCGGACTGAACTCGGGAGATGTCCTGCTCGATGTCCGCGTACGCGCCGGTGACCGGTGACAGGATCAGGGCACACGACATCCCGGCTGCTGCCAGCGCCGGGAAGAACCGAAACGACCCCATACAACCATTGTGCACCCAAGCCACACCGCTTGCCCGAACGCTCACACGGCGCGCACGAAGCGTAATGGTGCGACCAATCCGGAGGAAGCCAGCGCATCCATGGCCGCTACTTCGTCCGCGGTCAACCTCCCTTCGGCAGGGGCGTCCAGCAAAGCCGTCACCACACAGTCGGCGCAAGCGGCTGGTCGCGCCGCGCAGGTCCCACAATCGATGAGCATCAGGTACCTCCTCCATCTCGTGCTCGAGACGGTAGGGCCACCCCCTGACAAAACGGTTCCTCGCAGTGGAAGCCCTCCGGCGGAGCATCGCCGGATAGGGCCTTTGCTGCCTTCGGATTTCAGGGCCCTGCCTGCGGCGACCAGGCCTGACAGCGTTTACGCGCATCGGGGAGCGGTTGGCGCAGCCGCGAACCCACACGTGGTTCTGGCTCACGGATGGCACGGACTCTCCCGGATCGCTCAACTTCACAAACCGGGCGCTCCTGAGGGAGCGAGCAGAGCGGCCAGTCAGGGTTACTCGGCGTCGCCGGCCCTGGGGATGATTTCGACGGTGTCGGTGGCACCGCACCAGCGGCATCTCACCTCTTCTATGTCATCGTGGAGCACTTCCTGGTCCTCGATGCCGACTTCACCGCCGAGGTCGAAGTGCCAGTACTCCCTGGCCCGCCGCGAGCGCACCACATCGAATCGCGTCAGGTTCCCGCAGCGCGAGCAGCGCCACCTCGTCATCCGGTCCGGGGATTCGATCGCCACGCCGCCCAGCCTAGTTCGGCGACCACAACCGGCGAGGCGCGCCCGTGCGGTGAAGGCGCGACGCCCGTTCGCTCGGCGACGAGCACAACCACCCACCCTCGGGTGCGGCGCTGCGCGGATTTGTCGTACGTCTCTCATAGCGTCGAGAGCATGTCCGCCGTCCCCCTGCCCGACCCTGTAGCCCGTGGTCAGCTCGACCTGGATTTCGACGGCACGCCCTTGGCGTCGACGACCTTCTGCGTGGTGGACCTCGAGACCACCGGCGGCAGCCCCACCGACGGCCGGATCACCGAGATCGGTGCGGTCAAGGTGCGCGGCGGCGAGCTCATCGGCGAGTTCCGGACCTTTGTCGATCCGCAACAGCCCTTGCCCGCGTTCATCACGGTCCTGACCGGGATCACCCCGCGGATGCTGGAGCAGGCTCCCACCGAGGCGGTGGCGGTCCCGATGCTCCTGGATTTCCTCGCAGGGTGCGTCTTCGTGGCCCACAACGCGCCGTACGACACGGGCTTCCTCAAGGGCGCCTGTTCCCGGCTGGGCATCCCCTGGCCTCGCCCCGAGGTGATCGACACCGCACGCTTGGCCCGCGCCGTGCTGGGGCGCGACGAGGTTCCCAACCGCAAGCTGGCGACGCTGGCGCAGTTCTTCGGCACAAGCGTGCAACCCACGCACCGGGCGCTCGACGATGCCCGAGCCACCGTCGAGGTACTGCACGGCTTGTTGGAGCGCCTCGGGACCGTCGGGGTTCTGACTCTGGAGGAGTTGAGCACCTCGACGCGCAAAGTCCCCCATCAGCGTCGCAGCAAGCGCCATCTTGCCGATCGGCTCCCCGAGGCACCGGGTGTCTACACCTTCCGGGATGCCGCGGACCGACCCCTCTATGTCGGTGTGTCCGGGGACATCCGCCGCCGTGTCCGCAGCTACTTCACCAGCGCCGAGCAGCGACCGCGGATGACCGAGATGGTGGGCATTGCCGAACGGGTGACGGCGATCGTGTGTGCCACCGACCTGGAAGCCCGTGTGCGCGAACTGCGCCTGATCGCGCAGTGGAAGCCGCCCTACAACCGCCGCTCACGGCACCCCGAGAAGAACGTGTGGCTCAAACTCACCACTGAGGTCTTCCCCCGCCTGTCGATGGTTCACACCGTCGCCGACGATGAGGCCCGTGGGGCAGCGTATCTCGGGCCCTTCGGGTCGCGACGCGACGCACAGGCCGCGGCTGCTGCCATCACCGAAGCCACCGGGATCCGGGAGTGCACCCAGCGACTGCGCGCCGGCAAAGTCAGCCCGGGCTGCGTACTCGCAGACCTCGGCAAATGCTGTGCACCATGCTCAGGGCAGGTGGGCCTCCAGGCGTATGCCCCATTGGTCGACCGCGCCCGCCAGGTGATCCTGGAGCAGCATCCTGCCCTCGAGAAGGCCATCACCGACCGGATGGCCGACCTGGCGGCCCAGGAGCGGTTCGAACAGGCCGCCATGTGGCGTGACCGGCTCGACGCTGCGGTGCGCGGCAGGCAGTCGGCGGCCCAACTGCGGGCGTTCGGCCAAGTGCCGCGAATCGTGGGTGCCAAGAGCCGGCCCGGCGGCTGGGACATCCACGTGATCGGCCACGGACGGCTGGCCGCGGCGTCGTTCTGCCCAGTCGATGCCGACCCGCGTCGGGTGGTGCGCTCCGCGGTGGCTGCCGCCGAATACGTCGAACCCCCAGCACCGCCGACTACCGGCGCCCTGATCACTGAGAGTCGGCTCCTGCTCAGATGGCTGGACGAAGCCCGGTTGGTCGAGGTCGAGGGCCGGTGGACGATGCCGCTCAGGACGCCATCGACGAGGTGAGCGTGACCCACCGCTGCAGGAGATCAGCGGCGGCTCCGGAATCCAACACCTTCGTGACCCGGTCCACACCGTCGGCGAGCCGGGTCGACAGGTCGGACTCGGGTTCAGTCACCGCGGCCCACGCCGCCCACGCCGCGGCGGCATTGGCGACCACGACATCCCGGACCGGTCCTCCGCCGCCGGCGAACACCTCCCGGGCCAGTTCGGCGTTGCGGGTCGCGTCTCCCCCGCGCAATGCGGAGATCGGGGATCGGGCCACTGAGAACATCTCCGGGGTGAACTGCGTCGTCACGACGCGCTGCCCGGTCGCGTCCCAGACCGTGGTCGGGCCTTCCGTGCTGATCTCATCGAGACCGTCGAGACCCCGGACCACCAGCGCCCGCACCCCTTGCCTGCGCAGGACGTCAGCCATGACCGAGGCCATCGGCTCGAAGGCACATCCGACCAGCGCGGCCGCCGGGCGGGCAGGGTTGGCCAGCGGACCCAGGATGTTGAAGAACGTCGGGATCGCCATCTCACGGCGCGCCTCGGCGGCGTGCCGCAGCGCAGGGTGGAACACCGGGGCGAAACAGAACGCAATACCCAGCTCTTCCAAGCACGGACCCACCGTTTCCGAGGGCAGGTCGACCACCACACCGAGCGCGGCCAGCACATCGGCCGATCCCGATTTCGACGACGCTGCACGGTTGCCGTGCTTGACCACGCGGGCGCCGGCGGCGGCGACCACGATCGACGACATCGTCGACACATTCACCGTGTGGGCGCGGTCGCCACCGGTGCCCACCACATCGAGCACCGGTCCGGGCACGGTCACCGAAGTGGCGTGCTCGAGCATGACCGCCAGCAGGTCCTCGACCTCCTCGGGGGTCTCGTCCTTGGCCCGCATGAGAACGCTGAACGCGGCGATCTGGGCATTCGTGGCCCGGCCCTCGAGGATCTCGCGCATGGCCCACTGCGTCTGCTCGGGCTGCAACTGCCGGCGCGCGAGCAGGGCGGTGAGTATCTGTGGCCATTCGGTCATGAGTGAAGACTATTCGGCAGGACCCATGCGGACAGCAAGGATGCGGCGGTTCCCGGGTCGGGAATCCCACTGCCCGATTCCTGAGGCTGTCGACGCCCACAGCGCACGCCTGACGATGCACGAAGACGGATTCGTCGAACCCTGCCCCGGCCGATCACGACCGGCGCAATGTCTCAGGAATTGCTCAGAGCCACTCGGGGCCGGAGAAGATCGGTGACCACCGAGGCCATCTCCATCGGGTCCAGCGGTTGCGAGACCACACCATCGGCCCTCGACCACGTGGCCAGCCAGGCGTCCTGCGGCCGCGCAACGATCACCAGGATCGGGGGGCCTTGGTACAACTCGTCCTTCAGTTGCCGGCAGATGCCCATGCCGCCGGCCGGTGCCGCTTCCCCATCGAGGATGAGCAGATCCAGACCGCCGGCGTCGGCAGTGCGGATCACCACGGGTTCGGTTGCCACCTCGACGTACTGCACCTCGGGCAGTTCCCGTGACGGTCTGCGGCCGAGCGCCAGCATGATCTGCGCCCGGGTGTCGGCATTGCTGCTGTAGACCATGACCTTCAGTGCGCTGGGCATCTCCCACCTCCACGCCCGATGCTAGTGTCCGCGTCCCCTCCACGACACCAGGGAGGCGTCGCTGACCAGGTTTCGGGCCGGTCTGGACTCCGATACACATCCCGAGCACCTGGAAAACCCTCAGATTCGGGAAATATGCCACCGATTCGGGGGGTCGTTCGGTTTGGAGCAGGTAAACCTGCCAGAATCGGCCCGTGGCTAATGCATCTGCTGTGACAACCCGGCTCGCGCCGGCGGGTCACGTCGACCGGCCCAACAACGTGGCCATCGGAACCATGATCTGGCTGGGCAGCGAGTTGATGTTCTTCGCGGCCCTGTTCGCGATGTACTTCACGTTGCGCTCGGTCAACCCCGAGATCTGGGCCGTCGACACTCAACTGCTCAACATTCCCTTCGCCGCGATCAACACCACGATCCTGGTCCTGAGTTCGGTGACCTGCCAGATGGGTGTGTTCGCCGCCGAGCGCGGCGACGTGAAGAACCTGCGCAAGTGGTTCATCATCACGTTCATCATGGGTTCGGTGTTCATCGCCGGACAGATCACGGAATACACCGAACTGGTGCACAAGGGCCTGACCCTGTCCTCGTCCCCGTACGGATCGGTGTTCTACCTCACCACCGGGTTCCACGGCCTGCACGTCACCGGCGGTCTGATCGCCTTCCTGTTCGTGCTCGCCCGCACGTACGTCGCGAAACGTTTCACCCACGAGCAGGCCACCTCGGCGATCGTCGTGTCGTACTACTGGCACTTCGTCGATGTGGTCTGGATCGCCCTGTTCACCACGATCTACCTGGTCAAGTGATGCGAGGTTCCATGAAGAAGCGCAGTCGTCGCCGTTCTTTCGCCGCCGGAATTCTGATGGGCAGTGCCCTGATCCTGGTCGGCACTGGGTATGCGGTGGTCTCCGCGGAGACCACCCCGTCCCCCGAAACAGCCATGACCGAGGGTTCCCTCGAGCAGCTGCAACTCGGACGCCAGCTCTTCCTCGAGGGCTGCTCGTCGTGCCATGGACTGCAAGGTGAAGGCATCGCGGCGGACAACGCCACCGGCGGCAACGGCGGACCGAGCCTGGTCGGGGCCGGGGAAGCCTCCGTCGACTTCCAGGTGAGCACCGGCCGCATGCCCCTCGCGGTTCCGGAGGCGCAGGCCCCCCGCAAGGACGTGCAGTACTCCCAGTCGGAGATCGCCGCGATGGCCGCGTACGTGGCCACTCTCGGACCCGGACCGGCGAACCCGACCGAGGAGCAACTGAACCTCGAGGGCGCCAACCTCGCAGAGGGTGGCGAGATCTTCCGCACCAACTGCACCCAGTGCCACAACTTCGCCGGAAGTGGTGGGGCACTGACCAACGGCCAGTATGCCCCGAGCCTGATGAACGCCACCCCGGAGCAGATCTGGCAGGCCATGATCACCGGACCACAGCAGATGCCGGTGTTCAGCAACGAGACCATCACCGATGAGGACAAGAAGAACCTCATCGCGTACGTGGAGGCCCTGAAGGTCGAACCCAACCCCGGTGGTCTCGGCCTCGGCCGGATCGGTCCGGTCGCCGAGGGTCTGTTCCTGTGGACTGCCGGCCTGCTCACCCTCGTCGCATTCGCCATCTGGATCGGAGCCAAAGTCCGATGACCACACACGAGAACCTGCCAGCCACGACTGAATCGGCTGAGGCGGCTGCCATCGAGAAAGCGGCCGCGGCGCTTCCTGCGCACCGGCCACGGCGCACCGACGTCGACCCCAAGGCGGCCCGCCGGGCGGAGCGCCAGGTAGCGGCGATGTTCCTCGGCTCGGCGTTGATGACCGTGTTGTTCGTGGTGGCTTTCGTGGCCATCCCGGTGGACGAGGCGGTGTACATCTGGGGCTTCGGCACCGTCAGCGCCAGCAACATCGCTCTGGGCGTCACGTTCGGACTGGCGATCCTGCTGATCGGCACCGGTGCGATCCACTGGTCCAAGAAGTTGATGAACGAGAAGGAAGAGATCCAGCTGCGCCACCCGCTGGCCTCCAGTGACGAGGAGCGGGAAGCTGCCGTCGAGGCTTTCAAGGACTATCAGGCCGACTCGGGCTTCACCCAACGACCGATCATCCGCCGGTCGTTGCTGACAGCCATGGTGTTGTTCCCCATCCCCATGGTCGTGCTCCTGCGAGACCTCGGGCCGCTTCCCGGGGAGGTTCTGCGAGAGACGCTGTGGGAGCCCGGTTCACGGATCGTCATCGACCCGACCGGCCGACCGGTGCGTCCCTCGGACCTGGCTGTGGGCGGGTTGATCTCCGCCATGCCGGCCGACCTGCCCGAGGTGCAGGAAGAAGAAGGCAACCTCAACGCGCGCGCCAAAGCCGCGATCATCCTGGTCCGCATGGAGCCGCAGGAGATCGTCTCCCAGCAGGGCGACAACTGGGACTACGGCGGCATCCTCGCCTTCTCCAAGATCTGTACCCACGTGGGTTGTCCGATTGCGCTTTATGAACAACGGACGCATCATTTGTTGTGTCCCTGTCACCAGTCGACATTCGATCTGGCTGACTCCGGCAACGTCGTATTCGGGCCCGCGGCGCGCCGGTTACCGCAACTACCTATAACGATTGATCCAGAAGGGTTCCTCGTCGCCGTCGATGGCTTCGCCGAACCTGTGGGTCCGAGCTTCTGGGAGCGTGGCGACGCATGAGCACGACGGAAAAGGCAGCAGGCAAGACTGCCGAATGGGTCGATGACCGCTTCACTTCGAGCAATTTCTTCAAGCGCAACATCGGCAAGGTGTTCCCCGAGCACTGGTCGTTCATGCTCGGGGAGATCGCCCTCTACAGCTTCATCGTGGTGATGCTGTCCGGGGTCTATCTCACCTTCTTCTTCAAGCCCTCCATGATCGAACTTGTCTACGACGGGTCGTACGTGCCCCTCAAGGGCGTGAAGATGACCGAGGCCTACGCCTCGACGCTCAACATCTCGTTCGACATCCGCGGCGGTCTGCTGATGCGGCAGATCCACCACTGGTCGGCCCTGTTCTTCGTCGCGGCGATCTCGGTCCACCTTCTCCGAGTGTTCTTCACCGGCGCGTTCCGCAAGCCGCGTGAGCTCAACTGGGTGATCGGCGTCGGCCTGCTCACCATGGCATTGCTCGCCGGATTCGCCGGGTACTCCCTGCCGGACGACCTTCTCTCAGGTACCGGGTTGCGGATCGCACAGGGCATCGTGCTCTCGTTGCCTCTGGTGGGGACCTATCTGAGTTTCTTCATCTTCGGCGGCGAGTTCCCTGGCACAGACTTCATCAGCAGGCTCTACGCGGTGCACATCCTCGTGGTCCCGGGGCTGATCCTCGCCCTTCTGACCGCGCACCTGATGATGGTCTGGTACCAGAAGCACACCCAATTCCCAGGGCCGGGCCGCACGAACGACAACGTGGTCGGGTACCGGGTGCTTCCGATCTACATGGCCAAGGCCGGCGGCTTCTTCTTCGTCGTGTTCGGGGTCATCACACTGATCTCCGGCCTGGTGACCATCAACCCGATCTGGCTGTACGGGCCCTACACCCCCGACCAGGTCACGGCAGGCTCTCAGCCCGACTGGTATATCGGCTGGCTCGAGGGATCTCTGCGTATGATGCCCAACGTCGAATGGGTCATCTTCGGGTACACGCTGAGTTGGAACATCCTGATACCCGCGGTCATATTGCCCGGACTGGTGTTCACCGTGATGGCGATCTACCCCTGGATCGAGCAATGGGCGACCGGTGACAAGCGGGAACACCACCTGCTCGACCGTCCCCGCAACGCCCCAGTCCGGACCGGCCTGGGCGCCATGGCTGTCTCCTTCTACGTTCTGCTGTGGATAGGCGGCGGCAACGACCTGATCGCAAGCTTCTTCGACATGTCGATCAACTCGATCACCTGGTTCTTGCGGTTCGCGATCTTCATCATCCCGCCGTTGGTCTTCGTGGCGACCAAACGTATATGTCTCGGCCTGCAGCGCCGGGATCGCGACAAGTTGCTACACGGCATGGAGACGGGCAACATCCTGCGCCTGCCCCATGGTGAGTTCATCGAGGTACACGCTCCCATCTCCGACGAGGAGAAGGCGGTCCTCATGGCCAAGCCGGAGCGGGTACCCCTGCCGATGCCCGAGGAGGTCGACGAGAACGGCGTCGCCATGCGGGGGGCACGTGCAGCCAGGCTGCGCGCGAAGCTCTCGAACTTCTTCTACGCCGACAACATTCCGTTGCCGACCCGCGAGGAACTCGAAGCTGCCGAGGCACACCTGCAGCACGAGGTCGAGCAGGCCGCACCGGCGATGGAAGAGGATCGGCGACTGATCCCGGCCCACGACGGATCCGTGCTGCACGATCCGACGATGGACAAGTAGTACAAAAGCACGAGGCCCGCTCCCCCGGCACGAGGGAGCGGGCCTCGTGCTTTGTCCACGGAGTCTAGCCGACCCGACCCTCGAACGACGGTCTTCCCCATCCAGGCTCGTCTGCAGCCTGCCAGGCCTTCGGCTGACGGTGTGTCAGGAGCGGAGTGTCACCCCCGGTTTGCGGTGTGGATCAGGTAGTTCGGGGATCTTGTCAGAGGTCCGGTTTACGGTGTGAACAGGTGCCGGGGAGATGTCAGAGGTCCGGTTTACGGTGTGTCGATAGCTGGTAGTACCTGGTTGTTCGTGGTTGTTCGCTCGTGACGTCGCGGTGGGGCATCGGGCCTTTCCGATTCGACATTCAAGATCGTGTGTCGATCGGGGGTGTGCTGTGGCTTCTGGTTCTTCGTCGTCGTTTTTCGATGTGTCGCGGGCGGCGCACCGCCGGGCCCGGATCCGCGGCGTGCTTGCCGACGACGGCCCCGGCCGGGTTCGACCAGATCAACGACGATATTGATGGTCTGCCGGATCCGGAGCACTCTGTGCGCGGAGGAACGCGCCGCCGCCCTGGCGGTCACCGCCCGGCTGCGTAACCGGCTGGAGGCGTATCTGACCGGTCTGGCCGGCGCCGCCGATGCCGCCGGGGATTCCCGGGTGCTGGGCGCCGGGACCACCGGGACGCTGGTGGCGATCGCCACCAACAGTCCGGTCGCGGTCGGGTCGGGGATGGTGAACACCGCCCAGCAGTTGCAGGACCTGCCGGCGTGGCAGACGCCTGGGCCGACGGGCGCCATTTCGGGGTTGCATGTGCATCAGATCCTGGCCCACGCCCCGCACATCGACGACTTCACCGCCAAACAAGCCGCCGCCGTCGGCCTGGCGAAACTCACCGACGCCTCGCGAGGTCCGCCGGGTGTTGCAGGTCGCCGCGGACGCCGACAACCCGGCCCACCTGGACCTGACCATCGAGCAGCAACGCGCCAAACGCAGCCTGCGACTGTCCGCGCGGGCCAACGGGATGTGGGCGATCA
This sequence comes from uncultured Actinomycetota bacterium, assembly GCA_963704075.1. Taxonomy (GTDB): domain Bacteria; phylum Actinomycetota; class Actinomycetes; order S36-B12; family UBA10799; genus JADKAV01. The sequence continues at coordinate 190,659 of CAVPGV010000019.1, forward strand.
CCGGGCTGCTCGATGAGGTCGACGGGGCGATCCTGGCCGACACCCTGGCCTCGTTCACCCGCCCGCCGGACACCCACGACACGACCACCCCGGCCCAGCGCCGCGCCGACGCCCTGGCCGACATGGCCACCGCCGCCGCAGCCAACACCCGTCCGCTCGGAGTGTCCGCAGTCAGCATCCTGGTCGACCTGCGAGAACCTGCCCGCCGGGGCGGAGGCGACCCTGGTCGACGGCACCCCGCTGGGCGCCGACAGCTTCGACCTGCTGTCCTGTGCCGCGGCGTGCACGGTGATCTTCGGGATCAAACGTCACCGGCACCTTCGTGCCGCTGGCGCTCGGACGCCGCCAACGCCGGGCCTCCGCCGCGCAGTGGGCGGCGCTGATCGCCCGCGACCGCGGCTGCATCCGCTGCGGACGGTCCCCCCGGCACTGCCACGCCCACCACATCCACCACTGGAAAGACGGCGGCCGCACCGACCTGTCAAATCTGGCCCTCCTATGTTCGCGATGTCATCACGACCTGCACCACGGCCGCTACACCATCACCATGGACACCCACACCATCCCCGTCATCACCCACACCCGCGGACCCCCCTGACACCGAGCCGCCCGGGCGGCGGCCCCGCAGAGTCGGGTCTGGAATGGCTCAAACGCGACGCTTCAGGCAACTGAAACCAAAATCCTTGATTCTTATGTCGTGCAATAGTCGCGCGTCAAGGTGTATACAGCCAGAATGTCCACACTTGAATCTCTGCGAACGATAACCGCCAATGAATTCATCGGCACCGGGATCCTGGTCCTCATCGGATGCGGGATCGGTGCTCTCGGCTCCCTACGCAAGAGTCTCGGGTTCGGATCAGCGAACTGGAGCCTCACCGCGTTCGGGTGGGGCATGGCGGTCTTCGTCGGAGCGAGCGTCGCATGGGAGTCCGGTGCGCATCTGAATCCCGCCGTGACGCTCGGCCTGGTCCTGACCGGCACGACTCCATGGTCTACCGTGCCGTTCTACCTCCTGGGCGAGTTCGGCGGCGCGATCGTCGGAGGGCTGCTCGTCTATGTGGTGTACAAGAAGCAGTTCGACGACCACGACCAACCGCACACCACCGGGAGCATCTTCTACACAAAGCCGGGTGTGCGATCCCTCGGCTGGAACACGGCGAGTGAAGCCGTTGCGACTTTCGTACTCGTCTACTGGATCATTCAGCAGGCGCCCTGGCAGCCGGCCGTCGAGGATCAGGCTCCAAACCTCGGGAACATCGGGCTCGGGTATGCGGGTGTCGCTTTCGCGGTGATCGCGATCGGAGCCGGACTCGGCGGTTCGACCGGCTACGCGATCAACCCTGCCCGCGACTTGGGGCCGCGGATCGCGTACGCGCTTCTGCCGCTGCACGGCAAGGAGAAGATCGACTGGGGCTACGCGTGGGTGCCCATCGTGGGACCTCTGCTGGGTGCGGTCGTTGCAGCAGCGCTCTACTCGCTGAACTACTGACGACTGCTCCTCGAGTTACTCCGGGTGGGCGGCGAGCACGCTACAGAACCGGCTGCAGATCTGGCCGCTTGGCGGTCACCCCATCACCGGAGCTACGCCCGGTGACCCTGCGACCGATCCAGGGGGCTAGGTGTTTGCCAGCCCACGTGACATCGCGCCCGACCTTCACGACCGGTGACAAGGGTCGAACCTGCGGCAGCGGCTGGGTCCAGTCCCCCGCACCGCAGCCCAGGGACTCGAGGACCGCCATGGCCACGCGCTGATGCCCGACGGAGTTCAGATGCAGCCGATCCTCTGACCAGAACCGCGAATCATCGAACACGGCGTGGTCCCAGAAGTCCACCACTCGGCACTGGTACCTCTCAGCCATCTCGTAAGTCACTTCACGGTAGTGCGCCAGACGACCCTCGACCGGTCCCATCAGCCTGGAGCGTCTGGATGGGCGCCCATAGGTGACGATGACGATGTCGGCCCCCGTGTCGGATAGGGCTGCGAGCCCAGCTTCCAGGTGTTCGCTGAGCGCGGCGATGTCCCACTGCCGACGCAATGCATCGTTGACTCCCCCAGCGAAACTGACCAAGTCCGGGGTCAACTCCCGCGCCTGTGGTACCTGCTCCTGCACGATCTGGGCCAACCTCCGCCCACGGATGGCCAGATTGGCATAGCGCACCCGCGGGTCGTCGCTGGCCAACATCTCCGCCACCCGGTCAGCCCAACCCCGCTCCCGGCCGTTGGGACGAGGATCCCCGATGCCCTCGGTGAACGAGTCACCGATCGCCACGTACCGCTGCCAGCCCATGCCTACACCGCCGTTCGGAAGCCTCCGCAGGACAGGATAACCATCACATTAATGATCAAACCGGACAGCGACGCGATTCCCCCGTCGATCCTCGACTCACGCCACCCAGGCCTCGGGCACCCGGGTCGACAAGAAGCCCTGCCGTTCGACCCTGGAACGCGCCCGGTCGGTGCGCGAGCCCGCCCGGCCAGGGCGTCTTCGTCAGGGAACTCCGGCTTCGAAACCGTTTGCGGCCGTGCTCTTCGGAGTCGGTCGCCCCGAGGCCATCACTCCCGACGAGCATTGAGGTCGTCCCGCTTCATACGCCGACCACCCCATTCACCCACCGCGAACGCGGTGAAGGCCATGAGGACACCGCCAAGGTCCTGCACCGTGACGGTAGTCGCCAGGTCGGCTTCAGCCAAGGACGTCAAGGCGGCGGTCCTCCCATCGCAGGAAGTTCGCTATCTGTCCCGCCACCGCGTGTCCGAGGCCGCCTGGCGGGAATGGGATGAGTTTGCGGTTGACGAAGAACACGTCAGTCAGGTCGGTGTCGCGCTCCAAGATCAGATCTCGGATCGTTTGTCCGTTCAGATGGGTGGTGGAAACCCCATGCCCGACACAACCGATCGAGTAGATGACGTCTTTGCTGCCGGCGTACCCGATCGCAGGGAACATGTCCAGAGTCGCCGACACCGGGCCTCCCCAGGCGTGCGAGAACCGCACGTCCCGCAGCCCCGGGAAGATCGCGCGCATGTCGTCTCGCAGGCGTTCCCATGTCTGCGGGCTGTCGTCGAAACCCATCCCCCTGCCGTCGCCGAGCTTCACATCGCGCCCGCCCATCAGCAGCCTGTTGTCCGCGGTCAGTCGGTAGTAGTGCACGAGATCGCGGAAATCCTCCACTCCCTCGCGCCCGCGCCAGCCGATGCTCTCGAGTTGCTCGTCGGTCAGTGGTTCGGTCAGCACGATGTACGTCCAGACCGGTACCTGCTTGCTGGCCAGTTGCGGGAACTCATGGGTCCACGCATTGGTCGCGAGCACGACCTTGTTCGCAGTGACGCTCCCGCGTGGGGTCCGCAGTCGTTGTCGTCCGGCTGCCACATCCATCGTCAATACCGGAGTGTTCTCATAGACCGGCACGCCCGCCCCATCGAGTACCCGGCGCCACTCACGGCTGAGCTTCGCGGGGTTGAGGATTCCGGTGTTCGGCTCCCACCACGCGGGGCCCTTGTACAGGGGGCTGTTGACCCGCCCGATCAGTTCGGTGTGATCGATCAAGTTCACACCAGTGAGTCCCAGCCGGTGCACGAGCGCGATCTCCTTGAGTAGCCGCTGGGAGTACTTCTCGGACGTCGCGACCCACAGGAAACCTGTGTGCTCATAGTCGCA
>CAVPGV010000020.1:0-199885 GCA_963704075.1 uncultured Actinomycetota bacterium
CTGATCAGGGTATTGTTCTGCGCATTCGTGCCAAGCATCCGCGCCGAGGATGCCGAAGGGGTTGTTGTGAAGCGTTTGTGGGGGTTCGTGTTCGTGCCGGTGCTGCTGCTGGGGATTCTGGCAGGTGGGCCGCCGGCGGTGGCCGCGTCCGGGCCTGCCCCCTGGCAGCCCGGTGACCCGGTGTTCAACCCGCCGCGTGCCACCCTGCCGGTGGTCGGGGTGAACTACCACCCGATGTGGTCGTCGATGACCACCTCCGCGCGCGCGGACGTCCTGGACGCACTGCAGGGCGCGGGCACCCAATGGGTACGCATCGACGTGGCCTGGGGCACCATCCAACCGAACAACGCCACCAGCTATGACAGCTACGGGGTGGCACAGGTCGACACCCGGATCAAGGAGATCCGTGCCCGCGGCATGAAAGTCCTGATGATGTTCTACTGGGCCCCGGCCTGGTCTTCGGGCAGCACCGAGAAGAACGGCCGGCCCGGCAAACCCAGCGACTACGCCCGGGCCGCGGCCTGGGTCGCCGACCGCTACGACGGCACCACCTCCCCGGACCTGAAGATCGACGCCATGGAACTGTGGAACGAACCCGACCTGGACAGCTTCTGGTCACCGGCCCCGGCCAACACCCGCATCTCCGATTTCGCGGCCCTGATCAAGGCCGCCGGACCGGCCATCAAGAACGCCAACCCGGACCTGACCGTGGTGGTCGGCGCCCCGGCCAGCGTGGACACCGACTGGTACACCGAGTTCTACACAACCCCCGGCATCGTCGGCACCTACGACGCACTGGGCGTGCACCCCTACCAGTCCCCCGGTGATGCCCCACCGAGCGCCTACGACCCCCGGTACGGCAAGTACTACCTCAAACACATCCCCGCCCTGTCCGACCTCATGGCCACCCACAACGACCCCGCCCGCATCTGGGCCACCGAATTCGGCTGGTCCACCCACCCCAACACCCCCACCACCCCCAACTACCAGCGCGGGGTGACCAAGAAGGCTCAGGCCCGTTTCCTGTTGAAGGCGACCAGGCTGATGGCGTCGTATCCGCGGGTGCAGGCCGCGTTCTGGTATAACATCCGCGAGACCGACATCGGCGACACCCACTTCGACAGCTACGGCCTCACCACCCTGAGCAACACCCCCAAAACGGCCTACTACGCCTTCAAATGCGTCAACACCACCATCTGCGGCAAGGCACCGTCCACGGCACAACGATTGCCCCGCCTGCGTGCGAAAGTCGCCAGCCAAGGCCGCACGGTCGTCGTACGCGGTCGGCTACGGACCACAGTGCCGCTCAAACAGGCAGGCCAACGTATCCGGGTGTGCACGCGCGGCGGACAGATGTGCGTCCAGCAGCGCACGAACAGGCGGGGGATCGTGAGGGTCCGCCTGGCCCGGACCGCCCGTTCGATGACGCTGCGGGTGAGCCACCGCGGTCCGACGCACATCACCGCCGCGCCCGTTACGGTCACGGCATGAGGATCAGCGTCCGTCCGCACCGGTAGCCGATCCACCGGGGACACCACCGAGGCTGGCCGCTCCGACCCATGCGTTGTCACCCGATCGGGTCACGCCGACCGTCGACCTGGCCAGGACATCCGCGGGGATGCCGAAGGGGTTGTTGTGAAGCGTTTGTGGGGGTTCGTGTTCGTGCCGGTGCTGCTGCTGGGGATTCTGGCAGGTGGGCCGCCGGCGGTGGCCGCGACCGGCCCGGCGCCCTGGCAGCCCGGTGATCCGGTGTTCAACCCGCCGTCGTGCCAGCCTGCCGGTGGTCGGGGTGAACTACCACCCGATGTGGTCGTCGATGACCACCTCCGCGCGCGCGGACGTCCTGGACGCACTGCAGGGCGCGGGCACCCAATGGGTACGCATCGACGTGGCCTGGGGCACCATCCAACCGAACAACGCCACCAGCTATGACAGCTACGGGGTGGCACAGGTCGACACCCGGATCAAGGAGATCCGTGCCCGCGGCATGAAAGTCCTGATGATGTTCTACTGGGCCCCGGCCTGGTCCTCGGGAACCACCGAGAAGAACGGCCGACCCGGCAAACCCAGCGACTACGCCCGGGCCGCGGCCTGGGTCGCCGACCGCTACGACGGCACCACCTCCCCGGACCTGAAGATCGACGCCATGGAACTGTGGAACGAACCCGACCTGGACAGCTTCTGGTCACCGGCCCCGGCCAACACCCGCATCTCCGATTTCGCGGCCCTGATCAAGGCCGCCGGACCGGCCATCAAGAACGCCAACCCGGACCTGACCGTGGTGGTCGGCGCCCCGGCCAGCGTGGACACCGACTGGTACACCGAGTTCTACACAACCCCCGGCATCGTCGGCACCTACGACGCACTGGGCGTGCACCCCTACCAGTCCCCCGGCGACGCCCCACCGAGCGCCTACGACCCCCAGTACGGCAAGTACTACCTCAAACACATCCCCGCCCTGTCCGACCTCATGGCCACCCACAACGACCCCGCCCGCATCTGGGCCACCGAATTCGGCTGGTCCACCCACCCCAACACCCCCACCACCCCCAACTGGCAGAAGGGCGTGACACGGGAGCAACAGGCGGACTACCTGCTCGAGGCCGTCGAGCTGATGGGCTCCTACCCGCGGGTCGAAGCCGCGTTCTGGTACAACATCCGCGAGACCGACATCGGCGACACCCACTTCGACAGCTACGGCCTCACCACCCTGAGCAACACCCCCAAAACGGCCTACTACGCCTTCAAATGCGTCAACACCACCATCTGCGGGCCCGAAGCTCCGACCGTTCCGGCGACGCCGGCGGGATTCACCGCGACCCCCACCGGCCCGAGCACGGTGGCCCTCAGATGGGAGAGATCGCTGGGTGCGGACTCTTACACCGTGCTGCGCGATGAGGTCCGGATAGCCTCTGTGAACGACCAGTTCTTCGACGACACCGGTCTCAGCGCCGGCACCACGTACAGGTACGCAGTCATAGCCGTCAACGCCGCGGGCGCCAGCCAACCCGCCGAGCTGGAAACCACGATTCCAGCGCCAGCACCCACCGACCCGCCAGCACCCACCGACCCGCCAGCACCCACCGACCCGCCAGCACCCACCGACCCGCCAGCACCCACCGACCCGCCAGCACCCACCGACCCGCCAGCACCCACCGACCCGCCAGCACCCACCGACCCGCCAGCACCCACCGACCCGCCAGCACCCACCGACCCGCCAGCACCCACCGACCCGCCAGCACCCACCGACCCGCCAGCACCCACCGACCCGCCAGCACCCACCGACCCGCCAGCACCCACCGACCCGCCAGCACCCACCGACCCGCCAGCACCACCCGCCAGGCCCACGGGTTTGACCGTGAGCGAGGTCCAGTCAAGCAGCGTTCGCCTGGCCTGGACCGCGGTACCCGGAGCCGATTCCTACACCGTGCGTCGCAATGGCAGGACGATCGGCTCCACGTCGACACCCGGTTTCACGGATGTGGGCCTTCGCAGGTCCACCCGATATGCCTATACCGTCACAGCCGTCGGCCCGGGCGGTTCGAGCCGCGCCAGTCGTACCGTCAGGGTGAGGACTTCGTCAGCGCGTTCACAGGCCGTAAGGCTCACGACCGCGGGTACGTTGATCGGGCTTCAGGGCCGGGCGAAGGGCTGCCGGACCGCCTGATCGGAAACCCATCCACCCGATGGTTTCGTAGGACGATTCCGACCCTAGGTACTCCGACCCATCCACCACCTATTGAGCGACTGGGCCCACGACACCTGCCCTTCGTGATCATCGGAGCAGGGGATACTGGGAACTGTGAGGCCTTTGGGCGCCGTCCTGCTGGCGCTGGCAGTGCTCACCGGGTGTTCCGGTGGTACGTCGCTGCAGCCCTGGGCGCCCGGTGATCCGGTCGTCAGTGCCCCCACTCGACAACCACCGATCGTGGGAGTGACGTACCACCCGACCTGGTCCGAGATGACGGACGCCCGACGCGCGCACGTCCTCGACCAATTGGTCCAGGCGGGTGTCACCTGGCTGAGGGTCGATGTCTCCTGGAAGGAGTTCCAGCCCGACAGTTCGGCGGATTTTGATGACGACGCGATCGCCGCGTTCGACAAGAGGCTGGCAGAGATCGGCAGTCGCGGTTTCAAGATCCTGCTCATGTTCTACTGGGCACCTGTCTGGGCCAGTGGCTCCGAGGCGATGAATGGAAGACCGTCGGCCCCCGCGTTCGCGCAGGCCACTGGCTGGCTGGTGGACAGGTGGGGCGAGCAACTCTCAGCTCTGGAGGTCTGGAACGAACCGGACACTGAGCGGTTCTGGGATCCGCGACCCGAGCGAACGCGGGTGACTGACTTCACCGACATGGTGATCCAGGCGTCGCGGGCGGCGAAGTCCGTCCGGCCCGACTTGCCGGTGATAGTCGGCGGTACCAGCAGGATCGACACGCAGTGGTGGGCGCAGGTTCTGTCGTCGCCGGACTTGGCGGCCAGCGTCGACGCCATCGCCGTCCACCCCTACACGGTGCCGTCGGATCTGAGCCCGCGTGCACCGGACACCGGCAAGCCCTGGCGCGTCAAATACCTGCGGTCACTGGTGGAACTGCTCGACCGAGCAGAACCTGTCCACCATGCCGATATGGATCACGGAATTCGGCTGGTCCACCGGCCAGACCTCGCAACCGGCCGCGTACGAGCGTGCCGTGAGCGAGTCTCAGCAGGCAACGTACCTGACGCAGGCTCTGGAGGAGTTCGCCCGCTTTCCCCAGGTGCGGGCGGCCTTCTGGTACACCGACGTGGACCATCAGACACCTGACCTTCACCAGAACGGATTCGGCCTGATGAGGACGGACGGATCCCGCAAGCCCTCGTACTACTCGATGAAATGCGCAGCCTCGGGCGTCTGCGGGCCCAAAGCGCGGCTCCTAGCTCAGCATCCGGGCTGCGCTCGCCTGAACGGCAGCGTGGAGTCGAACTGGGATCGGGAGTCGAAAGGACGGCCGTACGACTCCCCGATGCGAGGGGACCCGTCAGTTCACGCCATGATCCGGCGCGTGCGATTCAACGTCAGCATTCATCTGGGCCACCAACTGCTCGACCCCGTCGAAGGCCAGCGTGTCCCGCAGGCGCTGGGTGAAGCCGACCCGGAGGCGCTGGCCGTACAGATCCCCGTCGAAGTCGAGCAGGTACGCCTCGACGGTCCGCCGCGCGCCGTCGAAAGTGGGGTTCGTGCCGACGCTGATGGCGGCGATGTGCGAACGATCGCCGACCGCGGCCGTGCCGGCGTAGACCCCGTCCGCGGGTACGGCGGCCAGTCGGTGATGTGCGATGTTCGCGGTGGGGAACCCGAGGTCCCGTCCGCGCTTCTGACCGGCTTCCACGACACCTTCCACCTCGGGGCTGCGGCCCAGCATGCCCGCGGCCAGCGCGACGTCGCCGACGGCCACCGCCGACCGGATGCGGGTGGATGACATCGGCTGCTGGTCGCCCACCAGGGAGTATTCGTCGACGCTCAGGCCACCGGACCGCAGAGTGTCCGCCGAGCCCGCGGCCTTGTGGCCGAAGCGGAAGCCGTGTCCGATGACGACGTGCTCGGCCTTCAACCGCTTGCTGCAACACGTTCTCCACGAACTGGTCAGCACTCATCGCGGCCATGTGCGCATCGAACGCCAACACTTCCACGTGGTCGATACCCAGTGCTCGGATCAGGTCCACCCGACGGTCGATCTCACACAGTCTGGTGGGAGCGACGTCCGGGCGCAGGACTTCCAGGGGGTTCGGGTCGAACGTGACTGCAATGGAGCGCAGACCGTTGGCGCGAGCGATCTCCACGCAGTGTCCGATCAGCGCCTGGTGGCCGAGATGGACACCGTCGAAGACACCGATCGTCACCACTGAATGCGTGTCCACGCAACTACCTTGTCAGAGACCCATGGTCGGTCGGCGAGGGCGTGGGGGCGTTGACCTCGATGCGAGTTCGTCCACCATCGATGCTGACCACCGACACCCAGTTGCCATCCGCGTCCATCACCACATAGGTGCCATCGGGTTCGTCGAGCGAGAGCTTGCGCCCGTTTCGCAGCGCTGAGGCCACGTCGTCGTCAACCGTCACCGTGGGCATCAGCCTGGACACGACTGTCTCGATTGGCACTACCGGCGGCGGCTCCTCGCCCAACTCCGCGCACTCCCCCACCCCGATCGGGCCGATCGCGGTCCGTCGAAGAGCGATGAGGTGTCCTGCGCTTCCCACGGCCGCACCCAGGTCCCGGGCCAGCGCACGGATGTATGTACCGGAACTGCAGTCCACGACGACGTCGATGTCCACCGCACGGTCCTCGATACGAGGCGACCCGAGCATCTCGAAGCGGTGAGACGCTGACCGGCCGGGGCTGTAGTTCGACCTCCTCCCCCGCACGCACCCGAGCGTACGAGCGCACGCCGTCGACTTTGATCGCGGAGACCGCACTGGGCACCTGCTGGATGTCTCCGGTCAGTGCGGTGATCGCTGTGGACAGTCCTGCCGGATCCCATTCCCACCCGGGGGTCGCCACGACCTCACCTTCGGCGTCATCGGTCAGCGTGCCGACACCGAGCTGGATGGTGGCCTCGTACGTCTTGGGCTGGCCTTGCACGAAACGCAGAAGCCGGGTGGCGTGGCCTAGACCGACCACGAGCACACCGGTGGCCATCGGATCCAGCGTTCCGGCGTGACCGACGCGGCGCTGGCCGTAGAGCCGCCGCAGCCGGCCGACCACATCGTGGCTGGTCCAGCCCTGCGGCTTGTCGATCAGCGCGAAACCGGAGATCACGGCCGCGGAGCCCTGGCAAGCGATCGAGTGTTGCGCTGTTGCGTCACCGTGAGCGCCCAGTGTTGCGCGGTTGCTGGATTCGACCCTCTCGAACCAGCAACGGTGCAACAGTCGAGCCCGAAGAAGGCGAACGGCTCTCACGCCAGGGCCAGCAGGAAGGAGGCCAGCGTCGCATCCGCATCGTGGGACCCGGTGAAACCCGCCGCCATCCGGTGACCGCCGCCTCCCAAGGCAGTGCATACCGCTGCGACGTCCACCGCCCCGTTCGACCGCGTCGAAACGCGCCACACCCCGGTGTCGTCCTGTTTGAACACGACCGCGACATCCGCTTCGTCGACCGTGCGGACGACGTCGATCAGCGACTCGACCGCGGTGAAAGCCACCCCGTGTCGCTCACGTTCGGCGATACCGATCCGGGCCACAGCCACCCACAATCCGCCGACCTCCACCAGTTCCAGCGAATTGACGGCCTCGGCCTGCAGCGCGAGGAATCCGATCGACTTGGTGTCGAACATGATCCGGGCGATACCGGCGAAGTCGATGCCGATCTCCATCAGCCTGGCGCCCACCCGCAGGGTGTGCGGGCGTGGTGGCGGCGTAGCGGAAGGAACCGGTGTCGGAACTGATCGCGGCATACAGGCACGCGGCAATGTCCGGGGTGAGGTCGACCCCGAGCGCGTCGATCAGTTCGAGGGCGAGCATGCCGGTGGCCGGCACGTCCGGCGTCGACCACGTTGATCCCGGCAAAGGGAACGAAACTGGCGTGATGATCCACCGCGATGAATGTCTGCGCCGCCTGGCCGACCGGCAGCAATCGCCCGATCCGATCCCCCGAGGAGGCATCCATCGAGATGACCACGTCCGGTGCGGTCACCGATTCGGGAGCGACCACGAGGTCCTGACCGGGCAGGAAGCAGTAATCCGGCAGGAACCTCGAAGGGCTCGTCGGGGAACGTCACCTGGACATCGCGGCCGAGACTGCGCAGGGCCATGCCGGTCGCCAGCGCGGAGCCGAGCGCGTCCGCATCCGGATTGACGTGGCCCACCAGCAGGACACGGCGGGCCTCGGACAGGGCGGCCAGTACCGGCGCCCAGCGGTGACTCATGAGGAGGGCTCGTCCCCGGCGGATTCATCGGACTCGTCGTCGGACTTGTACGGATCCGGATCACCGGCGAACGTCGCGCCGGAAGCCATCCCGGCCAATTCCGCGTCGCGCTCGCGGGCCTCCCGCAGCAGGTCCTCGATATGGGCGGCGTTCTCCGGCACCGCGTCGGCGACGAAAGCCAGGGTGGGCGTGAACTTGATCCCGGTCTGCTTGCCGACTTCGCTGCGGATCACACCCGTCGCGGAGGCCAGTGCGGCGGCGCTCGCCTCCCGCTCCAGCGGGTCCCCGAGCACGGTGTAGAACACGGTGGCCTCGCGCAGATCGCCGGTCACGCGCACACCGGTGACCGTCACGAACCCGAGCCGCGGGTCCTTGATGCGACGTTCCAGCATCTCGGCCACGATCACCTGGATGCGCTCGGCGAGGCGTCGGGCACGTTGTTCGGACATCAGAACTCCTCATCGCTGACATAAGTGCGGCGGGCATCGACGAACTCGACGTGAGGTTCGGACTCCACCCACCTCTGACACGTGTCCAGGACATCGCGGCAGTGCGCCATGTCCGGCGACACCACCGCGACCCCCACCTGTGTCCTGCCCACCAGGTCCAAGTGTCCCGGCTTCGGCTGCCGTCACCCCGAACTCCCGGCGCAGGTGGGCGATCAGGGGACGGACGACCGCCCGCTTCTCCTTCAAGGAGCGGGAATGCAGCAACACGTCCACGGACATGACTCCTGCGTACACGCGTGCCCGCCGCTCAGCGCGGCTTCTCGCGCATTTCGAAGGTCTCGATGACGTCGTCCACCTTGATGTCGTTGAAGGACCCGAGTCCGATACCGCACTCGTAGCCCTCCTTGACCTCGGTGGCGTCGTCCTTGAACCGCTTGAGCGAGTCGATCGTCAGGTTGTCCGCCACGACGACACCGTCGCGGATGACTCGTGCCTTGGAGTTGCGGCGGATGGTTCCCGACCGCACCAGGGCACCGGCGATGTTGCCGGCCTTGCTCGAGCGGAAGACCTCGCGGATCTCCGCGGAACCCAGCGCGGCTTCCTCGTAGATCGGTTTGAGCATGCCCTTGAGCGCTTGCTCGACCTCGTCGATGGCCGCGTAGATGACCGAGTGGTACCGGATGTCCACGCCCTCACGTTCGGCGAGTTCGGCCACGCGTTCCGCGGTGCGGACGTTGAAGCCGATGATGATGGCACTGTCCACGGTGGCCAGGTTCACGTCGTTCTGCGTGATGGCACCCACCCCGCGGTGGATGACGCGCAGGTCGACCTCGTCGCCGACGTCCAGTTTCAGCAATGCATCCTCGAGAGCCTCGACGGAACCGGACACGTCACCCTTGATGATCAGGTTCAGCGTGCCGGTCTCGCCCTTCTCCAGACCCTGCAGGATGTCCTCGAGCGTGCGCCGGCCACGACGTGCGGCCAGTTCGGCGTTACGCTCACGGGCCTGCCGGATGTTGGCGATCTGACGGGCGATGCGGTCCTCGCTGACGACCAGGAACGTGTCGCCGGCATCGGGAACCGCGGTCAGGCCGAGCACCTGCACCGGCCGCGACGGCAGCGCCTCGTCGACCGGGTTGCCGTTCTCGTCGAGCATGGCGCGGACACGTCCGTGCGCCTCGCCGATCACGATGCTCTCGCCATGCTTGAGCGTCCCGCGCTGCACCAGGACCGTGGCCACCGGACCGCGACCCTTGTCCAGATGCGCCTCGATGGCCACACCCTGTGCGTCCTGCTCGGGGTTGGCCCGCAGGTCCAGGGATGCGTCCGCGGTGAGCACGACGGCTTCCAGCAACTCCGGAATGCCGATCTGCGCCTTCGCCGACACGTCGACGAACATGGTGTCGCCGCCGAACTCCTCGGCCACCAGTCCGTACTCGGTGAGCTGCCCGCGAACCTTCTGCGGGTCGGCACCTTCCTTGTCGATCTTGTTGACCGCGACCACGATGGGTACGTCCGCGGCCTGCGCGTGGTTCAGCGCCTCGATCGTCTGCGGCTTGACGCCGTCATCGGCAGCCACGACCAGCACCGCGATGTCGGTCACCTTCGCGCCACGGGCACGCATGGCGGTGAACGCCTCGTGACCCGGTGTGTCGATGAACGTGATCGCCCGTTCGACACCGTCGAACTCGGCCTGGATCTGGTAGGCGCCGATGTGCTGGGTGATGCCGCCTGCCTCGCGCGCCACCTGATTCGTGTGACGAATCGCGTCGAGCAGTTTCGTCTTTCCGTGGTCGACGTGGCCCATGACCGTCACCACCGGCGGACGCTGCTCGAGGGCCTCCTCACCACCCTCGTCCTCACCGAACTCCAGGTGGAAACTCTCCAGCAGTTCGCGGTCCTCGTCCTCGGGGGACACGACCTCGACGGCGAAGTTCAACTCCGAGCCGAGCAGCATCAACGTGTCGTCGGACAGCGACTGCGTGGCCGTGGCCATCTCGCCCAGGCTGATGAGCGCCTGGACCAAGGACCCGGGGTTCGCGTCGATCTTCTCGGCGAAGTCGGTCAGGGTGGCGCCACGTGGCAACCGGACCTTGCGACCGTCGCCGCGCGGGATCCGCACGCCACCGATCGTCGGGGCCTCCATGTTGTCGAACTCTTGGCGCTTCGCGCGCTTGCTCTTACGGGCCCGCGACTTGCCGCCGGGACGACCGCGACCGCCGGGACCACCCGGACGTCCACCGAAACCGCCGCCGGGACCACCCGGACGACCGCCGGGACCACCCGGACCACCGCCGGGACCACCCGGACGACCACCGGGACCACCCGGACCACCACCGGGACCACCGGGACGGCCGGTGCCGCCACCGGGACCACCAGGACGACCTGCGCCGCCGGGACCGCCAGGACGTCCACCGAAGCCGCCGGGACCACCGGGACGACCGCCACCGGGACCGCCTGGCCTACCTCGACCACCGGGACCTCCCGGGCGGCCGGGACCGCCAGGTCGGCCTGGTGCGGGACGCGGCCGAGGAGGCATCATCCCTGGGTTGGGGCGAGGCGCACCGGGCACCCCGCCACGTGCGGCCGGCGCTGCGCCGCTGAACGGGTTGTTGCCCGGTCGGGGCGCGGGCGAACCGAATGGATTGTTGCCGGGACGCGGCGCCGGAGCCCCGAAGGGGTTGTTGCCCGGGCGTGGACCTGGTTTGGGTGCAGTCGGACGCGGGGCGGGACCCGGCGCAGGTTTGGCAGCCGGGCTCGGCGATGGGGCCGATGCGGGGGCTGGAGCCGGTGCGGACGCTGGGGCAGCTTTGGCCGCCGGAGCAGCCGGCTCTGCCGCCGGTTCGGGCGCCGGCGCGGTCTTCTTGACCGGCCGCGGGGCCGGCTTGGGCCCGGTTGTGGCCTTCTTGGCCGGCTCCGGTGCCGCTGGTTTGGCCGGGGCGGACTTCGCGGAATCCCGCAGTCGACGCACGACCGGCGCTTCGATGGTTGATGAGGCGGACTTGACGAACTCCCCCATGTCGTTGAGTTGCGAGATGAGAGTCTTACTCTCCACGCCCAACTCACGAGCGAGTTCATAGACCCGGACCTTGGCCACTTTTCTCCTGTCTGGCCCGGGCATACTGCCGGACCTAGTTGTCTGTCGGCGCTTTCATCGCTGACTGCTCATCGGGTTGTCATCCCGACGCTCCCAACTTTCGGTTCGGTCATTGGCGCTGCAGAAGGCCACCAGATCACGGGGATCCAGCGGTCCACCGGTGCGGAATGCCCTGCCGAACGCCTTGCGGGCGATGGCAGCCGTGACGCACTCCCGCGAGGGGTGTACGTAGGCACCGCGACCGGAGTGCTCCCGTTCAGGATCCGGTACCACCCGGCCCGTCACAAAAGCGACTCTGAGCAGATCGCGTTGATGAGCCCTGGTCCGGCACCCCACACACGTGCGTACCGGCAGTCTCGGGGAGCGTGCAGAAGCAGCTGACCTGTCGACACCCTGGATGTTCATCGCGGCGATCCTTACTCAGTCTAGCGTGCGGGGTCAACCACCCGACAGCACGTTGGCCGTAGTTGGACTCCGGGGTCCGGCGGGCGGCTCCAGGACACGGGCACCTGGGCCAAATGGCCCACTCGCGGCGTTCGCGCCCGTTGCGTGGGCGGCACAACGCAGGAAGCGGGCCAAAACGGCTGCTCCGGAAGCCCTAGCCCTCGGTGTCGGGATGAATGTCGAGGCGCCAACCGGTCAAACGTGCGGCCAGGCGGGCGTTCTGGCCTTCCTTGCCGATGGCCAGCGACAACTGGTAGTCGGGCACGATCACCCTCGCGGAGCGTGCGGCCTCGTCGACGATCTGCACGGCCTGTACCCGCGCCGGCGACAGTGCGGCAGCGATGAACCCTGCCGGATCCTCGTCCCAGTCGACGATGTCGATCTTCTCTCCCTGCAGTTCGGAGGTCACAGCGCGAACCCGCTGACCCATCGGACCGATACACGCGCCCTTCGCGTTCACCTGCGGCGCCATCGCCCGCACGGCGATCTTCGTGCGGTAACCGGCCTCGCGCGCCAGCCCGGCAATCTCCACAACGCCCTCCGCGACCTCCGGAGACTCCATCGCGAACAGGCGCCGGACCAGGTCCGGGTGAGTGCGGGACAGGGTGACCGCCGACCCCTTGGCCGCGCGCCGGACCGTGACGACGTAACAACGGATCCGCTCGCCGTGCTGGTAGGACTCGGTCGGGACCTGCTCCGACGGGGGGATGATCCCTTCCACGGAACCCAGGTTGACGTAGACGAGTCGCGGATCGCTTCCCTGCTGGATGACACCTGACACGAGGTCGCCCTCACGCGCCGAGAACTCCTCGAAGGTCACGTCGTCGGAGGCTTCGCGCAGGCGCTGCATGAGCACCTGCTTCGCGACGGTCGCGGCGATCCGCCCGAAGTCCGCGGGAGTGTCGTCGTACTCACCTACCGCTT
Organism: uncultured Actinomycetota bacterium; assembly: GCA_963704075.1. Lineage (GTDB taxonomy): Bacteria > Actinomycetota > Actinomycetes > S36-B12 > UBA10799 > JADKAV01. Next base: position 12,815 of record CAVPGV010000020.1, read on the forward strand.
GGCCCTGGTCGTCCACTTCAGCCGCCCAGACCGTCACGTGCCCGGTCTTGCGGTCGAGCTCGACGCGCGCCTGCTGCTGGTGGCCTTCCGTGTGGTGATAGGCGGCCAGCAGCGCCTGCTCGATGCTGCCCACGACGGTCTGCAGGCTGAGGCCCTTGTCGACCACGACCGCCTTGAGCGTCGCCATGTCGATATCCATCAGCCAGTCTCCTTAGGGAACTCGACCTGCACTACGGCCTTGTCGATGTCGGCCATCGCGATGCGGCGCGTGGCACCTGATACTTCGATGTCGACATGTGCGTCGTCACTGTCCAGGATCCGGCCCTCGACCGTGGTGCCGTCCGCCATCTGCACTCTAACCAGTCGGGTGGCGGCCCGGCGCCAATGCCGCGGAAGGGTGAGCGGCCGGTGCACTCCCGGCGAGGTGACTTCGAGGGTGTAGGGGGCGTCGCCCATCACCTCGGCCTCGTCGAGGGCCTCGGAAATGTCGCGAGAGTAGTCGGCGACATCGTCCAGCGTGATTCCGCCGTCGGAATCCAACGCGACGACCACTACCGTGCGACGTCCCGCCCGGCGAAAGGTCACGTACTCGACGTCCGCCCCTTTGGGCGAAACGATCGGGGCGACCAGTTCCGCCACTTGCGTTTCCCGTACGTCCGCCATGTTCAGCCTCCCTGCCGACCTCCCAGATTACGCGCGCGTAGTCTGCGGTTCATGATCGACCGGCGACGGGTGCTTCAACTGGGGGCGATGGCAGCACTCACGACCACGGTGCTGCCCGCATGCGGTACCGACGAGGAGGGACAACCTGCGCCGGAAGCCACCCCCGGCCCCCAGCAGTCCGACGAACTGGCCCTGATCGCCGCTTACGACGCGGCGCTGGCATCAGCCGGTCCCCGCGCCACGATCGTGTACCAACGCCTGCGCGACGAGCACGTGGAACACCTGGCCGCGCTCGGCTGGCAGCAACCACCGCCCGCGCCAGTGGCCGACGGTGCGGACATCAGCCGCCGGGACCTTGATCCGGGCCGAACGCCGCGCAGCTCGAACCCGCAGGAATGCCGCCGACGTATCGCCCGACGCCGAACAGGCGCAGATCCTCGCGCTGATCGCCGCGTCGGAGGCCCAACACGTGGTCGACTTGGAGGAACTGTGAGCTCGGGGCTGCAGGCCGCTCTGGCCGGCGAGTACGCGGCGATCTACGCCTACGGCCGCGCCGGTGGGCGCTTGACCGCCGACCAGGACACGGCACTGCTGTACTTGTCCGCCCATCGAACCTCGCGCGACACCCTGCGGCAATGGCTACTGAACGACGCCGAGCAACCTGGTCCGCCGGCCCCCGCCTACACGCTGCCCGGACCGGTCAACAGCGACCGACAGGCGCGGCAACTGCTGGCTGCCGTCGAGTTGCGCCTGATCCCGCTCTACACCGAGCTGATCGCAGAACAGATCGAGGACCCACAACGCCGTCGCCGGGCCGTGCGTCAGGTCCGCGAGTGCGCTCTGCGGGCGCAGTCGTGGGGGGCACCCGGGCAGGCCTTCCCCTGGCCGACGGATCTGGCTCCCCCGACGGCGCCGTCGTAGGACCTTCCTTTTGACAGAAGCCCCGGCTTTGTCAAGGGTGGGAGTATGCGACGGTTCCTGGCAGCAGCGTTCTGCCTTGCGGTCTTGTCCGGCTGTGGTGGCGACGAGGACACCACCGAAACGAGTCCGCCGGGATCACCCGCCGCGACGTCGCCGACCCCTACCGCGACGATCGAACCCGCGATCACCGGAACCGTCGCGGACAGCCTGGCCGCACCGTGGAGTGTGATCCCGCTTGTCGCGCCGACACGGCGTTGATCAGCGAGCGCAACAGCGCCAACATCCTGCTGCTCAGCGACGAGAACACGTCGGTGGCCGGCAACGTCCCGGAGGTGCTGGCCCAGGGCGAGGGTGGACTGCTCGGTCTGGCGATGCGGTCACCGGACGATGACAAGGTGTTCGTGTACTACACCTCGGCCACCGACAACCGGGTGGTGGTCTTCGACTTCGACGGCACGACCCTGAGCAACGAACAACCGGTTCTGACCGGCATTCCCAAGGGACCCATCCACGACGGAGGCCGGATCGCGTTCGGACCCGACGGCTTCCTGTACGTGACCACCGGCGAAGTCGGGCAACCCGAACTGGCGCAGGACCGCGCTTCCTTGGCCGGGAAGATCCTGCGCATCAGGGCCTCCGGGAAACCCGCCCCCGACAACCCCGACCCCGACTCCCCGGTGTGGTCCTGGGGCCATCGCAACGTGCAAGGCCTGGCATGGGACAGCGACGGGCGCCTTTGGGCCACCGAGTTCGGACAGCAGGACGTCGACGAACTGAACCTGATCGAGCCGGGCAAGAACTACGGCTGGCCGCGTTGCGAGGGTGACTGCGACATGCCCGGGATGACGAACCCGAAGGCCACCTGGTCACCCACGTCCACGGCGTCCCCGAGCGGCATGGCCATCGTCGACGGTTCGGCCTGGGTGGCCGCTCTGGCCGGCCAGACCTTGTACCAGGTGCCCCTCGACGGGACCACCGCCGGCGAACCGCAGGCATGGTTCGACGGGGAACTGGGCCGCCTGCGCGATGTTGTCGCCGGTCCCGACGGGGGCCTGTGGGTGATGACGAACAACACCGACGGACGCGGTGAGCCGAAGACCGGCGACGACCAGATCCTGGCTGTGCAGCTCGGTAGTTGATCTGCGGTTTCGGCGCGTCCGTCGCATCCGGGAGCTTTCGTGGCATCCGCGCAACCGGCCTTTCGGATTTCAGGGGGGAGTCGGGATGGCGGGGTTGGTGCACCTGACTGCTTGGGAAAGGGGCCTGTCAACGACCCGCCGCAGTCGGCGGGGTTCATATCCAGCCGGCGGCACCGTGAATCGAACGAGGGGGAAGAGCTCAGCGACCAACCTCAGGACCTCACCTGCATCCGAGTTCATGCATGATCCGGAAGTTGGCCGCCCCAAGAACGGCGAATCATCGTAAACAGGACACAAATCCGACCAACCTCCGGACATCTGCGGAATCTCGCTTCAGGTGTGGTCCGGAGGTTGGTCGCCTGGTACGTCCAACGCTCAAACCGACACCGGATCTGTTAGGCGATCGGGGCCGTCAACGTGGTGCCTGGGACAGGACGGTCATCGGGCGGCCAGCCCAGTCGGGGCCGACTCCCGCCTGAAACCCGAAGGACCGCGAAACCACGCGTTGGAACGCTCACCGATGACAAACACTCTCCCTGATCGGCAGCCGCACCTAGCGCCCGCAGGCCCTCAGCACCTCGGCCACCGCAGTGACCAACGGCACTTCCTCACGTTGCCCACTGGCCCGGTCCTTGATCTCGACCATGCCGTCCACCAAGCGTTTGCCCACGACCACGATCGTCGGCACACCGAGCAACTCGGAGTCGTTGAACTTCACCCCCGGCGAGGCTTTGCGGTCGTCGTAGAGCACCCGCAGACCCTCGTCCTCCAACGCCAGGGCCAACTCCTCGGCGGTACTGAAGACGGCCGGGTCCTTGCCGGTGGCCACGATGTGCACATCCGCGGGCGCAACCTCGCGCGGCCAGATCAGGCCCTTGTCGTCGTGGTGCTGTTCGGCAATGGCAGCCACTGCCCGGGACACCCCGATGCCGTATGAGCCCATCGTGACGACCCGGGACTTGCCGTTCTCGTCGAGAACCCTCAGATCCAGCGCCTCGGCGTACTTGCGCCCGAGCTGGAAGATGTGTCCGATCTCGATGCCGCGGGCGCTATGCAAGGGTCCGGAGCCATCGGGTGCCGGGTCGCCATCGCGCACCTCGGCGGCCTCGATCGTGCCGTCGTAGCTGAAGTCGCGTCCACACACCAGGTCGAATACGTGGCGGCCCGGCTCGTTCGCTCCGGTGATCCACGCCGTGCCTGACACAACCCGCGGGTCGACCAGGTACTCGATGCCGGACGGCGACTCCTTGCCCAGGACCTGCGGCCCGATGTACCCCTTGACCAGTTCCGGGTGCTTGCTGAAATCGTCCTCTTCGAACGGCGATGGAACTGCGGGCGCCACTTGGGCTTCCAGGCGTTTCATGTCCACTTCACGATCCCCCGGCAGGCCGATGATCAACGGCCGAGAGGTGCCGTCGGGGTAGTCGAGGCGCAACACGACGTTCTTCAGGGTGTCGGCTGCGGTCCAGAGGCGATCGGGCCGTGGGTGCTCGGTGTTGGCGACGTCAACCAGTGTCTCGATGGTCGGGGTGTCGGGGGTGTCCTCCACGTGCGCAGCCGGCAATCCCTCCAGGGGAATGGGGTCCGGCGCGACGGTCACGACGGCTTCCACATTGGCCGCGTATCCGCCCTCCGAGCGCACGAACGTGTCCTCGCCGGATTCGCACGGCGCCAGGAACTCCTCACTGGCCGAGCCGCCCATCGCCCCTGACATGGCGGACACGATCACGTACTCGAGGCCGAGTCGGTCGAAGGTCTTGATGTACGCCTCGCGGTGCCGGTCGTACGACCGCTGCAGGCCCTCATCGTCGATGTCGAAGGAGTAGGAGTCCTTCATCACGAACTCCCGACCGCGCAGGATACCCGCCCGGGGACGAGCCTCATCGCGGTACTTCGTCTGGATCTGGTAGATCACCAGGGGCAAGTCCTTGTACGAGGAGTATTCGCCCTTGACCAGTAGCGTGAACATCTCTTCGTGGGTGGGCCCGAGCAGATAGTCCGCACCTTTGCGATCCTGCAGTCGCAAGAGGGTCTCGCCGTACTCGGTCCAGCGACCGGTCACCTCATACGGCTCACGCGGCAGCATCGCCGGGAAGTGGACCTCCTGGAAGCCAGCGGCATCCATCTCCTCGCGCACGATCCGCTCGACATTGCGATAGACCAGGTACCCGAGCGGGAGCCAGGAGAAGATGCCGGGTGCAACACGGCGGACCAATCCCGCACGCACCAGCAGCCGGTGGCTCGGGACTTCAGCGTCCGCGGGGTCTTCGCGCAGGGTTCTCAGGAACAGCGTGGACATTCTCAGCACGGGAGCAAGCGTAGGCCACCGGGTGGTCGCCGCTCGCATCCCCACGCACCGGCGGGCGTCTTCGTCCCGGGTGGGCTGGCGTCACCACCGACCGATCGGAGCGAGTCTGTCGACGCCGCGTCCCCACGCGTGGATCCGCTCACCGATGCGACGTGCTCTCCCCGATTCGCCGGGGCCACGGAAATGCCAGCGCAGATCAACGGGGCCCAGACCCGGCTGAGATCGACCCGGGCCGGAACCACGTGCGTCCGCGACTCTAGAACAACACCGTCGCGAACGCCCCCACCTGCCGGAACCCCACCCGACGGTAGGAGGCCAGCGCGGCGTGATTGAAATCGTTGACGTACAGGCTGACGGTGGGCGCGAAGTGCTGTTGGGCCAGGTTCACCACCGCGGCCATTGCCGGCTCGGACACGTGCTGCCCGCGATGCGACGGGTCGACCCAGACACCTTGGATCTGTGCGACCCCATCGGCGACGACGCCTACTTCCGCCTTGAACAGCACCTGCCCAGCCTCGATCACGAGCAACGACCGGCCCTGACGGATCAGTTGAGCAACCCGTCGTCGATAGGCGGCCCCGCCATCGGGTACCAACGGGCTGACTCCAAGCTCCTCAGTGAACATCGCCACCGATGCCGGGAAGAGGACGTCAATGTCATCCATGGTCGCGGGCCGCACGCGCGGATCCGACGCCACCTGGGGTGCGGAGTCGATGACCAGCATCGGCTGGTGTGGCCGGACCAGTCGGGCCGGGCCCCACGACGCCTCCACCTCTTCGAAGAAGGCGAGCGCCGCCGCTGCCGGACCGACGATCGACGAGCAGCGCCGCGGCGACATGCGTGCCCGCGCGCCGAAGGCCTGGGCAGCCTCGAGGTCGGCAGCGATGGGGACCACGTTCGACCCGAGGTACAGGGCGGCGCTCAACTGGCCATCAGGGAACCATCCCCAGACTTCCGCTCCCAAGGCGGACCCGATACCGGTCATCTGCGTGCGCTCGGACACCATCGCGTAGGACACGGGGTCGGAGTGCAACAGGTGCCGCAGAGCGGGTGCGTCCCCGCCCGCCAGCAGCCGGACCGAAGCGGTCACCCGACCGAAACGGTGGGATCGCCTGCACTCTCCATCGACTCCGCGAGCCGCATGGCCTCTTCGATCAGCGTCTCCACGATCGCTGCCTCGGGCACGGTCTTGATGACCTCCCCCTTGACGAAGATCTGGCCCTTGCCGTTGCCGCTGGCCACCCCGAGATCTGCTTCGCGCGCCTCCCCGGGACCGTTGACGACACATCCCATGACAGCGACCCGCAATGGCACTTCCAGCCCCTGCAGACCGGCGGTGACCTGCTCGGCCAGCGTGTACACATCCACTTGTGCCCGGCCACAACTCGGACAGGAGACGATCTCCAGACCGCGCTCGCGCAGGTTGAGGGATTCGAGGATCTGCAGACCGACCTTCACCTCTTCGACGGGCGGCGCCGACAGGGAGACCCGGATCGTGTCTCCGATCCCCTCACTGAGCAGTGCCCCGAACGCGACGGCCGACTTGATGGTTCCTTGGAAGGCCGGGCCCGCCTCGGTGACGCCGAGATGCAGCGGGTAGTCGCACGCCGCCGACAGTTGCCGGTAGGCCTGCACCATGACCACTGGGTCGTGGTGCTTCACCGAGATCTTGATGTCGCGGAAGTCGTGTTCCTCGAACAACGAGGCCTCCCACAGGGCACTTTCGACAAGCGCTTCCGGGGTCGCCTTGCCGTACTTCTCGAGCAGGCGTTTGTCCAGGGAGCCGGCGTTGACCCCGATACGGATAGGCACCCCCGCATCACCGGCGGCCCGTGCGATCTCACCCACACGGTCGTCGAAGGCCTTGATGTTGCCGGGGTTGACCCGCACTCCCGCGCATCCGGCGTCGATCGCGGCGAACACGTACTTGGGCTGGAAGTGGATGTCGGCGATGACCGGGATGTCCGCCTTCTTGGCGATGATCGGCAACGCCTCGGCGTCGTCCTGGCTGGGCACGGCGACGCGGACCACCTGACAGCCGGACGCGGTGAGTTCGGCGATCTGCTGCAGCGTCGCGTTGACGTCCGCCGTCAGCGTCGTGGTCATCGATTGCACGCTCACCGGCGCATCCCCACCGACCTCGACCGGGTGGTTCGGGTGTCGCAGGGTGATCTTGCGGGTCTTCCTGCGCGGCGCCAACGTAGGCGGCGGTCCAGCAGGCATTCCCAACGAAACGGTCATATCCCAAGTATCGCGCATGGCGTCAATCACGCATTCCACTGCGGCTGCCCCACACCCCAGCCCATCCGCGCGGAGCCAACTCCGACGGGGATGGGCAGGAGTCGCTGTGCGGGCCGGCGTCGTTCGCCCGGCCGCGGCGTTCGCGCCCGGCCGCACATCCGTTGGACGTCGGTACATCCGTTGGACTTCGCTACAGGCATTGGACTCGCACGGGCCGCGCAACTCCAACGGATTTCTCCGCCGGCACAGCAGGGCAGGGGGCGCCGGGCTCCCGTCGGCGGTCCGATCCACGCGACTGCAACGTCGTCCAGACTCTCCGAACCACCCACCTACCCCAGGCGGATCGGCTTGACGATGTCGGCCCAGAGAATGATGACGCTCATCGCGATCAGGACGAGGGCCACGCTATAGGCCACGGGCAGCATCCGGGCCACGTCGACCGGTCCGGGGTCGGGCCGGCCGCGGACACGGGCCACCTGCCGACGTGCCCCCTCGTACAGCGCACCGGCCACATGCCCACCATCCAGCGGCAGGACGGGAAGCAGGTTGAACAGGAACAGGAACAGGTTCAACGAGGCGACGATGGCCAGGAATTGCGCGATGCGCCAACTGGGCGGGGCGTCAGCCGCGGCGACCTCACCACTGATGCGGGACACCCCGACCACACCGACCGGGCCTTCCGGATCTCGGGCCTGGTCGGTGAAGGCCGCCTCGGTCAGCCCGACCATCTTGGCGGGGAACGATAGCAACGCCTGGCCGGACCGCACCGAGATGTCCCACATCTGCCCGGGCACCGCCGAAATCGGCAGCGGTTCCAGTTCCACGACCGGGGACACGCCCAAGAATCCTCGAGGCTGTGCGGCGTCGCCGAGCATGGCGCCGTCAATGGACGTGAGGGGCACGTCGAGGGTGGTCTCACGGCCGTCGCGCACGACCGTCACCTCATGATTGCCGGGCTGGGAGTCACGGATGGCCTGACTGAGAATGGGCCAGTCGGACACCGGCACCGCATCCCAGGCCACGATCTGGTCGCCGGGCTGCAACCCGGCGGCGGCAGCACCGGTGGGGGTACCGGATCCCGCGACGCAGGTCCCTTCGGGGTCGGTGGCGGTCGGAACACACGCGGTGACCGTCGACACCGTGGTGCTGGGCGTCGGTGTGCCGAATCCGGCGAACACCACTGTGAACAGGACCAATGCGATCAGGAGGTTCATGGTGGGACCGCCGAGCATCACCACGAGTTTCTTCGGCACGGAGAGGCTGTAGAACGTCCGCTTCTCGTCGCCCGGCTCCATGATCTCGGCCGCGGACTCCTCGCGGGCCTGTTCGATCAACGTCCCGAGCCGACCGGTACTGCTGGCCTTGACGGTGCCGTCCGGGCCGGGCGGAAACATGCCGATCATACGGATGTAGCCGCCGAGCAGGATGGCCTTGGCTCCGTACTCGGTGTCCCCCTTCTTCTTCGACCAGATCGTCGGGCCGAAGCCGACCATGTATTGGGTGACCTTGACCCCGAACTTCTTCGCCGGCACCATGTGGCCGATCTCGTGAAGCGCGATCGAGATGACCAGCGCCACGACCAGCGCGAGGATCCCGATCAGCGTCATACTTCCTCCTCGATCAGTCCTCGAACCCGCCGGCGTGCCCAGGCGTCTGCATCCAGGACCTCTTCCAGTGTCACCCGGTTCCCCCCGTTCGCGCCAGAGGGGGGAGCTCGTGCATCACTCGATCGACCAGGTCGGTGATTCCGAGGAACCCGATCCGGGCCTCCCGAAAGGCCGAAACCGCCTGCTCGTTGGCGGCATTGAGCACCGCGGGGGCGGTGCCGCCAGCCGCTGCCGCACGGGAGGCCAGCCCGACCGCCGGGAAGGCCTCATCATCCAGCGGGAAGAACTCCCACGTCGCGGCGCTGCGCCAGTCGCAAGCGGGCGCGGCGTCGGGCACTCTGTCCGGCCAGGCCATGCCCAAGGCGATCGGTAGGCGCATGTCGGGCGGGCTGGCCTGCGCAATGGTGCTGCCGTCGACGAACTCGACCATGGAATGCACGATCGACTGCGGGTGCACGACCACCTCGATCGCATCCAGCGGCACCCCGAAGAGCAGATGCGCCTCGATCAACTCGAGTCCCTTGTTCATCAGTGTCGCGGAGTTGATGGTGACCACCGGACCCATGTCCCAGGTCGGATGCGCGAGCGCCTGCTCCAGCGTCACCGACCGCAACTGATCGCGGCGCCGTCCGCGGAACGGTCCGCCACTGGCGGTGAGGATCAGTTTGCGCACCTCGTCGGCTCGCCCTGATCGCAGGCATTGGGCCATTGCCGAATGCTCGCTGTCCACCGGTACGATCTGGCCCGGTCGTGCCGCCGAGGTGACCAACTCCCCGCCGATGATCAGCGACTCCTTGTTGGCAAGAGCCAGAACGTTCCCGGCCTGCAATGCGGCCAGGGTTGGTCGCAGTCCGACGGCGCCGGTGATGCCGTTGAGTACGGTGTGGACGTCGAGGCCCGCCACTTCGGTGGCCGCATCGGGGCCCGCATGGACCGTGGCACCGGTAGCCGCCAGTGCATCCGCCGCAGCAGGGTCGGCGACCGCTACATGCGCGACCGAGAACTCGTCGACCTGCTCGAGCCAGGGCGGCGACATCCGAACCGCCAGCCGCCAGTGCGACGACCCGGAAACGGCCCGGATTGCGCCGGATCACGTCCAAGGCCTGCGTTCCGATCGACCCGGTGCTGCCCAGAATGACGATGTCGCGCGGCATCACGTTTCCGATGCTGCCAATTGTCCGCAGGCACCGTCGATCTCCCGGCCGCGTGTGTCACGAACGGTGACCGCCACGCCCTTGGCCCGCAGGTGGTCGACGAACGACTCCTCCTGCTCCGGCGAGGACGCGGTCCACTTGGTACCCGGCGTCGGGTTCAACGGGATCACGTTGACATGCACGAGGTGGCCCTGCAGCAGATCCCCGAGCAGGTCGGCGCGCCAGTCCTGGTCGTTGATGTCGCGGATCAGCGCGTACTCGATACTCACCCGTCGGCGGGTCTTGTCGGCGTACTCCCACGCGGCGTCCAGCACCTCGCCCACCGACCAGCGGGTGTTGATGGGGACCAGCGTGTTGCGCAGCTCGTCGTCCGGGGCGTGCAGCGAAACCGCCAGTGTGACCGGCAACTGCTCGTCGGCCAGACGGCGGATCTGCGGCACGAGTCCCACGGTGGAGACGGTGACCCCGCGCGCACTCAGACCGAAGCCCTCCAGCGGCTGGGCGATCATCCGGCGGACCGCCGTGACCACCGTGCTGTAGTTGGCCAATGGCTCGCCCATGCCCATGAAGACGACATTGGACAGGCGGGCGGTGCCTCCGAGCACACCGGATTGCGCGTCGCGGGCCGCCACCCGGACCTGTTCCAGGATCTCGGCGACACTCAGGTTGCGCTGCAATCCGCCCTGGCCCGTCGCGCAGAACGGGCAGGCCATGCCACAGCCCGCCTGTGACGACAGGCACAACGTGACCCGCTTCGGGTAGCGCATGAGGACCGATTCGACCAAGGCACCGTCGTGCAGCTTCCACAGCGTCTTGCGGGTGGCGTCGCCGTCGCAGGTCTGCACCTTCGACGCGGTCAGCAACGTCGGCAGCAACGGCGCGAGGCGCTGGCGGTCCGCGTCACCGAGGTCCGTGCATTCGTCGACGGAGTCCACGTGTCGCACGACGACCTGCCGGCTCAACTGCGCCGCGCGGAAGGCTGCACTGCCCAGATCTGTGACGGCCTGCCTACGGGCGGGCAGGTCGAGGTCGAGCAGGTGCTGCGGAGGCTTACCGCGGCGCGGGGCCTGCATCACCAACGGCAGTGAACTCATCCGATGAACCAACCGAGCAGGGCCCAGGCGACGAACGCGTTGGGGATCAACGAGTCGAGTCGGTCCATCAGCCCGCCGTGGCCGGGCACGATGTTCGACATGTCCTTGACGTCGAGGTCACGCTTCACCGCGGACTCCACGAAGTCGCCGGCGGTCGCGGTGATCGGCATGATCATGCCGAAGATCGCGCCCTGCCACCACGGAGCGTCGAACCCGATGATGAAGATCGGGATCGACACGGCTACGGACAAGGCCACCGACCCGGCGAAACCTTCCCAGGATTTCTTCGGACTGACCTGCGGGGCGATCGGGTGTTTGCCGAAAAGGACGCCGGCGAAGTAGCCGCCCACATCGTTGCAGACTGTGATCGCGATGAACGCGATGATCCTGGTCACCCCGTCGTCCTCGCGGAGCATGAGCATCACGAAGCCGACCATGAACAGAAGGTAGAACCCGACGAACAGGGACGCGGTCGCGTCCTTCACGAAACCGTCGGTACCACGCCGGATGCGCCACATGAGCGCGACCACCACGAACGTTCCGAACACCGCCATGTGCGCGGTCACGCCGAATAAATACGCGAGAGTCGGTCCCGCCAACGCGGTCAGGTAGAGCGGGCTGCGCGCCACCCGGATGTTGTTGTGCAGAAAGGCCCCGTGCAACTCCCACACGGCGATCAGCATCGCCACGGTCACGACCACGGCGAACAGGTACTTGTTGAAGATCAGGGACAGGACGAGCATCGCCCCGAGCGCCAGGCCGACGGCGATCGCCACCGGGAGATTGCGACCCGCGCGACTGGTGGACGGCGGAACGGGCGCCGCGTCGGGGCTGCTCATCAGACCTCGAGCAGCTCTTCCTCTTTGTGTTTGAGGATCTCATCGACGTGCGCAACCTGCTCGTGGGTGATCTCCTCGAGATGCGTCAGAGCGCGCTTGACCTCGTCCTCGCCGACGTCCCCGTCCTTCTTGAGCTTCTCCAACGATTCTTTGGCCGTACGCCGAACGCTGCGCATACTGACCCGCGCCTCCTCGGCCTTGTGCCGGGCGACCTTGATGTACTCTTTGCGGCGCTCCTCAGTCAGCTGCGGAAGTACCACCCGGATCACGTTGCCGTCGGTGCTGGGATTCACACCCAGGTCCGAATCGCGAATTGCCTTCTCCACAGCGTTGGTCGATCCCCGGTCGAACGGCGTGATCAGCATCATGCGGGCGTCAGCGGCGTGGAAGGAGGCTAGTTGGTTCAGAGGAGTCGGGGCACCGTAGTAGTCCACGTTGATCTTGGAGAACATCCCGGGGTTCACCCGGCCGGTGCGCAGAGTGGAGAAGTCCTCGCGGGCAACCGCGATCGCCTTCTCCATCTTCTCTTCTGCTTCGAGCAGGATGTCGTCGATCACCAGGAATCCTCCTTGCCTTCTACGGGCAGCCTACTGGCCTGCCGGGCCGTTTCGGTGCGTGAGGTGCGCCGATCGTGGACACCCGGGGTCGCACGCCGAACCGGGCACGCATCCGCGAGCGTGCGTCACACTGGAGGCCATGGGTCACGATCACGGTGTCGTCACCGCCGGTGGAAAGCACCGCGGACGGCTGGCCATCGCCCTGGCCATCGCAGCAGCCGTGTTCCTGATGGAACTGGTCGGCGCCCTGGTGACCGGCTCACTGGCGCTGCTGGCCGATGCGGGCCACGTGTTCACGGACATGTTCGGTGTGGGCTTCGCGCTGGTCGCGGCAACTGCTGCACAACGCCCCCCGAACTACCGCAGGACCTTCGGGTGGATGCGCCTGGAGGTGATCGCGGCCGCCTTCAACGCCCTGCTGCTGATCGGCGTGGGCGCATTCGTGGCCATCGAGGCCGTCCAGCGGCTGATCGATCCCCAGCCGGTGGAGGCCGGTCTCATGCTCGCCGTCGCGGTCGTCGGCATGGTTGCGAACTTCGTCTCGCTGCGGATCCTGACCGCCGGCAAGGACGAGTCGATCAACGTGCGCGGAGCCTACCTGGAGGTCCTGGGCGACCTGCTGGGGTCGGCTGCAGTCGTCGCGGCCGGCGCGGTCATCGTGTTGACCGGCTGGGAGCGCGCCGATCCGGTTGCGGGTCTGGTGGTGGCCGCACTGATCCTCCCGCGTTCGCTGCGTCTGTTGCGCGACGCGCTGCGGATCCTCATGGAGGCGGCACCCGAGGACCTCGACGTCGCCGACGTGCGAATACACCTGGCCGAGGTGCCTGGAGTCGTCGAGGTGCACGACGTGCATGTCTGGACGATCACGTCAGGCGTTCCGGCCCTCACTGCACATGTCGTGGTGGATCGGTCGGCCCTCGACCAGTGCGGGCCGTCATCGATGCTGGATCAACTCCAGGGGTGCGCGAAACGATGTTTCGACATCGAGCACACGACGTTCCAGTTAGAACCGACAGACCACGCCGGACACGAACCTGGTGCGCACGCGTAGGACAGCAGCTGGATACCGCGTTGGGGTCGGCCGGCGGCACGTGCAAGCCCCCCTCGGTCGTCTCAGATCGCGAGATGGCCCGGTAGTTGCCCGTTGACCCGTAAGGAACGGGCTATTCGGCAACCAACAGGCTACCCAGCAACCAGCGGGTCATTCGCCTCCACCGGCGGGGCATGCCCTGACCACGCATGGCCTGCATCGTGTGACTGTGGACCTCGGCGACAGCCCGCCTCGGTCGTCTCAGATCGCGCGATGGCCGGTTAGTTGCCCGTTGACCCGTAAGGAACGGGCTATTCGGCAACCAACAGGCTGCCCAGAAACCAACGGGCGATTCGGCAACCAGCGGGCTATCCGGCAACTAGCAGGTGATCCAGCAACTATCGGGTCAGGTCCTTCACCGGGCGAGCAAGCCCTCACCACGAATAGCCTGCATCGTGTGACCGTTGTGGATCTCGGCGACAGCCCGCCGCCGGACAGTGGATTCCTCGAAAGACTCTCGCTGCACCGCATCGACCACGACATCTTCACAGGGTGGTGCCATGCCGGATCTCCGCTGCGCGCGTTCGGCGGTCAGGTGGCGGCCCAAGCCCTCGTGGCGGCGGGGACCACGGTCGAGCAGCCGGGCAGGGTCGTGCACTCGCTGCATGCGTACTTCCTGCGCGCCGGCTCGACCACCGACCACATCGTGTACATGGTCGACCGGCCACGCGACGGCCGCTCGTTCTCGACCAGGCGGGTGCGCGCGGTGCAGTACGGCAAGACGATCTTCACCATGTCCGCCTCCTACGCCCAGCAACTGTCGGGTCCGAGTCACTATGTGAGCCCGGTCCCGGACCAGCACTGGATAACGCAGGTCCCGGATCCGGCGGGGCTTTCGCAGGCGGTCATCCTCGATCGTCTGCGGCAAACCGGTGAGCAGGGCAACGACGGGCTTCCCGAACACGACTTCGTGGACATCCGCTACGTGGACGCTGAGGATGTGGGGCGGATCTCCCAGGGCAGGTTCGACCGGATGGCCTGGGTCCGCGCCGGTCAGAGGCTTCCCGATCCGTCGCTGTTCCACGTGTGCGCCATGACCTACTTCTCGGATCTCACGCTGGTCGGTACGGTGCTCGGGCACCACGGCGGCTACTTCGGCCGGGCGGACCTCGACATCGCCTCGCTGGACCACGCCATGTGGTTCCACGAGCCGTTCCGGGCCGACGACTGGCTGCTGTTCGTGACTACCAGCCCGGTGTCGGGCGGCGGCCATGGCTTCGCCACCGGGCAGTTCTATAAACCTGACGGAACCCTGGTCTCGTCCGCGGCGCAAGAAGTTCTCATGCGCGAACCCCTGCGCTGAACACCATGGCTAAGTTTGAGTCATGGCTGAACCCTCGACCATCCGGCACACCGCTCCCATGCAGGTCATGGGTCCCGACGGCCCCCGATTCGGCGACTACGTCGGTCTGACACCCGTTCTGCGACCCCCCGGGGCCGAGGGCCTGCCAGGGCAACGTCAGATCACCGGCTTCCTTCGGCACAAGCGCTGGATGTACACGTTCGCCGCCAACGAGGAGATCCTGGTAACAGCCGCAATCGTCGACGCGGGTCCTACGGGCACGACGTTCATCACCGTCGCAGACAGACGTACCGGACATTTCCTCGCCGACATCAGCCGTCCGGGCGGGACCCGGCCGATGGTCGGTGTGAACGAGTACCCCGGAGAGGGTCACCGCAGTCGCTACCGCATGCCCGGGTCGGACGTGTCGATGAAGACGATCGACGGAATCCTGTCCGTGCGAGCCAAGATCGGCTCCCCGGTCGGTCTCCCGGCGATCGGTACACCGGCGGTCGAGCTCGACCTGCACTTCGATATCACCGATCAGCCCCCGCTGACGGTCATCTCAGATCTCGATACGGACCCGCCCGCGGTGTCCACGACCGGCAAGAACGCCGCGTTGCCGGTCAACGGCCGCGTCGTGATCCGCCATGCTGGCCTGCTGCACGCCTTCGATTTCGCCGACGCCGTGGGCGGTTTCGACTACACCAGCGGCTTCTTGCCCCGCCACACACACTGGCGCTGGGCGTACCTCACAGGCCATCTGGCCGACGAGCGCGTCTTCGGACTCAACCTCTCCGCTGACTTCTCCGGCCTGCAAGGACGCGCCCGGGAGAACTCCGTGTGGTTGGACGGCACGCTGCACGCCATCGATCCCGACGCCAGCATCACGTACGACGAGTCGGCTCCGGAGAACCCGTGGCACGTCACCACCTCTGACGGTGCCGTGGATCTCGAGTTCACGCCGATCGGCGTCCACCGGGAGTCGTTGAACTTGGGCTTGCTCCGCAGCCGATTCCTGCAACCGGTCGGTGAGTTCCGGGGGACCGTCAAGCTCGCTGGTCAGACCCTCGGCGTCGACGGCATGCCCGGAGTCGTCGAGAACCAGGACGTGCTCTGGTAGCACCACACCCTGCAACGCAACGCCATACTCACATGTTCGGCGGGCGGCCGAGGTTCAGTTGACGCGCCGGGTCAGAGATAGCCCGAGCAGCACCGGGCCCGTCGAACAGGTTCCCGTTCGAGCCGTGGCACTGCCGCAACTGCCACAGCCGCTGGGTGGGCACGCGGTGGCCATCGCCTCTGCCGACAAGTAGCCCATGCGGACGAGTTGCTCCAACGACGTGCGGATCATGTCCATCGACAGACCGGTGCTGCGGTGGATCTCGTTGCTGGTCAGCGCCCCGGCCTCCACGGCGTCGAGCACGGCACTCAGTGGTCCAGCACTCATGAGATCAACCTTCCCACTTGGAACACCGCCACCGCGACCACCCACGCAACCGACAACTGGACCCCGACGCCGAACAGCGTCCACTTGCGTCCGATCTCGCGCCACTGCGTCGCGAGGGTAGCCACACACGGGGTATACGCCAGCAGGAAGATCATGAACGCCCAGACCGCTGCCGTGGTGTGTCCGCCGGAGGACTGCGCGAAGTCTTCGCGTACGGCCTCCCCCAGGGCACCGGGTACATCCAGCTCGCTGGGTTCTTCGACGGCATAGGTCTGCGACCAGGAACTGATGACCGCCTCTTTGGCCACGAAGCCCACCGCGAGCGCACCCACGGCCTCCCAGTTGCCGAAGCCGGCCGGCGCGAACACGGGCGTGACCGTCTGCGCAGCTGCAGCGTAGGCGCTGTCACTGACCGGCACGTCCGCGAACGAACCCTGCCCCCCGACGGGGATCGACTGCAGCAGCCAGACAGCCGCAACGGTCGCGACGATGATCCCGGAGGCGGTGCGCAGGAAACCTTTCAGCCGACCCCAGGTCACGACGCCCAGGATTCTGAGGTGGGGCGGCTGATAGGCCGGCAGGTCCAGGAGCAGAGGATCGCGCCCCATGGTTCGCCACAGCGTCTTCTTGAGCGCAAGGCCCACGACCACCACGAACAAGATCGAGATGATGTACATCGCGAACACCACGTTGCCCGCGTTGTCCGGGAAGAACGTCGCCGCGAGCATCACGTAGACGGCCAGCCGCGCCGAGCACGAGGTGAAAGGCACCAGCAGTGCGGTGAGGATCCGGTGCCGGGAGTCCGGCAGCACCCGGGTCGCGCTGATGGCGGGGACGTTGCAGCCGAAGCCCACGATCAGTGGGAGGAAGGCGCGTCCAGGCAGGCCGATCATCCGCATCGTCCGGTCGGTGACCACGGCCGCCCGGGCCATGTAGCCGGAGTCCTCGAGCAGCGCGAGCAGCGCGAACATGATCGCCATCAGCGGCACGAACGTGAGCAGCATGCCAACGCCGGCGATCAACCCGTCGACCACGAAACTCTCGACCCAGGAACCACCGAGCCCCACCGCACTCAAGATCGCGACGGCCGCCGTACTCACGGGGCCGGAGAAGAGCGCGTCGAGTCCGTCCTGCAGGGGCGCGGCAGCGGTCGTGGTGAGCTGGAACACCACCCACATGACAGCCAGGAAGATGATCGGCCCAAGCCAGGGAGCGGTCACCCACCGGTCGATCCGGTCGGACCAGGTCCGTGGTTCGGCTTGCGGGCTGACCGTCGCCGCATCGATCGCCTCCTGAATCCACGCGAAGCGTTCATCGGCCGAAGCCAACTCGTCTCCGGCCACGTCAGGGCGTGGCCGGGCGGGCAGCGGCGGGCGTCCCAGCGACTGTGCGACGGCTCGGGCAAGATCGGCGTCACCGATCCCGTGACGGGGGTCGACGCGCACGACTGGGGCTCCGAGGCGGCGGTGCAACTCCTCGACGTCGACTTCGATCTCCCGGCGTGCAGCCACATCCGACATGGTCAGGGCGACCACGACCCGGCCCGCGGCTTCCCTGACCTGCGAGACCAAGTACAACGATCTGGCCAGCCGTGAGGCGTCCACCACGACGACGATCAGGTCGGGACGGTCGGTCTCGTCTGGTGGCATCAGGAGCGTGCGGGTGAACTGCTCGTCCGGCGAGATCGCGTCCAGGCTGTAGGCGCCCGGCAGGTCGAGCAGCGCGACCTCTGATCCCGGCTCGTCCCACGATCCGGCCCCGGCCAGGTCCGGAACCGCCGTACGTTCGCGCAGGGGCACAGACCAGCGTGCGCGTCCGACCTCGACGGTGGTGCCCGGCCAGTTCCCGACCTGTCGGCGAGCCCCCGTGAGGCTGTTGAAGAGCGTCGACTTGCCGACGTTGGGGGCACCTACGAGTGCCACCACGGGCGCGCCGCTGGCGGCCAGTGGACCTGCTGCGTCGGAGTGGCAGGAGGCGAAACTCGCCGCGGAGGAATCAGTCGTCACGGCGCTCGACACCGATCGCAGCGGCCAACCCGGAATCGAGGGCGACACGTGCGCCACCCACGGAAACGACACGACCCCCACCGGTCGTGCGGTACAGAACCCGGACGTGGGATCCAGTCCGGATACCCATCTCGGCCAGCCGCCGCTTCATAGACGGGGTGCCTTCCACCTCGGTCACCGTGCCTGCTCCCGCGAGCTGACCGAGCGTGTTCCTCACCCTCGTACGCTACCAGGTTCGGGTTAGGCGACCCTTACCTGTGAGGCATCTCACGCGACGAGTGTGCCGACCTGCAGACCAGCCGCGGCCCGACGGATATTGCCCGGCGCCATGAGGTCGAACACGATCAGCGGAAGCCGGTTATCCCGACACAGACTGATCGCCGTCCCGTCAGCCACCTTCAGGTCCTGGGCCAGGACCATGGAGTGCGTCAGGCGATCGTATTTCGTCGCTGCGGGCGTCGTGCGCGGGTCCGCGTCGTAGACGCCATCCACCCCGCTCTTACCCATGAGCACCACCTGACACCCGATCTCCAGCGCCCGCTGGGCGGCACAGGAGTCCGTGGAGAAGTAGGGCACCCCGAGACCCGCACCGAAAATCACCACGCGGCCCTTCTGCAGGTGTCGGATCGCGCGACGCGGGACATAAGGCTCGGCCACCTGCCCCATGGCGATGGCTGTTTGTACGCGCGTCTCGACGCCGGCCTTCTCGAGGAAGTCCTGTAAGGCCAGGCAGTTCATGACCGTGCCGAGCATGCCCATGTAGTCTGCGCGGGCCCGGTCCATACCGTGCTCGGACAGTTGCGCGCCCCGGAAGTAGTTGCCACCACCGATCACGACGGCGACCTCGCGACCGTCCGAGACGACCTCGGCGATCTGCTGCGCGATCGATGCGACGACGTCGGGGTCGACACCCAGGCCGGTACCACCCGAGAACGCCTCCCCGGACAGTTTCAGAAGAACACGATCCCAGCCTGCTGCGGGCGCCGACTCCCAACGCTGCATGGTGTCAGCCCTGGCCGACCTTGAAGCGCGCGAACCGGCGGACGGTCACGCCGTTCTCATTCAAGTACGCGCCGATGGTCTTCTTGTTGTCGCGGACCCATGGCTGCTCCAGCAGACACACGTCTTTGAAGAACCCGTTGACGCGGCCCTCGACGATCTTGGGCAGCGCCTGCTCAGGTTTGCCCTCCTCGCGGGAGGTCTCCTCGGCGATGCGCCGCTCGTTGGCGACGACATCCTCGGGGACGTCCTCGCGCGACAGGTACAGCGGGGACATCGCTGCGATGTGCTGCGCGACGTTCTTGCCGACCTCTTCGTTCTCGCCGTCGAGTTCGACCAGCGCCCCCACGCTCGGCGGGAGAGCCGGGTCGTGCTTGTGCAGGTACACCGTGACGAAGCCGTCGCCGAACCGCTCGAAGCGGCGGATCTCGATCTTCTCCCCCATGCTCGCGTTGGCCTCGTCCAGCAGTTGCTGGATGGTCTTGTCGGCCTCAAGCTCCAGGCTGAGCAACTCGGTCACGTCCGACGGCTTCTGGGCCGCGACGAACGCCGACACGTCGGCCGCGATCTGCTGGAAGGCCGGGGTCTTGGCCACGAAGTCGGTCTCGCAGTTCAGTTCGAGCAGGACCCCGTGTCCGGTGCCCTCCAGGTAGGAGGTCACGAGGCCGTTGGAGGCCGTGCGCTCCGCGCGCTTGTTGACACCCTTCGCACCCTTGACACGCAGGATCTCGACGGCCTTGTCGAAGTCGCCATCCGCCTCGGTCAGGGCGTTCTTGCAGTCCAGCATTCCCGCGCCGGTCATTTCGCGCAGGCGCTTGACGTCAGCTGCACTCACAGCCATCAGTTGTTCTCCTCATCGGTGGTGGACTCGGGGGTCGTCGCCTCGGTGGGCTCGACCTGCTCGGTCGTCGGGGCGGTCGCCTCCGCTTCCGGTGCGGCTTCGGCGGCCGGTGCAGCTTCCGGTGCGGCTTCGGCGGCCGGTGCAGCTTCGGTGGCCTCGGCTGCCGGTGCAGCTTCGGCGGCCTCGGCGGCCGGTGCAGCTTCGGCGGCCTCGGCGGCCGGTGCAGCTTCGGTGGCCTCGGCGGCCGGTGCAGCTTCGGCGGCCGGCTCGGCGGCCGGTGCAGCTTCGGCTTCCGCCGCAGCCTGCTGTTCCAGCAGATCCCGCTCCCACTGCGGCATCTCCTCCGCGGTCTCGTCGCCCGCCCCGGCGCGGGCGATCTTGCCCTCCGCCACGGCGTCTGCGATGACCCTGGTCAGCAGCCCGACCGCACGGATCGCGTCGTCGTTGCCGGGGATCGGGTAGTCGACCACGTCGGGATCACAGTTGGTGTCCAGGATCGCGACGATCGGGATGCCGAGCTTGCGCGCCTCCGCAACCGCAATGTGCTCCTTGTTCGTGTCGACGATCCAGACCGCACTCGGAATCTTGCTCATGAAGCGGATACCGCCGAGGGTCCGCTCGAGCTTGTCGCGCTCGCGGCGAAGACCGAGCAGCTCGCGCTTGGTCATGCCACTGGCCGCGACGTCGTCGAAGTCGATCTCCTCGAGCTCCTTAAGGCGCTGCAGGCGCTGGTGCACCGTCTGGAAGTTGGTCAGCATGCCGCCGAGCCAGCGCTCGTTGACGTACGGCATCCCGACCCGCTGCGCCTGTGTGGCAACAGCTTCCTGGGCCTGCTTCTTGGTACCGATGAACAGGATCGTGCCGCCGTGCGAGACGGTCTGCTTGACGAACTCGAAAGCGTCGTCGAGGTATCCGAGGGCCTGGTTCAGGTCGATGATGTAGATGCCGTTGCGGTCGGTGAGGATGAACCGCTTCATCTTGGGGTTCCAGCGGCGGGTCTGGTGTCCGAAGTGGACGCCGGACTCCAGCATCTGGCGCATGGTCACAACTGCCATGGGATTTCCTTTCGTGCCGCGTAGGGCACCTGTCCAGTTAGATGTGCCGATCGGCGATCGGCACCCTGACACCGACTCCTGCGCTGGCCTGGTGAGGACTGGACCCAGGAGACCGCGCGGTGGGTACAACGCGGCACTCGGTGTGCGAATTTCGCCTGACGTGTGCCGGACCTGCCCTAGGGCAGGCCGGATCGGCCAGACGATGGTCACTATCGTATCGGGCCACTTGTGGATGGCCACGCCCGGTATTCACAGATCCTCAGGGATCCCTTCCCGAGGACCGCCCGTTTCAGGGTCAATGAGGTCATGACCATGTTCGCCCTCCCGCCGACTCCACCGATATCCCCCATGGTGATCGTTCGGGCGTTCGCTCCCGCCCCACACAATTGGCTGCCGGCACACCGGGGCCTCGATCTCGAGGCCCGTGGCGGGCAGGCGGTGGTCGCACCCCGATCCGGACGGATCGTGTTCGCCGACCGCATCGCCGCGCGCCGCGTGGTGGTGCTCAAGTCCGGGGCCGTCCGTTTCACGTTCGAACCGGTGCGGGCCCGGGTGGAAGCCGGGCAACGCCTGCGGCCGGGTCAGGTGCTCGGCCGGGTCGACACCGGAGGCCATTGCGACGGCCGCTGCCTGCACTGGGGTGCGAAGATCGGTGGCGAGTACGTCGATCCGCTGTCCTTCCTGCCGCGGTCCCGCCCGGTCCTGAAACCGTTGTCAGCCCTCGCGTTCAGGCCTCCCGATGCACTCGTGCGTCCTGGCGCCAGAGCCCGATTCCCGCCGGCGCGATCTCCAGCAGGCTCAGCGTCACCATGATTCCGCCAACCACTGCGAGCAGACCGGCGATGCGGACCTCGGTGAATGCTTCGGCGAAGGCCAGCACCATCAGGGCCCCGGCGATCTCGCCGGCGGTCGCGATGAACGTGAACCAGTAGGCCCGAGCGCGGCCACCTCCGGCTGCCATCACCGGCGCTGCCACGGCGATCCCCTCCGGCACGTTGTGCAACGCGAGTGCGGTGGCCGTCACCAGTCCCGCTTCCACGGACAGCAGGGCGGTGGCGGCGGTCACCGCCCCTTCGGGAATGTTGTGCAGACCGATCGCTACGGCGATCAGCGACGCGCTGAGGGCCAGGCGGCTGCCGTCCGGGCGCAAACGCCTGGCCAGGATCTGCATGCCCACGACGACGAGCGCACCGACCAACGCCAGACCGGTCACCGCGGCCACCGACAGCCCGGCCGCGACGGCCGCCGGGAAGAGTTCCAGCGCGCTGATCAGCACCATCGCGCCGGCGACCAGCAGCAACGTCACGCCGAAAACCTTCGCCGGCCACGGGCGGCCGCTGGTGGCGATCAAGGCACCCAGCATCGTCGTCGACGCTGCCGCCGAGGCCAGCAGGAATGCGAAGACCGGAGTCATGATCGTGACGGACGCTACGTCGTCCTGGCCCACCCCCTCGGTATCAGCGTAAACGGGCTGGTATCGGGCTCATGGCTCCGCTCTGCCGGGTAGGCCTGACCGCCCGAAGAGCTCCCGACGGCGCCGTGCTAATCGCGGACCTGAGCCGTCACAACCCGATCTGGGTCAGCCGAGCACGCAGATCCAACAGCGACTTGCTGTGGATCTGACTGACCCGGCTCTCGGTGACGCCGAGGACCGATCCGATCTCGGCCAGGGTGAGCCGCTCGTAGTAGTACAGGGTGAGCACGACCTTCTCGCGCTCGGGCAGGCCGGAAATCTGCTCGGCCAGGAGAACCTTCATCTCCTCGGTCTCGTACTCCGCCTCGGGGTCCGGCGCGCGCGGATCCTCCAAGAGATCCCCGAGGGTCATCTTGTCGCCGCGATCGGAACCGCCGTGGGTCACCTCGTCGAGGGCGACCATGTTGGTGAACGAGACCTGACTCATGAGCTTCGCCAGTTGTGCGCGCGTCAGTCCCATCCTGTCGGCGATCTCCGCCTCGGTGGGAGCACGCTTGAGCTCGGCTTCCAGCTCGGCGTGTGCGCGTTCCAGCACCTTTGCCTTGGACCGGACCGAACGCGGCACCCAGTCGAGCGACCGAAGCTCGTCGATGATGGAGCCCCGGATACGGTTGATCGCGTACGTCTCGAACTTGATCTGGCGGCCGATATCGAACTTGTCGATCGCGTCGATGAGTCCAAACATTCCGTACGAGACGAGATCCGCGGCTTCGACGTTGTTGGGCAGTCCGGAGCGCACCCGGCCGGCGACGTACTTGACCAAGGGGGCGTAGTGGACGATCAGTCGATCGCGTTTCGACCGGTCACCGGTGTCCTTGTAGTCCTGCCACAAGGTGCTGAGGGCAGCGGCGTTCTGCGCCGCCTCCTTCTCCGCGAGGCTGGCCTCATCCAGCAGATCGGACTCAAGCACGGGGATGCGCATTCTGGTAGGCCGAGCGCAGCCGCTCGGCGGAGACATGGGTGTAGATCTGGGTACTGGCCAGACTGGCGTGCCCCAACAACTGCTGGACGTAGCGCAGGTCCGCGCCACCCTCGAGAACGTGGCTGGCCATACTGTGGCGCAGCCCGTGCGGGGCGAGTTCGGGCAAGTCCGGGAAGGCGGCGGTGGCCGTGTGAACCACACGTCGCAGGACCCGCACGTCCAGCCGCCTTCCGCGACTGCCGACCAGCAGCGCGCGCTCATCGGGGTTGGCCAGGGTCGTGCGCACCGCCGTCCAGCGCTGGATCGCCCGACTGGCGGGCACTGTGAGGGGCACGACCCGCTGCTTCGCGCCCTTGCCGAGAACGCGCACGGTCCGCCGTTCGAAGTCGACATCGCCGACGTCGATCGAACAGACTTCGCTGACCCGCAGACCGCTGCCGTAGAGAAGTTCCAGGGCGGCCACATCACGCACCGCCACCGGGTCGTCGGCGACCCGGCTCAGCGTGTCGAGAGCTTCGTTGAGCCGACCGCTGTCAGCCACACGTGGCAGGTCAGAGGTCACCCGCGGGCTTCGCAGCCGCAGCGTCGGATCGGAGTCGAGCAGCCCCTGCCGCACCGCCCAGTGCGCGAAACAACGCAGACTCGCGATGCGCCGGGCCACGGTCGCCGAGCCCACTCCGCGCTCGCGGGCCTGTGCCAGCCACGCACGGATCAGTGGGGTAGTCATCGGGCGGTCATCGAGGAACGCCAGCAGATCGTCGACATCACGGCGGTAGGCCGTGGCCGTGTGGGCCGAGAACCCGCGCTCGGCGGACATGTAATGGCTGAAATCGGTCATGGCCGATCGCAGTGCGGCTGCGGAACCGCCCACGTGCTGCTTAGTCGTCACATGACCCGGCACGGTGCCAGACTGCCCGTCTCGAACGCCGGGAGTCAAACCGGCTACGCGGCGGTTCCCAATAACTGCGAAAGGTCCCGGGCTCCGAGCAGAAGAGCGGCCCAGCCGTCGGCGATCGCGCGATGGATCCCCGACGATGCCTGGCTGTCGATGCGACCGGGCACGCCGAGGACGAGGCGCCCGAGGTCGGCGGCTGTTCGTCCGGTGTTGAGCGCGCCCGAGCGCTCGGCGGCCTCCACCATGACGGTGACACCCGACAGCGCCGCGATGAGCCGGTTGCGGTCCAGGAATCCGCGCTGAGTCAGACGCGTCCCCGGAGGGTGTTCCCAGACGACGGCACCTCTGGCGGCAGCGTCGCGGAACAGCGTCTCGTGCGGGCTCGGATACACCCGTCCCGCCCCGCCCGCTGCGACCAGCACGGTCCTTCCACCGGCCTCCAGGGCACCTCTGTGGGCGTGGCCGTCGATGCCCGACGCACCCCCGGAGACAACCGCCAGACCGTTGCCGCACGCCTCGTGGGCGAGCGCGGCAGCGACTTCACGGCCGTAGCCGGTGCACTGCCGGGACCCGACGACCGAGACCATCTCCGACAGGGCCCCTGGCAGCGAACCTCTCACCCACAGCAGTAGTGGTTCTGATCCACCCAACGACGCGAGCCCCTCGGGCCAGGATTTCGTCATCCGCGCCGATGACCGTGCCCCCGCTGCGCAGCCAACCGTCGGCCAGAGCGTGGGCGGCTGGGACAACCGCATCGCGCCCGACGATCGCCGCGGCCATCCGCACCGGGTCGTCGTCGACGAGGTGGCCGGCTTGGCGACCGGCACCGCTGAGGATCACATGTGCACAGCGATCGATGTCCATACGTCTGAGCCTGTTCGAGGCCAGCCCGCGGATGGACCGCCGGCGCAGATCTGTGGATCAGGTCGAGGAGTTTTCCCCAGCGGGCAGTTCCTCGACGTTCACGTCCTTGAAGGTCAGGATCCGCACGGACCGCGCGAACCTTCCCTGCCGGTACATGTCCCAGACCCAGACGTCGCGCAACTGCACCTCGAAGAAGACCTCTCCCCCGTCGGTGGTCCGCACCTGCACGTCGACATCGTTGGCCAGGTAGAAGCGGCGCTCGGTCTCGACCACGTGACGGAACATTCCCACCACCTCGCGGTACTGCCGGTAGAGGTCGAGTTCGACCTCGCTCTCGTAGCGCTGCAGGTCGTCGACGCTCATGCGGCTCCCTCTCGAATGGCTCGGCGAACGGTGATGAAACGGTGTCGGTGGATCGCGCACGGCCCGTGCGCGGCGAGCGCGGACCGGTGCGCCGCGGTCGTGTAGCCCTTGTGCACGTCGAAACCGTAGACCGGGTATTCCTCGTGCAGCGCGGTCATGTGCCGATCTCTCGCGCACTTGGCCAGTACGCTGGCCGCCGAGATCGACGCGGATACCTGAT
The DNA here is from genome assembly GCA_963704075.1 of uncultured Actinomycetota bacterium. Taxonomy (GTDB): domain Bacteria; phylum Actinomycetota; class Actinomycetes; order S36-B12; family UBA10799; genus JADKAV01. The sequence goes on from CAVPGV010000020.1 coordinate 38,799, forward strand.
CGCCCTTCCACACCCCGAGTTCCGGGCGACCCAGCCCGCCGGGTACGAAGCCGTCGCACAGGGCGTAGTCGGGGGTGCGGTCCAAGCGTTGCCAGGCGCGACGGAACGCCAACAGGTTGGCGCGGTGCAGGCCGACCTCGTCGAGTTCCCCAACGTCCACCGCGACCACGGCCCACGCCACTGCCGACCGCTTGATCCGCACCTCGACCCGTTCCCGAACGGCAGCGGTCAGCAGTTTGGAGTCGGCGAGTTCAGCGATCCGGGTGTTCGGCCCGAGGACCACAGCAGCCGCGTACAAGGGCCCGGCGCACGCACCGCGACCGGCTTCGTCAAGGCCGGCCACCAACGGGAAACCGGCACGCCGCACCGCGTTGTCGAACGCGTACGGACCGGCTCCCTTGCGCGGAACCGGGAAATTGGGACCCACCACAGCCCAACCCTATGCGCAGGTCCGCCATATCAGTGGGCGACCGCGGCGTGTCCGATCGACTACTTCTGCTGGTCGTCGAGCCGTGGGTCGTCGAACGGGATAGCGGGCACCGGATGAGTGCTGAAGGCCGAGAACGGCCACACCGTCAGGACCACTCGTCCCACAACGTTTTCCAGTGGGACGGTGCCCTGATCGTCGTTGAGGTGGTACCGGGAATCCGCAGAGGCGTTGCGGTTGTCGCCCATGACGAAGATGCTGCCTTCCGGGACCGTCACGTCGAAGCGCACGTCGTCGCTGGTGCCACCGGGCTTGACGTACGGTTCGGTCAAAGGCACCCCGTTGAGCACGATCCGGCCGTCGGTGCTGCAGCAGCGAACATTGTCACCCCCGACGCCGATGACGCGCTTCACCAGGTCGTCACCGGTGTTGCTGGGCAGAAGGCCGATCCACTCGAACAGACCCGGCAGGCCGCCCGGTGAGCGCTTCTGGGCGTCATCGAGCCAATTGCCGGGATCCCGGAACACCACGATCTGACCGCGGTCCACCCCGCCGAAGCGGGTCGACAGTTTCGAGGCCAGGATCCGGTCGTTGGGCATCAACGTGTTCTCCATCGACTGGCTCGGCACGTAGAAGGCCTGCACGACGAACGTGCGCACCAGGAAGGACAAACCGAGCGCCACCACCAGGATGATGACGATCTCCTTGACGAACCGCCATAACGCGGCACCAGCGCCGCTGCTGGCGGTGGGGGTTTCGGTCACGCGGAGGTGTTGTCGCGCTTCTCGCGGATCTTCGCGGCCTTTCCGCGCAGCTCACGAAGGTAGTAGAGCTTGGCGCGACGGACGTCACCACGGCTGACCAGTTCGATGTGATCGATGATCGGGCTGTGCACGGGGAATGTGCGCTCGACGCCCACCCCGAAGCTGACCTTGCGAACAGTGAACGACTCGCGCACGCCACCGCCCTGCCGACGGATCACCACACCCTGGAATACCTGGACGCGCTTGCGTTCGCCTTCGACCACGTTGACGTGGACCTTGACGGTGTCGCCGGGTCGGAACGCTGGGATGTCGTCGCGCAGGCTCGCCGCGTCGACTGAGTCAAGGGTGTGCATGATGTGCTCCTTGCATTCGCCACAGGTCGAACGCACAGTGGTGGGTGGTTGCGTCACTTCATCGCTGGCTCCGGCGCGTAGCCCCCTGTGGCGGGTGGCACGCGGAACCCCTTCAGTCTGACACACGCCCGTCCGCGACGGTACATGCAGGCGGTCTATCGCCCGCGGTCCGCGGTCCGTTCCCGGGCACGCTCTTCGCGCCATTGCCGGATGCGTTCATGGTCGCCGGACAGCAGAACTGCAGGAACCTGCAGTCCGCGCCACTGCGGCGGCCGTGTGTACACAGGGCCCTCCAGCAGGTCGTCGGGGCGGCTGAACGAGTCATCGACCGCACTGAGCGGATTGCCCAGCACCCCCGGCAGCAGTCGCCCGATCGCTTCGCACATCACCAGCGTCGCCGCTTCCCCGCCGGCGAGGACGTAGTCGCCGATGCTGATCTCGAGGACCTCCACCCGGCCACGGAAATGCTCGACGACGCGAGCGTCGATGCCTTCATAGCGCCCGCACGCGAACACCAGGTGCGAACGCAGCGCCAGCTCCTCGGCGAGGCCCTGGGTGAACGTCTGGCCGGATGGGAGTCGGCACGATCAGGGTCGACGCGTCGGTGAGCAGGGTGTCCAGCGCCTCACCCCAGGGCTGCGGACTCATGACCATGCCCGGGCCACCGCCGTAGGGCGCATCATCGACGGTGCGGTGTCGGTCGTGGGTGAAATCACGAAGGTCGTGCACGGACAGCACCACCTGTCCGCGTTCGACCGCCTTGCCGATCAAGGACAGCTTCAGCGGCTGCAAGTACTCCGGGAAGATCGACACGATGTCAATCCTCATCGTCGATCAGCCCTTCAACCGGCTCGATCTCCACGATGCCCCGTTCCGGATCCACCAGTGGCACGATCTGTTCCACAAAAGGCACCAACACCTGCCGTCCGGAATCGAGATCCACCGCGAGCACGTCCTGTGCGGGTAGATGGAGGACTTCGGCGACGGTTCCGATCCGGGAACTGTCCGCGCGAACCTCCAGACCCACCAGCTGGTGGTCGTAGAACTCGTCCGGTTCGGCAGGGCTCTCGGAGGGGTCGATATCGACGTGCAGCCACGCCCCGCGCAGGGACTGCGCCTGGTCGCGGTCGGTGTACCCCTCGAGGCGCAGCGTGACCCGCGGTCCATTGATACGGGACTCCGCGACGACATTGGTGCTCTGTCCGACCTGCAGATGCGTTCCCGGCGCGAAACGCCACTCCGGTTCGTCGGTCGACGGCACGACCGTCACCCAGCCCTTGACACCATGCGGTTTGCCGATGCGGCCCACCGCAACGCGTTGCCCGGTCAGCGCCCGTTCACATCCACGAAGTCGATGCGCACCCCGCCGCTACCAGAGATCGCCCCGATCACGGTTCGCAGGGATTTCGCGGTGCGCCCACCACGGCCGATGACCCGACCGAGGTCGTCGGGGTTCACCATGACCTTGAGCAGGGTTCCACGGCCCCGGCCGGACCGCTCACTGACGGAGACGTCCTCGGGGTTGTCGACGATGCCCGCGACCAGATGCTCGAGGGCGTCGGCCAGTGGCCTAGCCATCGGCCTGGGCGGGATCGGTGGATTCGGCCGGCGCCGTTGCTTCGGCAGCCGAGGCCTCAGCCGGTGCTTCGGCGCTGGCCTCAGCCGCGGGGGTCTCAGCCGCGGGGGCCTCGGCGGGTGCGGGCTCTGCGGCGGCTTCCTCGGCAGGCTGCGCCTTCGCCTTCGCAGGCTTCGACTTGACCTTCGGCGTGGCCGCCTCGGCCTCCTTCAGCCCAGCTGCCTCCGCGGCGGCGGCGGCGAACGCGCTCTTGCGGTCGGTCTTCTCCTCCGGGGCCTTCAGCGTGCCTTCGGCACCGGGCAGGCCCTTGAACTTCTGCCAGTCACCGGTCACCTTCAGCAGCGCCATCACCGCGTCGGTCGGCTGGGCGCCCACCCCGAGCCAGTACTGCACCCGCTCGGAGTCGATCTGGATCAGCGACGGCTGCTCCTTGGGGTGGTAGAGCCCGATTTCCTCGATGGCCCGGCCATCTCGCTTGTTGCGGGCGTCGGCCACAACGACTCGGTACTGCGGGTTGCGGATCTTGCCGAGCCGCTTCAACTTGATCTTGGCTGCCACTGCGGATGTCTCTCCTGTTGTCGTGTGGCGGCCCCGGCTGGCATGTGGGGACATACCCGGCGGGCACCGCTAAGTCGATGGTTCCCGGTGAGAGGGCGGGAACACTCCCCCTAGTGTGCCAGATACCCCGGACCCGGCCGACCCCGCGCCCGCCGGGGCCGCAGAGCCTCGCCGGGGGTCACTGACCGCCGAGCAGCTTGCTGAACTCGTCGGGCAGCTGATCGGCGGTGAACGGCTTCGTCGGCGCGTCGGGCGTCTCCGGCGGGGCCGTGGCCTGCTGGGCGCGCTTGGCCGGATTGCCGCTACGACCCTTCTTCGACTTGGGCGCGGGCTTGGACTTGCCCTTACCCTTCTTGGAGCCAGCTCCCATCCCGGGCATCCCCGGCATGCCGGGCATCCCGCCGCCACCGCGCATCTGCTTCATCATCTTCTGCGCCTCGGTGAAACGCTCGACCAGCGAGTTCACATCTGAGACCTGCACCCCGGCACCCTTGGCGATACGGGCACGACGGGAACCGTTGAGGATCTTGGTGTCGCGGCGCTCGGCCGGAGTCATCGAATGGATGATGGCCGCGACCCGGTCGATGTCCCGGTCGTCGATCTGTTCGAGCTGCTTGCGGGCGTCGGCCATGCCGGGCAGCATCCCCAGGAGCTTGCCGATGGATCCCATCTTCTTGACCGCTTGCATCTGCTCGAGGAACTCCTCGAGCGTGAAGGCGTCGCCACGCGCGACCTTGTCCGCCATGCGCTGTGCCTGGTCGGCATCGAAGGCACGTTCGGCCTGCTCGATGAGCGTCAGGACGTCACCCATGTCGAGGATGCGGGACGCCATCCGGTCGGGGTGGAAGACTTCGAGGTCCTCGACCTTCTCCCCGACGGAGGCGAACATGATCGGAGCGCCGGTGGCCTCACGCACGGACAGTGCCGCACCGCCGCGGGCGTCTCCGTCCAGTTTGGTGAGGATCACGCCGTCGACCCCGACGCCGCTCTGGAAGGCCGCCGCCGTGGTCACCGCATCCTGACCGATCATCGCGTCGATCACGAGCAGCAGTTCGTCGGGCGAACCGCGTCCCGAATGGCCGCCGCCTGTCCCATCAGTTCTTCGTCGATGGCCAACCGACCCGCAGTGTCGATGATGACCAGGTCGTGCAGGGACTGCTCGGCGTACCCAAGGGAATCCCGGGCCACGACCACGGGATCGCCGACGCCGTTTCCCGGCTGCGGCGCGTAACACGCGACCCCGGCGCGCTCCGCGACGATCTGCAACTGGTTCACCGCGTTGGGCCGCTGAAGGTCGGCGGCGACCAGGACCGGCTGGTGTCCCTTGTCCGCGAGGTGCTTGGCGAGTTTGCCCGCCAGCGTCGTCTTACCCGCACCCTGCAGGCCGAGCAGCATGATGACCGTGGGTGGTTTCTTGGCCAGCCGCAGGTTGCGGGTCTCACCGCCGAGGATCTCGATCAGTTCCTCGTGAACGATCTTGACGACCTGTTGTGCCGGGTTGAGGCTGGTCGAAACCTCCGCGCCCGTGGCACGCTCACGCACCCTGGAGGTGAACGTGCGCACCACCGGCAGCGACACGTCGGCCTCGAGCAGCGCTTTGCGGATCTCCCGGATCGTCTCGTCGATGTCCGCCTCGGACAGCCGACCCTTTCCGCGCAGACCCTTGAAGGTCGCGGCCAAGCGGTCGGACAGGGAATTGAACATGCATCACTCCTGGGGTCGGATTCCAGCGTAACCGCCCGCCGGCCGTCGGACGCCGAGCGTGTGCGATGAGCGCCCTTTGCCAGCGCGTTCAGGAAAGGCGATCTGACAATCAGGGCCGGCCGACTCCGACAGGCGATGACTCAGACTGACAGATACGAGGTTACGCACAGACGTTGGACTTACGTACGGCCCTGTCTTCAAGCCCTGGCCGCGTCAACTCCTACGCCTGTGCCAGACGCCCCGAACGACGTGCTCGCAAGTCCGCTCAGTTCACCCGGTCACCTCTGCAACCCGGGAGCGGGGCGAGCATCCGCATTCAGCTGGTCAACGCCGAACGGACTGCCTGCAGCGCCGCCTGTGCCCGACGCTCTGACAAAGCGTCGCCGGCCTCGTCGGTCAGGAAGAACACGTCCACCACCTCGGATCCGAGCGTCGAGACCTTGGCGCCGTCCACGTTGAATCCCGCGTGCGCAAGCGCTGAGGTCACCCAGTACAGAAGCCCAGCCCGGTCGTGGGCACGAACCTCCAGAACGGTGATCCGGCTGGATGCGTCGGCGATGAGAGCCGCTGTCGGGTCCGGGCGGGGATCATCCGCGTTCGCATAGGCACGTTCGCGCTCGGTCAGCCGCCGCGCGAGATCAAGTTCCCCCGCGATGGATCGGCGCAGGTCCGCTGCCAGCCGATCGGAGGGCGGCGGTTCCCCGAACTTCGTCTGCACCGTCCACCGGACGACAGCCCGTCCGGCTCGCGAGCGACTGGTGGCCTCACGAACGCTCAGCCGGTTGATCGCCATGACTCCGGCGCAACGGCTGAGCAGCCCGATCGTGTCCGTCGCGGAGACCAGGATGGACAGTTCACCCTCGTCACGGGGTTCGATGCGCACCTCGACCCCTTCAGCCGACCCACAAGTCCTCGGCAACGTCGTCCAGCAGAGGTTCGATGACGACCTCGTCACCGGCCAGCACGCGCGTGGGTCCGGCGCACCAACAGGTCGACCAGATTGGCCTTCCACGGACTCCAGGCCGCGGGGCCGGTGGCTGCCGCGTCGGCGACGGTGAGCCAGTGCAGCAGATCCAGTACCTCGGCGGTCTCCACCGCCTTCCCGACCGCTTCGATCACGACCGGATCGTCGGTGTCGCGCCGGGTTGCCACATCCGGCAGCAACAGATGGTGACGCACCATCTGGACGAGGATGTGCGAGTCGGCGGCGTCGAATCCCAGATGCGGCGCGAGATCGGCGACCAGACCCACACCGACCTGTGTGTGATCCCCTGGATCGACCTTTGCCGATGTCGTGCAACAGGGCACCCACCAGCAGCAGATCGGGACGCGAGACTTTGCGCGTGTATCTCGAGGCGGCCACCGCCGTCTCCACGAGGTGTCGGTCGACGGTGTACCTGTGCACGGGGTTGCGTTGCGGGGCCGAGCGGACCACGTCCCAGCCCGGGATCAGCCGTGAGATCAGATTCGCCTGGTCCAAGGACTCCCAGGCGGGAACCGCAGCTCGACCGGCGCCCAGCAGACTCACCAGATTCTCCCGCGCCTGCCGCGGCCAGGGGACCGGCAAGGGTGCCGACTCCTGCGCCAGGCGGTCGACGGTGTGTGGCGAGATCCGTAGTCCCGCCTGCGCCGCAGCCGCAGCGGTCCGAAGCACCAGCACGGGGTCCCGGTCCGGCCGCGCATCGGCGGCCAAGACCACTTCGGAGTCCTGCACGACGACGCCTTCGGCCAGGGGTGAACGATCCGAGGCACGACCGATCCTGCGCAAGCGCGGTAGCGACTTGCGTTTGACCTGTCGCCGGACCCGACCCCAGGCCACCGAGCTGACGAAAGAAATGGTGCGACCCGCTGCACAGACGGCCCGCAACAACTCGTCCTCGTCGGTGTACCCGAGCATCGCTGCGACCTGCGGTTGTTCCTGCTGGGTGAGACGATCGGTCGTGCGCCCGGTGCTCAAGTGCAGAGCGTCGCGGGCGTCCAGCAGCGTGAGGCGTGCGATGCTCAACGAGTTCTGCGGTGGACTGATGATCCAGCTGGCGGCCAAGGCGCGCATCACGGTCAGATCGCGCAGACCACCGTAGGACTCCTTCAAGTCCGGCTCCAGGAGATAGGCGAGCTCACCGTGGATCTCGGCGCGCTCCTCGACCCCGGCACGCAGTTCCTCCAAGCGCTGCTTGGCCATCGCACGCCAGTCCCCCAGCACGGTCGACCGGGTCTCCACGGTGAGGCGGTCGTCGCCGACGACGGTGCGGGCATCGAGCAGGCCGAGCACAACCTTGAGGTCCTGACCCGCCAGGCGACGCGCCTGAGCGGGGGTCCGCACGCTGTGGTCCAGACGCACCCCGCTGTCCCAGATCGGGTACCAGATCTTCTCGGCGACGGCGGCCACGTCCTCGACCCGACACCGCCGACGGGTGCAGAAGCAGGACGTCGATGTCACTGGCCGGGGCCAATTCCCCGCGGCCGTAGCCACCCACGGCGACCAGTGAACACCCCAGTTCGGTTGCACCGGAGGACTGGAACAGGTCGGTCAGCCAGTCGTCGGTGAGGCCGGTCAGCGCGTGACGGCGGGAAGGCCCGAAACCTGGACGGGCGATAAGGTCCGCACGGGCGGACAGGAAATCGTTGGCGATCAGACTCACCGTTGTCTCCCCTGGATCGGAAAAGCGACGTGGCGGCGACTGTCCCCCACAGTCGCCGCCACGTCATCGGTCACAGCGCGTCCGCGCCACGCTCTGCGGTCCGCACCCGGACCACACTTTCGACCGGTGACACCCAGACCTTGCCGTCACCGATGCGCCCGGTCTGAGCGCTCTTGACGATCACGTCGACCACGCTGTCCGCGTCGTCGTCCTCGACCACCACCTCGATGCGCACCTTGGGTACCAGGTCGACGGTGTACTCCGCGCCCCGGTAGACCTCGGTGTGCCCGCGCTGACGACCGTAGCCGCTGGCCTCGGAGACCGTCAGTCCGTGGATCCCGAAGGTCTCCAGGGCCGACTTCACGTCGTCGAGTTTGAAAGGCTTGATGACTGCGGTGACGAGTTTCATACCGTGACCTCTTCCTTCTTCGCTGCGGCCTGACCGACGCCGGCGAACCTGCCGCCGGAGCCGCTCTCGGCCAGTTCGTATGCCTGCTCGGCGTGGATCGCGAGATCGATCCCGCCGATCTCGTCCTCATCGGGGATCCGCATGCCGAGGGTGGCATCGAGGATCTTGGCGATGATGAATGCGATCACGAACGAGTAGACCATCACCGCGACCGCGGCGATCAACTGCGACCAGAACTGCGTCAGACCACCGCCGTAGAACAACCCGTTGACGCCGGCCGGAGCCGCCTCGGTGGCCAGGAATCCGATCAGCAGCGTGCCGACCAGACCACCGACCAGGTGAACACCGACCACGTCCAGCGAGTCGTCGTAGCCCAGGCGGTACTTCAGTCCGACCGCCAGGGCACACAGCACACCCGCCGTCGCACCCAGCGCGATCGCTCCGAGCGGGCTGACCGACGAGCCCGCGGGGGTGATCGCCACCAGACCGGCGACGATGCCGGATGCGGCGCCGAGGCTGGTGGCGTGACCGTCGCGGATCTTCTCCGTGAGCAGCCACCCGATGCCGGCCGCACAGGTCGCGATGAACGTGTTCATGAACACCACGGCCGCGGTGTTGTTGGCGGCCAGTGCCGATCCGGCGTTGAAGCCGAACCAGCCGAACCACAGCAGGCCGGCACCGATCATGACCAGCGTCAGGTTGTGCGGCTTCATCGGGGTCTTGGGCCAGCCCAGACGCTTGCCGAGCACGATCGCCAGCGCCAGCCCTGCAGCACCGGCATTGATGTGGACCGCGGTTCCACCGGCGAAGTCGATCGCCGGTGTGCCGCCGAGCGGGCCGAGGCCCTCGAAGATCCAGCCGCCAGCGCCCCATACCCAGTGCGCGACCGGGAAGTACACCAGCGTCGCCCAGATCCCGGCGAACACCATCCACATACCGAACTTCACGCGATCGGCGATGGCACCGGCGATCAGCGCCACGGTGATGGTCGCGAACATGGCCTGGAATGCCACGAAGCTCATCGCCGGGAACACCGCAGCCGGGTCATCGGTCATCAGACCGTTGAGTCCGGCGATATTCGGTGAGGCTGCCGACCAGCCCGTTGCCGACGTCCGTGCCGAACGTCATCGAGTAGCCGTAAAGCACCCACAAGATGCCGACGAGGAACACTGCCCCCATCACCATCATCATCATGTTCAGCACAGCCTTCGCACGTGTCATGCCGCCGTAGAAAAACGCTAGGCCGGGCAACATGAGCAGCACGAGGGCCGCGCTGGTGAGAATCCAGGCGGTGTCGCCTGCACTCAAGACGGATTCTTCCATCGTCGCGCATCTCCTCTTCTCCCCATCGGGTGTCTCCCTCGGGATGACTGAAGCCTTACCCGCGCGTGTTACACGACTTGCGGCCTGAGGTTTCGCGCATGTGACGGATCCGGGGGTTCGCGTTAACACTGTGTTTCGTAGCCATTCGGCTGACAGGCCTGACTGGGCCGTGCTGGATCTGGCTCTTGATGGCGTTGCGACAAAGGCGCCCCCGACGGTCGATCCGGGTCGCGGCGAATCCTGCGTTTTGGACAGCTCGAATCCAACCTTTGGCTGGTCGAGGGCGGTGCTCCTTCAGACGAGGGCGGTGCTCCTTCAGACGAGGGCGGTGCTCCTTCAGACGAGGGCGGTGCTCCTTCAGACGAGGGCGGTGCTGTTGGGCACTCCGGCGCTCAAGAATGGCCAACAACGCCGCCCTCAACGGCGGCCGACCCCAACAACGCCGCCCTCAACGGCGCATCAAGCGGCGGCCGGGCGCACCCGGCAACCGGCGCTAGTCCAGCAGGGCGCTCACGAAGGCGTCCGGGTCGAAGGGGGCCAGATCGTCGGGGCCTTCGCCCAGTCCGACAAGTTTGACGGGGACGCCCAACTCGCGCTGAACGGCGACCACGATGCCGCCCTTGGCCGTCCCATCGAGTTTGGTCAGGACCACGCCGGTGACATCGACGACCTCGCTGAAGACCCGGGCCTGCGCCAGGCCGTTCTGTCCGGTGGTCGCATCGAGCACGAGCAGCACCTCGTCGACCGGGCCCTGCTTGTTGACGACCCGCTTGATTTTGCCGAGTTCGTCCATCAGCCCGACCTTGGTGTGCAACCGGCCGGCCGTGTCGATGACCACACAATCGGCCTGTTCCGCGTTGGCCTGAGCAACCGCATCGAAGGCGACAGCGGCGGGGTCGGAGGCCTCCGGACCCCGCACGACCTGCGCACCCACCCGGTCGCCCCAGGTCTGCAGTTGATCGGCGGCAGCTGCCCGGAACGTGTCGGCGGCTCCGAGGACGACGGTGTGCCCGTCGGCGACCAGGACCCGGGCGAGTTTGCCGGTGGTCGTGGTCTTACCCGTGCCATTGACGCCGACCACCATGATCACCGCGGGGCGCTGCCCCTGTCGCGAGGCGACCAGGGACCGGTCCATGTCCGGACCCACGAGGGCCAGCAACTCCTCATGCAGCGCCGACTGCCAGTCCACGTCGGAGTCGACCCGCAGGCGCGTGCGCAACCGTTCCACCAGATCCCCGGACGCCTCCACCCCGAGGTCGGACATGATCAAGGTGTCCTCGATCTCCTCCCAGGTGGCCTCGTCGAGTTTGTCGCTGGTCAACAGGGCGAGCAAACCACGGCCGATCGCGCTGTTGGACCGGGCCAGGCGGGCCTTGAGCGCCGCTAGCCGGCCCTTCGTCGGCTTGGGCCGCTCGATCTCGATGGTCGGGGCACCGCCCTGCTCGGGCAGGACCACGTCCTCGACCGTGGGCAGCGGCGTGTCACGGGGTTCGGTCGCATCGTCCCCGACGCCCGGGATGACCTCCGGGGGCGGCGGGGGCTGCACCCGACGACCGGCGACAAGCCGCAGACCGATGACGACGGCGACAACGAGCAAGAAGACGCCAAGAACGATGTAGAGAATGGGATCCACCATCCCAGTGTGACGGACGGGCGCCGCCGCCACCTCGACTGGCTGCGAGGGAGGTTGATCGCAGGTGGACTTTGGACGAAATCAACCAGTAGGTGACCGTCTGCGTCCGAAGTCCCCGCTCACGACGCCCCAGAGCATCAGACCGGCTGCAGTTGCCGCATCCGCTGGCTGATCACCTGCGTGACACCAGCGCGCATCGTGACCCCGTAGAGGGCGTCCGCCATCTCCATCGTGCGCTTCTGGTGGGTGATGATCATCAACTGCGAGGTCTCCCGGAGCTCCTCGAGCAGACCCATGAGGCGTCCGAGGTTGACATCGTCGAGTGCCGCCTCGACCTCGTCCAGCAGGTAGAACGGCGAGGGCCTCGCCTTGAACAGGGCCACCAGGAAGGCCACGGCGGTGAGGCTGCGCTCCCCACCCGATAGCAAGGAAAGGCGCTTGATCTTCTTGCCGGGCGGGCGGGCCTCCACCTCGACACCGGTGATGAGCAGGTCGTCGGGATCGGTGAGGACCAACCGCCCCTGACCACCGGGGAACAAGCGGGCGAAAGCGTGCTCGAACTCCCGTGCCACATCGGAATAGGCCTCGGAGAAGACCTGTTGCACGCGGGCGTCCACATCGGCCACGAGGGCCAGCAGATCCTCTCGGCTCTTCTTCACGTCCTCGATCTGCGTGACCAGATGAGTGTGGCGCTCCTCCATGGCAGCGAACTCCTCGAGGGCCAGCGGGTTGACCCGGCCGAGCAGGGCCAACCCCCGCTCCGCCTCCTTGAGGCGCCGCTGCTGCTGGACGCGCTCGAACGGGATCGGATCCCCGTCGGCCACCTCGATCATCTGATCGGGACCGTATTCGGCCACCAGGTTGTCGATGGTGAGCCCGTACTCCTCCAGGGCCTTCTCCGTCAGTTGTTCGAGGGTTGCGCGTTTGCCTGCGCGCAGCACCTCGTCGCGGTGGACATCCTGGGTGAGCCGTTCGACCTCCGCGGCCAGTTCCAGCGCTGCCGAGCGCGCCTGCGCGTGGTCGGACTGCAGCTTCTCCTGTTCGGCCTCCAGCGAGCTCAGGTGCGACTCCGCGGCTGCGGCGTCCTGTTCCACGAGGGCCGCGGCTCGGCGCGCCAGTTCCTCCAACCGGCCCAATTCGACCAGAGCATGCTCGCGCTGGACACGTCGCCGGGCTGCCGCCTCGACGGCCTCCCGGGCCTGCTGGGCCTGCTCGACGAGTTCGGCGTGCTTGGCCTGCAGTGAGGCGTGCCGCTCGTGGGCGGATCGTGCGTTGAGTCCGGTCTCGTGGTGGGCCTGCCGTGCCTGTTCCTGGCGCGTGAGCAGTGCGTGCAGCCGCGATCGGTCGACGGTCGGGGCACCGGCCTGTTCGAGTTCCTGGAGCCGGTCACGGGCCGCCTGCAGGTCAGCGGTGTGTTCGGCAAGCGCGGCGGCCACCTCGCCCTTCTCGGCGATCAGTTGTTCCAGCCGGCGTGCTGTGGTGGCTGCCCGCTGCCGCACGTGGACATCCCGCTCGGCCCGGGCAGCTGCCTGGGCCTGCTGGGCGGCAACCTGGTTGCGCACCTCGTCGCGCTCCTGACGCGCCTGCGCCGCCCGGGCCTCGACCCGCGCGACATGATCCACTGCCCGCCGCCAGCATCCCTCGGTCGAGACCAACTCCTCGGTCGCCTGTTCCAGCGCGTTGCGTAGTGCGATGACGTTGGCGCCTTCCGAGCCCTGCGCTGCGATCCCCCGCCCGAGCATCTGGCCGTCCACCGTGGCCACCAGTACGTCGGGGTGTTCATCCACGATGCCTTGAGCGGCCGACAGGTCCGGCGCCACGACTGCGCCGGCCAGCATCTGCGACAGCGCGCCGCGCAGGTGATCGGGTGCCTCGATGTAGTTCAGGGCGGCGTCCGGATGTGAAGCGACCGCGTTCCTCGTGCCCGGTACCACCAGGCGGACCGACCGGTCGGCGTCGATCCCACCGAGGACCTCGTGCACGCTGACACCTTCGCGCAGCACCCGCGCCCTGGCCAGTGCCCCGAGCAGGATCGCGACCGCCTTCTCGTAGCCGGGACGCACCCGGATGACGCTGTCCAAGGTGCCTTCCTGTCGGTCGGCGCCCAGCGTGTCGTCGTCCGTGTCCGCCACCGCTGACCGCAGAGCCTCACAGCGCGCCGTCAGGGATGCACGCTTCTGCTCCTGCGTCGAGAGTTCCGCTCTGGCCAGTTCGACGTCGCGTTCAGCCGCGCGCATCCTCTCGTCGGCCTGCGACATGTCCACGATGTCCTCGTGTGCCGGCTCGGGATCAAGGTCGGCAACAGCAGCCGCCGCGTCGCGCGCCTCACGGGCAACGCTGTCGTGCTGCTGGTCCAGATGATCGGCACGAGCCGTCGTGGACTCCACCAGGCGGACCCCACCGGCCACCGCCTGCTCGGCGGCCGCGACGTGCTGACGGTATTCGGTCAGAGCCGCCTCCGCCGACGCGATCAGCGACTGTTCCTCGCGGACCTCGCGGGCGACTCCTTCGGCGGCATCGCGGGCCCGCTCGAACTCACCCTGTGCCGCAGCCACCACACGCGCCTGATCGGCGATCTCCAGTTCGACCGCCTCCCCGGCACGTTGGATCTCCTCGGGATCCACCCCGAAGCTGAACTCCAGCTGTTCGCGTTCCAGCGACCTGCGTCGCTCCACGATCAGGGCCACGAGGCCACTGATCCGCTCACGCAGACGCGTCAGATCCAGTGAGCGACTGCGCCCGGAGTGCAGTTGCGGGGCCACCTGCTGCAATCGGTCTTCCAGGTCGGCCTCCTGCGACCGAGCGGCACGCAACTGTTCCTCGACGCGTTCCCGTTCGGCCTTCGCGGCACTCTCATCGGCCTGCTCGTCGACCAGGTCGCGCTGTCACACCCGCCACCTCGTCGGCCAGTAATCTCAGCCGGGCGTCCCGGACATCGGCCTGAATGGTCGCTGCCCGTCGTGCGACCTCCGCCTGCCGGCCCAGCGGCTTGAGCTGGCGGCGCAATTCGGTCGACAGATCCGTGAGCCGCTGCAGGTTCTGCTGGATCTGCTCCAGCTTGCGCAGGGCCTTCTCCTTGCGCCGGCGGTGCTTGAGGACACCGGCGGCCTCTTCGATGAAACCGCGGCGGTCCTCCGGACTGGCGTGCAGGATCGCATCGAGACGACCCTGGCCGACGATCACATGCATCTCACGGCCGATCCCGGAGTCCGCCAGCAGTTCCTGAACGTCGAGCAGACGGCAGGTCTGACCGTTGATGGCGTACTCCGAACCACCACTGCGGAACAGTGTGCGCCGGATCGTCACCTCGGTGTAGTCGATGGGCAGCGCCCCGTCGGAGTTGTCGATCGTCAGTTCCACCTCGGCGCGGCCCAGGGGGGCTTTGCCCGAGGTTCCCGCGAAGATGACGTCGTCCATCTTCCCGCCGCGCAGGCTCTTGGCCCCTTGCTCACCCATGACCCAGGCGATCGCATCGACGACATTCGACTTGCCCGAACCGTTGGGACCCACGACACAGGTGATGCCCGGCTCGAGGTCGATGGTCGTCGACGACGCGAAGGACTTGAAGCCCCGTAGGGTCAGACTCCTGAGATGCACTCCAGTGCCTCCTGCCGCAGCATCAACCACGGGCCGGGTCGGCCCGCCGACGGGGAAGACTGTCAGCGTAACCCTGAAACGGGCGGGTCCCCGTCAGCGCCACGCAGGGGCGGTCGCGCTGACACGAAGTGCGGCGGACCGGGAACTCAGCGGCCGTCGTCGTGCCTTCATCCAGCAACCCGGCCAAGCGTTGGATCACACGGTGAACCCGCGCTCTCCCTACACTGCCCAGCATGGATCTGCGCTTCGAACCACCCACCGTGGACGAGTACGTGCGATTGCGCGGGGAGGCGGGTCTGACCCCGCGTACCGCAGGAGCAGGCGCGACCCGCACTGGAGAACTCCTGGTTCTGGGTGCACGTGCGCATCGACGGCGAGGCAGTCGCGATGGGACGTGTCATCGGCGACGGCGGCTGGTACTTCCACATCGCGGACATGGCCACCCTGCCGGATCATCAGCGCAAAGGCATTGGCCGGGCCGTCCTCGATGCTTTGCTGCAGCGGATATATACCGAAGCGCCGGCGCAACCGTGGATCACACTGTTCGCCGACCCACCCGGCGTCGCGTTGTACCGCGGAGCAGGCTTCGTGGCCAATGGGTGTCAGGGAATGGAACTGCCGACGCTCGCGAATGACGTCCTGAGTCGAGGTCCCCGCCGCGGGGTCAACTGTTGATCAGGCGAGAACGGGGGGTGCCGTCGTGGACGAAAGCGAGAGCACTTCGTCATCGAACGCGGCGTGCTCGACGCGCAGGGCGCTCACTTCGCGCTCGAGTTCGGTGACACGGGCACGCAACGACGCCAACTCGGCCATCAGCCGTGGGTCGAAGTGTGCGCCAGGGGTATAGACCGCCTTGGCCATCAGGTCCTCCATGCATGATGCTCCAGCGGTCCCGCTGTGATGACTCCCGCGAGACTGCCGCTGATGCTATGGCTTTCTGAGCACGGAACCCGCGCTCCATATATCAGATTGACATAACGGTCCGACACTCGTCAAGGAACACGCCGACACCGCTGGCAGCGCGGGCATCGATACGAGGACCTGTTCGCGAACGGCTCACGCAGGATCGGGGTCCCGCACCGCAGACACGGCAGGCCCTCCTGCCCGTACGCTGCGAGGTCGCGCTGGAAGTACCCGCTGCTGCCGTTGACGTTGACGTACAGCGCATCGAACGACGTCCCGCCGGCCGCGATGGCGCGGGTCATGACGGACACCGCGGCGTCCAGGAGTTGGCCGACCTTGCGCGCGCTGAGGTCGCAGCCCGGGTGTGCGCCAGCAGACCCGCGAGAGCCACAGGGCTTCGTCGGCATAGATGTTGCCGATCCCGGAGACGACCCCTTGATCGAGCAACAAGGACTTGATCGGAGCCCGTCGCGAACGGATACGGCGCACGGTGGCCGTGCGGTCGTACTGCTCCGAGAGTGGATCGGCGGCGATGTGCCCCAGGGACAGCGGCAGACCGCCCACGATGTCGTCGAGCCACAGACCGCCGAACGTCCGCTGGTCGTCGAACAGTAGGCGGGTCCGGTCGAGGTCGAGGATCACCCTGGTGTGCTCGCCAGGATCTGCATCGACGCGGAACTGGCCAGACATGCCCAGGTGCCCGATCAGGGCCACATCACCGGACAACGGCCACCACAGGAACTTGCCTCGCCGAAGAACCCGGCTCAAGGCCCGACCGCGCAACTGGCTCTCGAAGTCCGGTGCCGCCCGCCGAGTGCCGGCGCACCGCTCTGGGGTGCAGAACCCGTACGTCGCGGATCACCCGATCGGCGGTCCAGTGCTGCAGGCCGCGACGAACGACTTCGACCTCGGGCAGTTCAGGCATCGCGGCAGGTCAGGCATCGCCGTTCAGCGATTGCTGAACCTGCTCGAACGCCGTCTGGGCGGCCTGTTGTTCGGCCTGTTTCTTCGTGCGCCCGATCCCGTGTCCGAACAGTTGCCCACCGACGCGCACCCGGGCGGTGAACGTTCGGGCGTGGTCGGGGCCTTCGCCGACGACGATGTACTCCGGGGCGCCCTGGCCGAGTTGTGCGGCCAACTCCTGCAGACTCGTCTTCCAGTCCAGCCCCGCCCCCAGCCCAGGAACCGACTCGATCAGTGCCCCGAACCGGTCGAGGATGAACCGGCGGGCGCCCTCGAGTCCGAACTCCAGGTAGACCGCCCCGATGATCGCCTCCATGGCGTCGGCCAGGATCGAGACCTTCTCGCGGCCACCAGTGGATTCCTCACCGCGGCCCAACTGCAGGAACGCGCCGACCTCCAGTCCGCCGGCGATCTCCGCCAGCGAATGCGCATTGACGATCGCCGAGCGCATCTTGGCCAGTTGCCCTTCGGGCAACTCGGGGAACGACGTGTACAGGTGGTCGGTGACGACCAGGCCCAGCACCGAATCACCGAGGAACTCGAGGCGTTCGTTGGTGGGGACGCGGCCGTTCTCGTAGGAATAGGAGCGGTGAACCATCGCGAGCGGCAGCGTCGCGGGCATACTCGTCAGACCGAGCCGGTCGACCAGCTCGGTGAGATCCACCTGCGCTTCCACCCTGGCGGCGATGGGCCTAGACGTCGAGGACGCGGCGCTTGGCGTAGGTGCCGCAGACCGGGCAGGCGATGTGCGGCGGCTTCTGGGTGCCGCACTGCTTGCAGGTCGCCAGCGTGGGAGCCGAGGTCTTCCACTGGGCGCGACGGGACCGGGTATTGCTGCGCGAGGTCTTGCGCTTCGGGACGGCCACTTAGTTCTCCTTGGGTGTTTCAGCCTGCTCGTCGAGCAGGTCGGCTTTGAGAGCGGACAGCGCCGCCCATCGGGGGTCTGAGGTCTCGTGTGCGTGTCCGGGATCGTCGGCCAGCCGGGCGCCGCACTGTGCACACAGTCCCTGGCAGTCCGTCGAACACAAGGGGGCCAACGGCATTTCCAGGATCAATCCGTCGCGGATGGGTGGACGCAGATCCAGGTTCTCACCGTCGAGGTGTGGACCGGGTTCCCCGAGGTCGTCGACCTCCGCCTCGTGGACGTTCCACGCGTACAGTTCCTGCAGATCGGCTTCCAGATCGATGCGGACCGGGTCCAGACAGCGGCTGCACACCGCGTCACCGGTGGTGCGTGCGCTTCCGGTGACCAGAATGCCTTCCCGCACCGACTCCAGCATGACGTCGGCCATGACGGGCTCGTCCTCGGCGACAGTGACCACCGCAGTCCCCACCGCTGGTCCGGCGGCCCCGGTCAACGTCAGGCGCTGATATGAACCAGGTTTGCCCAGCAGAGCGCGCACGTCGACGACGAACGGCGCACCGTCAGTCGTGGTCATGGCAGGATCCTTGTTCGTCGGTTTGTCAGCGCTTGCGTCGCACGGCGGGCATGCACCACCGACGACGTGGCACAGCGCCACCGCACAAGGGTATCAACCAGAGCGCGCGGTGCGGCGCCGCCCACCTACCAGCTCGCCGGCGACGTCCGGGTCCTGGGTGAAGTCGTAGACCGCCTCCTGCGCAGCCGATCCCTGCGGCGCAGCGTTCGAACGCCGTCTCCCGCGACCGATCTGGTCCAATGCCGCCCGCAGGGTGTCCTCCAGGTTGGCCAGTCGCTTGTCGACGTAGATGTCGGCCTCGGCCCGCACCCGCGATGCGTCCGACTCGGCGTGCTGAGTCAGCGCCTTGGCCTGACGTTCGGCCTCCAATCGGATGGTGTCGGCGGCCACGAGACGCTCGGCCTCGGCACGTGCCCGGTCGACGGTACGTGCTGCGTCCGACTGTCCTTGGGCCAGCATTTGCTCGACCTCGACCTGGGTGTGGGACAGCAGTGCCGCCGCTTCGTTCTCCGCCCGGGACAAGGTCGCGTCGGCTTCATCCTGGGCTGCGGCGATCCGCGATTCCGCTTCCCGGGCAGCGTCCTCCAGCACGTCGTCGCGGTCGGCCAGGATCGTGGCCGCGTCGCGCAGGGATGCGGGCATGAGTGCGCGCACCGCCTCCAGCAACTCCAAGGCGATGGTGCGGTTGACCACGCAGGAGTCCGACAGCGGAACGCCGCGGGCACCTTCGATCAGATCGACCAGGTCATCCAGCCGCTCGTAGACCTCCATGGCGGTCCTCCAAACTCTCTGTCACCCAGTATTAGTCACACGTTCGCGTAAACGGTCGAAGACCACGCCGGGAAGAAGTCCGGATACGTCCCCGCCGTACGTCGCGACCTCTTTGACCAGACTGCTGGACAGGAACGAGTAGAGCGGGTTGGTCGACACGAAGACCGTGTCCACGCCGGACAACTGGTAGTTCATCTGCGCCATCTGCAGTTCGTAGTCGAAGTCGCTGACCGCCCGCAGAGCCCTTGACGATGGCCTGGATCTCGTGGGTCGCGCAGAAGTCGACCAGCAGGCCGTGGAACGCGTCGACGCGAACGTTCGGGCAGTCCGCCGTCACCTCCTGCAGCAACTCGATCCGTTCGTCCACCGTGAACAGGCTCTGCTTCTTCTTGTTGATGAGCACCGCGACCACCACTTCGTCGAACAGTTTGCTGGCGCGCCGGATGATGTCCAGATGTCCGTTGGTCACGGGATCGAATGACCCCGGGCATACCGCTCTACGCACCGTCGGCTCCTTGCGGCTCGGGAGAATCATGCAGTTCATCGAGAGTGTCCCCGTGACCGTACCAAACCGCGCGGTGCAGTTCGGTGTCGCCGAAGCGGCGATTCCACGCGGCGCCGAACCCTTCGGGCCACCGGGGCGACTCATCGCGGGCGCCCCGCTCCACCACGACCATGGCCCCCTCCGCCAGCCAGCCGGTGCACAGTTGCGTCAGGATCTGCTCGACCTCGTCGGCGGCGACGTCGTACGGGGGGTCGAGCAGCACGAGGTCGAACTGCTGTGGTTGTCCGCGCAGGTGTCCGGTGGCAGTGGTCCTGACCACCCGGACCCCGGGCAGCCCGACGGTGTCGGCGTTGCGGCGCAGCACCTGAACCGCGGCGGGGCTGCTGTCCACCAGTGTGACGCTGCGGGCGCCGCGCGAGAGCGCCTCGAGCCCCAGCGCGCCGGAGCCTGCGAACAGGTCCAGCACACTGACGCCGGAGAGGTCCATCACTGCGGTCAACGACGAGAAGAGCGCCTCTCGCACCCGGTCGGCGGTTGGCCTGGTCCCGGTGGCCGGTACCGCGAGCCGCCGGCCACGGGCGGCACCGGCGATGATCCGGGTCACGCCTTCTCCACGAACTCGGCGCCGGCGGTCTCCCAACGGTTGATCATCGCGCGCAGTTCACGGTGCCCGGCCAAGGTCGGGTCGCGGTGCAGGAGGTCCTCGGCATCCTCCCGGGCCTGCTCGATGACGTGCTCGTCGCGGATCACGCGCAATACCCGCAATCGGGTCAGGCGGCCGGATTGTGCCGTTCCGAGGACGTCGCCCTCCTTGCGCTGTTCGAGATCGATGCGCGCCAAGTCGAAGCCGTTGGTCGTCGCCGCCACCTTCTCCAGTCGTTCGACGGCGCCGGGGTTACGGGTGCAGAGCAGGCACAGCCCGGGCAGCCGGGCCCGGCCGACCCGGCCCCGCAACTGGTGCAACTGCGATACCCCGAACGATTCCGCGTCCAGCACGACCATGACCGTGGCGCTGGGCACGTCGACGCCGACCTCGATCACACTCGTCGCGACGAGCACGTCGACGGCATCCGACCGGTCCGAGTCTGCCGCGAACCGCGCCATCACATCTGCCTTGTCCGCGGCGGACATCCGCCCGTGCATCACGGCGATCCGCAGGCCCGCCAGCGGGCCGTCGGCCAACTCCTGTGCGGTGCGCACGACCCCGCGGGTGTTCTCCGGGGCGGGGAAGTCGAGTTCCGCCAGACCGGCCGGCAGGTCGTCGCTGGGCTCGAACTCCGACCCCTCCCCGATCCGTGGGCAGACCACGTACACCTTGCGTCCCTGGTCGACCTCTTCGGCCACCCGCTGCCACGTGCGTTCGGCATGCCGCGGGGCACGGGTCTCGTCGACCACGAACGTGCTGACCCCCGCGCGGCCTTGGGGCAATTCACGCAGCGTGGTCACGTCGAGGTCACCGAAGACGGTCATGGCAACTGTGCGCGGGATCGGGGTGGCGGTCATGACCAGCAGGTGAGGTTTCGTCGAGCCGGAGCCCCGCTCGAGCAGCGCCGCGCGCTGTTCCACCCCGAACCGGTGCTGCTCGTCGACGACGACCAGGCCGAGGTCGGCGAACTGGACCGCCTCGTTGAGCAGGGCATGGGTACCCACCACGATGCCCGCCTGCCCACTGGCGATCTGGTTGAGTACGTCGCGGCGGGAAGCGGTGGACGCCGAACCGGTGAGCAGCACCACCCGGGTCCCGGAGGCGTCACCGGTCAGCGTGCCGGCCGCACCCAGGTCACCGAGGATGCCGCTGATGGACGCGTAGTGCTGGGCGGCGAGGACCTCGGTCGGGGCGAGCAGCACGGCCTGCCCCCCGCTGTCCACCACGGTCGCCATGGCCAGCAGGGCGACCATCGTCTTGCCGGCCCCCACCTCCCCGTGCAGCAGCCGCTGCATCGGTTGGGTCCTTGCCAGATCGGCCCCGATCTCGGCCACCGCCGACGCGCTGGCCGTCGGTGAGGGTGAACGGCAACCGGTCCTCCACGGCCGCCAGCAATCCGTCGGGCTGCCCTGGCCGGGCCGTGGCGGGACTGCCGGCAACCGCCGCCCTGCGCATGGCCAGGATCATCTGCAGGACGAACGCTTCCTCGTAGCGCAAGCGGCTGCGTGCGGCGTCGACCTGTTCCAGCATCGACGGTGTGTGAATCCCTGCGAAGGCCTCGGCGTGGCCGACGAGGGCGCGGCGTTCCCGAATCGTCTCGTCGACGGGATCGTCGCGCAGGTCCACCGCCTCCAGCACGAGTTTCACCGCACGCGCCACTCGCCATGAGGGAACGCTGGCGGTCGCCGGGTAGATCGGATTGACCTTCGCCAGGAACGCCTCGACCTCCTCGGGATCCGAGGTGTCACCGACCGGAGCCATCACACACAGCGGATGCGCCAACTGCAGTTGCCCCTTGAAGGCGCCCACCTTGCCACTGAACAATCCGACCTGACCCACCCGCAGCCGGGCGAGGTACCCCTTGATCCCGCGGAAGAAGGCGAGGTGCAGGTCGCTGTTGCCGTCGGTCACCACGACTTTGAGCATCACGCCCTTGCGGGTCTTGGGCAGGTCGATGTGCTTGACACGGGCCAGCACGGTGGCCACGTCGCCGACCCGCAGCCCAGCGATGTCGGTGAGCCGGGACATGTCCTGATATCGCCGCGGGAGCACCCACAGCAGGTCCTCACAGGTGGTCACCGAGTGCGATGTGCGCAGACTGGCCGCGCTCTTGCCACCGAGCACCTCCGCCAGGGATGTGGAAAGACCGGCCACGCTACTCCACGCCGACGATGACCGGCCAGAACGGCTGACCGCCGGGCACGACTTCCAGGTCCAGCAGGGCAGCCTGCAGGTGGGCACCGACCGTGTCGACGAGATCGTCGGGCACGTCCGAGCCCGTCACCACGGTCACCAACTCCGAGGTGCTGCTGCGCATCCTGTCGATGATGCGCAGACGCCACGTCGTCGACGGCATCGCCGATCTCCACGATGTCCCCGTCGACCAGCCCCAGAACGTCGCCCACCTGGCACCGCCCGGCGGTCGTGATGGCTTCCTTGCTGGCTACGGTGACCCCGCCGTAGCGGGTCGCACTGGATGCCCGGGCCATGGTCACCACGTCGTCGTCGAAGCCGGCGGACGCATCGTGCACAGCCACCGCGGACAGCGTCTGCACGATCGAACGGCTGGGCACGACAGCCACCCGGATGTCGTCGTCGCGCAGGAACTCGGCGGCGGCCTTGGCCACCGGCGTCGAGTCGGCGTCGGACGGCAGCAGCAACGCCTCGCGGGCGCCGCTGGCCGTGACCGCCCGTACGAAGTCGCGCGTGCTGGGCCTGCCTCGGGGCGGAGTGCGGACCGCCACGGCACCGGATTCCTCCAGCAGTTCGGCGACTCCCGGTCCGTGTGCCACGGCGACCACCACCCGGGTGATCTCTCGCGGCTGGTGACGTTGTTGCTCGATCAGGTCGGTGACGGCGATGCGGTGCGGGCGGCCGGCATCGATCCCAGCCTCCACCGCCGCTCCGATGGAGTCGGTGTGGACGTGCACGTTCCACAGGCCCCCGCCACCCACGACGACCAGGGAGTCCCCCAGCGCGTCGAGCGCGGCTTCGCAGAGCGGGTATCCCGACGTCCTCGGCATCCAGCAGGTACATCACCTCGTAGCGCGGACCCGAGTACTCACCGTGCGGCATGGGTTCGTGGGCCACGATCAACTCGTCGGACACGTCATCGACGTGTGCCTCACCGGTGAGGACCTCGACCAGCCCGTCGAGCACGACCACCAGCCCCTTGCCGCCGGCATCCACCACTCCCGCGTCGGCGAGAGCGGGTAGTTGACTCGGTGTCTTGGCCAGTGCTTCTCGCGCACCCTCGGCCGCGGCCCGGACAACCTGCGCGACGCTGCTCGCCGCCGTCGCGGAGGCGCTGTCGGCCGCCGCTCGCGCCACGGTGAGAACCGTTCCCTCCACCGGCCGGCTCACCGCTGCGTACGCCAGATCGGCAGCTCGACCCAACGCCATGGCCACCGTGTCCCCGCTGGGTTCGTCTGCCTGCCGAAGGATGTCGGCCAGGCCACGCAACAACTGGCTGAGGATCACTCCCGAGTTTCCGCGGGCTCCGAGCAGGGCCCCGCGGGCGATGGCGTCGGCCATCGGACCCGGCACGTCGGCGGGGTCGGCGACCTCGCACGCCGCAACTGCGGCAGCCTCCACGGTGAGGTACATGTTGGTCCCGGTATCACCGTCGGGCACGGGGAACACGTTCAGCGCGTCGATCTCCGCACGCCGGGCGCCGAGCCGGTTCTTGCTCACCAGCATCCAGTTGCGCAGAGCAGCGGCATCGAGTGCCACATCGGACGCCTGCGTCATGGATGCTCCTGTTCACCTGCGGGTCTCCCAAGGGTAACGGGGGGCCGTGGGCATTTCGGGGACCATCGGCTATCCTTTTGAGAGATTGCGTGCATCGCGCGTCGCTGATTCGTGTTCGAACGGCGAGGGCGACACGCACGAGCCCAAGACCAGATCTAAGGAGTTCCCGTGGCTGCCACCTGCGATGTATGCGGTAAGGGTCCCGGCTTCGGCCACAACATCTCCCACTCCCACCGGCGCACCAAGCGGCGCTGGAACCCCAACATCCAGCGCGTGCGCGCCATGGTGGGCAAGTCGCCCAAGCGCCTGAACGTGTGCACCAGCTGCCTGAAGGCCGGCAAGGTCACTCGCGCCCTCTGAGGCGTCCGGGCAGACCGGTGTGTTGCGCTCAGCACGCCTCTTGTGCCCGCAGTAGCCCGCAAGTTGCCAGATGGCCCGTAATCTACGGGCCATTCGGCAGCTAACGGGCCATTGCGCGACTCACGTCGGATTCTGCGGCCACCGGGCGAGCGCGAACTCGCCCCCGGGGCCCGCAACTAGCCCGTTAGTTGCCAAATAGCCCGTAATCTGCAGGCCATTTGGCAACTAACGGGCCATTCCGCACGTGCTCCTAGTCCCGAAAGTGGTCGAATCCGGGCGAACCGATGTGCCGGTAGCCCGGAACCTCCACGCCGGATCCCTCGACCACTTCACCGATCACCGTGAAACCGGCGGGCAGCGCCGTGCCGGCCGGGAAGGTGGCTGCCAGCGCATGGTCGTCCCCACCGGAGATCACCCAGCCCAACGGGTCTGCGTTGAACGCCGAGGCGGTCTCACGGATCTGGTCGTCGATCGGCAACTGCTCGGTGTCGATGACGATGCCGACCCGGGACAACTCAGCGATGTGGCCGACGTCGGCGAGTAGACCATCGCTGACGTCGATCATCGACGTCGCACCCGCCGCCGCAGCCAATGCACCCGCCGAGTAGGGCGGTTGGGGACGGCGGTGAGCATCGACGACCGTGCGCGGCGAGCGGAATCCCCTGCCGAGTACGGCCAGCCCCGCCGCAGCCCATCCGAGCCGGCCGCACACGGCGAGCACATCTCCGGCCTGGGCACCGTCGCGGCCCACCAGCCGCGACCCGGACGGCACGCCCAGAGCCGTGATCGAGATGGTGATGGACGGCGCTCGTGTCACGTCGCCACCCACGACCGCTGCCCCCAGCTCAGACGCCTCCGCCACCAAGCCGTCGACGACTCCCAGGACCCATTCGACCGGCGTCTCCGGCGGCATGGCGATCGCCGCTGTGAGGGCGATCGGGCGAGCGCCCATGGCGGCGAGGTCGGCACAATTCTGGGCCGCGGCCTTGTGACCCACGTCCTCCGGGGAGGACCAGTCGAGCCGGAAGTGCCGGTCCTGCACCAGCATGTCGGTGGTCACCACGAGCCGCTCCGAGCCCAACCGCAGGACCGCGGCATCATCACCGGCGGGCACCTCCACGGCGGCCGTGGCCTTCAGTCGGGGCTGCAAAGCAGCGATCAGCCCGAATTCCCCGATTTCCGCCACCGTCTGCCCACTCATCGCGCCTCCACCCTGTCGTCCGGTCATGTCCTCGGCCAAGATAGTCTCCAACCATCAATCGCGTAGGAGGAACCGTGGTCCAGGCCTACATCCTGATCCAGACCGAGGTCGGCTCGGCATCCAGGGTCGCCGAGGAGATCCGCGACATCGCCGGGGTGACACAGGCCGACGACGTGACCGGCCCCTACGACGTCATCGTCCGCGGTGAGGCACAGACCGTGGACCAACTGGGTCAACTGGTGGTCGCCAGGATCCAGAGCATCTCCGGCATCACACGCACCCTGACGTGCCCCGTCGTGCACTTGTCCTGACGGCCCTGCTTCTCGCGGGCTGCTCGTCAGCGGCGATTCCCACATCCGACCCTCCGGCGGATCAGATTTCGGCGTGCAGGGAACTCATCGAGTCTCTGCCCGAGGGCGTCGACGGCGACGTCAGCGCCGGTCGTTCGGAGTTCGCCGCAGCCTGGGGTGACCCACCGATCGTCCTCAAGTGCGGCGTGGCGGTACCCGGTGCCTACGAGAAGACTTCCGAGATGGTGGTGATCAACGACGTGGCCTGGTTCGGGGAGGAACAGCCCGACGGCTACATCTTCACGGCAGTGGGCCGCAGCCCCCTGGTGGAGGTGACTGTGCCGGATACGCACGCCCCGGAGGTCAATCCCCTCGTGGATCTGGCCGATGTGATGAAGCAGCAGACCGAAATCACCGGCCCCGCAGGGGTGGCTCCCTGACGTCGGCTGGAACTAGAGGAACTTCCGGAACGTCCGGACCTGACCACGGCTCCAGTCGGTGTGGTCGTTGCGCCAGCCCCGCACCCGCTCCTGGAAGAAGGGGGACGCATTCACCATCCGGTGCCCGATGACGTTCTTGTTGGTGATGCTGAATTCCGACTGCAACCAGCGCACGAGTCGCACGCCGGCCCTGCGTTGTTTGCCGCGGGCCAGGATGTTGCTGGCCGAGCGCATCTCGACGAACTCGATCCCGATGGAGCGGTGGTTGATCCCGATCGCGTGGCGGCACATGGTGGTCAGCGGCGCCAGTTGGATGATCTTGCCGCGCTTGCCGACGAGGAAGTGCGTGCAACCGCCCGGCGACTCGGCCCGTGATCCGGAGGGGCCGCCTGCCGGAGTGTTGCTGGCGAACAGGTTCCACGGTGACTGCCAGGTGTTGCTCACCGTGTAGTGCAGCACGATGACTTTGGGGTCGGTCAAACGCCAGGTCTTCACCCCGTAGTGGCGTTTGGCATAGCGCGCCATCTGCTGCTTGCGCTTCGGACCGTACGGGATCGGTTTCGACACGATCGCCGGCGGGCGTTCCACGACGGCCGGGTCCACCGGCAGCAGGAAGATCATCGCAGCCCTATCCCTCGGTGCAAGGCGTCATCGATGAGGCTGCTCACGACTTCACTGTACGGGCGACCACTGGCCTGCCAAACCAGAGGGAACATCGACGCGGACGTGAAACCGGGCATGGTGTTGATCTCGTTGAGGATGACCCGATCCCCGCTGACGAAGAAGTCGACCCGGGCCAGCCCCTCGCACATCGCGATCCGGAAGGCTCTTCGAGCGACCGCAGTGATCTGCTCACCGACGGATACGGGGAGATCCGGGTCGATCACCAGCTCCACACTGTCGTCGAGGTACTTCGCCTCGAAGTCGTAGAACTCGTGACCCGAGCGGACCACGATCTCGCCCGGCACACTGACCTGGATGTCGGGCACGGCCATCACGCCGACCTCGATCTCGCGGGCATCATGCACGCCCGCCTCGACGATCACCCGCGGATCATGCCGGAGAGCCTCGTCGACCGCCCCCGGAAGGTCCTCGGGACCGTGAATCTTGCTGATGCCCTGCGAAGAACCCGCCCGGCTCGGCTTGACGAACACGGGCCATCCGAGGCCGCCGACGTGACCGACGATCTCCGCGTGCCGGGTACCCCAATCGGCGGCCGTGAACCCGACGAAGTCCCCGACGTCGATCCCCGCGGCCCGCAGGTGCTGCTTGAAGCAGATCTTGTCCATGGCCAGCGCCGAGCCCAGGACTCCGGAGCCGACGTACGGGATTCCTGCCACCTCCAGCAGCCCTTGGATCGTGCCGTCCTCGCCGAACGGCCCGTGCAGGATGGGGAAGGCCACGTCGATGGGCACCAGACGATCGCCGACGAGGAAGCCTTTGCGCGCGCGGTCGAGCATCAAAGCGACTTCGGGTCCACCGAGCACCTCTGGCAGTTCGGCTCCGAGTGTCAGCCCGGCCACGTCCTGGCCGTCGAGGCGCCACGTGCCCTGCCGGTCGATACCGACCCTGGTCACCTCGTAGCGATCCGGATCCAACGCTCGCAGTACGCTTCCGGCAGACACGCACGAGATGCTGTGCTCCGAACTCGTACCTCCGTAGATGACCCCCACCCGGATCCGCGATTCAGACACGGTCCTGACCATAGTCGAGGAGTCTTGATGCAACCGCGCAACGATGGCCGTGGCGGCCGGCCGGCCCGAGCCCACGCCTGACGCGCCACTGAACGTGCCGGTGGAATTCGCCTCCGCGTTGGTGGCGGGCGGGGAGATCGGCTACACCCGGCACGACGCCCGCAACGCTCGCGCGTTCGAGCAGGTACTCGGGGCCCTGGAAGGCGGTCATGCGGTGCTGTTCGCGTCCGGGATGGCCGCGGTCACGGCGGTACTCGACGTTCTGGCACCCGACCTCGGTGGCGCGGCCGCCCGTTTTCTACTCCGGAACCCGAGCCGTCCTCGACGCCCGGTCGCAAATCCGGCAGGTGGTGTGCGAACCGCACACCTGGACCGCCGCGGACGCCGATCTGCGATGGATCGAGACCCCGACGAATCCGGATCTTCGCGTCATCGACATCGCGGCTGCGAGCATAGGTGACGCCCCGACCGTCGTGGACAGCACCTTCGCGACCCCCATCGGACAGCGACCCCTGGCCCTGGGTGCCGATGTCGTGATCCACTCGGTGTCCAAGTACCTCTCTGGGCACTCCGATCTGATTCTCGGCGCTGCCGTCTGCCGCGATCCCTCACTGGCGGCGCGATTGCGTGATCACCGCGAGTTGACCGGCGCCATCGCCGGACCCATGGAGGCATGGTTGGCGCTGCGCGGGATGCGCACCCTCGATGTGCGCTTCCGCCGGGCGGCCGACAACGCGCGCGTCCTGGCCGAACGGCTCAGCGGGCATGCCGGCGTGGCGAGAGTGATCTGGCCAGGGCTGCACGATCACCCGGATCATGCGGTCGCGAAACGTCAGATGGACGTGATCGGGCCGATGCTGTCCATGGTCCCGACCGGCGGGGCGTCGGCTGCGCAAGCCGTCAGCGGGTCCACCCGGTTGTGGATCCACGCGACGAGCCTGGGCGGCGTCGAATCGACGTTGGAACGCCGCCGCCGCCACGAATTCGAGTCACCCCTGGTCGACCCCGGACTGCTGCGCTTGTCGGTCGGCATCGAGGACGTCGATGACCTGTGGTCGGACTTGCAGCAAGCACTGGAGGCAGCCGCCCATCCCCCCTAGCGCTCGGACCACCGCGGCACCCGACCCCCGCCCCCGCGCAGGCGTTGGAGTTACGTACAGAGGTTGGACATATGCACAACCGTTGGAGTTGCACGGCCCCTGTCCTCAAGCCGTGGATCCAACACCTGAACCTGAGGGTCGAGGTGTTGTAGTGGCTCGTCATGTGAGGCACTCACGCGTAGAGCGTGCACAGGCTTCGGGCTCTCGATCCGTTCGGCCAGGTGCCGACCGTCGTCGACGTGAAGGGCAACAGCGCCATCTACGACAGACCGTCGTGACCCTGCTCCGCCTTGGGATCCCGGGACATGAAGTTGCGCAGCATCTCGCGCGGTGCCATCCCGTGATGGACGACCTGGACGACCTGCTCGGTGATGGGCATGTCGACACCGTTGCGAGTGGCCAGGTCCAGGATGGACTGACAACTCTTGACACCCTCACAGGTCTGCTTGGTCTTCGCGATGGTCTGGTCGACCGTGAGACCGCGTCCCAGGTTCTCCCCGAACGTGCGGTTGCGCGACAGCGGTGAGGTGCAGGTGGCGATCAGGTCCCCGATGCCTGCCAGTCCCAGGAACGTCATCGGGTTGGCCCCAAGCGCGGCCCCGAGCCGCGACATCTCCGCCAGCCCGCGCGTGATCAGCGAGGCCTGCGCGTTCTCGCCGAAGCCCAGACCGAAGGCCATCCCGTTGGCCAGGGCGATCACGTTCTTCACCGCGCCGCCGAGTTCAGTGCCGACGATGTCGGTGGTGTAGTACGGCCGGAAGTACGCGGTGGTCGTGGCCTCGGCCAACTTCTGGGCCCGGCCCTCGTCGGAACACGCGACCGTCGTGGCGGCCGGCTGCCGCTGAACGACTTCGCGTGCAAGGTTGGGACCCGACACCACCGCGACGTGCGAACCGGGGAAGCCGGTGACCTCCGCGATCACCTCCGACATGCGCATGACCGTGCCCAGCTCGATGCCCTTCATGAGGCTGACCAGCGTGGCATCGGGGTTGATCTCCGCCTTCCAGGCCGACAAGTTGTCGCGCAGCGTCTGCGAGGGGATCGCGAGTACGACGATCTCGGCTCCCCGCAGAACCTCGGTCACGCTCTGACTGGCCCACATGGTGGGTGGCAGCTCGATCCCCTCGTGGTACAGCGAGTTGACGTGGCGTTGGTTGATGTCCTCGACCACCTCCGGTTCGCGGGCCCACATGGCGACGTCACCGCCGGCGTCGGCCAGCACCATTCCGAACCCGGTCCCCCAGGAACCGCTACCCATCACCGCGATGCGTGGCATCACTGCTCCTCTTGTGTCGTGTTCGCCTCGCGCCAGGACCGAAAATCCAGGCGTTCCGGCGGCGAGGACTCTCCTCGGATGTGCTCGAGTTGTTCAGTCAAGGCGTCCATGATGCGCTCGGTCGCCTGCACCAAGAAGACCGGCGTCGATGTCGCGACCACGCAGATCGTCGAGGTCCACCGGTGGCCCCACCCGCATATGCATGGTCTTCGGCGGCAGCACGTTGAACTCCTTGACGTAGGGGCGCATGACCCGTTGTGGACCCCACTGTGCCACCGGAACAACCGGGACGTTGCCCAGAAGCGCGATGCGGGCCGCGCCCGTCTTGCCGCTCATCGGCCACAAGTCGGGGTCTCGGGTGATCGTGCCCTCCGGATAGACAACGACGCTCTCCCCCGCCTCGACGGCCGCCACGGCCGCACGTACGGAGTCCGCGGCCCCGTCGGTGTCCCGGTAGACGGGGATCTGACCGCAGTTGAGCAACAACTGGCCGACCACCGGGACCTTGAACACGGCCTCCTTGCCCAGGAAGCGCGGCGGCCGGCCGTTGTCCCACAACAGATGGGCCATCGGCAACGGGTCGAACCACGACAGGTGGTTCGTGACGACGACCAGTCCGTCACTGGGCGGATACTCCTGACGAAGCCACTGCGACCCCTGCCAATCACGGCGGGTGAACACCGTCAACGGAGGTTTGAGAACGGACACGGCGAACCTGAAGGACAGCCCGAGGTGTTCGGGTCCGTGTCTGGAGAGCATAAGGCCGATCATCGCGCGGCCGACTGCCCAATGTCGAGTCCATGTGAGGATGCAGGTGTGTTTCGGTTCATACTCCCGGTCAAGAGCCTCGGCACGGGGAAGTCCCGGCTCGACGCCGCTCCCGGTGATCGGGCCGAACTCGTGCGGGCCATGCTCCTGGACACCCTCGATGCGGTTCTCGAATGCGACCTGGGACCGGTGGTCGTGGTGAGCCCGGACCCTGACGTCAAGGACCTCGCCACGCGCCGCGGGGCACGCGCGATGCACCACGGGGGCAGCCTCAACGAGGCGATCACGGCGGCCAGCGAGGGTCCCACGGCGGCGATTCTGCCGGACCTACCCGCCGTGCGCGCCCATCACATCCGCGCAGTACTCCTGGCGGCACCCAGAGGCTACGTCGCCGACTGGGATGGAACCGGAACCACGATGCTGTTCGGCGAGACCGTGGCGCCACATTTCGGGCCGGACTCTGCACGCAAGCACGAGAACGCAGGGTATCCGCGTATTGCCGGTGCTGCGCCCGCGCTGAGCGCCGACGTCGACACCCGCGACGACCTCGAGCGGGCTCGGGCGCTCGGTCTGGGGCCAAGGACCTCGGCCTGGCTGGATCGCATGGCGAGTACCGCCTGATCGTCGGACGTGCGAAAGGGGCCGACCCTCTCGTGCGCTGGCGGGTCGGCCCCTTCCGGACGTGCTACTTCTTGGCCGGAGCCTTCTTCGCCGCCGGAGCCTTCTTGGCCGGAGCCTTCTTGGCCGGAGCCTTCTTCGCCGG
Organism: uncultured Actinomycetota bacterium; assembly: GCA_963704075.1. GTDB lineage: Bacteria > Actinomycetota > Actinomycetes > S36-B12 > UBA10799 > JADKAV01. The sequence goes on from CAVPGV010000020.1 coordinate 70,654, forward strand.
AGCCTTCTTCGCCGGAGCCTTCTTCGCCGGAGCCTTCTTCGCCGGAGCCTTCTTCGCCGGAGCCTTCTTCGCCGGAGCCTTCTTCGCCGGAGCCTTCTTCGCCGGAGCCTTCTTCGCCGGAGCCTTCTTCGCGGAGCCTTCTTCGCCGGAGCCTTCTTCGCCGGAGCCTTCTTCGCGACCGGAGCCTTCTTGGCAACCGACTTCGCGGTCGTCTTGGCAGCCGCGGCTGTGGATCTTCGCAGCAGTCGTGGTCTTCTTGGCTGCAGTCGCAGTCTTGGCCGGGGCCTTCTTCGCGGCGGCGGCGGTCTTGGCCGGGGCCTTCTTCGCCGACGCGGACGCCTTCTTCATCGCGGCGCGGGGGTTCTCCACGAACTTGCGGAATTCGGCACCCGGCTTGAACTTGGGCACCGACTTGGCCTTGACCTTGATGACACTGCCGTCGAGCGGGTTGCGCGCGGTACGGGCGTTGCGCTGGATCTTCTCGAAGATCCCGAAGCCGCTGATGGCGACCCGCTCACCTTTGGCGACCTCGCTCTTGATGGTCTCAAGGACGGCCTCCACGGCCTCGGCGGCATCTTTGCGGCTGGTCTTGATGGCGTCTTCTGCCTCTTTGCGGCTGTCCTGAAGACGCTGCGCGACCTTCTCAATGAGTTCTGACTTGTTCACGTGCTTCCTCCGGTTGGACTCTCCTGTGATTCGCACAGTAGATGTCCGCTGTTTAGCGGTGTGGGCGCCACGCCGTGTGCACTAGTCGTAGCAGCCCGTGAATGGGTGCCTTGACACTACCGATGGAAAGACGGATTCGCAGCAAGGACGGGGATTTCGTCCTTCCCTGCGCGTCTTACGACCCCTTTCGACCCACCGGCTCAATCCGAAGGGAGCGCTATCGGCCCCGGGCGGCTGTCTCCGAAAGGCGCAGTGTGGTCCACCGCCTGCGATGAGAGCAGATCGATTTCGGCACGCTCCGGCTCGGTGGCGCCCACCGCTGGGTCAGTCTCGGCAGGTGCGGTACGCGCATCGCCTGGAGAAATCCGATCCTGCGTTGGTTGATTGTTCAGTCCGGCGAGATCGGGCAGGGATCGGTCAGACTGCTGCGACTCGGGCATCGGGCCGGGAGGTCCGAAGAACCGCAGACAACGAAACCCTTCCCACCGACGGTCATCCCATCTGGGACCGGGGCCGCGAGATCCCGCTACGCGGTGGTCGGCAGGATCGAGGGACGGTCCTGTTCGAACCGCGTGATCTCGTCGGCGTGCTGCATCGTGATCCCGATGTCGTCGAGTCCTTCCAGCAGTCGCCACCGGACGTAGTCGTCGATCACGAAGTCGGCAACGACGTCGCCCGCGCGGATCTGCCTCGCCTCAAGGTCGACGACGACCTCTGTCTCGGGGTCCTGGTCCAGCAACTCCCAAAGCCGGTCGACCACCGTCTGCTCGACCTCGGCGGTGACCAATCCACCCTTACCGGCGTTGCCGCGGAAGATGTCGGCGAACCTCGAAGACACCACGACCTTGAACCCGTAGTCGCTCAGGGCCCAGACCGCGTGTTCGCGGGAAGAACCGGTACCGAAGTCGGGTCCGGCAATCAGAATCGATGCGTTCGTGTACACCGGATGGTTGAGCACGAAGTCCGGGTCCTGGCGCCACGCCGAGAACAAGGCGTCCTCGTAGCCGGTCCGGGTGATCCGCTTGAGGTACTCGGCCGGGATGATCTGGTCGGTGTCCACATTGGAGCGGCGCAACGGTGCGGCGATGCCGGCGTGGGTGGTGAACTTGTCCATCTCAGACCTCCACGAGTTCGCTGGGTGCTGACAGGTCCTTGGGTTCGGCCAAGTGCCCGGCCACCGCGGTGGCGGCCGCCACCTGCGGGGAGACCAGATGCGTGCGACCGCCCGGGCCCTGCCGACCCTCGAAGTTGCGGTTCGAGGTCGAGGCACTTCGCTCCTGCGGACGCAGCTTGTCCGGGTTCATCGCCAGACACATCGAGCACCCGGCGTTGCGCCATTGCGCGCCGGCCCGGGTGAAGACCGCGTCCAGACCTTCGGCCTGCGCCTGCAGCCGGACTTTGACAGAGCCCGGAACGACCAGCATCGTCACCGAATCGGCGACCTTGCGGCCCCGCAGGATGTCCGCGGCCGCTCGCAGATCCTCGATCCGCCCGTTCGTGCAGGAGCCGAGGAAGACCGTGTCGACGGGAATCTGCTTCAGCGGTGTTCCCGCCTGCAGTCCCATGTAGTCCAGCGCCTTGCGGGCGGCCTGCTGGTCCGCAGGATCGTCGAAGTCCTCGGGGGCGGGCACCGACGCGCGCAGGGGCAGCCCCTGGCCGGGGTTCGTCCCCCACGTCACGTAGGGGCTCAGACTGGCGGCGTCGATCGTCACCTCTTTGTCGAAGGTCGCATCCGGATCGGTGACCAGGGTGCGCCAGTAGTCAACCGCTGCATCGAAGTCCGCGGGGGCACGCTCCTTGCCGCGCAAGTACTCGAATGTCGTCTCATCCGGGCCGATCATCCCCGCCCGGGCACCCGCTTCGATGCTCATGTTGCAGATCGTCATCCGCTGCTCCATGCTCAACGCCTCGATAGCCGGCCCGCGGTATTCGATGACGTACCCCTGACCACCGCCGGTGCCGATCTGGGCGATGATCGCGAGGATCAAATCCTTGGCGGTGACGCCCTCGGGCAACTGACCCTCCACATTCACCGCCATCGTCTTGAACGGCTTCAACGGCAGGGTCTGCGTGGCCAAGACGTGCTCCACCTCGCTGGTGCCGATGCCGAAGGCCAGAGCCCCGAACGCTCCGTGGGTCGAGGTGTGGCTGTCGCCGCACACCACCGTCATACCCGGCTGGGTCAGACCCAATTGCGGGCCCACGACGTGCACGATTCCCTGATCCGCGTCGCCCAGGGGGCGGATAGGTACCCCGAACTCAGCGCAGTTGGTCCGCAACGCCTCCACTTGGGCGCGCGAAATCGGGTCCGCGATCGGCTTGTCGATATCCAGGGTGGGAACGTTGTGATCCTCAGTGGCCAGCGTCAGATCGGGCCTACGCACGGCGCGGCCGGTCGCCCGCAGTCCGTCGAAGGCCTGCGGACTGGTCACCTCGTGGATCAGGTGCAGGTCGATGTAGAGCAGGTCCGGCTCACCCTCGGCACTGCGCACGACATGTGCGTCCCATACCTTCTCCGAAAGCGTCTTCAACATGGCCACCATCCTTGCATCCCACAATATGAGATTGTAATATCACCTTGTGGACAAGGCTAACACGGTCGGAACACTCGTCAAGGCGGGGGCGATCCTTGACGCACTCGAGGTCGGACCACAGGATCTGAGCGATCTGGCGGATCTGACCGGACAGCCGCGCGCGACGTGCCACCGCCTGGCATCGGCCCTCGTCGGCCTTCGCTGGGTCGACAAGGACGACGTCGGCCGGTACACCATCGGGCCCCGAATGCACGAACTCAGCGCAGCCGGCAGCGGCGAGCGCCTACGGACCGTGGCCCTGCCCACTCTGCGCAGGCTGCGCGACGACACTGGGGAGAGCGCACAGATCTACAGGCGCAAAGGCAACCGGCGCGTGTGCGTGGCCAGTGTCGAACCGGCAACCGGGTTGCGCGACACGGTTCCGGAGGGCGCGGTCCTCACGATGGCGGCGGGCAGTGCCGCACAGGTCCTCGCAGCATGGTCGGATGCACCGTCCGCCTTCGACTCCAAGGTTCTGAACACGGTGCGCAATCGCGGCTGGGCGGACAGCGTGGCCGAGCGCGAGTCGGGTGTCGCCAGCGTCTCGGCACCGGTCCGTTCGGGCGGACGCGTGATCGCCGCGGTGAGCATCTCGGGGCCGATCGACCGCCTGTCCAAACGCCCCGGCCAACGGTTCGGCGCCCGGGTCCTGGCCGCAGCGGCGGACGTGGAACGCGAACTCGGCGCGTGATCCTCTCCAGCGCCCGTCACTGCCTGATAGTGGAATCGGTGGTCGAATGCCGTGCAGCGATCCCAAGCCTGCGCAGGGCTTCGGCCATCCCTCATGCAGGACGCGCGCAGTTCCAGGATCGACCGGGGTCCGCAGCCAGGACAGCGCCACGATTGCCGGAACGCCAGGACCTTGGGTGGCGTCCAAGACCCGTCGCTCGGGTGGGATGTCGACGCTGCCCGTTTTCGCGTGTGCGTCCGCGTGACCTGCCAGTGGTGGTTGTCGGCGGCAACTGCAGATAGCTTGTCAGGACTTGACCAATCGGTATTCAGCCCAGTGAGAGGGTGAGGGTTCGCTGGTCAGTTTCCAGCTCGGACCCAAGGTGTGTGCAATCTGTCTGGACTCGATCCCGCGGGGTCCGATGGACAGGCGGGCGCCAGGGGGAGTCGCCCAGATCAACAGGGATGCTCCCGGTGCGGCGACGTTGTTGACTGTGTCGCCCCATGAAGCACGACCAGCGTCACTGAGTCCATGTAGACAGCCCACGTCCAAGATCAAGGTTGCCGTGCGGGCAAGACGTTCTTTGACCGGGGTGATGGATTCGTCGGTCAGGTCAGCGACCGCCCAGTGGACACTGGTCGACCGGGAGCGCGCCCGATCGATTGCTCGTGGTGCGACGTCGATCCCGGTGACCTCCCAGCCGTGGTCTGCCAGGTAGGCGGCGTGCCTTCCGGTTCCGCAACCTACGTCCAGCGCGACCCCTGGGCGCAAATTGGTTCCGCCCTCGATGCGTTTGGTCAGCTGTTGCGGGATTTGCTCTCGGTCCCACGGAGTGAGGCCGAGTCGGTACATGGCGCGGTAGGTGCGTTCCATCGTCTAGCCGCCGATCGGCGAGTGGGTCCTGGCGGGGACCTCGGCATCGACCCGTCGGGGTGAGTAGCGCAACAGGATCGAGACGAACACCACTGGCAGAAACGCTGCAGTTGATACTTGCGCGATCGTGACGGTGCCTGTGGCGAGGTAGGCCAGTGTGGCGACCCAGTCAATGGTTTGCACGGCGATCATTGCCGCTATCCATGACAGGTGCGCGCCTGGGTCCCGGGACGTGACGAACATGCCAAAGGCGAATCCGATGGCACGGGCGCCGAGCATTGCGAACATCCAGTCTGTCCAGCCCGGCCCCGACGGTAGGCCCATGACGGAGGCGAAGAGTCCCGGCACCAGGAACACGACTCCAAGTGCAAGTTGGACGATGCCGATGACGATCAGTGTCGGTTTGAGGATTTTCATGACGGTTCCTATCTAATATACTAGAGGTTATGTTGATGTAGTTAAGTCAAAAAAGGGGGCGGTTCGGGCAACCACGTCTGATGATGGCGCTAGAGGGCGGATATGTCAGCGACGGTCACGTCCTGCAACCTGGCGCGCATGGCTTGCTCAGCGCTGTCAAGCGATGCACGTAGCGCGGCTTGACGGCGCCTTGGAGTTGGTCCATCGACTCTGGGCGAGGAGTCAGTACGGAACAAGGGCAGTCGCTGCTCAATCGCATCGACTATCGCGAGCATCGTGACCTGGTCGGCTGGTTGCGATAGTCGAACTCCCCCTCGAGATCCCTCGCGAGTTTCTACGATCTGAGCCCGGTTCAGGCTACGAAGGAGCCTGGCCACGCTCGGGGCGGGGATGTTCAGATCATCGGCCACCTGCCTGGTGGGGACGAAATCGTCTTCCCCGGCCTGGACCTTGTCGGCGATATAGACCGCGGTGAGCATGGCCTGCCACACGGCAAGAGAGAAACTCATCATCCACCTCCCACAAAACTCACCGTCTAACTCAATATACTACTGCAACGCTAGATGTAGTTAAAGGAGATGTCAAGACTGGTCCTCGTTCTCTGCTTCGCTGGCAGGGCTCCAGTGCCGAGTCCCACCCCGTCCCTGGTAGAAGCCGCGATTCCCCCGAGCGACTAATCAGGAAGCTTGCCTTCCACCCCTACGGCGCAACGATCCGATCGACCACCTCGCGTAGGCGTCCGGCTCCGACCACGTTTCGAATCCCAAATCGACGGCCTTTTCGATCGCCGATCATGGCAGAAGGCCCAGGTCGACGACCTGGGCCTTCTGTTGTAGCCCCGACGGGATTCGAACCCGCGCTACCGCCTTGAGAGGGCGGCGTGCTAGGCCACTACACAACGGGGCCGGGTGAGATGCACAAGCGTCTCGCTGGGGTACCAGGACTCGAACCTAGACTAACTGGACCAGAACCAGTCGGGCTGCCAATTACCCCATACCCCAAGGGCTATTGCGTCGCTGAAAGCAACCGTTACAGCATACCCAGCCGATCCCGTCGGCGAAACGCCCGGTGCGGCAGACCGACCATGACCTGCGCCACATCTGCTCGATGAGAAGGTCACGCAGTAGTGCTGCTTCCCGTTCGAGATGCCTGGCGGCCCCGCCGCGAGGATAATGCGTGGCGTCTACCTGGAGGGGTAACGTGCTTACGTCGTTGGTCACCTGGAACCCCCGCGAGGGCTGGTCGACGGATCTTCGCACCGTGCCCGCGAGCCCACGTGCGACGGTGGCGCTGGCTTTCTCCGATCCCACCGTCGACACCTCCGAAGCCTTGCAGCAGTTGCGCGACGAGGTGCAGGCTGCGGTCATCGGCTGCTCGACGGCCGGGCAGATTCTCGGCGCACACGTGGACCCCGCCCCCCTGGTGGTGGCCATCACCCGCTTCGATGCCGCCCGCGTGGTCGGAGCCTTCGCCCCTGTGGACGGGCGCACGGCGCTAGGACGTGGGTGCGGCGATCGGCAGAGAGCTGGCCACCGGAGCCCGCGGTGAACACATCGCGGGGGTGATGGTGTTCGCGGGTGGATTGACGATCAACGGAAGCGCCCTGGTCAACGGCCTGCTCAAGCACCTGCCACCGGGAACGCCGATCTCCGGGGGGCTGGCCGCCGACGGTCCCCGATTCGAGCACACATGGGTGCACTTCGACGGGAACGCTGGCGAGGACTGCGTGGCCGCGTTCGCAGTGATCGGACAGGCGGTCAGTTTCGGACACGGATCGCAGGGCGGATGGAATGGATTCGGTCCTCGGCGGACTATCACGGCCAGCGAAGGCAACGTGCTGTACGAACTGGACGGGCAACCCGCTCTGGCCCTCTACAAGCAGTATTTGGGCGATAGGGCCGACGAGTTGCCGTCGGCGGCCCTGTTGTTCCCCCTGACCGTATGGTCGGACAACGCAAGCAGCGGCCTGGTGCGTACGGTGCTTTCAGTGGACGAGCAGACCCAGTCCATGACGTTCGCCGGTGACGTCCCGCAGGGCTGGTCGGCGCGCCTGATGTGGACCAGCCTCGAGCGCCTGACCGAAGGCGCCACGGACGCGGCCCAGGCGTGCAACGGGCCACCTGCGCAGTTGGCCGTGGCCGTGTCCTGTGTTGGCCGGCGACTGGTGATGGGTACGCGGGCCGAGGAGGAAGTGGAGGCGGTCCTCGACGTGCTCGGCAGAAGTGCGCCACTGGTCGGCTTCTACAGCTACGGGGAGATCGCACCCAAGGACGGTGTGTGCTCGCTGCACAACCAGACGATGACCATCACCACTATCTCCGAGCAGACACCGGCGCCATGAACGCGCAGCCGTGGCATCGCACCCTGCTCCGGCAGATGGCGCGCGCCGGGCTCACGCCCGAAGACGTGCCGGACGAGCGGTTCGCCGCCCTTCTGGAACGGGTCTCGCTGTCCTACGACGACGCGGACAAACAGCGCTATCTGCACGACCGGGCCTTCAGCCTGGCATCCCGGGAGATGCAGGATCTGTACGACAGACTGCAGGAGGCATCCGAATCCGAAGCCGCTGTCCAGCGCGATCGCCTGAAGGCGGTGTTCGACACCGCCGCCACGGGCCTGATCGTCCTCGAGGACGACGGACGGATCTTCGACCTGAACCCGGTGGCGGAGATGATCCTGGGTCTGGATCACGACGCGGAGGTCACGGAGCCGATCGCGTCGGTTCTCGTCACTGCCGACCCGGAGGATCCCAGCACCGTCGAACTGCAGCACGCGATAGCCATGGGCGAGAACTGGCGGTGCTCGGACGTCCTGCTCCTGAGGCGCGGCGGGACGCTGAGCGCTTCGCTGTTGTTCCGGCCGATGGCCACCGGCGGGGGCGTGCTCGCCGTGGAGGACATCACGGAACGCAAGAAGGCCCAGGCCGAGCTGATCTGGCGCGCCAACCACGACAGCCTCACCGGCCTGCAGAATCGCGCCTCCCTGGTCGATCAGATCCATCGTGCTCTGCAGCGGGCCCGCCGCTACGGCACCTCACTGGCGGTGTTGTTCATCGACCTCGACCGCTTCAAGCGGGTCAACGACACACTGGGGCACGCGGCCGGTGACGTGTTCCTGGTCGAATGCGCACGTCGTATCGGCTCTGCCATCCGGGAGGTCGACACCATCGCCCGAATCGGCGGCGACGAGTTCGTGGTCCTGTGCGAGAACCTCATCGCCGATCCCGACGCCCGGGAGCGCGACACTCGAGTGATCGCCACCCGCATCATCAAGGCGGTCGACGAGCCGTTCATGCTGGACGGCAACCCCGCCTACGTCGAGGCCAGCATCGGCGCGACGTTCTCGCAGGGCGCTCCGGTCGGTCCGGATACCTTGCTGCGGGATGCGGACGTCGCACTGTACGAAGCCAAGAAATTCGGAGGGTCGGCACTGGCGTTCTACGACGATTCGATGATCGACCGGATGCAATACGCCCTCGAACTGGAGCGGCAACTGCGCAGGGCGCTGCCGACCGACGAACTGTGGATGGCCTACCAACCCATCCTGATGCTTGACGGCGGCGACATCATCGGGTTCGAAGCACTGGCACGATGGAACTCCCCCAAGGGCGCGATCGCACCTGAAGAGTTCATCGCTACCGCGGAATCCGCAGGCCTGCTCAACGACTTGGGCCGGCGGCTGATCCGCCAGTCCCTGCTCTTCCTGACCGATCTTCCTGGCGACCTCCGGGTGTTCATCAACATGTCTCCGAGCCAGGTCGCGGCCGATGGCATCATCGAATGGTTCGACGAGGCGATCAAGGACACGGGCGCGGATCCACGCCGTCTGGTCATCGAGATCACGGAGACCGCTACGCTGGCCGACTTCCGGATCGGTCAGCGTCTCGCGGAATTCCAGTCCCGCGGCATGTCCATCGCGCTGGACGACTTCGGATCGGGGCACTCCTCGCTGTCGAGTCTGCGCACCCTGCCGCTGAATCTGATCAAGCTTGACCGGTCCTTCCTGAACTCGACGGTCGACGACCCGCGCGCCGAGTCGCTGGCCCGCATGCTGTGCGAGTTGGGCCACGCATTGGGCATCAGCATCGTGGCCGAAGGGATCGAGGACGACGAGCAGCGCCGGTTCGCCCAGGACATGGGGTGTCAGTACGGGCAGGGCGTCCTGCTCGGAGCGCCAACCACACCGGAGAAAGCCTTGGCGCATGTGACCCAGCACGTGTGAGGCGCGGCCCTGGGATTGCGCCGGACGCCGTGAGCCATCATCGACGCAGCGTCGGATTCTGGAGTTGGCGGGCTCAGGATCTGAAGCGCGGCCGACGGTACCTATCCCGTTACCAAGGCCAGTCGCCGCAGTGACTCCTCACGGCCCAGCAATTCCATGGACTCGAACAACGGCGGCGACACCCGGCGACCGGTGATGGCCACACGCACCGGCCCGAACGCCAGTTTCGGCTTCAAGCCCATGCCGTCCACCAGCGCCTCACGCAGCGCGGACTGGATCGCGTCGGCCGTGAACTCCGACAGGTCGGCGACCGCTGCCGAGGCGGCCCGGACGACCTGCAGGCCCTGCTCGGTCAACATCTTCTGCGCATCATCGGGATCGACGGCGAAACCGTCGCCGGCGAACAGGAACCCGAGCATGCCCGAGGCCTGTCCCAACGTCTCCATGCGCTCCTGGACCAGCGGGGTCGCCTGGACAAGGAGGTCCCATTGTCCGGGCGTGACATCCGCACCCAGCACCCCGTCGCGTTGCAGGAACGGCAGCATCCGGTCGGCCAGGTCGTCGACGGCCAGAGTGCGGATCCAGTCCCCGTTGATCGCCGTGCACTTCTTGATGTCGAAGCGAGCCGGACTCAGGTTGACCCGCGAGACGTCGAATGCGTCGGCCATCTCCTGTAAGGAGAAGAATTCGCGGTCCTCCCCGATCGACCAGCCCAGCAGCGCCAGGTAGTTCGCCATCGCTTCGGGCAGGAAGCCCTGCTCGACGTAGGTATTGAAGTTCGACTGGGGATCGCGCTTGCTCAGCTTCTTGTTGCCCTCGCCCATCACGTACGGCAGATGCCCGAAGCGGGGAACCGGGGCGCCCAGCGCTTCGTACATCGCCAACTGCCGCGGCGTGCTGGACAACAGGTCCTCCCCGCGCAGCACGTGGGTGATGCGCATCGCCACATCGTCCACGGGGTTGACCAGCGTGTACAGCGGCTCACCGTTGGCGCGCACGATGACGAAGTCGGGCACATGCTCATCGCGCACGTGCATCTGACCCCGCACGAGGTCGTCCCAGTGCCAGTCGTGGTCGGGCATCCGCAGACGGACCACCGGCTGCCGACCCTCGTCGCGGTATCGCTCGACCTGCTCCTCGGTGAGCGAACGGCAGGTCCCCTCGTAGCCCGGCGGTCGTTTCTCCTGTCGGGCCACCTCGCGGCGCTGCTCGAGTTCTTCGGGGGTGCAGTAGCAGTGGTAGGCCTTGCCGTCCGCGATCAGCTGCGCAGCGGCTTGCTCGTAAAGAGGCAGACGCTGGGACTGCCGGTACGGTTCGTGCGGCCCGCCGACCTCGGGTCCCTCGTCCCAGTCGAGGTGCAACCAGCGCAGGGTGTCGAGCAGCGCCTGGTAGCTCTGCTCGGAATCCCGGGCCGAATCGGTGTCCTCGATCCGGAACACGAAGGTCCCGCCCGTGTGTCGGGCATATGCCCAGTTGAACAGCGCGGTTCTCACCATGCCCACGTGCGGATTGCCGGTGGGTGATGGGCAGAAACGCACGCGCACCTCACTCATGAGAAGACTCCTGTGTCACTGACGATGTTGTCCAACGTGCCTATCCCCTCGACCGTGACGGTCACGGTGTCTCCGTTGCGCAGCGGCCCCACGCCGGCGGGCGTTCCGGTCAGGATGACGTCACCGGGCACCAGCGTCATGACGCTGCTGATCCATGCCACCAGTTCCGGGATGCCGCGCACCATGTCCGCCGTGGTCCCGTCCTGGCGGATCTGCTCGTTGACCTCACACTCGATGGCCAGGTCGTCCGGGTCGATGTCGGTGGCGATCCAGGGGCCCAACGGACAGAACGTGTCGAAGCCCTTGGCCCGCCCCCACTGCCCGTCGACAGCCTGCAGATCGCGCGCCGTCACATCGTTGGCGCAGGTGTAGCCGAGGATGACTTCCGGCACCCGGTGCTCGGGCACGTCCTTGCACAGCCTGCCGATCACCACCGCGAGCTCGGCCTCGTGCTCCACCTGCCGGGACTGCTCCGGAAGCCGGATCACCGCCTCCGGGCCGATGACGGCGGTGGACGGCTTGAGGAAGATGATCGGCTCGGCCGGGACCTCGCCTCCCATTTCGCGGGCGTGATCGGCGTAGTTCTTCGCCACCGCGATGATCTTCGTCGGTAGCACCGGCGCCAACAGATCCACTTCGTCGATGTGATGCTCCACGCCCGTCACCTCGATCCCGGCGACCTCGGGGAACGGGGTGCCGGCGATCTCGCGGATCTGTTCGCCGTCCACGATTCCGTAGGCGACATCCTGTTCGAAGCGGTAGCGCGCGATCCTCACACGGTCGAGCCTACTTGGCCCCCTGGACCGGTTCAGACGGCTGCGGCCAGCAAAGACCGAACGCGAGCCGACCCTTCCGGCAGAACCCGGTCGATCGTCGCGACAAGGACGTCCGCGAAGCCCTCATCGGCCCCCTGGCCCGACAGCACCTCTCGACACCAGGCCATGTGGTCGGCCAGCAGTGCGGGCTCGTCCAGCAGTGCCGCCCCGACACAGGTCCGCGCCATCAGCCACAGCTGTTCACGGGTCTGCTCCGGCGGCATAGCGAGTTCAGCCAGATGCGGGGCCAGACGCAGGGAGTCCTCGACCACTCGCGGCAGCGCATGCCACACCGGCTCGAGATCTTCCCAGTCCTCACGCAGGAGCGGTTCGCGGGGGACCTTGCCGGATCGCTGCGCGTCCTCCAGCCAGGCCGAGGCATCCGTGGGGTCGGCGGCGTAGGCGTCAGCGCCAATGCGTTCGGCCAGTTCCGACGAACCGTCGAAGAGCCGGCCTCCGACGATCACCCGCATGCCCGCCGCGCGCAGCGCCGATACGGTACGCCAGGCGCCGGTCAGGTGTGCTGCGGACGAACACGACACCCCAACCGCGACACCTGCATCCCTGCTCGCCTCTTCGCCCAGGTCGGCCGCGGGCACCGACGGACTGATGAGTCTGGTGTCCCACCCCAGGACGCGCCAGGTGAGCGCCACCATCTCCGCGGGCAAGGTGTGCCACTCCCCTTCGGCACTGACCATCAGGACTCGGCCGCGGTCCGGGCGCGGAGCTGCTTCCATGAGCCGTGGCAGATGCAGACACGCGGCGGTGATTGCCGATGCCACATGCTCCTCGGCGATGCTGATGGTGCCGTCCTGCCACAACGATCCGATCTCTGCCTGGACCGGGGCCAGGACTCCGGCCACCAGGTCGGCTGTCGACACGCCCTTCAGGAGCACCATGTCCAGGATCGTCGCCGCCGTCTCAGAACGCCCCTCGAGTGCCGCCACCAGATAGTGGGCTCGAGCGGCGTCCAGAACGTCGCTGTCAACGGTCACGGCGATGGTCCTTCGGGCACGTCCAGCGCCTCCCCATACCCACGACGCTACCCCAGAACTCGGGGGTCGGGGTGATTCATTCCCGAACGGCAGCCAGCAGCCCGTAGGCGACCGCGTCCTCCAGCGCCATCCAGGATGCTGCGATCACGTTCTCGTGTACCCCGACCGTGTCCCATCGGCGGATGCCGTCGGTCGAACCGACGAGTGTGCGGGTCACTGCCCCGGTGCCCCGCACCCCTTCGAGAATGCGCACCTTGTAGTCCACCAGGTGCAGTTCGGCCAGCTCCGGGTACAACCCGGTAAGCGCCGATCGTAGGGCGTTGTCCAAGGCGTTGACCGGCCCGTTCCCCTCGCCCACGGCGACCATGCGCTGATCCCCCGCGACGAGTTTCACGGTGGCCTCGCTGACCACGCTGCCGTCCAGTCGTTGCTCCACAATGGTGCGCCAGGACTCCACGGTGAACGGGCGGGTACGGCCATGTTCGCGTTCGTCGACGATGAGCAATTCGAACGAGGCATCTGCAGCCTCGAACGTCCAGCCCTGCGATTCGAGGTCCTTGACCCTGTCCACGACCCTGCCGAGCAGCGCCGGATCGCCTGACAGGTCATAGCCGAGTTCCCTGCCTTTGAGTTCCACGGACGCGCGACCCGCCATCTCCGTCACCAACACCCGCATGTCGTTGCCGACCACCGATGCGTCCTCGTGGTTGTACAGGTCGTAGTTGACCTTCAGCGCGCTGGCGTGCAGACCCGCTTTGTGCGCGAACGAACTCACACCGACGTATGGCTGGTGAGTGTCCGGGGCGATGTTGGCGATCTCCGCGATCGCGTGGGAGATGCGCAGAGACTCCCGCAGGTGATCGGCAGGCAGGACCTTCAACCCCAGTTTGAGTTCCAGGTTCGCCACCACCACGAACAGATCGGCGTTGCCGGTGCGTTCGCCATAGCCGTTGGCCGTGCATTGCGCATGCGTCGCGCCGGCCTCGACAGCAGCGATGGTGTTGGCCACCGCGCAACCGGTGTCGTCCTGGCAGTGGATTCCGAGTCGTCCTCGCACGCGCGAACGCACATCCCCGACGATCCGGGTGATCCCCGACGGCAGCATCCCGCCGTTGGTGTCGCACATCACCGCGGCCTCGGCACCGGCGTCGAGTGCGGCACGCACCACCGACACCGCGTAGTCGGCATCGTGTTTGTACCCGTCGAAGAAGTGCTCGCAGTCGACGAACACCCGCCGCCCCTGAGCGATCAGGTGCTCAACGGTGTCGCTGACCATGGCGATGTTCTCCTCGCCAGTGGTCCGCAGCGCCTCGTGGACGTGCCGGATGTCGGACTTCGCCACCAGCGTTATCACCGGCGCCTGGGACGCCAGCAGGGCTGCGACTTGGGGGTCGTCGGCTACCGCCACACCGGCCTTGCGGGTGGCCCCGAACGCGACCAGCGTGGCGTTGCGCAGTTTGAGCTCCGACGCTGCCCGGGCGAAGAACTCGGTGTCCTTGGGCATGGCTCCCGGCCAGCCGCCCTCGATGAAGCCGACTCCGTACTCGTCGAGCAGCCGGGAAATGGCGAGCTTGTCCTCCACCGAGAACGAGATGCCCTCGCGCTGGGCACCGTCGCGCAGCGTGGTGTCGAACAACTGGAACTGCTCGTCCATGTCTATCCTTCCAACGAAAAACCCCCGGGCCCGGCGGGGCACGAGGGTTTGCGCATCGACCGATTACTCAGTGGTCGATGCGCCCATCAATAATCAGCGCGTGAAGCACGCACCCAGTGTTGCACATCGGGCCGCTGGGCGTCCGCCCCCGGGAAGGTTGAACAGATGCGTGCGTCTGAAGGCCCTAAGTGTTCAACCCTGACTGGGCCAATCCCCCTGGACAATCCCTCCTGCCAATCCGGGAGAGTTCGTCGTATCCGGGAGCGAATCCACACGAGGCGGAGCCCTCCCGGCTGCATCAAACTCTCCCCGATCAGACGGACTCTCTCCGCCGGATGCGCCGGCAGCCCCCTAGGCCAGTTCGAACATCCAGGCGTGCTTGTCTGGGAGGCGACCCGACTGCAGCCCGAGCAGGGAGTTGCGCAACTTCATCGTGATCGGACCTGCCCCGCCTTCGGCCACCGTCCATGCCCCGACCCGGCTCTTCACCTGCCCGACCGGCGTCACCACCGCAGCAGTTCCGCAGGCGAAGACCTCGGTGATCTCCCCCGACTCGCATCCGGCTTTCCACTGGGCGACACTGATCGGCTCCTCCGACACCTGGATCCCCAGGTCCTGCTGAGCCATGATCAGAATCGAATCGCGGGTCACCCCCGGAAGCAGCGAACCGGTCAGCGGCGGTGTGACCAGCCGCGCGGAGTCGCCAGCGCCGAAGACGAAGAACAGGTTCATCCCGCCCATCTCCTCGACCCACTCGTGCTCCTTGGCGTCGAGCCAGACGACCTGGTCGCAGCCGTGCAGGCTCGCCTCCGCCTGGGCGATCAGCGACGCTGCGTAGTTGCCCGCGCATTTGGCCTCACCCGTGCCGCCGACCGCTGCCCGCACGTAGTCCGGCGTCAGCCAGACGGACACCGGGGCCACCCCGCGCGGGAAGTACGCTCCGGCCGGCGAGGCGATGAGCAGGTATTGGTACTCGTTGGCGGGCTTGACCCCGAGGCCGACTTCGGTCGAGAACATGAAAGGCCGCAGGTACAGCGACTTCTCGGGGTCCGAGGGCACCCAGTCACCGTCGACCGCCGCGAGTTGCACCAGCGATTCGATGAACAACTCAGCCGGCATCTCGGGCATCGCCAACCGCCGGGCCGACGAGCGGAAACGGTGCGCGTTGCGCAGCGGGCGGAACGTGCGGATGTGACCGTCGGGATGCCGGTAGGCCTTCATCCCCTCGAAGATGGACTGTCCGTAGTGGATGAAGTTGGTCGCAGGATCTAGCGAGATCGGCCCGTACGGGACGACACTGGGCTCGTACCAACCGCGGTCGTCGTGATACCGGATGCTGACCATGTGGTCGGTGAAGTGCTGGCCGAAACCGGGATCCTCCAGGATGGTCTGGCGCTGGTCGGCAGCGATCGCGCTGGCGGAGCGCCGAACGGTGAACGTGGTCATCCGCCGAGCCTGCCGACCAGATCGTCACCGACTACCGACGTGCTGCGGGCGGCATCACCGCGGGTCGCCAGGTCCTCGGTGACCGCCTTCTCCACCGCCATCGCAGCCTCCTGTTCGCCGAGGTGGTCCAGCATCAGCGCCACACTCAGGACCGTCGCCGTCGGATCGGCCTTGCCTTGCCCGGCGATGTCGGGAGCCGAGCCGTGCACAGGCTCGAACATACTCGGATTCGCACCGGTCACGTCGAGGTTTCCGCTCGCCGACAGACCGATACCACCGGCGATCGCGGCGCCGATGTCGGTGAGGATGTCGCCGAACAGGTTGTCCGTGACGACGACGTCGAAGCGCTCCGGCGATGTGAGGAAGAACATGCTCGCGGCGTCGACATGGCAGTAGTCGGTCTCGATGCCGTCGAACTCCGCGGCCACCTCGTTGAAGGTGCGCTGCCACAAGGATCCGGCGTTGGTCAACACGTTGGTCTTGTGCACCAGGGTGACCTTGCCGCGACGGCGGCTCGCGCGGGCGAAGGCGTCCCGGACGATCCGCTCGACCCCGAACCGGGTGTTGAGGCTCTCTTCAACAGCGATCTCCTGCGGGGTGCCGACCCGCATGGCACCGCCGGCGCCGACGTACGGACCCTCGGTGCCCTCCCGGCACACGACCATGTCGATGTGTTCGGGACCCTTGCCCGCCAGCGGGGTGGCAACACCGGGGTACAGCTTCACCGGTCGCAGGTTCACATGGTGGTCGAGGCTGAAGCGCAATTTGAGCAGCAGCCCACGCTCGAGGACCCCCGGGGGCACGCTGGGGTCGCCGACGGCGCCGAGCAGGATCGCGTCGTGTGAACGGATCTCTTCGAGCTCACCGTCGGGCAGCACCTCGCCCGTCGCGTTGTAGCGCGCGGCACCCAGGTTGAACTCGGTGGTCTCGATGTCGACGCCGGTGGCCCCGAGCACACGCAGGGCCTGCTCCACCACCTCGGTGCCGATGCCATCGCCGGGAATGGTCGCGATCCGATAAGCCATGGGTAAAGGCTAAAGGTGCCACCGGGCCGGTCATCGGCGAGGCAGGGGTAAACACCTGCAGACAATTGCACGGTAGTCGCGGCTTTGGCCTTGTCGCCGGGCTGTCCGCTACGCCTGGGTTTGTGGCGGTTCGATCTTGGCCTGTCGATAGGCGTTGGAGTTAGGTACGGACGTTGGAGATCGGCACATCCGTGAGATATCGACGGTCCCTCGACTCCAGCGCCCGCGCTCCTCCAACGCCTGTAGCGCTTGGCGACGGGTACCCGTCCGATGACGCAGCGTGACCGATCAGTACCTGCGGCGCTGGACGGTGACGGCCCCGCCGCCGCGTAGGCTTCCCCCATGGCCGAACACCTGCTGTTGACTTTTCCCGAGACCCGCGCCACGGAGCCGGTGATCTACCGCATCGTGACTGACTTCGACGTGATCCCGAACATCCGGCGGGCAGCCATCGAGAACCACCTCGGATGGATGGTGGTCGAACTCGACGGTGACCCCGAGGACATCCGCAAGGCCAAGCAGTACCTCGCCGGGCAAGGTATCGGCGTGGAACGCGCCGAGGGCGACATCGTCGAAGGCTGAGGGAAGACCGGAGTGAGCATGGACCTGCGGACCCTGCGCGCCGAGATCGATGCGGGCACGGTGGACACGGTGATCGTGGCCATGACGGACATGCAGGGACGCCTGCAGGGCAAACGTTTGCACGGCCGCTACTTCCTGGACCAGGTCGCCGACCACGGAACCGAGGGGTGCAGTTATCTGCTGGCCGTCGACGTCGACATGAACACCGTCGAGGGCTATCGCATGGCCTCCTGGCACAGCGGCTACGGCGACTTCGTGATGCGGCCCGACTTCGGCTCCTTGCGGCATATCCCCTGGCATCCGGGTACTGCGATGGTGCAGGCCGACGTCGCGTGGGAGGACGGCACGGATGTGATCGCCAGCCCCCGCCAGGTGCTGAAGGCCCAGCTCGCCCGTCTGGCCGAGGCCGGCCTGGCCGCGTACGCCGGGACCGAACTCGAGTTCATCGTCTTCACCGACTCCTACGAGAAGGCATGGACCGGCGGATACCGGGATCTGACACCGGCCAACCAGTACAACGTCGACTACTCGATCCTCGGAACCTCACGGGTCGAGCCGCTACTGCGCCGGATCCGGCTGTCCATGGCCGACGCCGGAATGTACGTCGAGAGTGTCAAAGGCGAGTGCAACAACGGCCAGCACGAGATCGTTTTCAAGTACGCCGACGCGCTGACCGCGTGCGACGACCATGTCGTCTACAAGACCGGCGCCAAGGAGATCGCCGCGCAGGAGGGCATGTCGCTGACGTACATGGCCAAGTACGACCAGCGGGAGGGCAATTCCTGCCACATCCACCTCTCATTGCGCACCGACGACGGCGGCTTGGTCATGGCCGACGACTCCGACCCCGACGGCCTGTCCGCACTGGGACGGTCGTTCATCGCCGGTCAGATCGCCCACATGCGTGACATGTCGTTGCTGTTCGCGCCCAACATCAACTCCTACAAACGGTTCGTCGAGGGCTCGTTCGCACCCACCGCCATCAAATGGGGCCGGGACAACCGGACCTGTGCACTGCGACTGGTGGGGCATGGGGAATCGCTGCGCCTGGAGAACCGCGCACCCGGCGGGGACGTGAACCCCTACTTGGCGGTGGCCGCGATGATCGCTGCCGGACTCGACGGCATCGAACGCGAGCTCCCGCTCGAACCCGAGGTCACCGGGAACGCCTACCAGGCGCACGGGGATCATCTGCCCGACAGCCTGGACGCGGCGCTCCGACTGTGGGACGCGTCGCCCTTCGTGGCATCGGCGTTCGGCCCCGACGTCCAGGAGCACTACTCCAATATGGCCCGCACCGAACTGCAGGCCTTCGGCGCAGCGGTCACCGATTGGGAGCGCTTCCGCGGATTCGAGAGGCTGTAGATGGACACGTTCGCCGTCATCAACCCCGCGACCGAAGAGGTCGTGGCGCAGGTACCCCGCACCCCTGTGGAAGAGGTCGATCTCGCCATCGAACGCGCCGCCGCGGCGTTCCCCGCCTGGCGCGCGGTGTCACCCGGCGATCGCGCCCTCCTGCTGCGGCGCTTCGCCGGGCTCGTCGACGACCACCTCGAGGAACTGGCCTGGCTAGAGGTCCGCAACTCCGGACACACCATCGGCAACGCCCGGTGGGAGGCCGGCAACGTTCGCGACGTGCTGCATTTCTACGCGGGAGCGCCCGAGCGGCTGCACGGTCAGCAGATTCCGGTCCCCGGTGGAGTGGACATCACGTTCAAGGAGCCGCTGGGTGTCGTAGGGGTGATCGTCCCGTGGAACTTCCCGATGCCGATCGCCGGATGGGGCTTCGCGCCAGCCCTGGCTGCTGGCAACACCGTGGTGCTCAAACCCGCCGAACTCACCCCGTTGACGGCAGTCCGGCTGGGCGAGCTGGCCCTTGACGCCGGCATCCCCCCGGGAGTCTTCACGGTCGTCACGGGACAGGGGTCGGTGGTCGGTGAGCGCCTCGTCACGCACCCCGCGGTCCGCAAGATCGTGTTCACCGGCTCCACCGAGGTCGGCACCTCGATCATGGCCAAGTGCGCACCGCAGGTGAAGCGACTGACGCTGGAACTCGGCGGCAAGAGCGCGAATATCATCTTCGCCGATGCCGATCTCGAGAAGGCCGCGGCCGCAGCCCCCGGCGGGGTGTTCGACAACGCTGGTCAGGACTGCTGCGCGCGTTCCCGGATCCTCGTCGAGCGGGCGGTCTTCGACCGGTTCCTGGAACTACTGGAACCGGCGGTCGCCGCGTTCCGCGTCGAGGATCCAGGCCTGCCGACCGCCCAGATGGGTCCCTTGATCTCCGCGAGCCATCGGGAGTCGGTGGCCTCGTACGTGCAGGGGCCGGTGGCTTTCTGCCGGACACGCCCCTGACGGGCCCGGCTTCTGGTTCCCGCCCACCGTGCTGGCGCCGGTCTCGCCGTCGGACCGTGCTTTCGCCGAGGAGATCTTCGGTCCGGTCGTGGCCGTTACCCCCTTCGACGACGAGGCGGACGCGATCCGGTTGGCCAACGCCACCGACTACGGTTTGTCCGGATCGATCTGGACCCGGGATCTGGGCCGGGCATTGCGGGTGGCGCGCGGTTACGAGTCCGGCAACCTGTCGGTGAACTCGCATTCGTCGGTGCGCTACTGGACACCCTTCGGCGGGTTCAAACGCTCGGGTCTGGGCAGGGAACTCGGTCCCGACGCACTGGACGCGTTCACGGAGACCAAGAACGTCTTCATCGACACCGAGGAGTGAGAATGCTGCGTTTGGCCGACAGGGTCGCGGTCATCACCGGCGCCGGCAGCGGCATCGGCCGCGCAACCGCCGAGAGGTTCGCGACCGAGGGTGCCCGGATCGTGTGCTTCGACACCGACGAGGAGGCCGCTGGCGCGATCGCCGCAGACGTCAACGGCTTGGCCGTGGTCGGCGACGTCACCGATCCCGACGACGTCGCCCGCGGGTTCCGGACAGCATTCGAGGCGTACGGCAGCGTGGACATCGCGTTCAACAACGCCGGCATCTCACCGCCGGACGACGACTCCATCCTCGAGACCGGACTGGACGCCTGGCGACGCGTGCAGGAGGTGAACCTCACCAGCGTCTACCTGTGCTGCAAAGAAGCGATCCCCTACATGCAGCGCCAAGGCAAGGGCTCCATCATCAACACGGCCTCGTTCGTCGCGACGATGGGCGCGGCGACCTCCCAGATCTCCTACACCGCGTCGAAGGGCGGGGTCCTGGCGATGTCGCGCGAACTGGGTGTGCAATTCGCCCGCGAAGGCATCCGGGTCAACGCGTTGTCCCCTGGGCCGGTGAACACCCCGTTGCTGGTGGATCTGTTCGCGAAGGACCCCGAACGCGCCGCCCGGCGGTTGGTGCACATCCCCATGGGCCGGTTCGCCCAGGCCGAGGAGATCGCCGCGGCGGTGGCCTTCCTCGCCTCCGACGACGCATCGTTCATCACCGCCTCCAACTTCCTGGTGGACGGCGGGATCTCCGGGGCGTACGTGACACCGTTGTAGCGCGCCGTCCACAGCCCAATAACCCGCTGGTTGCCCAATAACCCGCTGGTTACGAGGCTATTGGGCAACCAGCGGGTCACTCGACGTCCGTCAGACCGTCGCCGCCTCGACCAACGCCTGGAACAGTCGCACATCGCCGCCGTACTCGGGATGCCACTGAACACCGATCACGAACGCAGCATCGGCGGCTTCGCAGACCTCGATGGTGCCGTCCTCGGCGCGGCCCGTGACAGTGAGCCTTCCCGGATCGCCGACAGCCTGATGGTGGGAGGAGTTGACCGTCATCTCGGCGCCCAGCACGCGGTGGGCGACCGAATCGGGTGCGAACGTCGCCCCATGCTCAGTGAAAGCGCCGATCTTCTCCCGGTGCGGCAGATCCGTGACGTCCGGCAGATGCTGGGTCAGATGTCCGCCCTCCGCGACCGCCATGATCTGTAACCCCCGGCACACGCCGAGCACCGGCTTTCCGGCTTCCCGAACCGCTCGGTACAGGGCCACTTCGAACTCGTCGCGCAGGTGCCGCGGCCGGTCGTTGGTCGGGTGCGGATCCTGCCCGTACATCGTGGCTGCGATGTCCGGGCCACCGGTGAGTACCAACGCATCGATCCGGCTGGCCAGAGTGGCGGCTGCTTCCTGCTGCGGCGGCAGCATCACCGGAATCCCCCCGGAACGGATCACCGCCTCCGGATACCAAGCGTGTAGAAGCGCGGCATCGGTGTTCCAGGCGACCCACCGTGCGGGCTCCACGTACGCGGTCAGGCCGATCACAGGACGCATGGCTCCATCATCGCGCAGTCACCGGGCCGTTCCCGGTGGGGCGGTCGCCCACTCAAGCAGCCCAGCGTCCCGGCGCGCGTGCTAGCCTGATTTCGTGTTGCGCGGGCTGCTTCTGCTTAGCTGCCGCGACGAGGCCTGACCACCGGCCCCCTCGTCGCGGAGCGTCCACGCGCCGGTTGCCCTTCGAACCCCGCAACCAGGAGCCACCATGAACGAGCAGCAACCGTCACAAATGCCCTTCCAGCGATATCAGCCCTTCGTCCCCTTCGACATGCCCGACCGCACCTGGCCGGAAGCCGTCATCACCCACGCACCGCGGTGGTGCGCCGTCGACCTGCGTGACGGCAACCAGGCACTCATCGACCCGATGAGTCCCGCCCGCAAACTGCGCATGTTCGAGTTGCTCGTGCGCATGGGGTACAAGGAGATCGAGGTCGGCTTCCCATCGGCGTCCCAGACCGACTTCGACTTCGTTCGTCAACTGATCGACGAGGGCCGGATTCCCGACGACGTCGTCATCCAGGTCCTCACCCAGGCCCGCGACCATCTCATCGAGCGCACCTACGAGGCCATCCGCGGGGCCAAGCAGGCGATCGTGCACCTGTACAACTCGACCTCCACGCTGCAGCGCCGGGTGGTGTTCGGCCTCGACCGCGACGGGATCAAGGACATCGCCGTCCACGGGGCGCAGTTGTGCCTGAAGTACGCCGACACGGTGCCGGAGACCGAGGTCTACTTCGAGTACTCCCCGGAGTCCTACACCGGCACCGAACTGGACTTCGCCGTAGAGGTCTGCAACGCGGTCAACGACGTGTGGCAGCCCACTCCCGATCGCAAGGTGATCATCAACCTGCCGGCGACCGTCGAGATGGCCACCCCGAACGTGTACGCCGATTCCATCGAATGGATGCACCGGAATCTTGCGCACCGCGACTCCATCGTGCTCAGCCTGCACCCGCACAACGACCGCGGTACGGCGGTGGCCGCCGCGGAGCTGGGCTTCATGGCCGGCGCCGACCGCATCGAAGGCTGCCTGTTCGGCAACGGGGAGCGCACCGGCAACGTGTGCCTGGTGACCTTGGGCATGAACCTGTTCAGCCAGGGCATCGACCCGCAGATCGACTTCCGGAACATCGATGAGATCCGCCGCACCGTCGAGTACTGCAATCAGCTGCCCGTCCACGAACGGCACCCCTACGGCGGCGACCTGGTGTTCACGGCCTTCTCCGGATCGCATCAGGACGCCATCAACAAAGGGCTGAAGGCACTGGATGCCAAGGCCGCCGCTGAAGGCCGGGATGTGCGCCAGACCGGCTGGGAGGTCCCCTACCTGCCCATCGACCCGCAAGACATCGGGCGCACGTACGAGGCCGTGATCCGCGTGAACTCGCAGTCCGGCAAGGGCGGCGTGGCGTACATCATGCGCACCGAGCACAAACTGGAACTGCCACGCCGGTTGCAGATCGAGTTCTCGGCAGTCATCCAGCACCACACCGACGACGAGGGCGGCGAGGTGACCGGCATGCAGATGTGGGACATCTTCACCGACGAATACCTGCCGCACCCGCAGGCGCCGTGGGGCCGGTTCGCACTCGTCAAGCACGAGCTGGTCAGTGAGGTCGACGGAGACACCGTCGTGAAGGCGACCATCCTGGACAACGGCGAAGTGGTCGAACTGACCGGTCACGGAAACGGCCCGATCGCGGCGTTCTGCGAGGCGTTGCACGATCACGCCGATGTGCGGGTGCTGGACTACCACGAACATGCGCTGGCGTCCGGCGGGGACGCGAAGGCCGCTGCCTATCTGGAATGCGCCGTCGACGGGAAGGTGCTGTGGGGGGTCGGCATCCATTCCTCGATCGTGACGGCCTCCCTGAAGGCCGTGGTGAGCGCGATGAACCGCGCACATCGCAGTTGACCGGCGAGGTTCGGACGGTTTTGTCGGAGGTAGGACGTACCGTGGAGTGGTGAAGAGGGCATTCGTCGCGGTATTCCTCGCGTTCGCGGTGGGAGCCACCCCCGTCGTCGCCGACGACGCCGTCGTGCCCGTTTCCGGGGCGTCGATGAACCAGCCTCCAATCACCGAACAAATCCCCGCGTGGCAGGAACCGGCAGCCACGGTGACGGCCGATCCGGTCGATGTCGTGGAGCGATCCGGCGAGACCGGCGAGATGACCGTGGTCTACGCCGTTCAAGACGGGGATTCGCTGCGGGTCGTCAGCGACACGGCCACCTCCACGTCCGACGCGATCGCGACCGTCGATCAGGTCCAGGACCGGCCAGACGTGGTGGCCGTCGAGGTGGACACCACCCGTCGGCTCACCGGTCTGCCCGCGTCGCAGAGCAGGCCCGGGGTCAGTTCGAGCATCCGCCGGACTCGCGAGTCACGCGCCGCCGCGGTCCCGAGCACCGACCCGTCACGCAGGCAGCAGTGGGCCCTCGACGCGCTGGACGCGGAAACCGCGTGGGCCTCCTCCACCGGAGCGGGAGTGACCGTGGCCGTCATCGACTCGGGCGTCTCGCGACACCCGGATCTGGCGGGCAAGTTCGTGCGCGGCATCGACCTGGTGGACGGTGGCAATGGGCGCACCGATGCCAACGGCCACGGGACGCATGTGGCAGGGATCATCGCGATGACCGCGAACAACAACCTCGGCGGCGCCGGTCTGGCGCCTGGCGTGGCGATCATGCCGGTGGTGGTGGCCGACGCCGGCGGGTCGGTACGCTCGGCCGACTCTGCGAAGGGCATCATCTGGGCGGTCGACCACGGGGCCGACATCGTGAACATGAGCTACTCGGGATCAGCGAGTTCCGTGGAACAGAAAGCCATTCAGTACGCCCAGTCCAAAGGGGTCGTGACGGTGGCTGCCGCGGGGAACGCTTATCTGGACTCCCGCGGCACGCTGTTCAATCCCGTACAGTACCCGGCGGCCTTCCCTGGGGTGGTGGGGGTTGGGGCGGTGACGAGGACTCTGCGCCGCTCGTCGTTCTCCGAGGTGGGCAAGCAGGTGGACCTGGTGGCGCCCGGCGGTAGTGGCGCCTTCGACTCCCCTCGCGGCATCTTCAGCACCTACGCCGGCTCCGGCTACGTGCGGATGCCGGGGACCTCCATGGCGGCTCCCTACGTCTCGGGCACCATGGCCCTCACCATCGAACGCCAGCGCGCCCTTGGACTGCAGGTGAACCCCGTCGACGTGGTCCTGGGATCGGCGACGGATCTCGGCGCGGAGGGCCGCGACGACCAGTTCGGCTTCGGCCTGGTCAGCCCGAACGGGGCATTGAGTACTCTGAACAGCCTGCAGGCGACGGGCGGGGCGCTGCCGGTGATCGCACCACCGGAGGTGACCACCAAGGCGGTCAAGCGGGTGAAGATCAGGGTCCGCAAGGGATACCTGAAGTACCGCATTCCAGCCGCGGGCAGGTTCATCGTCGGCTGGCAGAGCTACTCGCAACGCAAGTGGTCCGAACTGCACCGGTTCAGCGGCAAACGGGACGGCCGGACCTGGTACACGGTCCGCTCGTCGGGCGGCATGCAGGTCCGCATCGTAGCCGTGCGCGCCAAGAAGAATAAGACCGATCCGATCTGGGTGTCCCGCACGTTCCGCACGCGTGCGGCATCACCCCGATAGCCTTCGCCTCATGGGAACCTTCGACGGGCGTGGTCTGGCCATCGGCATCGCGGGCGGGGTCGGGGTCGGCTTGATCGTGTGGTGGCTCACCGGCAGTTCGCTGTGGATCGGCATCCTCGCGGCGATCGGTGCCGTGATCGGGATGAATACCGGCTGGGGTAAGTCCGGCGACTGAGACCGGGCGTGCGCGACTGCGCTGCAGCCCGGAGGATGGGTGCATGACGACAGTCCTGGTAACCGGATCCACCGACGGCATAGGCCTGCGCACCGCTGAGCTCCTCAGGGCGCGCGGCTGCGACCTGATCGTGCATGGTCGTGACCCCGCCAAGGTCGACGCGGTGCGGGCTCAGGTCGGCGCTGTTGCGGGGCTGGTCGCCGACCTGGGTGACCTCGAGCAGGTATCCCGGCTCGCCGATGAAGCCATCGAACTGCGACCCACCGTCCTCATCAACAATGCCGGTGTCTACGCCCGGGAATTGACGATGGTGTCTTCGGGAGAGGCGAACTGGGTGATCAACCATCTGGCGGCCAGTCTGCTGGCAGACGCGATCATCCCGACCATGGGCGACGGCGGGAGGGTCGTCTATGTCTCCTCCATCGCACACGCCCGCGCGTCGATCGACCTCAAAGACCCCGAGTTCCACAACAGGCCCTACGACCACTACGCCGCCTATGCACAGAGCAAGCTGGCGAATCTGTTGATGGCCGCCGAAACCGCCCGCCGGCTCGGCCCAGACGCTGGCGTCGCCGTCAACGCGCTTCACCCCGGCGTGGTCGGAACGAAGCTCTTGACCGAGGGGTTCCAGGTGTCTGGCCGCGACGATCTCGATGCAGGTTCCGCGACATCGGTGTTCCTCGCGCTGGACGCCGATCCCGGGCTGACCGGGGAGTACTTCGTGCGCTCCAAGCCAGCCACACCGCAGGGCGACGGCGCCGATGCGGACCTCGCCGCGCGCCTGTACGACTACACCATGGCAACCCTCGAGCAGCGGAGTTAGCGGCGTGCCACATCAAGCCCGGACTCAGTGAGCGAAACCCGCGGCGTGGTCGGGGTCACCGGGCATCGGGCGGTCGAGGCCTTCGAAGAAGTCAGTCGCGTTACGTAGGTCTCGCAGCAGCAGTTCGGCCATGTCACGGCCGAACCCGTTGCGCACGACGATCCGTAACCCAGCCACGTCGGTCAGATCGTCCGGCAGGGTGTATGCGGGCACCTGCCAGCCGCGCTCCCGCAGTTTCGCCGAGACATCGAAGACCGTGTAGTTCGTGCGATCCGACTTCAGACGGAAGAAGAACACGGGCAATTCGGACCCGTCGCTGAGCAACTCGTAGGGCCCCATCTGCGCGATGTTCGACGAGAGGTACATGGCCGTGTCTCGACACGCCTGCTGGATCCCTCGGTATCCGTCGAACCCCAACCGCACGAAGTTGTAGTACTGCAGAACCACTTGGCTGCCCGGTCGGGAGAAGTTCAGCGTGAAGGTGGGCATGTCCCCGCCCAGGTAGTTCACGTGGAAGACCAGGTCGTCCGGGACGCAGTCCGCCGTGCGCCACACGACCCAGCCGACCCCCGGGTAGACCAGGCCGTACTTGTGCCCGGACGCATTGATCGAATGCACTCTCGGGATGCGGAAGTCCCACTCCAGATCCTGGTCGATGAACGGGGCCACGAAACCGCCCGAGGCGCCGTCGACGTGCACGGGGATGTCCCAGCCCTTCTCCTTCTGCACGTCGTCGAGGGCCGCGGCGATGTCCTTGACCGGCTCGTAGGAGCCGTCGAACGTCGACCCAAGGATCGCCACCACGCCGATCGTGTTCTCGTCGACGAGTTTGACCGCTTCCTCAGCGGTCAGGTGCAGCCTGCCCTCGGCCAGGGGTGCGTAGCGGGGCTCGACGTCCCAGTAGCGGCAGAACTTCTCCCACACGACCTGCACGTTCTGACCCATGACCAAATTGGGCCGCTCGATGGACTGTCCGGCGGCCTTGCGCTTGTGCTGCCACAACCGCTTGAGCGACAGTCCGGCCAGCATCACCGCCTCGCTGGAGCCGATCGTCGAGGTGCCGACCGCTTTGTCACCATCAGGAGAATTCCACAGATTCGCGATGATGCTCACGCACCGAGCTTCCATCTGCGCTGTCTGCGGATACTCGTCCTTGTCGATCATGTTCTTGTCGTAGGTCTCGGCGAACAACTTGTCCGCTTGCGGATCCATGAACGTGGAGACGAAGGTCGCCAGGTTCTGCCGCGCGTTGCCATCGAGCATCAACTCGTCATGGATCAGCTGGTAGGCGACCTCCGGGGTCCGTCCCTCCGGCGCGAGTTGATGCGCGACGATCGCGCTCTCCTCGCCGTAGCGAGCGAACAAGGGTGAGAGGTAGAGACGCTCGATCTGTTCGATGTCTTGCTCGTGCAGCATGTGGGACTCCCATTTCGATGATGACTCGAGCCTAGCCCGATCGCGGGTCACGTGCGCGCGCCCCGCCACCGATCCCCCGCGCCGGGTGATGTGTCTCAGACGAGGTCGATGGCGGTGCCCGTCACCGCGCCGATCTCGTCGGCGATCGCCTCCACTGTGGGAAGATCCACGGCCGAATCGACCGTCAGCGCCACCAGCGCCAGCCCGCCGGCTGTGTCCCTGCTCACCTGCATGTTCGCGATGTTGATGCTCGCACCGCCGAGGATCTGACCGACCACGCCGACCACACCTGGCTTGTCCTCGTAGCGGAAGACCAGCATGTGATCGCTGATCGGCACGTCGAGGTCCAGTCCATCGACCTCGACCATCTTCTCGCTGTCGCGGGGACCGAACACGGTGCCGGCCACAACCATCGACTGGCCATCGGCGCAGGCCATCCGTACCCGCACCAGCGACCTGTGGTCCTCGGAATCGCCCTCGGTGACCAGCGCGGTCACGACGCCGCGGTCGGCTGCCAGGACGGGCGCGTTGACGTATGAGACCGGGTCGTCGATGAGAACCGAGAACATGCCCTTCAGGACTGCCAGTTCCAGCACACTCACGTCGTGGGCGCTGATCTCCCCCAGCGCTTCCACGGTGAGCTGAGCCACTGCGGCCGGGGCCATCGAGGTTCCGATCCGACCCAGGTGCTCGGCCAGGTCGATGAACGGTCGCACGTCCTCGGCGATCACACCGCCCTTGACGTTGACCGCGTCTGGGACCAGCTCCCCCGCCAGGGCTTGACGGACCGACTTGGCCACGGCGATCCCGGCCTTCTCCTGCGCTTCATCCGTGGACGCTCCCAGATGGGGTGTGGCCACCACATTGTCAAGGGTGAACAGCGGCGAATCGGTGCACGGTTCGCTGGCGTAAACGTCCAACCCGGCACCGGCGACGCGGCCCTCCACCAAGGCGTCATACAGGGCCTGCTCGTCGACGATGCCGCCACGTGCGGCATTGACGATGTGGACCGTGGGCTTGACCAGTTTCAACGCCGCTTCGTCGATCAGGCCTACGGTCTCCTTCGTCTTCGGAAGGTGCACGGTGATGAAGTCGGACTGCTCCAGTACCTCTTCCAAGGAGAGCAACGTCACGCCGAGCTGGGCGGCGCGCACGGGCTGGACGTACGGGTCGTAGGCGACCAGCTGCACACCGAATGCACTGAGCCGTTGCGCCACAAGCAACCCGATCCGGCCGAGGCCGACCACACCGACGGTCTTGTCGGTGAGTTCCACGCCGGTGTACTTGGACCGCTTCCACTGTCCCTGCCGCAGCGCCTCGTGCGCCGGCGAGATGTGTCGCGCGCTGGCCAGCAGAAGGGCCACAGCCAGTTCCGCGGCGCTGACGATGTTGGAGGTCGGTGCGTTGACCACCATGACGCCGGCCTGGGTGGCAGCCTCCACGTCGACGTTGTCCAGTCCCACCCCTGCCCGGGCGACGACCTTGAGCTTCCTGGCCGCTGACAGAGCCTCGGCGTCGACCTTCGTCGCCGACCGCACCAGGATCGCGTCAACGTCGGTGATCGCAGCCAGCAGCTGCGGGCGATCCGCCCCGTCACAGTGGCGGATCTCGAAGTCGGGCCCGAGGGCCTCGATGGTTGCGGGAGAGAGTTCTTCGGCGATCAAGACGACGGGTTTGTCCACCCCTCGATGGTACGAACCGGCCGGTTCAGCCCTGGAGGTAGCCCGTCGCGATGGTCTCGGCCCGCTGTGCGTAGCCCCCACCGAACATCCGTGCGTGCACCAGCAGCGGCCATATCTGGTGCAGTCCGACGCGTGCCTGCCAGCCGGGCGCGAGTGGGTACACCTGCTGATAGGCCGTCAGGATGGTGCTCAGGTGAGGTGTTCCGAACAGGGTCAGCATGGCCAGATCCGTCTCCCGATGGCCCACATGCGCGGCCGGATCGATCAGCCGTGGCGCGCTCGACCACAGCACGTTGCCGCTCCAGAGGTCCCCGTGCAGCAGGCTTGGCGGCTCCGGCGGACCGGCCCAGTCGGGGTCGTGCAACAGGGCATCGGCCACCGCCCGGCATGCCGGCACGTCGTCGGCGAGCAGGGGCTGCAGTCGCAGCGTGGAGTACATCTGCGGCCACGTATCGAAGCTGCCGCTGGCCATCGGGAGCGTCCCGATGCGGCCATGCGCGGGACCTTGCCCGAACTCCCCCGTGCCGTCTGCGTGCAACCGGGCGATCCGTCGGCCCAACTCCTGCGCAGCGACCTGGGACGGGCCGACCTCCTCCACCCACTCGAGGACCAGCCAACGCACGTCGTGGTGCACCAACGCGGGCGTGATCCCCGGGACGACCGCATTCAGCCACGCGAGCCCGGCGGCCTCGGCGGCAAACAGGGCGGGGTCGGGTTCGAGCGGGGTCTTGACGAAGAAATCCCCGGCGCTGGACCTCACCCGGAAGGCCTGGCAGATGTCACCCCCGGGCATTGCCGCGGCCTCGAGGATGTCGCCGAGGACGGCCGGCAGATCGTCAGTCGTCATCTGCTGGAACGATCCGGCCGACGACCGGGTCGACCAGGAACATGAGGAGCAAGAAGTAGGTGGCGATGTCGGGGGCGATCATGGCGATCCCCAGGCTCAGCGCGAAGACACCGGTGATCGCAGAACTGCGGATCTGGGCAGCCCTGGCCGGCGCTGTCCCTTTGTACGAATCATCCATCAGGCCCGGACGGTGACGGGCCCGCCAGAGGATCAGCGACATGAACAGGCTGATGATCGCCATCCAGCCGATGTAGAAACCGGTCACCTGCGGGCTGGGGTCGTTGGCGATCACGATGTTCGTGGGCAGCGGGAGCAGGGCGATCGCGAACAGCCAGCCGAAATTGAGCCACAGCAGGGTCTGGTCGACTCCCACGATGTGCTCGAAGAGCCGGTGGTGGGCCAGCCAGAACACCGCGATGATCACCCAGGTCAGGGTCAGTCCACCAAGCAACTGCGCGTTGTCGCTGACCAGCGTCGTGATGCGACCGTTCGCCGGGAGGTCCAGCTCCGCCAGCGGCAACAGCAAGAGGGTGATGGCGATCGCCACCACCCCGTCGCTGAAGGCGATGATGCGTTCGGGCGGATGGATCCCCCGGCCCTTCATCGAGCGGCGGTGCCCTCGGTGTAGTCGTCGTCGGTGGCCACCCACGCCATCAGTTGACGAAGCTCACGACCGACTTCTTCGATCTGGTGCTCCTCGCCGGCTTTGCGCAGCGCCGCGAACTCTGGAGCTCCGGCGTCCTGGTCGTCGATGAAGCGCTTCGCGAACGCACCGGACTGGATGTCGCCCAGCACGGCCTTCATGTTCTCCTTGACCTGCGCGTCGATGACCCTCGGGCCGGAGACGTAATCGCCATACTCGGCGGTGTCGGAGACGCTCCAGCGCTGCTTGGCGATCCCGCCTTCGTACATGAGGTCCACGATCAGTTTCAGTTCGTGCAGGCACTCGAAATACGCGACCTCGGGCTGATAACCCGCCTCGACCAGGGTTTCGAACCCGGACTGCACCAGTGCGGAGGCGCCACCACACAGCACGGCCTGCTCGCCGAACAGGTCGGTCTCGGTCTCCTCGGTGAATGTCGACTTGATGCCGCCTGCGCGCAGACAACCCATGGCGCGGGCGTACGACAGCGTCAGCGGCCATGCGTTCCCGGTGGCGTCCTGTTCAACGGCGACGATGCACGGCACACCGCGACCGGAGGTGTACTCGCGGCGCACCAGGTGCCCCGGGCCCTTCGGCGCGACCATGCACACGTCGACATCGGCTGGCGGCTGGATGTAGCCGAACCGGATGTTGAAACCGTGGGCGAAGAACAGCGCGTCGCCGGCCTTCAGGTTGTCGGCGATCGCCTCGGCGTACAGCCCGCGCTGGGCGGGGTCCGGGACCAGCACCATGATCAGGTCGGCTTCAGCGCACGCCGTCGCCGGGTCCACCACACGCAGACCCTCGGCCTCGGCCTTGGGCCGCGACTTCGAGCCTTCGACCAGCCCCACCCGTACGTCCACCCCGGAATCGCGCAGGTTCAGGGCGTGGGCATGCCCCTGCGACCCGTAGCCCAGGATGGCCACCTTGCGGCCCTGGATGATCGACAGGTCTGCGTCATCTTCGTAGAACAGTTCAGCCACTTCTTCTCCTTGTACGGGTGGATTCTGCACAGTCTCTCAGGTCAGCGGGCGTGGCGGTCACGGGGCCACCGAGACCGCGAGGAAGGCGGCGAAGATCGCGATGTGGACCCCCGCCTGCTGCAGCGTGGCACGGCCGGGGACAACGGTCAGCGCGGCGGTGAACAGGGCGATGACGAGCAAGGTGATCTGCAGCGGGCCCAGACCCAGGACCAGTTGCACCGGCAGCCAGATCTGGGCGATGGCGATCGTCGGGATCGTCAGTCCGATACTGGCCATCGCCGAGCCGAATGCGAGGTTCAGACTCGTCTGGACTCGCCCGATCCGGGCTGCCCGGATCGCCGCGATCCCCTCGGGGAGCAGCACGACCATCGCGATGATGACACCCACGAAGGCGATCGGAAGACCCGCGCCGATCACGGCCGACTCGATGTTCGGCGACAGCGTCTTCGCCAGGCCGACCACGGCCACCAGGGAGGTCAGCAGCAGGAGCAGGCTCAGGACTGCGGTGCGGGTGGTGGGCGGTTCTGCGTGCTCATCCTCACCACTTCCCTCATGGATGAAGTAGTCGCGATGGCGCACCGTCTGCACGAAGACGAACAGCAGGTACAGAGCCAACGACGCCACAGCGGCGAACGCCAGTTGACCCCCGGTGAAGGTGGCACCTGGGGCGCTGGTGGTGAATGTGGGAAGCACCAGCGTCAGGGCGGCCAGCGCAGCGATGGTGGACAGAGCCGCACCGGCGCCTTCGGAGTTGAAGTACACAATGGGACCGCGCAGGGTGGCGGACAGCAGCGAGAAACCCACGATCCCGGCGGTCGTGATCATCAGCGCACTGAACACCGTGTCGCGGGCCAACGTCTCGGCTTTTGCTCCCCCGGAAGCCATGAGCGCCACGATCAGGGCCACTTCGATCACGGTGACTGACACCGCCAGAACCAGGGACCCGTAGGGCTCCCCGACCTTGTGGGCCACGACCTCGGCGTGGTGCACCGCAGAGAG
This sequence comes from uncultured Actinomycetota bacterium, assembly GCA_963704075.1. Taxonomy (GTDB): domain Bacteria; phylum Actinomycetota; class Actinomycetes; order S36-B12; family UBA10799; genus JADKAV01. The sequence goes on from CAVPGV010000020.1 coordinate 103,610, forward strand.
GACCGCCGCCACCAGGACCAGCGCCACCAGGGTCGCAATCAGCCCACCGAGACTGCGCCCCCACACCGCGACGACGAGGACGAAGCCGATCGGCGGAGCGATCGTGGCAGCGCGCTGCACTATGCGCTGCGATCGACCGACCGCAGCGAGCGATCGGCGATCGACTTCCCACCGCGTCCCACGGCGACGACGCCGGACTGCACGAGCTCCTTGATCCCGTAGGGCTCCAGCACGCGCAGCAGCGCCTCCAGTTTGTCGCGGCTGCCGGTGGCTTCGATCGTCACCGTCTCCGGCGCCACGTCGACGACCTTGGCGCGGAACAGGGTGACGATCTCCAGCACGTTGGACCGCATGCCCTTATCCGTCTTGACCTTGACCAGGACCAGCTCTCGCTGCACCGAGTGCTCACCATCGAGTTCGACGATCTTGAGCACGTTGATCAGTTTGTTCAACTGCTTGGTGACCTGCTCGAGGGGTAGCCGGTCGACGTTGATGACGATGGTCATCCGGCTGACCTCGGGATTCTCCGTCGGGCCCACGGCCAGCGACTCGATGTTGAAGCCGCGGCGGCTGAACAGCCCGGAGATGCGCGCGAGCACGCCCGGCTTGTTCTCGACCAGCACGGACAGTGTGTGGCGGGTCATCAGTCCTCCCGTTCCCAGGCCGGCGCGAGGTCGCGCGCGGTCGTGATCAGATCATTGCTGGTACCGGCAGGCACCATCGGCCAGACCATCGCGTCGCGGTGGACCTGGAAGTCGATGACAACCGGGGCGTCGTTGAGCGCCATCGCCTTCTCGATGACGGCATCGACCTCTTCGCGACTACTCGCCCGCAATCCGTAACACCCGTAGGCCTCGGCGAGCTTCACGAAGTCGGGGAACTGGTGGGACTGCAGGTCCGTGTTGGAGTAGCGCTCGTTGTAGAACAGCGTCTGCCACTGCCGGACCATACCCAGGCTCGAGTTGTTGATCAGCGCGACCTTGATCGGGATGTTGTTGATCGCGCACGTCGCGAGTTCCTGGTTGGTCATCTGGAAGCAGCCGTCGCCGTCGATCGCCCAGACCACGGCATCCGGGTTGCCGACCTTCGCGCCCATGGCCGCGGGCACCGCGTAGCCCATCGTGCCCGAGGCCGCCGGAGTTGAGCCAGTGCCCGGGCTTCTCGTAGTCGATGAACTGGCTGGCCCACATCTGATGCTGACCGACACCGGCGCAGTAGATCGCGTCCGGTCCGGCGATCTGGCCCAGCCGCTCGATCACGTACTGCGGCTCGAGGGCGTCCGGGTGCTCCTCGTAGCCGCGCGGGAAACGCTTCTTCCACCCGTTGAGGACCTCCCACCAGTCGGCGATGTCGATGTCGTCCTTGCGGCCGCTCAGCGCCGCGATCAGCCCCGCGATGGTCGCCTTGGCGTCCCCCACGATCGGGACGTCGGCGTGGCGGTTCTTGCCGATCTCCGCCGGATCGATGTCGGCGTGGATGACCTTCGCGTCGGGGGCGAACGAGTCGAGCTTGCCGGTGACGCGGTCGTCGAACCGGGTTCCCAGCGCGATCAGCAGGTCGCTCTTCTGCAACGCCCCGACCGCCGGGACGGTGCCGTGCATGCCGGGCATCCCGAGGTTCTGCGGGTGGCTGTCGGGAAAGGCACCGCGGGCCATCAGCGTGGTGACCACCGGGATGCCCGTCAGTTCTGCCAGCGTGAGCAGTTCCTGGGAGGCACCCGAGCGCACGATCCCGCCACCGACGTACAGCACCGGCCGCTCGGACTTGGCGATCATCTTGGCGGCTTCTTTGATCTGCTTGCCGTGCGGCTGGGTGGTGGGCCGGTAGCCGGGCAGGTCGATCGCGTCGGGCCATTCGAAGGTTGTTTGGGCGGCCAGGGCGTCCTTGCTGATGTCGACAAGGACCGGCCCCGGCCGCCCGGTGCCCGCCAGGTGGAACGCCTCGGCGATCACGCGCGGGATCTCCGCGGGATCGGTGACGAGGTAGTTGTGCTTGACAATCGGCATGGTGATGCCGGAGATGTCAGCTTCCTGGAAGGCGTCCGTGCCGATCGCGGCACTCGGCACCTGGCCGGTGATCGCGACGATCGGGACCGAGTCCATGTAGGCATCGGCGATGGGGGTGACGAGGTTGGTGGCGCCGGGGCCGGAGGTCGCCATGCAGACCCCGACTTTGCCGGATGTCTGTGCGTACCCCTCGGCGGCGTGGCCTGCGCCCTGTTCGTGGCGCACCAGGATGTGGCGTACCTGGTCGGAGTCCATCAGTGGGTCGTAGGCGGGCAGGATCGCGCCGCCGGGGATGCCGAACACGGTGTCCACACCGGCATGCTCCAGCGACTTGATGAGACTGGCCGCACCGGTCATGTGCTCTGCCATTGCGCTTCCTTCCAATGAAAAACCCCCCGACCCGAATTGGGTTGCGGAGGGTAGCGCGCCTGGGCCTTCTGGGGCCTAGACGCGCTCGCTTACGAGAATGAACTTCTGCACACCGAAAGAGTAACCTGCCTGGCTGAGGCTGCCAACTCGGGGTCGGCGCTGAGGCGCCAGCCACCGCCCCCGCGGGACTTAGGACGTAGCACGTCAGTCAGTGACCACATCCGACCAAAGTCTCCGCCAGCCACCACCCCCGCGGGACTTAGGACGTAGCACGTCAGTCAGTGACCACATCCGACCAAAGTCTCCGCCAGCCACCACCCCCGCGGGACTTAGGACGTAGCACGTCAGTCAGTGACCACATCCGACCAAAGTCTCCGCCAGCCACCGCCCCCGCGGGACTTAGGACACAGCACGTCAGTCAGTGACCAGATCCGACCAAAGCCCGTCAGAGGCCTTTGTCCACAGGCGATCCCACGAGCCATGGATCGAGCACACCATGAAGGCATGCCTCACATAGACCCAGAGACCGTCCGACTCCTGCGCGAGCAGGACAACGTGATCGCCGTTTGGCAGGCTCCGACGATGCGACGTGCGATGCAGCGGGCCCGGGCGTCAGGCGTCTGGACCCGTCTCACGCCACGGGTCTACCTCGCCGCGCCCTGTAGCCCGACTGAACGGCAACGGTTGTGGGCCGCTGTCCTGCATTGCGGCCCGACGGCCTGCCTGGCCGGTCGCTCAGCTCTCGTCGCGGCTGGTTGGCGGGGGTCGTTGCAATGGCCTGTGCAGGTCATCACGTCGGAATCCACCCGAGTCCATCGTCGGCCCGCGTGGGTCCAGGTCCACCGATCGCGCCTGCAATTCGCCCAGCACGGCTCAGGAATCCCTCGAGTGAACGCCACCCTGGCCGTTGTTCAAGCCGGCGGCTGGGCACGAACACCACGGGAAGCCATGTTTCTGGTTCTTTCTTCGCTGCAACAGGGGCTCACCACACCAAAGCGCCTACGGCAAGAACTTCTGGACCGGCCACAGGCCGCCCGCAGGTCTCTACTCCTGGAGCTTGTCGACGAATACTCCTCCGGCGTGTCCAGCCTCAACGAGCGCGAGTTCGCCCGGATCTGCCGCAGGCACGGACTGCCCCAGCCGATTCGCCAGTCGCGGCGCAAGGACTCCAAGGGCCGGGACAGATACATCGATGCCGAGTTTCAGGCCCACGACGGCCGACTCATCATGGTCGAGATCGACGGAATGCAGCACCTCGACCCCGAGAACTGGACTGAGGACATAGAGCGACAGAACAGACCTCATGGTGCGCACCGGCGGTCTACTGCTGCGGGTTTCCACTTTCATGCTGCGGCACGGCCCGGAGTCGTTCGTGGATGCCTTGCGGGAGGCGATCGGGGGACTTCGGACACAATTGGTCAGCTAGTGACCAGATCTGACCAAAGTCCCCGCAGGACGTCGGAACAGGCGGGCCGGCCCACAGCCCGGCGCGGCTGGCTAGAGCGCGTCGGCGCCCCGCTCCCCCGTACGCACCCGCACCACCGCATCAACCGTGGTCACCCAGACCTTGCCGTCTCCGATCTTGCCGGTGCGTGCGGCAGAGACGAGCACGTCCAGGATGTGTCCGGCGTCGTCATCGTCGACAAGAACCTCGAGCCGGACCTTCGGCACCAGGTCGACGACGTACTCCGCACCCCGGTAGACCTCGGTATGTCCGCGCTGCCGTCCGTACCCGCTGGCTTCGGTCACCGTCATCCCCTCGACGCCCTGCGCCTGCAGGGCAGAGCGCACACGGTCCAAGGCGTGGGGTTTGATGACGGCGGTGATCAGCTTCATGGCTCAGTCGCAGACCGCGCCCCGGGAGGCAGACCCGACCAAACGTGCGTATTTGTGCAGCACCCCGCGTGTGTAGCGCTGGGGCAAGGGCTCCCAACCCTCGCGGCGGCGCTGCAGTTCATCGTCGTCCACCAGTAGATCCAGGGTGCGACGCCCGATATCGATCCGAACCCGGTCCCCGTCCTGGACCAAAGCGATCGGCCCACCGTCCACCGCCTCCGGCGCGACGTGACCGACACACAGACCGGTGGTCCCCCCGGAGAAGCGGCCGTCGGTGATCAGCATGACGTCCTGCCCGAGTCCGGCGCCCTTGATCGCACCGGTGATCATGAGCATCTCCCGCATCCCGGGGCCACCCTTGGGCCCTTCGTAGCGGATGATCACGACGTCGCCGGCCTGGATGGTGCCGTCTTCCAGCGCAGCCATCGCCGACTGCTCACGCTCGAAGACCCGTGCGGACCCCTCGAAGACGTCCACGGGCACACCTGCACTCTTGACCACGGCCCCCTCCGGGCACAACGACCCCGACAGAACGGTGATCCCGCCGTGGCTGTCGAGCGCCGAACCCACGGCGTGCAAGATCTTGCCGTCCGGGTCCGACGGCTCAAGTTCAGCCAGGTTCTCGGCGACGGTCTGACCGGTCACTGTCAGGCAGTCTCCGTGCAGCAACCCGGCGTCCAGCAGGGCCTTCATGACCACGGGCACACCGCCCACCCGGTCGACGTCGCTCATGACGTACCGGCCGAAAGGTTTGAGGTCACCGAGCAGCGGGACCTTCGACCCGATCCGGTGGAAGTCCTCGAGTTCGAGGTCCACATCGGCCTCGTGCGCCATCGCCAGCAGGTGCAGCACGGCGTTGGTCGACCCGCCGAGCGCCATCAGCACCGTGATCGCGTTCTCGAAGGCCTCCTTCGTCATGATCTGGCGGGCGGTGATGCCCTGCCGGATCAGGTTGACAACCGCCTCGCCGGATCGGCGGGCATAGGAGTCGCGACGCCGGTCCACCGCCGGCGGAGCTGCCGAACCCGGCAGCGAGAGCCCCATCGCCTCCCCGATGCTGGCCATGGTGTTGGCCGTGTACATGCCACCGCAGGCTCCCTCGCCGGGACAGATCGCACGCTCGATCTCATCGACCTCCTCGCGCGTGATCAACCCCCGGGCGCAGGCTCCGACCGCCTCGAACGCGTCGATGATGGTGACGTCGCGGTCCCCGACCTTGCCCGGCAGGATCGAGCCGGCGTAGACGAACACCGACGCCACATCCAGACGGGCCGCGGCCATCATCATCCCGGGCAGGCTCTTGTCGCAGCCGGCGAACGTGACCATGCCGTCGAGCATCTCCGCGTTCATGACCGTCTCGACCGAGTCGGCGATGATCTCCCGGCTGACCAGTGAGAAGTGCATCCCCTCATGACCCATGCTGATGCCGTCGGACACCGAGATCGTGCCGAACTGCAGCGGGAATCCACCGGCCGCATGCACACCCTCTTTGGCCGCCTTGGCCAACCGGTCCAGCGACAGGTTGCACGGGGTGATCTCGTTCCAACTGGATGCCACACCGATCTGGGGCTTGTCGAAGTCCTGGTCGTTCATCCCCACCGCGCGGAGCATGCCACGGGCAGGCGCGCGCTCCAGACCGTCGGTGACAACAGAACTGCGGGGTTTCATGTCGGCCATGGCGTCACATTAGCGCCGGGTGCTCGAGGCGCACGACCTCGCCTGCGACACTGAAAGGGATGTATACGACATTCAGGTTCACCAGCCCTGACGGCACCGAGCTGCTCGGCTGGACCAACGGCGGCGACGGCCCGGACGTGGTGGTCTGCAATGGCCTCGGCGTGCCACCCGAGGCGTGGCCGCGACTGCTCGACCCACATTGCGGATACCGGGTGGTCGGGTGGAACCACCGCGGCGGCCTGGGTTCGGGACGGCCGGCCGACCCCGAGCGCATCCGCGTCGAGGATCACGTCGCCGACGCGCTCGCGCTCATGGAACACACCGGAATCGACCGGGCGCTGCTCGTGGCGTGGTCGCTGGGTGTGAACGTCAGTTTCGAGATCGCCGCCGAACACCCGGACAAGGTCGCCGGAATGCTGATGTGCGCCGGCGTTCCCGGTGGCACCTACGACGCAGCCTTCGCGACCCTGATGGTGCCACGGCCACTGCGCAAGACCTCCGGACTCATGGTCAGCCGGGCCGGGCAACTGCTCGGCAAGCCCTTGAACCTGCTGGCGCACAACGTCCCCAAGGGGAACACGTTCGCCGAAATCCTGCGCCACAGCGGGTTCATGATGCCCAGCGCGCAGACCAAGGACGTGGTGCCCTGGATCCGCTCGTTCCTGGAACACGACTTCGAGTGGTATTTCCGGCTGATGGTCGCCGCGGGTGATCACGAACCGATGGACCCCTCCTTCCTGACCTGCCCGATCACCGTGGTGGCCGGCGGATTCGATGTGATGACCTCCATGCGCGATGTCGTCGCCTTCGCCGACAAGATCGATCACGCCGAGGTCCACGTGTTGCACGGCACACATTTCGTGCCGCTCGAATTCCCCGACGAGATCATGGCGATGCTCGACGGCCTGCTCATGCGAAGCGACCTGTCCGCGCAGGCCAGTAGAGACGTCGTGCAGCGCGCGGACGGGGAAGCCGCGCTCCTGCAGGAGACCGCCGTGGACCGCACCGCCGGCTGAGCCGAACAACTCAACCTATTAGCCCATTGCGGCTGCGGTTTGCCTGAGCCCACAGTTGGGTCCATGCGGATACGCCTCACGGCGTTGACAGCGACAACGTCAGCCGCCGTGCTGCTACTGCCCGCTCCGATTGTTGCGGCGCAGGACGTGGCGCCGACCCCGGCAAGCGCCGAGCGAGCGCCGCTGACAGGCGGCACGGAACTCACCGCGAAGCCGAAGAAGAAGAAAAGCAAGCGCCGCAGTTACACCACCCCGGGCTACAAGCCGAAACGCAAGATCCTGCCGACTATCGCCGTGGACCCGCCGACCCGGCCGCTGATCCAGTTGTCCGACGCGGCCACGCGCCCCCGCGTGCTGCTCGACTCCGCGGGCACCGCACACATCACGTGGGTCGAGAAGGGTCCTGCTGACCGACCGGGCGATGTGGAGGTCTACTGTCGGCTCCCGCGCGGGGCGCAGGGCTGTGACGCGGTGAAACGCTGGCCCGAGGCCTACCTGCCCAACCTCGCGGTGGCGGATCTCGGCGGGGTCCAACCACTGGCCGTCAACGACGACCTTGCGCTCGTTTCGAGCCGATATCCGTACGACCTCGTTCCCATCCCTGGCCGTCCGCCGAGCAACACACCTGACTACGAGGACGCCGTCGCCACGTTCCTGGACGTCAGTGTGGACGGCGGCGACACGTTCGCCCCACGCACCTGGATCGGCGATCTGCCGGTGCACGACGCCGCGGTATTCGGCTCAGGCGGCTCTCCCAGCATCATCGCCATCACCGACACGGTCACCGGTGGTACGAGCATCCAGACCTACCCCAGCGGCACGTCCACCGTGAAGACCGCCTTGGTGGGACCGGGCGACCAGGCGGTCGGCGGCAGGGTCGTCAATGATGGTGGGGTTCCCCTCGCCGCCTGGGCCGACTTCTTCGGCAACGGCTTCCTGGGCCGCTGGAACGGAACCGGCGACCCCAACAACGTCGGCACCTGGGAACGCGCCCCAATCGGCCCTGCCTCGGAACCATCCCTGGCCAGCGGCCCCGCGGGCACATTCCTGCTGGCGAAGCCGGGTCTCAGCGGCACCCCTGCGCTGCGGCGGGTCAGCGGAGTGACCGCTGGGACACCTGTCGAGGCGGCACCCGGCGACTTCGCCACCGTTGCGCAGGACGGGGCCGGTGGCGTGTACGTGGGCAGCGTCGAGCCCGGCCAGCGTGCGAGGTTCCAATTGCAGCGCGGTGACGGCACGTCCTTGGGCCGCGCCACCCCGGTTGCCACCGCCCCCGAGGGTCAGGCTTTCTCCGAGCCTCGATTTGGTGTCCATCCCGACGGCGGGGGGGTGGTCGTGCTCAACGGCTCGGGCCGTACCTACAACACGTTGTGGGCCACATCCTTCGGGACACTGGCACCCACCGGACAGGTCGGGCTGGGCAAGAAGCCGGGCGGCGGTGTGGTTGGGCCCGACGCCGTCGTGGAATGCGGGAGGATCGCCTTCGGTGCGGTGGAGATGCGAACTGAGCAGGGGTGCTTCTTCAACGCCGGGAGTTCTTCGCAAGCCACCGCGACGACTGCAGCGTCCGGCGGCATCCGGGTGGCTCAGGGCCCCGTCGACCTCAACGGTCTGTGGCTACGCCCGGACCCCGGTGTTCAGATCCAGGTCGACCCGGCGAAGAAGACGATCGACACCACGGGACCGATTCAGGTGCAACTCGACGCGGCCGGCGGTCCTATCACGCTGTGGCGGGGCGAACTGCACCTCAAATTGCCCAAACCTCGGGAGCGGACCCTTCTGGCCAGCTTCGACGCTTCGCAGTTCGCAGCGGTTCTCAAGGGCTTCCCGATCTCCGGGCGCGTGGACGTGGAGCTCACCGACAAGGGCGTCCGGATTCCCGTCTACCTGAAACTGCCGAAGGCATTCGCAGGCACCAGGGGCGACGCCGTACTGCGCGCGACAGTCGGCAGTGGGTTGCAGCTGGACTCCCTACGTATCGAGATTGGCGAGGCGTTCCTGGGCGGACCCACCCTGCGCAACGCCGTACTGGAGTACGCGTCGGGCCAGGACGAGTGGCGCGGCCAGGCAGAACTGCTGATGCCGCCCGGGCGGGGTTCACTGTCGATCGCCGCCCGGATTCGCTTCTCCGCAGGGGCCTTCCGGGAGGGCGGCGCAGAGGTCGGCTACTACCCCGGCGTTCCCCTGTTCAAAGGGGTCTACCTGCACAAGGTCCGGGGCAAGTTCGCCCTCGATCCCGTGAGAATCTCCGTAGGCGGGACCATCGGGGTTCTCCCCGCCGGCGCCGGAACGTTCCTTGTCACCGACGAGGCGGATGCAACAGTGACATTCGGTGTTCCGTGGAAGGCCGAGATGCGCGGAACGTCACGACTCGTCGACACCATCCCGGTACAGGACATGCGCATGCTCGTGACCGGCGACGGATTCGTCTCCTACACCGGTGGGGTGCGGTACGGCATCGGCGGCGTCCAGTTCGACTCCGGCCTGTCGTTGGCCTTCGACCTGCAGCGCGAGCTCTTCTCAGGAAGGTTCTCCGGCGGCAAGGTGACCGTCGACTTCCCCGCGCCTGTGCCCGACGTGTCGCTACCGATCTCCGACGTGGTGATCAGCAACCGCGGTATCGGCGCGTGCGGCCCGGGTGGGGCAGGGTTCCGGTGGGCCTTCGCCGACTCCTCCCCCGTGCTGTTCCCCCCATTCGGCTCCTCGTGCAACCTGGGCCCGATCGAGGTGGTGCTCGGTCCACGGCAGGCGAAGGCGAAGTGGCGTCGGGCCGCGTCGGCAGGGCAGGTGCGCGCTGCGAGCGGAATCCGGCTCTCCGGCGGCAAGCGTGCGTTCCTGCACATCGACGGGGACTCCGCTGCGCCCACCGTCATCCTGATCGACCCGAAAGGCAACCGCGTCGAACCCGCTGCGCCGGCCACTGTCGCAGAGGCGAAGAAGGCGCGGATCATCGCACTGACCACCGGGACGCAGACGATCGTCTCGATCCGCAACCCCGGCAAGGGCCGGTGGACGGTCGAACCCGCTGCCGGTTCGGCACCGATCACCGGCATACGCCGAACGCAGACACAGCCCGCACCCCGACTGAAGACGCGTGTGGTGCGCAGCAACGGCCGCTTCACTCTGCGCTATTCGCTGCGCGGCGGCACCAAGCTCGGCGCGATCATCCGGGAAGAGACTCGCAAGGGCACCTCCCGCGTGATCGGGCGGATCACCTCGGGCAACGGCACCCTGCGCATTCCGACCGGCGGTCCGGCCGGCCGCCGCGTGCTGCGCGCCGATGTGACCCGCGCAACGATTCCCATCGTCTCCCTGCCCGCCGGGCGCTATACCGCCCCGCCACCGCCCAGACCGGGCAAACCCCGCGCCCTGCGCATCAAGCGGACCAAGAAGGGGGTTCTGGTCCGCTGGCGCACGATCCCCCGCGCTGACGCACAGGCCGTGGTGATCCGCACCGGCGACGGGATGCGACGCCGAATCACCACCAGTCCCAAGGCCGGCAAACTCAGGCTCACCGGCATCGACCGCGACGACCGCGCCGCCGTCATCGTGCGCGGCCTCACAGATAGCGGCCTGAGCGGCGCGCCGGCCCGGGCACGGATCAAGCCGAACAAGAAACGCGGTTAGAACTCCACCATCGCCAGCGGTTCGCTGGTCGGCTGCGCGGAACCGCCGGTCGGCTCCTCGGTGACCGACAAGGCCGCGCAGTCACTCACCGGTGTCGTCACCAGCGCAGCCGCGTGCCCGCCCTCATCGGGCATCCAGGTACCGGCCGGCGTCGCGTTACCCGCGGTGTCGTAGGCCCACGTCTGGTAGACGTTGCCCGCGCGGGGGGCTGGCAGGTCCTGCGCCATCACCATCGCCTCATTACGCTCCATGGACACGACCACTGTCGAACTGCCGTCGGGCAGCGCGAGGGGCATGACCTTCGCGTCGTCGGCAGTGATCAGGGCCATGACCTCGTTGGTGTGCTCGTTCATCGCGGTGATCGTCTGTTGTTGATCGCGAACGTTTCCGACCAGGACCAGGGCCACCACAGCCGCGGCCGCGGCCGCCAACCAGCCCAGCGATCGGCCCACGCGGCGTCTGCCGTCGGTGCTGCGGACCTGCGGCGGCAATTGGGGGGTTCTCGAGACCTGCCCCAAGACGGCTGCTTTCAGTTCCGACACGTCTTCGCCGGCCTGTGCACTTCCCAGCAACGCGGCGGTCTCGCGCAACTCGGTCACCTCCCGGCGGCAGTCCTCACAGCCGCGCAGGTGGTCCTCGAAAGCGGTCGCCTCGGTGTCGTCGAGCGCATCGAGCACGTACGGGCCGACGAGCAAGTGGATGGATTCGGTCATACGGTCACCTCCAACGAGTCGCGCAGACGGATCAGCCCATCACGCAGCCGGGTCTTCGCGGTTCCCAACGGGATGTCCAGCACCTCAGCCACTTGGGTATGGGTGTAGCCGCGGAAGTAGGCCAGTTCGATGGCTTCGCGCTGCAATGGCGTGAGATCGTCCAGAGCCGTGCGTACCCGCCTGATCTCCAGGCCCCGTTCGACGTCGGCGCTCACATGGTCGTGCGGGCGCTCGAAGGAAGCCCTGCCGACCTTCTTCTCCCGGTCGGAGCCCGCCTGCTCGGAGCGGATCCGGTCCACCGCCCGACGATGGACCAGGGTGAACAGCCACGCCCGCACACTGCCCTGTTCCCTGTCGTATCGAGCCGCATGGGTCCACAGCTGCAGCATCGCCTCCTGCACGATGTCGCGGGCCAGGTCGGGGTCACGGACCACCCGGACAGCCAGTCCATAGGCGCCTGAGGCATAGCGGTCGAACAGCGACTCGTACGCGTTCTCGTCCCCGCGGGCCACCCTCGCTATGAGGCTGGCGTCGTCCGGGGGCGGTTCCGGTCCGGAATCGGGCACGGCGGTGAGTCTCATGATGGGGCCCGTCGCAACCGCGAGACCCGCATCAGCAGGACGTCCAGTCATCACCGTTCTCCACTCTCAGGTCGTGCGATGGTACTTCGGAACCCAGCGGCTTCGCGGATTGGTCTCACCACGGTCTGGCCGTGGACCCCGCCGGTGGAGCGTGCAAAAGTGTGTGGACGCAGTGGTGGGATATTCACAACCTTCGCCCCGACCTGCTATCCGAACGTGAAGGCATACGCGGAGACGTCAGGACTCATCCGCAACTCCGCGACGCGCTCCTGAGGGCTGTGCGAGGCCAGCGTGTACAGCGTCGGGGCGCCCGTGACCTCGATAGTGCGCGTCCTACCGTTCTCGCGGACCTCGACAGTCCCTTCCCCGCCGAGAACGAGGTACATGTCCCGGGCGTAGTACCGCAGGCGCAGCGACGCGTCCTCGCCGGCCACGATGCGTTCGGACTGCACGGTCCACTGGCCATCCAGGGCGACCTCGTCGCGCACCACGTCGACCGCAGCGTACGTGTGCTGCTCATCGAAGAACTGGCTGCTCGCGTTGACGACCGACCGGGCCCGCTCGTACCCGAGATACGTCTCGGGGGTCTGACCCGGGGTCCGTGCCTGCGGTGCGTCTGCCGGGACCGCCTCGTCGCCGGTGTCGAGCAGATCCTGGATCAGTTTCTCCGTCTCCGCGTACGCGCCTTCCCCGTAATGAACCTGCCGGACCTGCCCTGCCTGATCGATCAAGTAGTGCGCCGGCCAGTACCGCTGGTCCCACTCCCGCCACGTCTGGAACCCGTTGTCGATCGCGATCGGGTACTCCACACCGAGCCGTTCGGCATTGTCGGCCACGTTCGGCACCTCCCGCTCGAAGGCGAATTCCGGACTGTGCACCCCGATCACTGTGAGGCCCTTCTGCCGGTACTTCGCATCCCAGTCCGTGATGTAGGGCAGCGTGCGCTGACAGTTGATGCACGAGTAGGTCCAGAAGTCCACCAGCACCACCCGCCCGCGCAGGTCGGACAGTTCCAGTGGCTGGGAATTGAGCCAGTCCTGAATACCGACGAGACCTCGCGCGGGTCCGCAGTTGTGCAACTGTGAAGGGTCCTCCGCACATTGGTCGAACGTCATCTGGTCGCCGGTCACGGGGGCGGCGGCCTCCCGGCCGGACAGGTCGTCCAGCGCTGCGCGTGCACTGTCGGTGCCTTCGATGCGGTCCTGGACCGGGCGACGTACCCGGGGACATATCGCTGGATCGAATCGGTCAGATTCAGGGACAGCGCGACCGCGGTCACGACCATGACGGCACCAGCCACCTTGCGCAGGGTCTGGGTGCGCCCCCGCACGGATCGGATGCGCTCTCCCATGCGCTGTCCAGCGATCGCGAAACCCAGCAACGGCAGCGCCACGCCGATGGCGAAACTGGCCGTCAACACGATCAGACCGGTACCGATGCCGCCCGTGGCAGACAACACCGTGATGGCCGCCAGCACCGGCCCGGCGCAGGGGACGAAGACCAGTCCGAAGGACATGCCGAGCACGAAGGCCGAACCCTCGCGGTTCAGGGCGCGCTGCGGGATCCGGGCGAAGGGCCGTTCCAGTATGCGGCCGATCGGCGGGAACAACAGGCCAAGACCGACGACGACCAGCACGACGATGCCCAGCCAGCGCAGCAGGTCTTGCGGCAGCCCGAGCAGGTTGAGCAGCGCCGAGCCAGCCAGAGTCGCCAGCGCGAACGAGGTCACCAGCCCGGCGATGATCACGAACGGCCGCGCCCTGCTCGATGGACCCTCAGGACCCGTCGCCGAGGCGCCGAGCACCACCGGCAGAACCGGCAGCACGCACGGGGACAGCCCGGTCACGACACCGGACAGCAGTCCGATCAACGCCAACGTCAGCACAATGCCTCTTCGCAGCCCACGGCTTCAGGGATTGGTTCCTGCACGCCGCTCGGGTTGTGGTTCGGCCGGCTCACGTCAGAGCCGACATGGCCTTCCACTGCTTCCAGGAGTAGTTCCAGTACGACCCCGGAGTTCCGTTCCAGGTCTCCATGCGCCGCCCCGTGCTGGTCGTCACGGTGACGTCCCCGGGTTTCACATTGTTGAAGAACCACCTCGCGGGACGGACTTTGAGGTTGGTGCAGCCATGGGAGCCGTTCCAGGCCCCGATCCGCGACGTCGCCCACGGTGCACCGTGTATGAACTCCCCGGTCGGGGTGATGCGCACTGCGTACGGGACCTGCAGGTCGTAGAACTCGTCGGTCAGACCGAGTTGGTCGCTGGTCATACGTGTCCAGCGGTACTTCTCTCCGGTGATGATCTTCACGCCGGATCGGGTGGCGAAGCCGGGTTTGCCCAGGCTGACCCCGAAAACCTTGATCAGTCGGTCGTTGCGGAATACCCGCATCTGGTGGGTGTTGGCATCGATCCGGGCGATGAAGGAGCGAGCCGTGCGGAAACTGTCGGTGCGCGACGTGGTCTTGCCGCCGATCCAGCGCGTGTTCGCATCGGAGTTCAACGGCACCTTCCGCAGGTTCAACTCCACGTTGATGCGGGTCTTCCCGGGCCAGAAATCCTTGGGCCGGTAGACGGCTGTGGTGCTGTTGATCCAGGCCCACGACCCGACCGGCAGCGGGTCACGTGACGAGACCGTCATGGCCGCCTCCGCCTTGGCCTTGAAGCGCACAGGTGCGGAGAACGTCGCGGTGATCAGCTGCCCGACGCCGACCCGACCACTCGACGGTGACACAGTGACCCGCACCCGCTCGATGGTCCGCTTGTCCCGCTTCTTCTTGGGTTTGGGCTTCACGGAGGGGCTGGTGGTCGGAGTGTCCGACGGGGTCGGCGTGGGCGTCGGCTCGGCAACCGCGGGCGCGGCGCCGGCCGTGAGGACGGCTGCGAGAAGCAGAACAGAAGGTCGGTGGATCACCCTTCCAGTGTGCGACACACCCCTGACACTTCGGCCACTCAGGGCGCCACTCGGCGCGCCACCGCCCGCTCACCGCGTACGTACACGCGCCAGGCGTGATAGCGCTTCGTGTACGGGTTGCGGGCGTACAGCAGGGTCCCCTTGCGCAACGCCCGGACCTTCACCGGGACCGCCCGGGGCGCAGCCGCCACCGCAGTGGCTTGCTCCGCGATGGCCGTCGACCGTGGCCGGCGACTCGCTGACGGTCGTGGCGATCTGGCGGCCGAGGGTACGCAAGATCGCGTTCAACGAGGCGGCCTGCGAAGCCCTCGCCCACCGCGCGAACGACACTGTGCGCTCCGGCAGATCGATGGACCGGACCGCGTACGTGAATCGCCGTTCGATGCCCTGTTCCTCCCACGCGCCCAGCCGGCCAGCCTCGTCGACGCTCACCGTGGCAGTGGCGAAGCGCCAGGTGTCCCCGACCCGTGTGAAGCTCTGGCCGGCAAGGCCATCGGCGCAATCAGAACCGATGTCCAATAGCGCATCTCTCGCCTGCTCGTAGCTGGCCGTCCAACCCGACTGCTGGTCGGGGAAGACGCCCCGGTTGAGCCAATGGGTGGCATCGGATCGTTTCAGATATCTCAACGCCCTGGCCCGTTTACGGACGCTGAGCCCACTGTCGGAAAGCGCACCGTAGGTGCCGGTCGCCGAGTCGAGGACGAGCCCCGCGCCCTGGCTCCCCACCGCCAGTCGGCCGGGCGAGACCACAAGATCCACGGGGCCGTCGACTGCTCCGCCGCCATTCACCAGCACGTCGTACGAGGTCGAACATGCTGTGTTGATCTGCGCCACCGCATCGGACGCCGTACCAGTGTCCGCAGTGGCCGGACTCATGCCGACCACCAAGAGCATCAGGCTCATGCCTGTGACGGCTGTGCGCATGGGGTCAGAGTAGACGCCGGATCACCGCCGTAGTTGTGTGATTTCCACATCCACACCCAACCCCTGGCTGGCGCCCCCGGCGTAGATTCCCTTCAGAGGTGGCACGTCCGCGTAGTCGCGGCCGCGTGCCACCAGTACATGGTCCTCACCCACGGTCCGGTCGTTGGTCGGGTCCAGACCTTCCCAGCCCCCGTTCCAGACCTCGACCCATGCGTGCGACTCCCCTCGTACGGTCTCGCCGACGGCGTCCTCCTCGACGTGCAGATAGCCCGAGACGTAGCGGGCCGGAATTCGCGCCGAGCGCAGCAACGACAGCATCGCGTGGGTGAAGTCCTGGCACACTCCGCTGCCCGCGGCCCAGGCCTGCCCGGCGGTGGTCGACACGTCGGTCGATCCGGATGCGTAGGAGATCCGGTCGCGGACCATTTCGTTGCACAGACGGACCGCGTCACCCGGTGTCGCCTGCCGCCGCAGCTGCTCGACCAGATCGGCCCGGCTGGGGTCCAGGCGGGCGTCATCCACGTACGAACTCGTGACCAGGTACTCGCACCAGCGGTCGCGGACGGCGTCATCCATGATCGCCTCCCAGGTAGCACCCGTCGGAGGCTGCATGAACACCGGAGGTGTCGACGGTGCTGGTGGCGATGACCTCGAGAACTGCATGCGGCTCGTGGGTGTCGAACGATTCCACAAGCGCACCCCAGTAGTCGGTGTAGACCAGGACCGCCGCTCGCGGTTCGACCCGCAGCTCGTGGGCGATCAGAAGCTGACCCTCGTCGTCCATGGGCGTCATCCGCACCTCGTTGAACGACGAGACCACCGGCGACGCGTACCGGTATCCCGTGCGGTGCTGAATGCGCAGACGACGGGACATCAGTTGCTCCAGACGATCGTGCCGACGGGGCGGAAGAACGCTGCGGCCACCACGTCCGAGGCTCGCGCGGTGGCCTGCTGGACCATCTCGATGAGCCCGTCGACCTCGTCGGGCGACGGATCCACCGCATACTCCAACTGCGACCGCAGAAGGCCCACCTCCCGCAGCAGGTCGCCGCCGTCGCTGGCACCGCGGGCGCTCAAGCCCCGCACGGCGTCCTCGGCCGTGGACGAACTCAGGCGCATCGAACGCGGGAAGTCCCCGTCGAGGAGCAGGAACTTGCGCACCTCGTCGCCAGTCATCGGATGCTGGTTGCGCAGGAATGCGTTGAGCGCAGCTGCCGACCGCAGGGTCGCCACCGGCCCGCCTTCTGGCCACAACTGGTCGTGACGCACCGCCAGCACCCGGGCCATCATGTCCAGTCGTTCCAGGGACCGGCCCAGCGACAGGAACAGATACCCCTCGTCGCGAGGCACCGTCCAGTCCACCTGACCCACTACGACCGCCAATCGTTCGACGACGCGGTACAACGCATAGGCCGGGCTGGTGGCGACGATCGGGCCGCGGATACCCGCGAGGTGCGCTGCGTTCAGGGCCTCGAACACGTCCGCGGACAGCGACTCGCGCACACCTCTGGCGTTCTCCCTGGCCATGGTGATGGAGCCGGAGATGGTGGCCGGATCCGAGGCGTTGCCGACCACCGCCGAGACCAGGTCCGCGGCGTTGTCGGCCGATTGTGGGGGCAGAGACAGTCCGTCGAGCAGGACTGCGGCCGCCAACTCCTCGGGCACCGTGCGCTCCTCGACCATCAACTGGTGGTGTTCGGCCAGCAGACGCGCGGTGCCCTCGGCGCGCTCCAGGTAGCGACCGATCCAGAAGTAGGACTCCGCGATGCGGCTCAGCATGGCGACGCCCCCTCGGCCGGGGCATCAGCGACGCCGGTCCCGGCCGTCTGCTGCTGCTGGTGTTCCTGTTGGCGCATCCGTTCGTCATGGGTGGTGGGGGCATGGGTCCGGCCGGGCACCGCCGCCAACACGCGGGTCAGCCGCGGAGTGGGGCGCTCGGGGGGTGTGTAGCGCAGCGACGTGTCCTGCTCGGCCACCACCCAGGTGTCCTTGGAACCACCGCCCTGGCTGCTGTTCACCACCAGCGACCCCTCGGGCAGGGCGACTCGGGTCAGACCCCCCGGCAGGACGTACACGTTCTCCCCGTCGTTGACCGCGAACGGCCGCAGGTCGACGTGACGCGGCGCGAGTTCTCCGCTGTTGACGAACGTGGGACAGGTGGACAACCGCACGATCCGCTGCGCAATCCAACTGCGCGGATCGGCGCGCACCTGGGCGGCCAGTGTGACCAGTTGCTCCTCCGACGCCGCATCCCCCACGACCAGCCCGTAGCCGCCGGATCCGTCCACTGGCTTGAGCACCATGCGGTCGAGATTGGCCAGGACGAACTCCTGCTGCTCGGCGTCCTGCAGGTCGTAGGTGTCGATGTTGGGCAGGATCGCCCGTTCTCCCAGGTAGTACTCGATCAGAGCCGGAACGTAGGGATAGATGGCCTTGTCGTCGGCAACGCCGTTGCCGACCGCGTTGGCCACCGTCACCCGGCCGGCGCGCGCCGCATTCAACAGCCCGGGCACCCCCAGCACCGAGTCCGGACGGAAATGCACCGGGTCCAGATAGTCGTCATCGATCCTGCGGTAGAGCACGTGCACCGGCTTCGGCCCGCGCACGGTCCGCATCCACACCTGATCGTCACGGCAGTACAGGTCACGCCCTTCGACCAGTTCCACCCCCATCCGCCGGGCCAGGAAGGCGTGTTCGAAATGCGCGGAGTTGTGCACCCCCGGGGTCAGCACCGCGACCTGCGGATCGGCCACTCCTGCCGGAGCCGCGGCCAGCAGGGCGTCCATGAGCCGTTCGGGGTACTCCGTGACCGGTTGCACCCGCTGGTCGCTGAAGAGCTCAGGCAGCACGTGGGCCAGCGCCCGGCGGTTCTCCAACACGTAGGAGACCCCCGACGGGCAGCGCAGGTTGTCCTCGAGGACAGCGAACACGCCCTGCTCGTCGCGGATCAGGTCGATGCCGGCGACATGGATGCGCACGCCGTTGGGGGGTTCGATACCCCAGGCCGCACGGTGGAAGTGACTGGAACTGGCGACCAGCCGCCGGGGCACGATCTCGTCGTCGAGAACACGTTGGGCGCCGTAGATGTCGCCCAGGAACATCTCCAGCGCTTTGATCCGCTGGGTGACACCCTGCTCGATGACCCGCCACTCGGCGGCGCTGAGCAGGCGCGGCACCAGATCCAGCGGGAGTGGCCGCTCCTTGCCGGCGAGGCTGAACGTGATGCCCTGGCGATTGAAGTAGGCGTCGATGAGTCGACCCCGTTCAGCCAGCCCGTCCTGTCCCAGACCGGCCAGCACGGTCTTGAGCGCTTCGACGGCGTCGATGTCCGCGAGGTCGCCGTCCATCTCCTGGTACGGGGGGAGCAGGGAGTCGATGCCGGGCACGCACTCATCCTGCCACCTGACGAAGGGCTCAGGGGTGCGCGCCGCTGATCCGTAACAGCCTGGAAACAACGGCTCCGGCCTGCTCATCCCGGTCGTCACCGGAGATCACCACGGCATCGGGAAACAGCAGCTGGTACTGCTCGAAGGCAGCCAGTCGGCCTTGTGGGTCGTCGCGGATACCGTCGGCTCGCCACGGGAGGTCCGGCGCCACGAGCAGGACGGCGTCGTAGTCGACTGACTGCACCTCGGTCAGCAACTGTTCGGCGACCTCGGGCGGGCCGGCGTCATAGCCCGGGCGATCACGTACAGCTCCGAGGTGCCACACCAGCGGGGTGGCCGACGTGCCATCGGCCAGGAGGACACCGGGGTCCGGCTGGGAACGCAGAACCACCACCGCGGCAGCCTCAGCACCGCGGTGCATCCAGGCGGTGGCCAGTTGCTCGCGGTAGGACCATGCGTGACCTGCCGGCAGGCGTTCGGCCAGTAGTCGACCTTGTTCAGTGACCACCTCGACCGGGATGGAGCGCGAGGTCAGCCACCGCCGCAGGTGGTCGACCAGTGTCGTCTTGCCGCTGGACTCCGGCCCGACGACCGCGATGCGAGCGGGATCAGGCAACCGACTGATCGTCAGTGGTCTTCTTCGGCGGGGTGGGCTGTGCAGCCGTCTTCTTCTGAGCGTTCTTGCTCGTCGCCTTCTGGGACGGCGCCGCTGCGCTCTTCCTGGTCCTGGTGCGTTTGCGCTTGGCGGCCGGCTTGGCCACGGTCGCGGGCGTTGGCGTCTCCACCGGGTCCGGAGTCTGCTGGTCGGCGACCACGGCCGCGCCAGTTGCCTCGGCGTCCGCCTTCTGCTGCGCGGACAACTCCTCGGCTGCCTCCTGCACCTGGTCGGCGGCCTCGTAAGCGGCCTCGGAGGCCGAGAGGGCAGCCTTGTCCGCGGCATCACCGACGACCGACGACGCTTTGTCGGCCTGGTCTGCGAGTTCGGCGGCCGCGTCGGCTGTGCCCCGGGCCACGGCGTCGACCGCACTCGTGGCCTTGCGCGCTGCGGCCTCGGCGGTCACTCCCGCGCTGGATGCGGCGTCGGCGGTCACGTCGGCCACTTCGGCGGCCGATTCGGCGGCCTTCTCGGCCACCTCCGCGACGGTCGCCGCGGCAGTCGCAGCGGTGCGCGTCACACCGTCGGCGAGGTCGTCGGCCACCACCGCAGCGCGGCGCACCCACTGCTCGCGCCGACTGTTCTCCCGACGCTTGCTCCACACGACTCCAGCCGCCACAGAACCCACGGCAACTCCAACAGCCACCAACCGACGCATTGCACCCTCCTCGACTATCTGCCTGACAGCCTGCCACGAGAGGCGAGGCCGCAACAGCCAGACCTCCGGATTGCGGGGAACCGAGATCAACGGCGGGTCGTCCGATCACCGTGCGGGTTGATGAGTTGGTTGAGCAGACGGGGGTGCGTGCAGCATCCGGACGCTTGCGGTTCTCCGTGCCGAGTGCGGGATGCCAGCCGCCATTGCGCCTCATGGTGCTCGATGCGTCCGGATCTGTCGTCCACCGCACCCGAGTGCACTCTGCGCTGGCCCGGACCCCGGTCAAACTGACGGGTTTCCCGCGCGGGGACGTCTTCCTGGTGTGCGCGTTCGCAGATGACGAACTGATCTGGTCGGCGCCGGTTCAGGCTGGTTGATCCGGCTCGGCGGCGACGGTGTTGTACCCGCGGGGATGCTCCCTGCGTAGGGTCGACGCCATGGGCAACTTCGACGTGATCGCGGCCGCCACGCGGGACCGCCTCGACCCTGAGGTCTACCGGGAGGTGGGCTCGGTCGTGGGCTCCTACATCACCGACCCGGTAGGTCCGGTGTTCACCACGGCCCTCAAGGACGCACTGGCAGAACCGATGCACCCTTCCCAGGTACTCAACACCGCGATCGGTTTCGCCAACGCCGTGGCACTGGTCGCGCTCTCGGTGACCCAGGACGAGCAGGCCGCCGCTCGCGTCGTGCGGGACACATTGCGGCTGGGGAACCCCGTGGAGGACCCCGCCGCGGAGATCCTGATCCTGCGGATACTCGAACCCATCCAGAACGTCCCCGATGAACTGACGGGCCAGACGCTCGTCGCGATCGCACACTATGGCGACATGGGGATACGGCTGACCGACCAACTCAACATCGCGCGGCAGACCCTGTCGGCCGCCGTGTCGGCTGCCGCGGCCCGGGTCAGGTGACCGGGTTCGTCCCATCGCACTCATGCGACAGTCGGACTGTCGGTGCGCGATCTCGGATCGGCCGGGCCGCCCACAACACTGGGCAACGGCGCATTGGCGACGCCCTCTCCTGCAATCCTGGGACCACATCCATAGGCTCGAGGAGTGGCCAAAGCCGTATATGTGACATCGATGGAAGCCGCCAGCGGGAAGTCCATGATCTCGCTGGGTCTGATGGAGGCCTTCAGCCGCCACTCTTCGCGAGTCGGATACTTCCGGCCGGTCGTAGCCAGCCGTCAGGACGATGACAACACGATCGAACTGATCCGGCGCCGATACGACCTGGCGCAGAGCTACGAGCAGTCGTTCGGGATCACGACGGCGCGGACCCGCGGCGTGGGGTCGCTGCGCGACGCCGACGGCCTCATCTCCGAGATCATGGGCAAGTTCGACAGCCTGGCCGCGGAATGCGACGTCGTGCTCGTCGAAGGCACCGACTACACCGGCGCCAGCGCCGCCTTCGAGTTCGAACTCAACGTCACCATGGCCCTGAACCTGGCAGCACCGGTGCTCATGGTGCTCAGCGCCCATCACCATCAGCCGGACCAGGTCCGCGGAGCGTTGAACGCCGCCCGGCAGTCACTGCGCCGCCATGAGGTGAACCTGCTGGGCATCGTGGTGAACCGCGTCGAGAAGCACCACATGTCGACGATCTCCAAGTCGCTGACCGACCTCAGCGAACCGGTGTGGGTGGTCCCGGAGGAGCGCACCCTGCAGCTGCCCTCACTGCACCAGATCTCCGACGACTTGCAGGCCACCATCCTGCTCGGTGGCCCGGACTCCCTGGATCGCGAGGTGACCGGCGTGCGGGTCGCGGCGATGACCCTGCCGAACCTGCTCGACCGCCTGCAGGACGGCGTGTTGCTGGTCACCCCAGGGGATCGCTCGGACATCCTGCTCGCTGCGGTGACCGCACGTTTCAGCGACAAGATCCCGAGCATCAGCGGCGTGGTGGTGACCGGCGGCGTGGAACCCGACCCGCGCATCCTGTCGTTCGCCCGCGGCCTGGAGTCGGCGGTCACCCCGTTGCTGCTGACGAGCAGCGACACGTTCGAGACCGCCAACCAGATCGCGAACCTGACTCCCCAGATCCGCTACGGGGACAACCGGCGCATCGCAGTGGCCCTGGGCGTCTTCGAGTCGGTGATCGACACCTCCGCGCTACTGGAACGCATCGAGATCGCCGACACCGCGGTCACCACCCCCCTGATGTTCGAGAACCGATTGGCGCGCTCGGCGCGGCAGGACCGGCGGCGGATCGTCGTTCCCGAGGGCGACGACGACCGGATCCTGCGTGCCGCCGACCAACTCCTGCGCCGCTCGATCTGCGATCTCACCATTCTGGGTTCGCCCGAAGCGATCTCCGACCGCGCGCGGTCGATGGGGTTGGACATCAGCGAGGCCACGCTCATCCACCCGGAACACTCCGAACTGCGCGACGAGATGGCGGGTCTGTTGTGCTCATTGCGCGAGCACAAGGGCATGAGCATGGACATCGCCCACGACGCGGTCACCGACGTGACCATCTTCGGGACGTTGTTGGTGAAGGCCGGCCTGGCCGACGGAATGGTCAGCGGCGCTGTCCACACGACCGCCGACACCGTCCGGCCCGCGCTACAGCTCATCCGCACCAATCCCGGGGTCTCGGTGGTCTCCAGCGTGTTCTTCATGTGTCTGGCCGACCGGGTGCTCGTCTATGGCGACTGCGCGGTGAACCCGGCGCCCAACCCTGAACAACTCGCCGACATCGCCATCTCCTCCGCAGAGACCGCGGCCGCCTTCGGCGTCGAGCCACTGGTGGCGATGCTCAGCTACTCGACGGGCAGCTCGGGGGCCGGCGGTGACGTCGAGAAGGTCCGGCTGGCCACCGAGATCGTGCAGAATCGCCGACCCGATCTTCCCGTGGAAGGTCCCATTCAGTACGACGCCGCAGTGGACCCGGGGGTCGCCGCCAGCAAACTGCCTGGATCGCTGGTCGCAGGACGTGCCAGCGTGCTCATCTTCCCGGACCTGAATACCGGCAACAACACCTACAAGGCGGTGCAGAGGTCGGCCGGGGCGGTGGCGATCGGACCGGTTCTGCAGGGGTTGCGCAAGCCGGTCAACGACCTGTCACGCGGATGTACCGTCAAGGACATCGTGAACACCATCACCATCACCGCCATCCAGGCCCAGGAGGGCCGATGACCCAGATCCTCGTGCTCAACTCCGGGTCGTCGAGCATCAAGTACGAGTTGATCGACATGGCGGGGCCGCAGACACGGGCCGCCGGGTTGATCGAACGTATCGGGGAACCGATATCGGCACTCACCCACGAGGCGCAGGGTCGCCGCGTACGGATCGAGCGCCCGATGCCCGATCATCGGGAGGGTCTGACAGCGATGGTCGAGGCCTTCGAGCAGACGGTGCCGGTCCGGGCCGGTGCGTTGACCGCCGTCGGTCATCGGGTCGTGCACGGCGGTGACCGTTTCGCGCAACCCGCGGTGATCGACGACGCCGTTCTCGACGCCATCCGGGATTGCATCCCGTTGGCTCCACTGCACAACCCGGCCAACCTGCTGGGTATCGACGTCGCCATGCAGGCCTATCCCGACGTGCCACATGTGGCGGTCTTCGACACCGCATTCCACCAGACGATGCCCGAGTCGTCCTACCGGTACGCGATCGACCGCGGCACCGCCGACGCCCACCGCATCCGCCGCTACGGCTTCCACGGCACGTCGCACGCGTACGTCAGTCGCGCTGCCGCAGCCTTCCTCGGTCGTGGCGTGACAGAGACCAACACGATCACTTTGCACTTGGGCAACGGCGCCTCGGCCTGCGCGGTTCGCGGCGGGTTGAGCATCGACACCTCGATGGGCCTGACACCGCTGGCCGGGCTGGTCATGGGCACCCGGTCCGGTGACATCGACCCGGGGGCTTTGATCCACCTGCTGAACATGGGGATGGACCTCGGTGACCTCGACACCCTGCTCAACCGGCAGTCTGGGCTGAAGGGCATGTGCGGGCAGAACGACCTGCGCGAGGTGCACGCGGCCAGCGCCCGGGGCGATCGGGCAGCCACTTCCGCGCTGGACGTCTACGTCCACTCGGTCCGGCACTACCTCGGGGCCTATCTGGTCGAGTTGGGGGCACTGGACGCGATCGTGTTCACCGCCGGCGTGGGCGAGAACGATCCTGTCGTCCGCGCCAGCGTGTGCACCGGACTCGAGCCGCTGGGCATCGCCATCGACGCTGCCCGCAATGAGGCCGCGCGGGGACCCGGCGAACCTGTGGACATCGCCACCGCCTCGTCCCGGGTGCGGATCCTGGTCGTGCCGACCAACGAGGAGCTCGAGATCGCCACCCAGACCCTCGAGGCCATCGGCTGAACGCTCGGCCGGGCCTGAGGGGACGTCGGTCGGGCTGCCGCGGCTGTGTGACGCATTTCCCTGTGACCAGCCTCCCGGCAGGCATCGAGACGCGGGGCGACGGCGTGGCGTCCGGAATTTGTCACACCCTGCGTTCATGCTCGTGTCATGAGCACCAACGATGTGAATTGCCAGCAGGCCGAGGCGTTCGACGGGCGTCTGTGGGTCATCCAGCGGCTGCTTCGGGGAGGCGACGTGGAACGCGCCCGCGTGGAGACTGCGCTGTTGCTCGCCGACTCGGAGATCGCCTCCCATGACTGGGTCGCCGATCAGCTCCAGGTCCTGTGGGCCGAGCAGGAGACGCGCCGAACAGCCTGAGGGCTGGTCCGTACTCCGGCGGGAATCATTCAGCGGCGGGTTCGGTGAGCCGCCGGACGAGTTGACTGCGCTGCGCATCACCGATCCCCAGCAGGTCGAGATAGGCGTCGAGACCACCGAGACGCTCCACGCGTTCGAGTGCCGTGGCGAGGTAGTCCTCATGGACCCCCATCACCGGCAACAACAGCGAGGGATCGATGCCCTGCTCACCCACCGACGCGAACAGCCCCTCCAGAACCGGCAACAACTGATCGTTGGTGGTCAAGTAGTCGGTCATCACGTCGTCCAGGTCCACCCCCACGGCAAGCAGCACGAGAGCGACCGCCCATCCGGTCCGATCCTTGCCATTCGTGCAGTGCACCAGAACCGGACCGTCCCCCGACGCGAGGCCGGCCAGCCAGCGCCCGTAGGACTCGCGGGCACTGGGCAGGTCGACCATCGCCAGGTAGGCCTCGTGCATCAGTGCCGCCGCGGTGCCGTCCCGCAGCACCGCTTCGAACGCCCGGGGATCGGCGAAGACGTCGTCGACGCCCACTGCGGAGGCCATCGCGAAGTCCCGCAGGACGTCGAGCCAGACATACGTATCGGTGACCCGGACATCGGGGGCCCGCTCCACTTCGCCGGCTGTGCGCAGATCGACCACCATCGCCAGATTCAGCGCCTCCAGGACCGGTAGATCGTCGTCGTCCAGACTCGCCAGTTGTGTCGACCGGAACAAGACGCTGCTCCGCACCACGGACCCCTGCCCCGCCGGTGCGCCTCCCACTTCCCGCAGATTCGGGACGCTCGGGACGTCGATGCGGCGGGGGGTCCATCCGGTGGAGTGTTCAATCACCCGACCATGCTGGCACGCGCCTCACCCCGGCGCCGGATGGCCAGCCCTGCCGCCCGTCCGTCAGTTCTGGCCCGCTGCGGTACCGGCGGTCTGGGTCATGCCGGCCCGGACTCCGGGGGCCGCAAGAGCGTGGTAGCCGCCGTCGACGTGCAGCACCTCACCGGAGATGGCCCGGCCCATGTCCGACAGCAGGAAACAGACCGCGTCGGCCACGGGCCCCGGGTCTGTGGCGTCCCAGCCCAGCGGCGCCGCCTCATAGGCGTCGAGCAGGCTCTGGAAGTCGGGGATACCACCGGCCGCCCGGGTGTGCAGCGGTCCGGCAGCAACCAGGTTCGCCCGCACCCCAGAGGGCCCGAGATCGCGGGCCACGTAGCGCATCGTCGCCTGCAAAGCGACCTTGCACACCCCCATCCAGTTGTAGACGGGCCAGGCGCGCCCATCGGCGTCGAAGTCCAGTCCGACCAACGACGCACCCTCCGGCCCGGCACATTGCTGCAGCACACCGGCAAGCCGGGCGTATGACGTGGTGGACGTTCGGAAGGCCAGTTCGATCGCGTCATCGTCCGCGGACAGGAAGTCGCCGGCCAACGCGCCACGCGGCGCGAAGGCGATGGCGTGCAACGCCCCGTCCAACCTCCGGCCGCCGAGAGCATCGACCAGCTCCGGGAAATCGCCGCTTCTGCTGGCGTCCAAGGTCAGGACCTCGGGCATCCGAGGCAGCGCCGCAGCCGCCGTCACGGTGAGTTCGCGCACCCGATCGAAGGTCGTCAGGATGACCTCCGCGTTGTGCAGTTGCGCCCGTTCGGCCACCGCCCACGCGATGGAGTCGGTCGTGACGACCCCGGTGATCAACAGTCTCTTCCCGGTCAGCATCGTTGTCAGCCCTCCCTGCTCATGACGCCGTCGATGTGGGTGATCTGGTCGGCGCTCTCGCCCAACCAGTCGCGCCACTGCATGTCGGTTCCCAGCGCGAAGGCACTGCCGGTTGCGGGGTCGATGGCCGCCAGTGCGATCCACTCGTTGGCGACCAGCGCCGCCACCTGGGGATGGCTGTCGAGGACTCCCAGGATGTCGTCCGGGTCGGCGTAGACCACCACCTGCAGCCTCAACGGTTCGTGCATCAGAGTCGCGGCCTCACCCGGTTGACTGCGATAGACGCCCTGCCAGGGCAGTCCGACCCGCAGGTCCCCGCCGGCCCCGCTGAACACGCCGAAGTCACCGACAACGTTGTGGGTGGTCTTGTCACCGGCCCCGAAGCGCTGCGGGTCGACGGTCGCGAAGTAGTACTGGTTGTTGATCCACTGCGTCACCACCATCGGTGCGGTCAAGAGCAGTTCGAGCGTCGACCCGTCGACGTCAAGACCTGGTTCGTAGGAGTGCAGGAACACCCGCCCGCGCAGGTTCAAGCCTTTGGTCATGGACCGCGGGCCGATGACGAAGGCTGCGTTCCCAGCCAGGCCCCACTCCGGCTGCGGCTCGGCCCAGTCGGCGGAGCGCCGGTCGGCTGCCACGGGGTCGGTCCCGCGCACGCCCGGCAACTCGGCCATGCGCTCCTGCAGGCAACCCGTCTGCGCGACCGCAAGCTGCGCCTGCAGTTCCGCCACCTGCGTGCGATGCGACGCCGGCACATCCGCCGCGTCGATGGTGACCGCGTCGGTGGTGGTGTTGTGCCAGGCGGGAACCGCCGCCGTCGTGTCCGGGACGACGATGCCGTGCACCTCCGCGAGCTGGCGGCGGACCCGCGGGTCGTTGACGACCGCAGCCATGACACGTGCATTGACGTGCCCGCCGTTGCCGCCACACGCCCCGCAGTCGTAGGCGGCGGCGAACGCGTTGTTCTCCACCTGCGCCGCGTGGCCGGTGATCAGGATGACCGGTGCGAACGTTTCGACGATGCCCAAGGCCCGCAGCATGCCGGCTGCCGCGGTGGTCCGTTGTTCAACGCTCATCCCCCATTGGAGGTCGTCGTCGAGACCTGCGATCTGGCGCTGGCCGATGTGCAGCTCTCCGCGACGGCTCGGCTGAACACGGTCGCGCCAGCGACCCCAGGTCCTGGGCACAGCGGTCTGCGCGAGAGCGTCCAGGCCTGCCAGCACCCCGAGCCCCTCGGCGACCGCGAAGGCACTGGCCGGGCGCGCGGTGGAGGTCACCAGGCCACCGCGCATGGCCTGCACGGCTCCATCGCGACCCACCGGGACCTGGTCGTTCTCAGTGATCAGAAAGGACGGCTTGAGCAGAACCGGGCACTGGTCGCTGCCGGCGCCACTGGCCGTCTCATGCCGGATGGCGACACCGAAGAAGCCGGCGAAACCGTGGGTCTCATAGGAGCCGAGTGCCTCGAGGTGGCGCCGGAAACGCTCCGAGCGCACATCGATGCACATGATCACCTGCGCGTCCGGCATGGTGTGAGCGACGGGCTGGGCGGCGCGCACGGAGACCCGGTCGATCAGGCGATTGCGGTAACGCTGCTCCCACGCCCGCTGCCAGATCGTCAACCGAGTCGGCTCGGACAGGGCCCGCGCGAGAGCCAGCGCCTCCCGGGTATCGGCGGGGTCCAAGAGGTCGACGATCGGGGCCACCTCGGCGATCGCGGCGTCCCGGTCCGAGACCCGCACGACAGGCGCCCAGACATGGGTCCCGACGGCGGCGCTCGCGAAGACGTCGAAAGTCGCACGGATCGCCAGTAGATCCGCCAGTAGGCGCTGGTCGCGCTGCTTGAGGTGCGCCGCCCAGCCCGGATCCCGGGCCAGCAGGCGCGACAAGTAGCCGACCTGTTGTGCCGGCGGCACCACCGTGTGCAGCAGGGCTGAGACCGCCGCGGTGGGCTCATCGGGCAATGCGCGCACCGCCTTGCTCAACCCGCGCAGACCGAGGTCCTGCACCTGGCTGCGGAAACCCGCCCACAGCTGTCCGGCTCCCGGCAGATCGGCATTGGCCAGGGACGTCCACGCGTTGGCCAGACCCGACACTTCGTCCGCGATCCCGGCCTGCTCGCCCAGGGTGTGCGGTGTCGC
Source organism: uncultured Actinomycetota bacterium (assembly GCA_963704075.1). GTDB lineage: Bacteria > Actinomycetota > Actinomycetes > S36-B12 > UBA10799 > JADKAV01. Next base: position 132,503 of record CAVPGV010000020.1, read on the forward strand.
ACCGCTGCGGGGCAGGGCCCGGGCGAGTTCCTCGTCGCTGAGCCCATCGAGCAATTGCTCGGCGCTGAACAGCGACGATGCCGTTGGGGCGCCAGTCCACCCTGCTGCACAGGTAGTCAGCGACGGTCTGAGCCGGCAGGTCGAACCCGTTTGCGGCTGCCACCACGTCCGCGAGGGTGAATCGCCCTTCGGACAGGGCTTGGGCGTATTGCGCCTCGGTCAGGTGCGATCGCGCCTGCCAGGTGCGCTCCGCGATTTCGGCCGCATCGTCGAACGAAAGGTCCTGCAGACCCGACAGCGGGTTCACAGCCACTGCGGAATGGATCGGCCACATCGCCCCGACAGTTCGCGTGGCCGCGTCCACCGCCACCGTCAGGTCCGGGGAGCCCACCTCGGTAACCGGGGTCACCGATCCGCGCACGCGCACCGCGGTGTCGACCACCAGCGGCTCGACGAGGCCGCGCAGCCAGCCCTTGGCAACGGCAACCATACCGAGTGCCCCCACCGCGATCACCGTCGCCGTCAGCACGGCTGCCGTTGTGCCGCTCCATACTCCGGGCAGCTCGAAGAGGTGCGACCACACCCCGAGGGTCACCACATAGACGAACAGGCCTGCGAGGACGGCGATCCCCGACCAACTGCGAGCTCTGACTGTCGACCACGCAGCAGTCGCCCGATCCGGCCAGACGAGCGCTGCGAGCGCGAATGTCGCGGTGGCTGATGCCACGGTCAGCGGAATCAGGTCCACGACCGGGGCCGAGGTCCAGGTGAGGACACCGAGGGCGGTGAAGGCAGCGGCCGTCAGGGCGAGCCCGAGCACACCCGCCGGTCGGATGCCGGTCAGCGAGGGCGCGGACGGACGTCGCGACGCACCACCGGCGCGCAGGAACAACCACGCCTTGTAGAAACCGTGTCCGATGAGGTGGAGCAGGGCGAATGCGGGCAGTCCCAGTCCCAGTTGGACGGTCATGTAGCCCATTTGGGCGCTGGTGGAACTGGCCAGCTTCCCCTTGACATCGGGGCGGACCCGCATGGCAGCCGTCCCCAGGACAGCAGTGACGCCGCCGACTACGAGAAGGGCCAGCAGGACACCGGGCGCGGCCACGAACACCGGCCACCAGAGCACCGCGAGCAGTCCGATCCCGTTGACGACGCCTGCGTGCAGCAGGGCGGAGACCGGCGACGGCGCCTCGGCGGTCAACGGCAACCACCTCCAGGCCGGGACGAGCGCCGAGCGAATCAGTCCGCCCACGGCCAGCAGAGCGGGCACGATCCAGCCGGCAGCGCTCAGTTCGCTGCGCTCGGACACACCCTGCGCGTACATGAGGGCGACCGCCGCCCATACGGCGACATCACCGAGGAGCAGTCGCGCGGCCACCCGGCGGGAGGCGCTGCGGGCGCTGAGCGTGTCGGCGTGCGCGACGAGTCCGGCGATGGCGAGTCCACTCAGGGTCCAGCCGGTGGCGGTGAGCGCCACCGGATCGGCGGTCACCGCCAGCCACAGCGAGGCGATCGCGAGGGCCAGCAGCACGGCGTAGCGACCCTGCCGGTGCTGGCCACGCAGGTTCCGGGCTGAGTAGGAGGCGACCATCCAGCCCATGGTGAGCACGAAGATCCCGACCAGGACGGTGACGGCATTCAAGTAGAACGGGCCGACGACCTCTCCGAAGAAGAACACTGATGCGACAACGAAAGCGATCAGGCCCGCAAGGGTGCCTGTCGCGACCATTCCGATTTTCGACATGACCGCATACTAACGCATTTCATTTCAGGTATTGCAAGACCCCTATTGTGGCGTGTCAGCCGCCTTCACCGGTGATGAAGGGTCGTCCGCAGACCGACTGCGTGTAGTTGTCCAGATTGGCTTCCGCCGCGGCGACGGCGGCCTCGTTGTCAGAGAGCCACTGGTTGGCGCGAGCGGCCTGCTTGGGTCCGGCGGTCACGGTCTGAGCCAGTTTGCGCACCGACTCGGCGTAGATCGCGATGTCCTCCGCGATCGCCCCTGGGGCCACGGCGACAGCCCCTTCGACCAGGGCGACGAACTGGCTGGGATCCTCTACCTGCTGCTGCTGGCCACTGGTCTCCTCCAGATAGTCGCAGAAGGCGGCTAGCCCCAGCGCTGGTCGCGGTGGGCTCGGGTGCCGGTTTCGTCGCACTGGTAGTCGCTGGGGCCGCGGTCGTGGGCGTGGCCGGAGCACTGGGGGTACTCGTCGGGGACGGCAGGACTGGGACTTGCGGACGGGATAGTTGGCGACGGCGTCGGGTCGGACTGCGTCTGGGCACATCCGGTCAATCCGAGGACCACTATCGCGCCGGCGAGCATCGCTCTCATCACAGCCTCCTGACGTCGCGCTGATCTCAGGCTACGTGGTGCGGGTGCATTCCCATCCACGCCGTGCCGGTGCTCAGAAGTCGTCCTCCAGCACGGCGCCTTTGTCCCGCAGGGTCGCCGGACGCACGAGCAAGCCGCCCATGGATACGGTCAGAGAGCCCAATTGCCCGGCAAGTTGGGCGACGGCGGTCAGGCGACTGGTCATGGCTGCCCCTCTCGACGGCACCAGCCTCGCGCAGGGTTGTTGCAGCCGCGTGAACGACAGGTTCGGTCCGCGTGAAGAGTGCGGGGCGCGTCGTCGATAGGGGCGCTCGGACATGGTGCCGAGGTCTTGTTCAACGGGCGACCTCCGCCCACGCGGTTCTATCCGGTGTCGGGTGGGGGTCGGTCGGTGGTGGTGTAGGCGCCGGTGGGGGTTTGGGTGATGTGCAGGTGGCCGTGGTGGACCCGGCGGTGGTGGTATCGGCAGACCAGGACCAGGTTGGGCAGGTCGGTGGGCCCGCCGTGGTTCCAGGCGCGGATGTGGTGGGCGATGCAGCGGTGTGCGGGCACGGTGCAGCCGGGGTGGATGCAGCCGTTGCCGTCGCGCACGGCCAGCGCGGCGCGTTGGGCTTTGGTGGCGTACCGTTCGGCGAACCCGACCGCGAGCGGCTGCCAGTGGACCTGATCGGCGGTCAAACCCGACGACCAGGGTGAGGTTGGCGGTGCAGGTGTGTTCGGCCACCTCGGCCCGCGACATCAGCAGCCCGGACGGCCAGCGCACCCCGAGCCCGGTGTTGAGTTGGTCGGGGGTGACGGTGATGGTGACGTGCCCGAGGCCGGTGGGCCGGTCGGTGTCATCAGTGGATCGGGTGGCGATCTCGGCCAGCGCGTCGGCGCGGCGCTGCCCGGGGGTGCGGGTGTCGTCCGGGCCGGTCGGTGCGGCGTACAGGTCGAACGCCGCGGCCAACGCTTGACCGGTGGCGGCGTCGAGTAGCCCGTTGAGGATCCAGGTGTTGTCCAGCCCCGGTGACAGGTCGACCCTGCGGCGGGCCCGGTCGTGCTCGGCGAGGTCGTCGTGGATCTCGGGGCGGTACTGCTGGATGATCACCTCCAGGATCGTGCGCAGATCGGCCGGGGTGTGCCGCGCGGCGATCCCGGCCACCGTGGCCTCGATGCTGGCGTAGTCCTCGCCCAGGATCCGGCGGGCACCGCGGATGGCCCGCACATGCTCCAGGCTGATCGCCCGCGGCCCAACGCGTGGCGGTGTCGGGCAGGTCGTCGCGCAGCGCCCGGGCGGTGTGCACCCGCCACCCCGCGGCCGCCGAGGTGATCCCGGTGGTGTTCGCCAGCCAGTCACCGGTGGTGCGGTGCCCGGCGATCTGCGCCCCACCAGCGGCGTCGTAGGCACCCAACAGCCGCATATCCGCGGCATCCACCTTGTTGCCCAGGATGTGCAACTGTTCGATCGCCCCGGCCAGGTCGTCCAGAGACTCACCGGTGGGGTCGGCGGCCACGATCGCGTCCACGGTGGCGTGCAGAGACGCGATCAGACCCGGCAACGACACCGCCGCGCTGGCGCTGGTGCTGGTGCTGGTGCTGGTGCTGGTCATGATCCCCCGTCCCCCTCTACTTCGAACACTAGTACGATAGATGTGCCCGGGCAATAGTCCGAACGAACCTGTGCACAACCACCATGACCCTCACCACGAACGCTACGACGGGTACGACAGAACCGACACCGCGAACGGGACCTGTGCACAACTCATCTGATGAAACGAATTTCAGAACACGAGTGCCGCTCGCCTGGCAACGCGCGGCCAGGAACGGACCGGTCATCTCCACCGCTGGAAAGCCAGCACCTCGACCGCGGCGATGAACGGACGTCAGAGCACCCGCACCCGCATAGCGCCCGATCGCAGCCCTCAGTCAGGCTTGACCAGCGGGAACAGCATCGTGTCGCGGATGTTCTGTCCGGTGAGCATCATGATCACTCGTTCGACCCCCATGCCCTGTCCGCCGGCAGGCGGCATGCCGTACTCCAGCGCCCGGAGGAAGTCCTCATCGACCTCCATGGCCTCAACATCTCCGGCGGCCGCGAGCAGGCTCTGCGCAACCAGTCTGTCGCGCTGGTCGAGCGGGTCGATCAACTCGGTGTAGGCGGTGCCCAGTTCAGCACCCCAGCCCACGAGGTCCCACTTCTCCGCCAGCCGCGGCTCCGAGGGCATCTTGCGGGTCAGCGGCGAGACCTCGGTCGGGAAGTCCAGGTAGAACGTCGGGAAGGTCGTCTTGGCCTCACACAGGTTCTCGTAGAGCTCCAGCACGGCCTGCGAGGCATCCCACGCCGGATCCATCGGGATCTCCAGCCGGGCGCCGTGCGCCCGAAGGACTTCCAGCGGAGTGTCGACGGTGACCTCCTCGCCCACGGCGTGACTGACACCCTCATGCACCGTCATGGTGGGCCATTCCGGGGAAAGATCCACCTCTTCGTAGCCGCCGTCCGGAAGCGGCCGCCGGGCGATCGGCTCCCCGTAGACGGCGGTGGCGATCTCCAGGATCAGGTCCCGGGTCAACACCCGCATGGTCTCGTAGGTGCCGTAGGCGTCGTAGATCTCCAGGCTGCTGAACTCCGGGTTGTGGCTGGCGTCAGCACCTTCGTTGCGGAAGTTGCGGTTGACCTCGAAGATCTTCTCGACCCCTCCGACGAGCAGCCGCTTGAGGAACAGTTCAGGGGCGATTCGCAGATACAGCCGCATGTCGTAGGCGTTGATGTGCGTGATGAACGGCCGTGCGTTGGCACCGCCGTGGACGGTTTGCAGCATCGGGGTGTCCACCTCGAGGAACTCTCGGCGCCACAGGGACTCCCGAAGTGCACGGATCGCCGTCGAGCGCAGGGCCACCATCTCCCGTGAGGCGTCGTTGACGATCAGGTCCACGTACCGCTGCCGGGTCCGCGCTTCCGGGTCCGTCAGGCCGGCGTGCTTGTCCGGCAGAGGCACCAGGCACTTCGAGGTGATGACGAATTCGGTGGCCAGGACGGACAGTTCGCCGCGCTTGCTGGTGATGACCTGACCGACGACGCCGACGTGGTCCCCGAGGTCGACCTCGTGCTTCCAGCGGTCGAGGGTTTCCTGACCGACGTCAGCCAGGGACAGCATCACCTGGATCTGTCCGCTCCAGTCCTTGACCTGGGCGAACACCAGCTTGCCGGTGACGCGGTTCAGCATGACGCGTCCGGCGATCCGGACCATCCGCCCGGTGCGCGCATCCGGCTCGAGCCCGTCGAACTCGGAGCGGACGTCGCCGATCATGTCAGTGCGCTCGAAGTCGGTGGCGTACGGATCGACACCGCGGGACCGGATCTGGGCGAGTTTGTCGCGCCGGACGATCTCCTGCTCTGGCAGCCGTCGCTGCTCGATGGCGGCGTCTTCGGCGTCCTGCGTCGCGAGTTCTTCGGCGACCGGTGTCCACAAGCCCACCGGGGACTGCGCGTTGCCGTCGGCCAGAGATTCCCGTCTGTGGCCACCGAACGGAAGCCTCGGCTTCTCGACAAATCCTTCCGCGATACCGGCGGCGATGCCGACCCGCGGAAGATCACCCGAGCGTTCGAACAGAAGGTACCGGGGCACCCAGTCGGGCTCATACTTCTCGTTCGAGCGATACAGGGACTCCAACTGCCACCAGCGACTGGCGAACATGAGGAACCCGCGCGAGGCCCGCATCACCGGTCCGGCGCCGATCTTCGCGCCTTCCTCGAAGATCGCTCGCATGACCGCGAAGTTCAAGGACAACCTGTCGACGCCGATGACCGGACCGGCTGCCACCGTGGCCGCGACCATGGTCTCCATCACACCGTTCTCCGACCCGGGATCCCGACGCATGAGGTCCAGCGAAATCCCGCGGGTCCCCCACGGGGAGAAGGACAGCAGACCCTGCCGCGCGCCCTGGGCGTCGAAGACCTCGGTCAGCACACACTGCCCGTCGAGCGGATCACCCAGTCTGCCCAGGGCCATGGAGAAGCCGCGCTCGTTGTCCGTGTCGCGCCAGCGGTCGGCGTCTCCGATCACCTCGGCCATCTGATCCTCGGGAATGTCCCGGTGACGTCGCACCCGGGTGGTGTAGTCGTCGCGCTCGAGCCGGTGCACGGCCTGCCGCACCGCCCGCATGTGGCGGCCGTCCAAAGTGAACTGCGAGAACTCGATGATCGCCTCATCACCCAGCGACAGCGCTTCCAGGCCGGCCCGCACATATGCTTCGGCGCCGAGTTCCGATGCGCCCATGACCGCAGGAGCCCATCCGAAGTGACGCGCTTCCTCCAGCCACGCCTCGATCGCCGGAGGCCATGACTCGGGGTCACCGATCGGATCGGCGCTGGCCAGACTCACACCGTTGACCACCCGGTAGGTGACAGCTGCTTTGCGCGACGGGGACCAGATCGCGGACTTGTCGCGGCGGGTCGCGAAATAGGCCAGAGAGTCCCGATCCCCATGATCATGCAGCAGTCGACGCACATCGACCTCATCCTGACCGGTGAGCAGACGCTCCTTCGGCCGGGTGCGGAACAACGCGAAGCCGAAGGCTACGTAGACCAGCGTTCCGAGCCCGCCGAGCAGGAACGGAACCGGCCGAGTCGCCCGTCCGGTGATCCCGGTCGTCTCCTCCTGACCCAGCCCACCGAGCACTTGGTTGGCCGAGTAGCCCCACGCCTCGCTGCGGTCCACCGAACCGGGCAGCGCTTCGACCATCGCCCAGCCGAGCGGGATGGCGATCGCGAACCCGATGATCAGCGTGGCCAGGGCAACGAACACGTTGCGGCGCGGGACGACGGCGAAGAACTCTTTGCGGGCCAGAAGCAACACCACGAACAGGGCCAAGGAAGTGGTCAGGGTGGCAGCCTCTTTGACCCGCACGTCCGGCTCGGTGGCCAGGAGAGTCGCCGACTCCAACATCCCCGATACCAGGATGATGACCACGAACCACCAAGCGGACCTCTTGCGCTTGCCCAGTGCGGAGCCGAAGATCACCAGCAGCGCGGCCCACGCGATGTTGGGGGGCGCTGGAACCAGCAGGATCTCGATGAGTTCTCGAACGCCACTGAGACTGCGCGCCAACCACGGGAAGATCGCCGTGACGGCGCTGAAGATCGCGACCAGCAGGAACAGGGTCCGCAACACGTTCGGGACGTGACTGGTCCACCCGTCGCCCGGCACGAAACGTCGGCGCGGGATGTCAGGCTCGATCCGGCGGTTGAGCGCTTCGGCCGTACTTGCCTCCGCGGCGAGGGTCATGTTCTCAATTCCTTCAGGTCGGTGAAGAGATCCAGGCTCTGCGGGTTGGCCAGGGCCTCGGTGTTGCGCACGGCTCGGCCGTGGACGACGTCGGCGACAGCCAACTCCGCCAGTTTGCCGGATCGGGTGCGGGGAAGATCCGCCACCGCGATCATCTTCGCCGGGACGTGCCGCGGGGAGCACTGCTCACGCAGTCGCTTGACGATCCGCGCGCGCAGGATGTCGTCGAGGTCGTGGCCCTCGACGAGCTTCACGAACAGGACCACGCGCGTGTCGTCGTCGTGACGCTGTCCGATCGCGATCGCCTCCAACACCTCATCGAACGCCTCGACCTGCCGGTAGATCTCCGCGGTCCCGATGCGCACGCCACCGGCGTTCAGGGTGGCGTCCGAACGCCCCAGGATCATGATCCCGTCGTGCTCGGTCCACAGTGCGAAGTCGCCGTGGGCCCAGACTCCCGGGAACCGCTCGAAGTACGCCGCGGAGTACCGGGCCTGACCAGGATCATCGACGAACTCCAGAGGCATGCTCGGCAACGCGTTGCGGCAGATCAACTCCCCCGTGACGCCGGCCTGCCCGCGCAGACTGATCCCGTCATCGTCCACGACGTCCACGTCCGCGCCGAGTGCCGGCGTCTGCAACTCGCCGGGCCAGACAGGGGAGGTCGGATCGCCCAGCGCGAAGCAACCGCAGATGTCCGTGCCACCGGAGATCGACGCCAGATGGAGATCGGGTTTGACCTCCCGGTAGACGTATGCGAAGGCCTCCGGGGACAGCGGCGAACCAGTGGAACCGATCGTGCGCAGACTGCTCAGATCGCGGTCCTCCCCGGGTTTGAGCCCCTGCTTGTGACAGGCATCGAGATACTTCGCGCTCACCCCGAACAACGTGATCTGCTCCTGCTCGGCGATCCGCCACAGATGATCGGGCTCGGGGTGGAACGGCGATCCGTCGTAGAGGACCACGGTGGCACCCGCGGCCAGGGCGCTGACCAGCCAGTTCCACATCATCCAGCCGCAGGTGGTGAACCAGAAGACGCGATCTCCGGGCCGCACGTCGAGGTGCCAGCGATGTTCGCTCGCGTGCTTGAGTAGCAGACCGGCGCCTCGGTGGACCAGGCATTTGGGCACACCCGTGGTCCCGAGGAATAGAGCACGAACCCCGGGGCATCGAACGGCATCTGCGTGAATCCGCCGTCGTTTTCACCGCTGCCCGACAGCAGCTCGTGGAAGTCACGGGTGGGCACACGGAGATCGACCTGCGACCCCGGCTCGAGTTCCCCGACCAGATACACCTGCCGCACGCTGGGCAGTTCGGCGACGATCTGCTGCAGCGCCTCTCGGCGATCGTGACGCCGGCCGGCATAGACGTACCCGTCTGCGGCCACCAGCACCTTGGGGGCGACCTGCCCGAAGCGGTCGAGCACCCCGGCCGGTCCGAAGTCCGGGCTGGTGGAGGTGAAGACGGCTCCGAGGCTCGACGTGGCGAGCATCGTGATCACGGTCTCCGGCGTGTTCGGCATCCAAGCCGCGACCACATCTCCGGCACCCACCCCAGCCGATTGCAGCGCGTGCGCGATCGCTGACGTCGCTGCGCGCAATTCGGCCCAGGACCAGACGCGTCGTACCCCGTCCTCGCGCCGGAAGACCAGCGCCGTGTCCTGAGCTCCTGGCAGATCCCCTCCGGCCAGCAGATTCTGCGCGTAGTTCAGCGTCGCAGCCGGGAAGAACCGGGTCGTCCGGATGTCCTGTCCCGGCGGCGCACTGATGACCGCTGGGCCTTCGCCGCGATCGCCGACGACGCCGCACTCACCCCACACCAGGTCCCAGAAGTCGCCGGGGGAATCAACGGAGAAGTCGTGGAAATCGGCCATGCTGAGCATGGGCCGATCGGTGATCGCCTCGAGTTCCTTCATCACCGCGCGAACGGCGGTCCGCTCCACGGCTGCCGATGACGGACTCCATAAGGGTTCAGGCACCAGGCGCCCTCACCCGATCGGACTCGGCACTACGGAGTCTGTCTCTGGCGCCGTCGCGGACCCGGAAACCTCCGGAGACGCCGAGGCCTCGGGCGATGACGTGGACTCGTCGGTGACACCCAACGTGGAGATCACCGCAGCTGCACTCGCCTCCAGCTTGCTGGCCTCGGCCCGCAACCGCTCGGCCTCCTCCTGCGAGACCTGGCCACCGCTGTCCAAGGCGGCCGTCGCGACGCTCGCGCCGTCGGTGACGGACACGTCGAACGTGTCGACGAACGTTCGGTAGAACTCCGGAGCGTTGCCGGCGGACACTGCGGCGACACAAGCGCTCTGGTACTGCTCCATCAGCGGCGCGATGTCCTTGGCCAACTGCTCGAAGTACGCCTTGTTCTCCTCGAGGTCCTTGGCGATCGCCACGTCGTTGAGCCGGCTTGCGACCGTTGTGCTCAGATCGTCGGCCGTCAGCGCGGCACCCAGGTCGGCACACGCGGGATCGATGGTCCCGGTGAAGGTCGCCGTGACCTCGACCGGACCTGTCGAGCCGCCCGCGCCGTCGGAGGACGGCCGGAAGAGGAAGAACCACAACAGGCCGAGGATGAGCACTCCGATCAGAAGCGTCGCGAGCACCACAGCCGCGAGGCGCTTGCCTGAGGTCTTGGAGCCCGCATCAGGCGCCGACACAGGCATACCGGTGATGGGGTCCACCGTTTCGGCGGTCGGGAACACGTTCGTCTGACCCATGGGTGAACCAGGCGCAAGACCTGGCGGGACGGGTCCAGGCGGTACCGCCGAGCCCCAGGCACCAGGCGCCGGTTGCTGCCAGCCGCCCTCTGCGGGCTGCTCGGGCTGGGCCGGGGCCTGACCCCACTGCTGCTGCTCGGGCTGCGCCGGAGCCTGACCCCACTGCTGCTGCTCGGGCTGCGCCGGAGCCTGACCCCACTGCTGCTGCTCGGGCTGCGCCGGAGCCTGACCCCACTGCTGCTGCTCGGGCTGCGCCGGAGCCTGACCCCACTGCTGCTGCTCGGGCTGCGCCGGAGCCTGACCCCACTGCTGCTGCTCGGGCTGCGCCGGAGCCTGACCCCACTGCTGCTGCTCAGGCTGCGCCGGAGCCTGACCCCACTGCTGCTGCTCGGGCTGCGCCGGAGCCTGACCCCACTGCTGCTGCTCGGGCTGCGCCGGAGCCTGACCCCACTGCTGCTGCTCAGGCTGCGCCGGAGCCTGACCCCACTGCTGCTGCTCAGGCTGCGCCGGAGCCTGACCCCACTGCTGCTGCTCGGGCTGCGCCGGAGCCTGACCCACGGCTGCTCGGGCTGCGCCGGAGCCTGACCCCACTGCTGCTGCTCGGGCTGCGCCGGAGCCTGACCTGCTGCGGCCCACGGATCGGCCGCGGCCGTCTGCTCGAATCCGGGCGTGGGCGCCTGCTCGGGCGCTGTGGGTGACGGGGGGGTCGGCGAGGGAGAACCCGGCATCTGCTGGGTGTTGTGCGTCCACTGGCCACCGTCCCACCAGCGAACCTGACTGGCATCCCGCGGGTCCTGATACCAGCCCGGGGAGGGGGTTCCGTTGGCCATGGTCGGCACCTTTCCGTCGTCTGCTCACCAGCGTAGTCGGCACGAAAGGCCGAAGCGATGAGAGCGAGCCTCGGTACATGGACGTGCACCGAGGAGAGCCGCGCAGCCTGCCCAGCGCTGAGCCGCTATCGGGCGCTTCGGATGTGAAGGGGAGTCGGCGTGAACTCTGTCGGCGCCTCGCTGCTTCGGCCGGCCGTGCCAGTGGGGCCCCTGCGCCTTTCGGTGACGAAACGACCTCTGACCTGGTCGGATCCTCACCAAAAGGACTTTCTCGGATCCACGAGGAGTCGGGTTCACCCCTGACGCAGGACCCGCTTCGCCACTCTCATGGGCGGCGACGGCGTGTCAGTTCGGGTTCGCCAGGCCTGGACGTCTGGCCGGTGATCGGCCAAGTCCGCGCCCGCCACCGAACGCGTCGGCTTCCGCACCCTCCGCTACAACGGCGTCAACGTCCTGCTCGACACCGAAGGCGTCACGACCACCTCCGATTACTCACTCCCGGCGAAATCCGAAGGACCCGTCATCGTCGCGCGGCACGAACAGCAACTGCGCAGCGGCCGTCCCTGCGCCACATCAGGCCGCCTTCATATCCTCCAGGCTCATGCCCTTGGTTTCTCGAATGAACTTCGCCACGAAGAAGAACGACAGCACGGCCATCACCGTGAACACGCCGTAGGCGAACCCGAGGCCGATCGAGGCCATACCCGGGAACGAGACGCTGACCAGGAAGTTCGCGATCCACTGCGCCGCGGCTCCCACCGCCAGTGCGGCCGCCCGGATGCGGTTGGGGAACATCTCCCCCAGCAGTACCCACACCACGGGACCCCAGGAGACGCCGAAGAACACCACATACAGGTTCGCTGCGATCACGGCCATCGGGCCGGCCGCCCCGGTGAGGTACGGCGTCCCGATCGACTCCGCGTCGACACAACCCGCCTGCCCGGCATCGACGAGCGCCTGCGTGCAGGTCGCGGCCGTCCCGAAGAGATAGGCCATCGCTCCCAACGAGACCGCCATTCCGGCCGACCCGATCAGGAGCAGGGGTTTACGACCCAGCCGGTCGACCAGCGAGATCGCCACGAGTGTGACCACCACATTGGTGGTGTTGGTGATCAACGTGAGCAGGAACGCCTGATCCTCCTCGAATCCGACGGAGGCCCAGATGCTGTTGGAGTAGTAGAAGATCACGTTGATGCCGACGAATTGCTGGAACACGCTCAGCGCGATGCCGACCCACACGATCGGGCGCAGACCGAGTGCCGCACCTTTCAGATCGCTGAACCGCGGCTTGTGGTCGCCCTCCAGTGAGGCCTGGATCTCGTCCACCTTGGCGTGCTGATCGCCGTCCAGGACCTGCGAGAGGACCTCGGCGGCCTCCTCGTTCTTCCCCACAGAGACGAGGTATCGCGGAGACTCGGGAATGGTCAGCGCCAGGAGCCCGTAGACCAGGGCTGGGACGATCATCACCAGGAACATCCACTGCCACGCTTCGAGACCGAACAACCAGGTGTTGTTCGCGTTCGTCTCGGGCTTACCTGCACTGGCCGCCTGCAGGATCAGGTAGTTGGTCACGGCCGTGGTGAAGATGCCCAGCACGATGGCCAACTGCTGCAAAGACCCAAGTCGGCCGCGCAATTGCGCCGGCGCGATCTCGGCGATGTACATGGGCGCGATCACCGATGCGATACCGATGCCAGCACCTCCGATGAAGCGCCAGAACATGAGGTCGGCGACCCCCAGCGGGAACGCCTGACCGACCGCCGCGATCAGGAACAGGATGGCGGCGACCACCATGACCCGGCGACGTCCGAACTTGTTGGCCAGAGGTCCGGCGAACCATGCGCCCACGGCGGAGCCGAGCAGCGCGATCGCGACGACGAATCCGATCGCATCGCCGATGTCGAATTTCGCCTTCAAGGCGTCGACGGTGCCGTTGACGACTGCGGAGTCGAAACCGAACAGGAAGCCACCGAGCGCAGCCACGGTCGCCATCCCGACGACCCGGCCGGTGTGGTACTTCTCCTCGACCACCGGTCCGCTGTCACCAGCACCCGGCAGGGGCCCGTGCGCCATGATGAACTCCCTTCGTCTGGCACGAAGGTAGTGGACGGTCGCGCGCTAATGCGCCCTGAGCGCAGGCCGTGCCCCTGAGCGGTCCGTCGGGTAGGCAGGTCCCGGTGGGGACCGGACACAGCACCCCCGTTCGCGGTCGATGTCAGCGATCCTCGCAGTGCCAGCGTCCCTAGGCACATGCGGCCTATTGAGGCGTAGGAAGTCGGATATCGGGAGATATACTGCCTTTTGTGCCGCACATGCGAATCTCTGAGGCCGCCCGCCTGTTGCGGGTCAGTGACGACACGGTTCGACGTCTGGTCGACTCCGGGACCCTGACTGTGAGCATCGACTCCTCGGGGCGCAAGCTCATCGACGCCGCCCGATTGGCCGGCTACGTCAAGTCCCTCGCCGACTCCGAGCAGCACTCCGGTCGCAGTTCTGCCCGCAACCATCTGACCGGCATCGTCACCGGCCTGGTGGTCGACGAGGTCATGGCGCAGGTGGAGTTGCAGTGCGGGCCGTTCCGGGTCGTCTCCCTGATGTCCTCGGAGGCGGTCCGTGATCTCGGCCTGGAGGTCGGGAGCACGGCCAGTGCGGTGATCAAATCCACCAACGTCATCATCGAAACCCCGGGCACAACGTGAGGACGGCCTTCGCCGCGGCCGGCGTGATGGTCCTGGGCTTGATCTCGGGGTGTGCGGGCGGCGGCGACAACGGCACGGAGATCACCGTCCTGGCAGCTTCCTCGCTGCGTGCACCCTTCACGCGGATCGCCGAGGAGTTCCAGAGAGAGAATCCGGGATCCACCGTGCGGTTCAACTTCGCCGGGTCCTCGGATCTTGTGGCCCAACTCCAGCAAGGCGCCCCCGGCGACGTCCTGGCTACCGCCGATGAACCCACCATGGCGAAGGCCACAGCCGAGGGACTCACCGTGACGCCGATCGTCTTCGCCTCGAACACGATGACCATCGTGGTGCCGACCGACAACCCGGCCGGGGTGACCGGTCTGACCGACCTGACCGACCCGCGTCGGAACGTCGTGGTGTGCGCAGATCAGGTTCCGTGCGGAGCGGCGACCACGCGCATCGAACGCGCCAGCGGGCTCACGATCCTGGCCGACAGCGAGGAGACGTCCGTGACTGACGTCCTCAACAAGGTCGCCACCGGCGAAGCCGACGCCGGGATCGTGTACGTCTCGGACGTGGCCACCGAGGTCGGATCAGTGATGGCCATCGGCATCGCGGACGACGTCAACAGCACCAACCAGTACCCGATCGCCGTGCTGACCGCGGCGCGGGATCAGCAGGCGGCCAGCGCGTTCGTCCAGACGGTCATCGGCCCACCAGGACAGCGGATCCTGGCAGACGCCGGATTCGACCCGGCCTCCGGCACCCCATCGGACGCCGGGCCATGACCCCAGGCCCCCCGCTGCCGCGCTGGGTCTATGCGCCCGCCCTGCTGGGGGCGGCCTTCATCCTCGCTCCGTTGGGGGCGATGATCACCCGCGTCGATTGGAACGACTTCCTGACTCTGATCACCTCGGAGTCGTCGATCGCGGCTCTGCTGCTGAGCCTGCGCACGTCCGCGGTGGCCACCGGCCTGTGCCTCGTGGCGGGCATCCCCTTGGCCCTGGTTCTGTCGCGCGGCCGCGGACGGGCCATGAATCTTGCGCGGTCCATGGTCCTGCTGCCCTTGGTCCTACCCCCCGTGGTGGCAGGGATTGCGCTGCTCTACACGTTCGGACGGCGGGGTCTGCTCGGCGCTTCCTTCGAAGCCTTCGGCATTCAAATCGCGTTCTCCACCACCGCTGTGATTCTCGCTCAGACCTTCGTTGCCATGCCTTTCCTGGTCATCAGCCTGGAAGGCGCGTTGCGGACCGTCGGGACGCGTTACGAGAACGTCGCCGCGACTCTCGGGGCCGGGCCGACCACGGTCCTGCGACGGGTGACACTGCCCAGCGTCGCCCCCGCGCTGGCCTCGGGGGCCGTGCTGGCATTCGCCCGGGCGCTCGGCGAGTTCGGGGCCACCATCACCTTCGCGGGGAGCCTGCAGGGGGTCACCCGGACGCTGCCGTTGGAGATCTACCTGCAGCGGGAGACCGATCCCGACGCCGCGGTTGCGCTGTCGCTGCTGCTGGTGGTGGTGGCGGTGGCGGTCATCGGACTGGCCCGACGGCATCCGGGGACGTTGTGAGCCTGTCGGCGCACATCATGGTCCCCGAACGGGGTGTGGATGTCGACCTCGAGGTGGCCGGCCCGGAGACGTTGGCGCTCGTGGGCCCCAACGGTTCGGGCAAGTCGACGGTGCTGCAGGTCATCGCCGGGCTTCTGCGGCCGCACGCGGGCCGTGTCGTCCTCGACGGCCGCACCCTGTTCGATGCCAGGGATGGCGACTACCTGCCGGCGCATCGCAGGAGTGTCGCGATGCTGTCCCAGGAGGCGCTGCTGTTCCCCCGCATGTCCGCTCTCGAGAACGTCGCGTTCGCCCAGCGGGCACGGGGTGTCCAGCGCGCCGCGGCGCGGGACCGGGCGATGCGCTGGCTGCGCGATCTCGAGGCGGCCGACCTCGCGGGCTCACGGCCCCACCAGTTGTCGGGCGGGCAGGCACAGCGGGTGGCCGTGGCCAGGGCGCTGGCCGCAGAACCAGCCCTGCTACTGCTCGATGAACCGCTGGCCGCCCTCGACGCCCCGGTCGCCGCCGCCATCCGGCAAACGCTCAAGCACCTGCTGTCCGAACGCTGCGCGATCCTGGTCACCCACGACATCCTCGACGCAGCATTGCTCGCCGACCGGATCGCGGTGATGGACCGCGGGCGGATCGTCGAGGCCGGACCGACCGGGCAGATCCTGCACCGCCCCCGGACACTCTTCGCCGCGCAACTGTGCGGACTCAACCTCATCGACGGCCTCGCATTGCGGCAGGACACGATCACCACTGCCGCGGGACACACAGTGGTCGGCATCGCCCAGGCTCCTCTGACGCCCGGAACCGCGACCGTGGCGACCTTCGCGCCCGCCACCGTCTCCGTGCACCGCAGGGCTCCGGAAGGCAGCGTGCGCAACGTCGTTGCCGGTGCGATCGACGCGATCGCACCGCAGGCGCACTTGATCCGGATCCATGTCGGCCCCCTGGCCGCGGACGTCACCCCCGGGGCATTGCGCGAGTTGCAGCTCGACGTGGGTGACCGGGTGTTCCTGGCATTCAAGGCTGCCGAGGTGGCGCTGTACCCGGCGTAGCTCCACGACAAGGTTGTGAACATCTGGTCATCGGGTCAACAGATGTTTGCACGCTTACCCCTCGCGCGGACAACCCGCGCTTGTGGACCGACAACCGGTCGTGCATAGTGTCCTCATGCCGAACACCACTTCCCGCATCATGCGGATGTGTGTGTGTTCGTGTTGTTGTGCCTAGCCGCCAACCTGTCGCACCCCAAAGACGACCGGCGCCTGGGCATCCATGGCGCCGAGACCCCCCTCGCGCCACGGCCCTACGCGCCGGTCTCCCATTCCAGGAGAACCGATGCCAGACCCAAGACCCACCCGCACCAAGGCCACCGGCCAGTGGGCGCTCGGCGAACGCCAGCCGCTGAATCCCAACGAGCAGTTCAAGGCCGAGGACAACGGCCTGAACGTGCGGGAGCGCGTCGAGCAGATCTACGCACACGAGGGGTTCGGGTCCATTCCGCCCGACGACCTGCGCGGCCGCCTGCGCTGGTGGGGCCTCTACACCCAGCGCAGGCCCGGCATCGACGGCGGCCGCACTGCGAGCCTGCCTCCCGAGGAACTCGATGACGAGTACTTCATGCTGCGCATCCGCACGGACGGCGGAATGCTCAGCCTCGACCAATTGCGCACGATCGCGAACATCTCGCGGAGCTACGGCCGTGACACCGCGGACATCACCGACCGCCAGAACATCCAACTGCACTGGATCCGGATCGAGGACATGCCGACGATCTGGCAGCTGCTCGAAGCCGTCGGACTGTCGACCACTGAGGCCTGCGGCGACACCCCGCGGGTGGTGCTCGGTTCGCCGGTCGCCGGGATCGCGGCCGACGAGATCATCGACGGCACCCCCGCGATCGAGGAGATCGTTCGTCGCTACGTGGGCGATCCGGAGTACGCCAACCTTCCGCGCAAGTTCAAGACCGCGATCTCCGGCTCCCCGCGCCAGGATGTGGCCCACGAGATCAATTGCGTGTCCTTCGTGGGGGTGGAGCATCCTGAACTCGGCCCAGGGTTCGACGTCTGGGTGGGCGGGGGCCTGTCGACCAATCCCATGGTGGCCCAGCGCTTGGGCGCATGGGTCCCCCGTGACGACGTGCCGGACGTCTGGGAAGCCATCATCAAGGTCTACCGGGACTACGGCTACCGCCGCCTTCGCACGCGGGCGCGGCTCAAATTCCTGGTGGCCGATTGGGGAGCCGAGAAGTTCCGCGACGTGTTGGAGCAGGAGTACCTCGGCCGGGCACTGACCGACGGCCCCGCGCCGCCGCCGCCGTCGGACCGACGAGACCACGTGGGGATCTGGCCGCAGACCGACGGCCGGTTCTACGTGGGCGCAGCACCTACCGTCGGACGGGTTTCGGGGACGACGCTGTTGGCGATCGCCGACCTCATGGACCGGGCCGGCTCGCGGCGCCTGCGGCTCACCGCTCAGCAGAAACTGGTCATCCTGGATGTCGCGCAGCCCGACGAGTTGGCCACGGGCCTCGAGTCGCTGGGCCTGCAGGTGCGGCCCACTGAGTTCCGACGCGGCGCCATGGCGTGTACCGGCATCGAGTTCTGCAAGTTGGCCATCGTCGAGACCAAGGCCCGCACCGCCGACCTCGTCGACCGGCTCGAGGGGCATTTCGGGGAGAAACTCGAAGGT
The DNA here is from genome assembly GCA_963704075.1 of uncultured Actinomycetota bacterium. Lineage (GTDB taxonomy): Bacteria > Actinomycetota > Actinomycetes > S36-B12 > UBA10799 > JADKAV01. Next base: position 150,578 of record CAVPGV010000020.1, read on the forward strand.
ACCGACCTGAGCATCCACGTCAACGGCTGCCCCAATTCCTGCGCGCGGTTCCAGATCGCCGACATCGGCTTCAAAGGATCCCTGGTACCCGACGCCGACGGCGAGATGGTCGAGGGCTTCCAGGTCCACCTCGGCGGCCGACTGGGCCCGCAGGCCGGTTTCGGGCGCAAGCTGCGGGCGTTGAAGGTCATCGCCGACGACGTTCCCGACTACGTCCAGCGCGTCCTGACCAACTACACCGAGCAGCGCGAGGAATCCGAGCCCTTCGCCGACTGGGTGGAGCGGGCCGATGAGGAGTCGTTGCGATGAACGTCGTGCATTTCTGCCCCTATTGCGGCGACGAGGACTTGTGGCCGGAACCGGGCCATGGCGCGTGGCGATGTCGGGCGTGCACTCGCACCTTCACCGTCCGCATCGTCAAACCCGAGGAGCGCAAATGAGCATCGACTCCCTTCCACCCGTGGTCCGCAGCGCCGATCCCAGTGCGCGGGCGGCGCAGGGGGCGGCAACCATCGGACACCTGCAGCGGGCAGGCGTGGACCACGTACATCTGGCCACCGCCGCCATCCGCTGGGCTGCACGCCACTTCCGTTCGCTGGTGCTGATGTCCAGCATGGGCGACGAGGTACTGGTCCATTTGGCAGCCCGCGCGGCACCCGGCATCGAGGTCGCCTTCATCGACACCGGGTACCACTTCCCCGAGACCCTGGGCACGGCCGCCGCGTACGCCGCGACGCAGCCACTGTCGCTGCTGACCGTCCGTCCGTCGCAGTCGGTCGCCGAGCAGGACGCTGAGTACGGGGCGCGCCTGCACGACCGCGACCCCGATCGCTGCTGTGCTCTGCGCAAGGTGGAACCCCTGGAACGCACGCTGGCCGGTCGGGATGCCTGGATCACGGGCATGCGCAGGGTGGATGCGCCGACCCGCTCGGACATCGCGGTGGTGACCCTGGACGCCAGACGTTCGATGGTGAAGATCAACCCGATGGCGACATGGACCGAGGCCCAGACCGAGGCGTACGCCCGCGATCACGACGTCCTGCTCAACCCCCTGCGGAAGTCGGGCTACACGTCCATCGGTTGCGCACCGTGCACACGCCCGACCGCGCCCGGGGACGACCCGCGGGCCGGTCGATGGGCGGGCAAGGGCAAGACCGAATGCGGGCTGCACGTCTGAGGTGGGGTGAGGCCTTTCGGGCACGCCTGAACCGCCCGAAAGGGCCATCCCCCAACCGGCGCAACGGCACTTGACGCGACGAAATCGCAGATCGGCGCTAACCTGCGCTGCGGAACGAAGGAGAACCGATGAGTCGAGCGTCCCGTGACACGATCTCGCTGCCACCCCCGCCAGCCGACTACGGCGTCGTGCTGCTCTCACACGGCAGCGCCGACCCCCGGGCACGTCTTGCCTGCGACCTCTTGGCCCGCCGGGTGGGCCACCGACTCGGCGCGTTCGTCGCCCAGGCGACCCTGGATCTGGACCGGCCCCGCCTGGACGGAGCGATCGCCTACCTGGAATCGAAAGGGATCCGGGACCTGGTCGTGGTCCCCATGCTTCTCACCACCGCGTACCACGCCACCTCGGACGTCCCGATGTTCGCGGCGGCGACCCAGGCATCGCACCCGCACACACACATCTTGATGGCCAACCCGATGGGTGCCGACCCGCACTTGCTCGACGGCCTGGATGCGGTGCTGAAGGCCGCGGGACACCGCCCCGACCCACAGACGGCGGTGGTGCTCGCGTCGGCCGGGTCCAGCTACGCCGCAGCCCGCAGCCGGCATGCGGCTCTGGCACTGCAGTGGCGCACGCACGGGTGGGGGGCGTCAGCGGTCGCATTCGCGTCGGGAACCGGTCCCAAGGTCGAGGACGCGGTTGCCGATCTGCGGTCCAGCGGCTACGAGAAGATCTGTGTCGCACCCTTCCTCATCGCCCCGGGTGTCATGTCACAGCGCATCGCCGCCGCCGCCCGCAACTCCGGCGCGGTGGCCGTGACCGGCACGCTGCACAGCACGGATGCGGCCATGGAGGTCGTGCTGCGCCGGGTGCGTTCGGCCGTGGAGCAACGCGATCTGCCACTGGCCTCTGGCTGAGGACCCGATCCGGGCCCGCGCCGGCTTCGGCGGCGTGCGCAGGATCCGCATGTAACGATGCGGACATGGACTTCACGTTTCCCGAAGAGATCACGGCCCTGCGCGCCAGTTTCGCCGACTTCGTCAAGCGGCAGATCATGCCCCTGGAAGAGGACCTCGCCGGCGAGTTCGACACCCTCTCGCCGGATCGCGAGCGGGTCGTCGAGGCGATGGACCGGGTTCGTGCATTGTCGGTCGAGGCGGGCTTCTTCGCCGCGCACATGCCCGAATCGGTCGGTGGGCAGGGGCTCAGCACCCTCGGGATGACCGCGCTGGTGGAGGACGCCGCACGCAGCGGCTCGCGCCTGGCGATGACCGCGATCTCGCCGCCGAACCCCGCCGGCCCCAGTTCCCTGCTGCTCAAACTCCCCGACCACCTGATCAAGGAGTGGGTCACCCCCGTGGTCACCGGCACGAAGACCGCCTGCTTCGCGCTCACCGAGCCGGAGGCCGGATCGGACGCCCAAGCCATTCGCACCAAAGCCACCAAGGACGGCGACGGGTGGCGGATCAACGGCCACAAGCACTACATCACCAACGCCTCGCACGCCGACTTCGCCGTCGTGTTCGCGGTGACCGACGCCGAGAAGCGGGCGGCCGGTGGCATCACGGCGTTCCTGGTGCCCGCCGAGCAGTTCCGCCGGGGGCCGACGCAGTGGAACATCTCCGACACCCACCCGGGCGAGTTGTTCTTCGAGGACGCGTGGGTGCCTGACGACCACGTCATCGGCGAGGTGGGGCTGGGCTTCTTCGCGGCGATGGAGTTCCTGAACGCCGGGCGCGCATTCATCGGCGCGCAGGCCCTCGGGCTGGCCGAGTTCAGCCTCGATGCCGCGACCGCCCACGTGCAGGCGCGCACCGCTTTCGGCAAGCCGTTGGCCGCGTTCCAGGGGGCCAGCTTCCCGCTGGCCGAGAGCAAGGTCGAGATCGAGGCGATGCGCTGGTTGGTCTACCACCTGGCCTGGGCCGTCGACGAGGGTCAGAACGCCATGCTGGACGCCTCCATCGTGAAGTACTACTCCACTGAACGGGCGTACGCCGTGGCCGACCGGTGCCTGCAGGCCTTCGGAGGGATGGGCCTGATGAAGTCCGGGCCGATCGAGCGCGTGCTGCGCCATTTGCGGATGCTGCGGGTGGTCGAGGGCGCCTCCGAGATCCAACTTCTGGTCATCTCCCGTGCGTTGACCGTGAAGTAGGTCCGGCGCGAACGGGCGAGGTTGTCAGGATCTGTTGACTCAATGACCGGATATCCACCACCGCACCGCGAATCCGGCGGACACGGTGCGGTAACGGTCCGGTACGCACATTGACCGACCGATGCGCGCGCGCCGCCCGGTCACTAGGCTGGACCACGCATGCGAATCGACCCCAGGGGCACACGTGACCACTGACGCAGGGAACTCCTTCGGAGCCAACGAATGGCTCGTTGACGAGTTGTACGAGCAGTACCTAGAGGATCGGCATTCCGTCGACCCGGCCTGGTGGGACTTCTTCGCCGACTACGTGCCGTCGGACCCCGCCCGCGCTGCGGCGCTGAAGACCAAGATCGACCAGGCCAAGGCGGCCCGGGCCCCGGCGAAGGCCGCCCCCGAGCCCAGACCCGCGGCCCCCCAGGTCACCAGCGAGGAGGCCACCGTGCTGCGCGGGCCCGCCGCCCGGGTGGTCACGAACATGGAGGCCAGCCTCGGCGTTCCGACCGCGACCAGTGTCCGCGCGGTGCCCGCGAAACTGCTGATCGACAACCGCGTGGTGATCAACAACCACCTGGGGCGCAAACGGCAGGGGAAGATCAGTTTCACCCACCTGATCGGCTACGCGATGGTCCAGGCCATGAAGGCCATCCCCAGCATGAACGCCTCCTACGCCGAGATCGACGGGAAGCCGGCGGTGGTGCAGCACGAGTCGGTCGGGCTGGGCATCGCGATCGACATGAGCAAACCGGACGGCACCCGGCAGTTGCTGGTGCCGAGCATCAAGAACGCGCAGGACATGGACTTCGCCGCGTTCCGGCATGCCTACGAGGACCTGATCCACCGCGCCCGCAACAACAAGCTGGGCGTCGACGACTTCGCCGGGACGACTGCCAGCCTGACCAACCCGGGAACCATTGGGACCGTCCATTCCGTGCCACGGCTGATGCCCGGTCAGGGCGTCATCCTGGGCGTCGGGGCCATGGAGTACCCGGCGGAGTTCCAGGGCGCGGCCGTGGAGACCATCGTCCGGCAGGGCATCAGCAAGATCCTGACGCTCACCTCGACCTACGACCACCGGATCATCCAGGGCGCCCAGAGCGGGGAGTTCCTGCGGCGCATCCACCAGTACCTGCTGGGCGAGGACGACTTCTACGTCAACGTGTTCCGGTCGTTGCGCATCCCCTACGAGCCGATCCGCTGGGCCCAGGACATCGCGCTGGCCCACGACGACGAGATCTCCAAGACCGCCCGCGTCCAGGAACTCATCCACGCCTACCGGGTGCGCGGACACCTGATGGCCGACATCGACCCGCTGGAGTACAAGCAGCGCTCACACCCCGACCTGGACATCTCCAGCCACGGGCTGACCCTGTGGGACCTCGACCGGGAGTACGCCACCGGCGGGTTCGGCGGACAGCCGTTCATGAAACTGCGCACCATCCTGGGCATCCTGCGCGACTCCTACTGCCGGACCATCGGTGTGGAGTACATGCACATCCAGGACCCGGAGCAGCGCGCGTGGATCCAGAGCAAGGTGGAGCGTCCCTACACCCCGCCGACCCGCGATGAGCAGATGCAGATCCTTCGTAGGCTCAACGCGGCGGAGGCCTTCGAGACGTTCCTGCAGACCAAGTACGTGGGCCAGAAGCGCTTCTCGCTGGAGGGCGCCGAATCCACGGTGGCTGTGCTCGACGAGATCCTCGAAGCCGCCGCCCAGGACACGCTGGAAGAGGTAGCGATCGGGATGCCCCACCGCGGGCGTCTCAACGTTCTGGCCAATATCGCCGGCAAGCGCTATGCGCAGATCTTCCGGGAGTTCGAGGGCGGCACCGTCGACTCCGTCATGGGGTCCGGAGACGTCAAGTACCACCTCGGCAGCACTGGCGAGTACGAGGCGGAGAGCGGCGAGGTGATCACTGTGTCGCTGGCCGCCAACCCGAGCCACCTCGAAGCGGTCAACCCCGTGCTCGAGGGGATCGTCCGCGCCAAGCAGGACATGCTGGACCGCGGTGAGGAGTTCCCCGTCCTGCCGGTCCTGATGCACGGCGACGCCGCCTTCGCCGGTCAAGGAGTGGTCGCAGAGACCCTGAACCTGTCGCAGCTGCGCGGCTACCGCACCGGCGGCACGGTGCACATCATCGTGAACAACCAGGTGGGCTTCACCACTCCTCCGGAGAGCAGTCGTAGTTCGGTGTACGCCACCGATGTGGCGCGCACGGTGCAGGCGCCGATCTTCCATGTCAACGGCGACGACCCGGAGGCCTGCGTTCGGGTGGCACGGATGGCGTTCGACTTCCGCGAGGCGTTCAACAAGGACGTGGTCATCGACCTGGTCTGCTACCGACGCCGCGGGCACAACGAGGCCGACGACCCCTCGCTGACCAACCCGAACATGTACAAGCTCATCGACCAGAAGCGTTCGGTGCGCAAGCTCTACACCTCGTCGTTGATCGAGCGCGGCGACCTGTCGCAGGAGGACGCCGAGAAGGCGCTGCAGGACTACCAGTCGCAACTGGAGCGGGTGTTCTCGGAGACCCGCGAGGCGATGGCCCACCCCGAGGAGACGAAGGTCCTCACGGTCGTGGAGTACCCGGCGCACGTGGAGACCGCGATCAGCGAGGAGACCCTCAAGCGCATCGTGGATTCCCAGGTCGCGCTTCCCGACCGGCTCACCGTGCACACGCGTCTGCAGCCGCAGTTGCAGCGTCGCGCGCAGATGGTCCAGGACGGGACGATCGACTGGGCCATGGGCGAGACGCTGGCCTTCGGCTCGCTGCTGATGGAGGGACGCAACGTGCGCCTCACCGGCCAGGACACCGCGCGCGGGACGTTCGGCCAGCGGCACGCGGTGATCGTGGACCGCGAGACCGAGGAGCGGTATGTGCCACTGCACAACCTGTCCAGCGACCAGGGCCGGTTCTACGTCTTCGACTCCATGCTCAGCGAGTTCGCGGCCCTCGGGTTCGAGTACGGCTACTCCGTGCAGGCCCCGGAAACGCTGGTGCTGTGGGAGGCCCAGTTCGGGGACTTCGCCAACGGCGCGCAGACCATCACCGACGAATTCATCTCCAGCGGTGAGCAGAAGTGGGGGCAACTGTCGGGGATCGTGATGTTGTTGCCGCACGGCTATGAGGGGCAGGGACCCGACCACTCCTCGGCACGGGTCGAGCGCTACCTGCAACTGTCCGCGCAGAACAACATGACCGTGGCGATGCCCAGCACGTCCGCCAGTTACTTCCACCTGTTGCGCTGGCACGCCAAGGCGCCGCATCACAAGCCGATGATCGTGTTCACCCCCAAGTCGATGCTGAGACTCAAGGCCGCCACCTCGAAGGCCGGCGACTTCACCAACGGCTACTTCCAGCCGGTCATCACCGACAACACCGTGGACCCGGCCGGCGTGCGACGTGTGCTGCTGTGTTCGGGCAAGATCACCTGGGACCTGTTCTCCGGGCGGCAGAAGGCCGGCCGCGAGGACGTCGCGATCGTTCGCCTCGAGCGGCTCTACCCGCTGCCGGGCGAGGAGATCCGGGCCGCCCTACAGCAGTTCCCGGAGGACGCCGAAGTGATCTGGGTCCAGGAGGAGCCGATGAACCAGGGCGCCTACCAGTACATCTCGATCAACCTGCCGGAGTTCCTCGACGGTCGCAGCATCGGACGGGTGTCCCGCACAGCATCTGCCTCGCCGGCGACCGGTTCCCACAAGGCCCATGAGGCGGAGCAGGCGCAGGTGGTCGCCAAGGCCATCGGTGCCTGATGTACGACAGCGACCGCGGGATCGAGGAGTTGCTGCGCCGCCGCGAGGGTGAGGAGTTCGCCGTCGATTGGCTGGCCGACCAGTTGCGCGTCTACGTCGATCTCCACCCCGACGACGAGAACGTGGTCGAGCGCCTGGCCACCTGGCTGGCACGAGACGACGACGAGTGAGCGGCGCTGGTGCCGGCTCGCGCCAGGCCGCGGGGGTTCCGTTCAGCAGTTTCCAGGAGGCCTCGGACGCCGTTCTGGACTTGCTGCAGGTGCGGATCCCGATGGGCCTGTGGATGGTCACCCGAACCGTGGAGGACGACTGGATCGTCCTGCGCGCCGCCGACCGCTCCTACGGGGTGGCCGACGGGGACTTGTTCCGATGGAGCGACTCGTTCTGCTACCGGATGCTCAGGGGCGAGGGTCCCAACATCGCACCTGAATCCAGCGCCGTCCCGGCGTACGCGGCTGCCCCCATCGGGCGCGACATCCCGATCGAGGCCTACGTCGGATTCCCGTTGATCGTCGATGAGCAGGTATTCGGAACCTTGTGCGCGATCGATCCGCAGCAGCAGACCGACGCCCTGCAGTCCGAGGCAGATCTCATCGCAACGCTCGCCAGCCTGCTCTCGACCATTCTCGCCACGCAGGTGCGTGCCAACCGACTTTCGGCACTGGCCGACGAGTTGCTGGATGTGGCACACCGCGATCCCCTCACAGGTACTCTGAACCGCCGCGGATGGGACCGCCTGCTGACACGCGCCCAGGAGAACATCCGCGCGTTCGGTACGCGTCACGGCGTCGTCGTGATCGACCTCGACGGGCTGAAGGGCGTCAACGACCAGCGGGGCCATGCGGCCGGTGACGCTCACCTGCGCTTGGCCGGCGAGGTCCTGCTCGAGTCGAACCGCACCGCCGACGTCGTGGCCCGGATCGGTGGCGACGAGTTCGGGATCCTGCTCGAGGACCCCGATGGGCCGGATCCATCGACCTACTGCGAACGGCTTGCCGACGACCTGGACCGGGCCGGCGTCCCGGCGTCCATCGGGTGGGCGGTCGCCGACACCGTCACCCCGGTACTCGACGCCGTGGCCACGGCGGACGCCCGGATGTACGAGAACAAGTGGGCTCGTCGCGGGTAACGAGCCGTGTGCCTCGAGCGGGTCGCCCGCCTGCACGGGCGTTGAAGTTGTTCACATCGGTGCCCGTACCCAGCTCCAACGCCTGTACGCAACGTGACCCATGGTGACCTCGAACGGACGAATGCGACAAACGCCTCGAAGCGGGCAAGGATGGGGCAGGAGGTGTCCCCATGGGCCGTAGCGACGTGCTGACAGCGCGCATCCTTTCAGCCCTTGCGGGGGGACCATGCGGCGTGATCCAGCTCATCGACGCGATGGAAGCCAACCTCACGCCTGCGTTCGCGGACGGATTGGTGGGCTTCGTCCCCGGACTCTCGATGGAGACGCTGGCCCTGGTGCCGGCCGGCGGTAGCTCCTCCTACGTCGGAACGGCCGTGGCGGGACTGGAGCGTGATGTTCAGAACCTGCTCCGCAACGGCACGCAGGGCCTGCTGTCCCGACATCGCCTAGACGAGGGGGCGGAGGTCGCTGCTGCGCTCGACTGGAGTTCCGTTGTGCTCGCGCCACTGACGGTGCCTGGCTACGCCCCGGGGGCGGTGGTCTACTGGCGCGGGCCAGGCCGCGAACGGTTCTCCGACGGCGACGTCTCACTGTTGCTGTCGACCACGATCACTCTTGGACCTTTGGTGCTCGCCGCATCGCTCACCGACCATCTGGTCTTCGGCCGCGAAGTAAGTGAAGCCATCGCGGACGCCGTGATCGCCGTCGATCACGAGTTCCGCGTGGTGCGGTGGAACTCAGCCGCACATCGGCTCTACGGGATATCCGCCGACGACGCCGTCGGCAACCCCCTGGCGTCGCTGTGCACCACTTACTACGACGATCCGGACATGACGCAGGACCTCGCGTGGGAAGAACTGCTGCGCACGGGCCGCTGGACCGGACAGGTCACCCAGCAGTCGAAAGCGGGCTGCACGGTTTCGGTGGTGTCCTCCGTCACGAGGATCCGCGACGACGACGGTCACTTCATCGGAGCCGTGGCCGTCAATCGCGACAACAGTGAGCTCACCTTGGCGAGGAGCCGGATGCAGGCCGCCGAGGGCTTGCTCACCGATGCTCTCGACGCATCAGGCGCGATGGCCGTGGTCGTGGATGGCGACGGGGTGATCGTGGCGGCCAATCGCGAATGGCTCGACGTAGCCCTGGCCACAGACGCCCGCATGGACCTCGTCAGCGTGGGCGCCGACTACGTACGGCCGGTCCGCGAGGCGGCCGACTCCGGAGACGAGAGCGCACGCGAGGTTCTGGTCGAGCTACAGAAGGTCCTGAGCGGTCAAGTACCGACCGCGAACGCCGGGTATCGCTGCGATCGTCCCGACGGCCCCCATTGGTACACGATGGAGATTCGACGACTCGCCGGTGCGCACGGTGCGGTGATCACCCACCGGGAAATCACTGAGGACCTCCAGCTCAAGCAGATGTTGGCCCATCAGAGCGCCCACGACCCGGTCACTGGACTTGGCAACCGGCGACAACTCGATGAGCGGATCCGACGGGCACAAGAGGGGAAGTGCGGCCTACTCATATGCGACATCGACGGATTCGCGGCCGTCAATGAGGCGATCGGCTACCCCGACGGCGACAAGGTGCTGCGAGCGATGGCTGACCGCCTTGTACGGATGTGCCCACCCGGAGGCGAGGTGGTCCGCCTTGCCAGTGATCAGTTCGCTATGTTCATCGAGGGGGCCGCAGACCCGACATTGGCCCATCTCGGCGAACGGGTGCGGGCAATCGCGAGGCTGCCATTAGACGTCGGGGAGCGGCGGCTCATGTTGTCGATGAGCATCGGCATCGCCACGGTCGACACATCAGCCGAACCGGTCACCGAACTCGCCTCAGAACTCATTCTTCGAGCTGACGCCGCGCGGATCGACTCGAAGGCGCAAGGACGCAACCGGGTGCGAACCTACCGGCCGGCCCTGCGGGACCGGACCGCCGCACTGCTGCAGATGCAGCATGAGTTCACGACTGCACTGGATTCGGGACTGCTGACGTTGCACTACCAGCAGATCCTGCGCTTCGCGGACGACACGGTCGTGGGTTTTGAGGGTCTGGTCAGATGGCCCCGCGCCCCGGGACCAGTGCTGACCCCGGCAACGTTCGGACCGATAATCTCCGCGCCGATCGTCGCGGGTCCGTTGGCCCACTGGTCCATCGATACTGCACTCATGGCTGCTCGTGTGCTCCGCCGGCAGCAACGGTTCCGCGACGCGTCGGTGGGTGTGAACCTGTCGGCCCAGCAGTTCCGCGACGTGGACGTCGATCAGTATCTGCTCAGCGCTGCAGATCGCCTGGCCGTTCCGTATTCGGCCATGGTTGTGGAGGTCACCGAGACCACGGCGTTCACCGACGACGGGCGGGTCCGAGACCAGATCGAGTCCCTGCACAGCGCCGGTGTGGGCATCGCCCTGGACGACTTCGGCACTGGTTTTTCCTCGTTGGCCCATCTGCGATCCCTGCCGGCGGACTCGGTGAAAATCGACAAGTCGTTCACCGCGGCGGTCCTCTCTGACACCACCGCCCAAGCGCTCGTGCGATCACTGATCGGCTTGGCGCACGACCTGGGACTCGTGGTGGTGGCCGAGGGTATCGAGAACCAGGCTCAGTACGAGTGGTTGGCTGAGAACGACTGCGACCTGTACCAGGGTTTCTTCGCCCATCGGCCCACAGCACTGGATCAATGCCTTGAGCCCTGACCACCGGTGCTGGACGCGGCGCTCGGCGGCCACGCCTGATGCCGGACGTGGTTGCTCATGTCGGGGTGCTGTTCTCGCCGGGAGGTCGGTCAGCACCGAGCGGGCTGGCCGCCTGCAACGTCTGTACCTAACTCCAACGCCTGCGGCAGCGGGTGCCGTCAATCCATCGTCAGCACGAGTTTGCCTCGCACCTCACCGGCCGCAAGTCGCTCGAACGCCGAGCGCGCATCCGCCAAGGCGTACTCGGCGTCGATAGGCGGGCGCAGACCCGTCGCTTCGCACATGTCGATCAAACGCCGCAGTTCGGCCGCAGTGCCCATCGTGGAACCGATGACGCTGAGTTGCCGGAAGAAAACGTGGTTCAGATCCGCGGGCGGCTGGCCCCCGGTGGTGGCACCGCTGACCACCAGCCGCCCGCCCGGCCGCAGACTGCGGATCGAGTGGGACCATGTCGCCTTGCCCACGGTCTCGATCACCAGGTCGACCCGGTGTGGCAACTTCTGACCGGAGTCGAACACCGCGTGCGCGCCCATCTCGAGCGCGAAGTCGGTCTTGTCGCGCGTGGTCGCCCAGACCCGGGCGCCGGCGTGCCGCGCCAGCATGATCGCGGCGCTCGCCACGCCTCCCCCGGCACCCTGCACCAGAACGGTCTCCCCGGGCACAAGAGCACCGCGCGTGAACAGCATGCGGTAGGCGGTCAGCCATGCCGTCGGCAGACAGGCCGCCTGAGCGAAGGACAGCGCCCGAGGCTTCGGGATGAGGTTCGTCGCCGGCACGGTGACCCACTGCGCGAAGGTGCCTTGGTACTTCTCGCTGAGCAGGCTGCGGCCCGGATCGAAGGTCTCATCACCGCCGCCGGCCTGGCCGATCCGATCACCGAGTGCACGATGACCTCTCGGCCCTCGGCATCGACTCCAGCGGCGTCGCAGCCGAGGATCATCGGCAGCGCCGAGGCCGACAGGCCGACCCCCTTGAGGCTCCACAGATCGTGATGGTTCAGCGAGGCCGCCTTGACCTTCACCTCGACCCAACCCTCTGGAACTTGGGGGGCGGGGCGATCCCCGACCTGTAGTGCGGACACCGGATCGTCGGAATCGAAGTCCGACACATAAGCCGCGAGCATGACTTCACGCTAGAACACCGCTGCGCAGCGCGATAGCGGACGGGCAGGGACCGCCCGGGAGTAGACTGGAATGGGCGAGGCGGTGAAGGGGATGGTCACCATGCCGACGCTGCGGCTATTCCGATCTTCGATGATCACCCTCGCCCTGTGCGCAGGGCTTCTCTGCGGGGCCCCGCCGGCCCGCGCTGATCTGTGGGCCCCTCCCCAGGTTCTGACCGACTCCGGCACCCAGTCGCAGGTCGCAAGCTCCGAGGACGGCTCGCTGCTGGCCGCGGTGTGGCAGTCCGATGCGATCCAGGTCGGCACGAGCTACACCGGCGGCCGCATGTGGACAACCCCGCGGCAGATCTCGCCCACTGGCGCAGTCAACGATCCGAAGGTCTCCGTCAGAGGGCGCACCATCGTCGTGGTCTACGCGCTCAGGGCCGATCCCGGAGGCATCCGCTCGGTCACCAGTACCGACGCCGGGACGACCTGGACCGCTCCGGTCGCGGTGTCCGACGACCGGGATGACTTCCTGCCGCAGGTGATCGGCTCAGCCGATGGCACGCGAGTTCTGCTCGCCTGGCGCCACGACGACGGCTCCGAGCACTACGACGTGCAGGTGGCCAGCAGCGGGGACTCCGGACAAACCTGGAGCCCGGTCCGGTCGCTGTCCGCGCAGGGTTTACAGCAGCGGGGTGCCACGCGTCGGCCTGTCCGACGACGGCCTGCAGGCGGTCGTGGCCTGGGGACAGTACGAGATCGGGTTCCGCGGCGTGCAGACAGCAGCCACGGCCGACGGCGGGAAGACCTGGTCCGACGCCGTGTCGATATCGGACCCGGTGGAGTCCGGGGACCATCCCAGCCTCGGGGTCTCCGCCGACGGGCTGCGGGCCACGATCGTGTGGGACAGCAGCCCCGGCGTCGACCGGTACATCGCGACCACCAATTCCTCAGACGGCGGCGCCTCGTGGAACTCCCCGACCCGCGTCAGCCCGAGCGGCCAGTACGGCGAGTACCCGGTGGTTTCCGTGAGTTCCGACGGCCTGCGTGCGGTCGCGGCCTGGAGTCGGTACGTGAACACGGATCCCACCTACGAGGTCCGAAGTGCGTGGAGTTCCGATGGCGGTGGCAGTTGGTCGCCGGACGTGAGCCTCAGCGCGCAGAGCCGGATCCGAAGAGGCCGGCGAATGGTGCTTTCCGCCGATGGGCGTTCGGCCCGCGCGATGTGGGTCGACAATGCCGGCTCCCGAGCACGCTGCAGACCATCATCACGTCGGACGGGGGCGCCACCTGGACACCGCGAGACGGTGTGGCAATCTGGTGACGAGGTGAGCGGTGCGGCGATGACACAGTCGGGTGACGGTCGCTATGCGACGGTGCTGTGGGGCGTTCACACCGTGGTACAGCACCCGCTCGTTCTTCCCGAGCCCGGCTCTGACCGCCGCGAGTCCCGGCAATGGTCCGACCACCGGGGGGACGGCGGTGACATTGGACGGGTCGGGACTGCTGGCCACCAGCGACGTGACGATGGGTGGGATCTCAGTCCCCTTCACCGTCGGATCGGATGCGGCGGTCACGATCACCACACCCGGCGGACCGGCGGGAACGGTGGACATCGTGCTGACCAGCCCAGCGGGCCCGGCGACTCTTGCCTCCGCATTCACCTACCTGGCGCCCCCGGAGCCGAAGACCAAGATCCAAGACCACGGTCAAGGGCTGGCCCAAGAAGACAGTCGCGCGCAAGGGCAAGGTGAGGATCACCGTGCGCGTCAAACCGGCCAAGGGCCGCAAGGGCATCGTCCAGAAGAAGGTCAAGGGGCACTGGAAGAAGTACCACCGGTACACCTGGAAGAGCCCGAAGCGGAAGGTGACCCTGCGGGCGAAGAAGGGCACCGTGGTGCGGTACCGGCTGAAGTTGCCGGCCACCGACAGTGCCAAGGCCAAGACGACTCGGGTGGCCAAGGTCAGGGGCACATAGCCCGGGGCTCGTGGACACCCACCCACACCCGTCGGACACCATGGAGACATGGTCTCTTTCGGCAGCGACAATCACAGCGGTGTGCACCCCGAGGTCATGGCGGCCCTCGCCGACGTGAACCGGGGCGACGTCAGCGCGTACGGCGACGACCCCTGGACACGCGAGGCAGAAGACCTGCTGCGGCAGGAGTTCGGGGCCGACAGCGTGCCGATCCTGGTGGCCAACGGAACCGGCGCCAACCTCATCGCGCTGCAGTCCTGCCTGCGCCCCTGGGACGCGGTGGTCTGCTCGGATGTTGCGCACATCAACGTCGACGAGGGGGGTGCACCGGAGCGGATCCTGGGATCGAAGCTCATCGGCCTGCCGACCCCGGACGGGCGCATCGTGCCCGAGCAGTTGGCCTCCACCTGCGAACGCATCGGTGATGAGCACGCAGTGCAGCCCAAGGTGCTGTCCCTGACCCAGTCCACGGAGTACGGAACCGTCTACACCGCCGAGCAGGCCGGCGCGCTGGTGACCGAAGCCCGTCGACTGGGGATGAAGATCCACGTCGACGGTGCCCGCCTGGCCAACGCCGCGGCGGCGCTCGGGATCGGTCTCGGCGAGGCTGCCGGGATGTTCGACGCCGACGTGATCAGCATGGGGGGTACGAAGAACGGCCTGATGGGCGCCGAGGCCGTGGTGTTCGTGGATCCCGGTCTGGCCGACCAGGCCAAGTGGATCCGCAAGGCCACCACTCAGCTGATGAGCAAGCACCGCTACCTGGCCGCGCAGTTCATCGCACTGCTGTCCGGGGATCTGTGGCGGCGCAACGCCGAGCATTCCAACACCATGGCCCGACGGCTCGCTGAGCGTCTGGTCGAGGTGGGCGTGCCGCTGACGCAGCCCGTCGAGGTCAACGCGGTCTTCGTGTCTCTGACCGACGCCGCCGCGCTGCAGGACGCCTACCACTTCTACCCGTGGCTGGCACCGAACGAGTACCGGCTCATGTGCTCGTGGGACACCGCCGAAGCCGACGTCGACGAGTTCGTCGCTGCCGTCGGCCCACTGCTCGCAGACTAGTCGCACATGGGAACATGAAGTATGCAGATGGTCGCCAGGCAGCGCTACTCAGTGCGCGACACATACCGCATCACCGAGCAGGCTGTGCGAACCGTCGTGCGGGCGATCAGGGTCGACGTTCAGTGCGATCAGCAGTTCGCGGAGCGGATCAGACTGGCCGTTACAGAGGTCAACGGCTGCGAATTGTGCGCCTACGGCCACGCGAAGTTCGCGCTTGAGGCAGGCATGGACGCCGACGAGGTGCGCGATCTGCTTGGTGGCATCACGCGGGGCGTCCCGGACGACCAACTTCCGGCCATCGGGTTCGGACAGCACTACGCCGACACCCGCGGAAACCCGCACGCGGGCGCCTGGCAGAGCATGGTTGAGCAGTACGGCGATGAACAGGCATTGTGCATCCTGCTCGCCACCCGCACGATGATGTGGGGCAACGCCATGGGGATCCCGTTGAGCGCGTTGCGAGCCCGCTTCCAGGGTCGACCTCACCCGAGCAGTTCCCTGGGCTGGGAGATCATCACGCCCGTCGGACAGTTGTTGGTGGTGCCAGCCGCCGTGCTTCATGGGCTGCTGTCGGAATTGGAGCGACACCGGTGCAGGCCGGTCTCGCCGCCTGAGCGCATGTCGTGGCCGTACGGGACCACCTGGGTCGCCCAGGCAACTGACCCCGGACTCGGGTGGTCACGAACCCCTCGGTAGCGTGCCGACCAAGCGAGGAAAGGCACCTGGGATGGACGACACCGTACGCCAGCACAAATACCTGCTCACCGAGGACCAGATCCCCACGACCTGGTACAACATCATCCCGGACCTGCCGGAACCCCCGCCCCCGCCGCTGCACCCTGGCACCAAGCAGCCGGTGGGCCCGGAAGATCTTGCCCCGCTGTTCCCGATGGGCTTGATCGAGCAGGAGGTCACCTCGGAACGTTTCGTCGAGATCCCCGGCGGCGTGCTCGACGTGTACCGGCAGTGGCGGCCGACTCCCCTGTTCCGCGCGCACCGTCTGGAGCAGGCGCTCGACACGCCCGCGCGCATCTACTACAAGTACGAGGGCGTCTCACCGGCCGGATCGCACAAGCCGAACACCGCCGTGCCGCAGGCGTACTACAACGCGATGGAGGGCGTGAAGAAGCTCACCACCGAGACCGGCGCCGGACAGTGGGGCACGGCTCTGGCCTTCGCCTGCGCTCTCTATGGCCTGGAGTGCGAGGTGTGGCAGGTCGGCGCTTCGTACGACTCCAAGCCGTACCGCCGGCTCATGATCGAGGCGTTCGGGGGTTCGGTGCACCGATCCCCGTCCGACCTGACCGAAGCCGGACGCATGCTCGGGGCGGACCCGGCCAACGCATCCGGCTCGTTGGGCATCGCGATCTCCGAGGCCGTCGAGGTCGCAGCGCAGAACCCCGATGTCAGGTACGCGCTCGGCTCGGTGCTCAACCACGTGCTTCTGCACCAGACGGTGATCGGTGAGGAAGCGCTGCTGCAGATGGAGATGGCCGGCGACACCCCGACCATGATCGTCGGCTGCACGGGGGGCGGGTCGAACTTCGCGGGCCTGTCGTTCCCGTTCCTGCGCGAGAAGATGGCCGGGCGGATCTCCCCGGAGATCGTCGCCGCGGAACCTGCCAGCTGCCCGTCGTTGACCCGCGGGGTGTACGCCTACGACTTCGGCGACACCGCCGGTATGACGCCGCTGATGAAGATGCACACCCTCGGCCACGACTTCGTTCCGGACCCGATCCACGCCGGCGGCCTGCGGTACCACGGCATGGCGCCGCTGATCAGCCACGTCTACGAGCAGGGTCTGATGACCGCCGAGGCGGTGCCGCAGACCGAGTGCTTCTCAGCCGCCGTCCAGTTCGCGCGCACGGAGGGCATCGTCGCCGCGCCGGAGCCCACCCACGCACTGGCATTGGCGGTCCGGGAGGCGAAGAAGGCCCGCGAAACCGGCGAGGAGACGGTCATCCTCACCGCACTGTGCGGACACGGCCACTTCGACCTGCCGGCCTACGACGCCTACCTCAACGGCCGGATGGTGGACGAGGACGTCACTGATGCCCGGCTGTCCCATGCGCTGGAGACCCTGCCGGAGGTCCCGGTCGGATAGAACCCCCGGCCTGCGTAGCGTGGCCGTATGACGCAATCGTCGGCCGAACACCTGCGTGCCGTTCCGCTGTTGGGCGTGCACGCGTTCGGTGTCGCGTCGGGACCAAGGCCGGGGAATCCGGCCACCAGATTGAGACAGTGGCGCATCGGCGGTGAAGCGGCGTGGGTCGCTGCGCGGACAGCCGGGGTCACAGGGCTTCAACTGCTGCGGGTGTTCGCGACTCTCGGCGGTGAGGTGACACGAGCTCAGATCGAGCAACAGACACCGGGACTCGACGCCGACGACCTGGACCGCGAGTTGGCCCGGCTTGCCGCCGGCGAACTGATTGTTCTGCAGCCGGACGGGTCGGCTGCGCTCCGGCCGCAAGCCGTTGGCCTCGTGCCGGAGGTCGCGGTGTCGATGGCCTCGGACGATGCTCCGATCACCAGCGAAGCATTGGCGGGCATCTGCCGGACGCTGGGAATCAACCCGCCGGCACGCAAGCAGGAGCGGATCGACGCGATCGCCGACTTCTTCGCCGACCCCGACAACGCCGCGCGGATCCGCGCTGAGCTGTCGGAAGAGGCGTGGGACCTTCTGCTGCGCCTCGCGGACGCGGACCGTTCCGACGACGACCTGGACGACTACGCCTTCGCTGCCCGGATGGTTCGCTTCAGGAGCAACTTCGCCCACCGCGATCCTCGTATCGACGTTCTCCACGAACTCATGAGCCGTGGCCTCATCGGGTCCGGGTGGGACGCGCAGCTGTGGGTATGGAGACAGGCTTGGCCGGTACTGGACCGGCCGTTCTTCGCCGACTGGCAGGTTCCCGCGACGCCTGCCACCCAGCAGATGAGCCCGACGCCGGCCCGCATCCCGAGGGTCGTCGCCGACCTGGATCGAGCGTTGGAGGCCTGGCGCGCGCATCCGCCGGCGGCTTTGAAGAGCGGGCACATGCGTTTGACCAAGTCCGACGCGCGAAGCCTGGCGAAGTCACTGGGCAGTTCGGTCCAGGCGATCGAACTCCTCGGGCGACTGGCCATGGGCATCGGCCTTATCCGTGCCAGGACCGTGTCCACATCAGGTCGTGGCCGCAACCGGACGGTCGACGAGGTGTGGAACCCCGATGAGGAACTCAGCGCCGAATGGAACCGCTTGACTCCCAGCCAGCAATGGCTGCGACTACTGTCCGAATGGTGCCGACCCCGAAGTGACTTCTCGGAGCCGCAGGTCGTCAACCGCCATCTTGTGCTGTGGGAATTGGCGAACCTGGAGCCTGGGACGGGCTGGACCAACCCCGATCATTTCGCCGAATGGTTCGCCGACCACTACGCGCCCCAAGGCGACAAGGCAGAAGCAATCGAAGCGATCGACGATCTGCGTCTGCTCGGCGTGGTTGCCTCGTCCGGTCCGGTGGGCCTGACCGAACTCGGCGACGCTGCTCTGCGCGATCCAGTGGCCGCAGCCGCGATCGAGGTCGGAGGTTCGACCCAGGCGATCGTGCAGGCCGACCACACCGTCATCGCCCCACCGGATCTGCGGGCCGACGTTGCCGCCTGGCTGGCATCGATCGCGGTGCTGGAGAGCGACGCCGGCGCATACATCTACCGGCTCGATCCGCACCTGCTCACCCTGGCCGTACAGGCCGGGAAGACACCGGAGTCGATCCTGGAATTCCTCACCGAGCTCTCATCGGTCCCGCTGGCTTCGAACATCGAGTGGCTGGTGCGGGATGCGGCGCAGCGGGCAGGCCGGATCAGGCTGATCGCGGCCCCCACCGTGGTCGTGGTGAGCGACCCCGTTGACCTCGCCACGGCCTGCTCGGTGAAAGCCGCCAAGCTGAGGGCGATCTCCGACACCGTCGCCGTCTCCGAACTCGCACACACCAAGGTGCAGGCGGCCTTGGAACGCAAAGGGCTGGTCCCGGAGGTCGTCCTGGGCCGTACGCTGCAGCCGGCTGCACCACCGGCGCCCAGCAGCGCTGCGGCCGGACCCGGACCGGTACCGCAGCACCTGCTCGTCCAAGATCCGTTGGCGCTGACCCCCGGGCTGGTGGACACGTTGGGCCCTGAGAAGCGGTAACCTCGGTGCCCGCTGTTCGGGTTCTGCCTGCGCGCATCGGGGGAGTTCCTGGTCCTTCCGATTTCACCGCCAGTGATGGGTCATCCCCGAAGCTGACGCCTTGCCGGGTAGGTCGTTGCCAAGAGCGCGGGGCCCGGACGGGCTGGTACCGCGAGCCGGCGCCCGTGGGGTCAACCCGACAGCCCTGGATGCCAAAGATGTCTTCTGGTGAAGATCCGACCAGTGGCTGGTCGTTTTCTTCACCGAAAGGAAGTTCGGGCCCAACTGCGTGGGCGCCGAAGCCTCGCTCACTCCTCCCTGAAACCCTGAGCGCTGGGTTTGTCGGATCGCCCCTCGGCAGAGCAGTCGGCGACAGCGAACCAAGGACTACAGCCGCGCTACCCCGTCCGCCCGGGCCGCGGCCGCCACTGCCTCCGCCACGTGCCCCCCGACCCGCTTGTCGAAGACCGAAGGCACGATGTAGTCCGGTGCGACGTCGTCGCCCACGAGGTCGGCCAGGGCGTTGGCCGCGGCCATCTGCATGTTGGACGTGATCCGGGAGGCCCGCACATCCAGCGCCCCGCGGAAGACCCCGGGGAAAGCCAGCACGTTGTTGATCTGATTCGGGAAGTCGCTGCGTCCGGTCGCGACCACCGCGGCGTACTTGCCGGCCACCGCCGGGTCGACCTCAGGGGTTGGGTTGGCCAGGGCGAAGAGGATCGCGTCATCGGCCATTCCGGATAGCGCCCTCTCCGAAACTTGGCCGGCCGAAACTCCGATGAACACATCGGCGTCCTCCAGGCCCGCCTCGATGGGACCCGAGATCCCGCGCGGATTGGTGCGGGCCGCCAGATCGGCCTTGACCCCGCTGAGGCCCTCGCGCTGCGGCCCGAGCAGACCTTGCGAGTCGCACACGCACAGATCCTTCACACCCGCCGACAGCAGCATGTTGGACACGGCCACGCCGGCGGCTCCCGCGCCCGACACCACGGCCCGCATGTCGGCGAACTCACGTCCGGTCAGCCGCGCCGCGGACTCCAGCGCGGCGATGACCACGATCGCAGTCCCGTGCTGGTCGTCGTGGAACACCGGGATGTCCAGTCGTTCCTGCAACCCGTCTTCGATCTCGAAACAACGGGGGGCTGAGATGTCCTCGAGGTTGATCCCGCCGAAAGCCGGGGCGATGCGGACGATGGTCTCGATGATCTCCTCGGTGTCCTTGGTATCCAGACAGATCGGGATGGCATCGACCCCGCCGAACTCCTTGAACAGCAGGGCTTTGCCCTCCATCACCGGCAGCGCCGCCTTCGGCCCGATATCGCCCAGCCCGAGGACCGCGGTCCCATCGGTGACCACCAGTACCGTGTTCGCCTTCCACGTGTAGTCGAAGACGAGATCGGGCTGCGCCGCGATCGCCTGCGACACCCTGGCGACCCCCGGTGTGTACGCCAGTGCCAGACCGGCGCCGTCGCGGATGCGCACCGTCGGGCGCACCTCGATCTTGCCTCGTCTGTGCAAGGGGAATGCCGGGTCGTTGTCCAAGTCCACAAGTGATCCTCGTTCTGTGCGATGCGGTGTCATCTTTCCACAAGCACTTCGGCACAATGGGTGGCAGTTCTTCCTGGAGGGATCCCACATGGTGCTGCGCCGCGCGCTCGTCGGTATGGCCTGTGGGGCGGTTATCGCGACTGGTGCGCTGGCAGGTTGCCAGAACGGCGCCACCTCACAGCCGACCCCATCCAACACCGCCGCGATCAGCGCTCTGGCCGAGAAGGTGCCCGAGAAGATCCGCGAGGACGGTGTCCTGCTGGTCGGGATCGACCCGAGTTACCCCCCGATGGAGTTCCTGCAGCGGGGTCAGGCGGTCGGCGCGGACCTCGACCTGATGATGGAAGTGGGCAATCGACTCGGCCTACGGGTGGAGTTCTCCGAGGACGCCTACGCGCTCCTGGTGCCAGGTGTCGCCGCCGGTCGTTTCGAAGCCGCCATCTCGGCGTTGTCGGTCGATGACAACGACCTGCAGAACGCCCGCATGGTCACCTACTACTCCTCGGGCTCGCAGCTGGCTGTCCGGCCGCCGGCGAAGAAACGCTTCGGCCCGCGCAACCTCTGTGGGCGCAAGATCGCGGTTCTCGACGGCAGTCTGCAGTACTCGCAACTTGTCGAGAGATCCGCCAACTGCATTGAGAATCAGAAGAAGCCCATCCGCATCCTGACGTTCCAGAGCCAGGCTCCCGCCACGAAAGCCGTCCTCGACGGCAAGGCCTACGGAACCCTCGCCGACTCGCCGGTCATCGAGAACGCGGTCAGGGAGTCCGACGGACAACTGGTCATCAACGGCAAAGCCTTTGAGCGTGCCCCCTACGGGATCGCGGTGGCCGACAACCGCAAACAACTGGCGAGGGCCATCGACGGGGCCCTGGAATCCATGATGGAGGACGGAACCTACCAGGCCATCCTGGACCAGTGGGGCATCTCATCAGGAGCCATCAGTGCACCTGAGGTCCTGACCAGCAAGGACATCCCGGAACCAACCCCCGTGGCCACCGAGCAGTTCCCCGCTGCGACACCGCCACCGGCGCCGACGATTTCTCCCACGCTGTAGCGGCCGCATCGCGCAAGTAGGCGCACCGAGCCTCCACCCATTGGCCAAGAACACGCGAGGCGCACTAGCCTCGCGCCTATGGGATCCGACATCGTGCTCACAGTTCCCGCGCAGTCGGCGTACGTCACGCTCGCGCGGGCAGCCACGGCGGCGGCATGTGCGCAGGCCGATTTCCCACTCGACCGGCTCGACGACATCAGACTGGCCGTGGACGAGGCCTGTGCGCTGGTGATCGCCGATGCACCGGACGACTCCGACCTGCAGGTCGTGCTGACGGTCGAGGGTAATCACATCACCGTCGTGGTGCGCGGGCCGAGCCGGCGCAAACTGCCGATTGCGACGAACACGTTCGCTTGGACCGTCCTGACAGCGCTGGTCGACGAGGTTTCGACGCAGGTGTCCGATGGGTCGATGTCCATCAGCTTGCAGGCCAGCGGGGTCGAGTCGGTGGCGCTGTGAGCGATTCGGAACCGACCTCCCGGGTCCCGCCACAACGCACTACGTCGTGGAGCAGCCAGGACCGTGACCGCGAGCGCCTGCTGCTCACGGAGTTCGCTGGACTCGACGCCGATGATCCCCGGCGGGCTGCCGTACGCGACGAACTGGTCACCATGCATGTGCCGTTGGTGCACTATTTGGCGCGCCGGTTCCGGGATCGTGGTGAACCGCACGACGATCTGGTGCAAGTCGGGACAATCGGGCTGATCAAGGCCGTCGACCGCTTCGACCCACAACGTGGAGTCGAGTTCTCGACCTATGCGACTCCCACTGTCGTGGGCGAGATCAAGCGGCACTTCCGCGACAAGGGCTGGTCCGTGCGTGTACCGCGGCGTCTGCAGGAGATGCGGATGTCCATCAGCAAGGCGACCGCCGAACTGTCCCAATCACTGGGCAGGGCGCCGACGGTTCGGGAACTGGCGACACAGATGGGCGTTTCGGAGGACGAGGTGCTCGACGGCATCGAGTCGGCCCAGGCCTACAGCACCTTGTCGTTGGATGGGGCCAGTGATGCTGACAGCGAGGCCCCGGCACTGGTGGACTCATTGGGTACCGACGACTCGGCGTTGGAGAACGTGGAGTACCGCGAGACCCTGCGACCCCTGCTGGCTGCGCTGCCGGAGCGGGAACGTCAGATCATCCTGCTGCGCTTCTTCCACAACAAGACGCAGTCGGAGATCGCCCAGGAGGTCGGGGTCTCCCAGATGCATGTGAGCAGGCTGCTGGTGAAGTCCTTGGCGACACTGCGCGGGGGCATGGGCGTCGACGCCTGATCCGCTCAGTCGTCGAGATCTGCCCCGGTGGAAGGACGCAGCGTGAGGAATAGCCCCAGCACCGACACCGCCGCGACGACTGCTCCTGCGAACACGGCCCATCCGTCGCCTTCCAGCAGCAGCCAGGCGATGATCAGCCCGAAGACCTGGGCGAAGGCCATGGGCGTGCGAGCGAAGCGACTGTGCCGCCACAGCCCGCGCGCCACCAGACCCATACACCCCGCGAAGGCCAGATAGACGAGCACTTCTGCCACCGGCGAGGCGCCGGTGTTCGTACCCTGCGTGTTGAACGATGCGATGCCCAGAGCAGCAGCGAACACCACGATCGCGAGGGCCTCGAATCCGGCCAGAACGGCTGCCTGACGAGCCGGCGAAAGTCCCTGTCCCACGTGCTGAATCTATCGGTCGCTACCGTTGGTCGGGTGCGAGGCCTACTCGTGGTCAACCCCAAAGCGACCACCACCAACGACGTGACGCGCGACGTTCTCATCAGCGCACTGGCTGACAAGTTCCATCTCGAGGTCGTGACCACCACACATCGCGGGCACGCCGAGGAACTCGGGGCCCGGGCCCGCGAGGAAGCCATGGACTGCATCCTCACCCTCGGCGGCGACGGCACGGTCCACGAGGTGGTCAACGGCCTGCTCGCGGACGGCGCGCAGCCTTCGTTACCGGTTCTGGGAACGGTCCCGGGTGGCAGCGCCAACGTCTTCGCCCGGGCCTTGGGCTTTCCGCAGGACGCCGTGGAATCGACCGGCCTGCTGCTGCGTGCCATGCGCGACGGTCACACCCGCACCATCGGGCTCGGGCAGGTGGAGGACCGCTACTTCACGTTCACCGCCGGTCTGGGCCTCGACGCGGAGATCATGGAACGTATGGAGGCCGCCAGGGCCAAGGGCAAGAGCGCCACCCCCACCCGATACCTGGCCACCACGGTTCGCCACTTCTTCACCGGCAGCGACCGCAAGCAGCCGGCCTTGCTCTTGCATCGTGAGGGCGAGGAACCGATCGACGGAGTGTTCCTGGCGATCGTGCAGAACACCTCCCCCTGGACCTACATCGGCGCCCACCCGGTCAACCCGTCACCGCGGGCGTCTTTCGACACCGGCCTCGATCTGTGGGCCACGAAGACCCTGCGAACCGCACAAGCGGTGCGGCTCTCGACGCGGATCGTGTTCAGCCGGCAACGCGGTAACCCCAAGGCGATGGTGTCCTGGCACGACCTCGACGAGTTCCGGATAACCGCCGTGCGCCCGACCCCGATGCAGGTGGATGGGGAACTGGTCGGTGACGTCACGGACGTGACTTTCCGGTCTGTGCGCGCGGCGCTGAGGGTCTACGTTCCGTAGTCAATCCGGTCACCGATAGTGCCTGACTGACTACATCCGGCGACGGATTCGGGCGAAAGCGACGAAATCCGCGCTGCACGGTATCGAATGTGATGCAGAACACACCGCTGTGATGTGACTTATGCTCGAGAACCCTTGTGAATCCGTGCACGTTATGTGAATCTGAAGTCGCTGGAGCGCAAGATACGCCACAGCAGAAAGCCGGAGAGCACCACCCCCCGCCTACTTGGGTGTGCGTGTCTGCTACGGCCACCGAACGGCTACCCGGGGGGAAGCCACGAGCAAGGAGGAAACGCATGGATTGGCGCGCGAACGCTGCCTGCCGCAACGAGGACCCGGAACTGTTCTTCCCCCTCGGTGACACGGGCCCGGCCCTCCTGCAGATCGAGGATGCCAAGGCCGTCTGCTCCAACTGCGCAGTCGTCAGTGATTGCCTGAGCTGGGCGCTGGAGTCCGGCCAGGATTCCGGCATCTGGGGCGGTATGTCCGAGGCGGAGCGCCGCTCGCTGCGCCGCCGCGGTGCCCGCACCGGCGTCGCCCTCGGCTACCAGCACTGAGGTAGTCGCACTCCGCGAAAACTTCGAAATAGCCCGTTGCGAAACAGCCCGTTACTTACGGGTCAACGCAACCAGCGGGCTGTTTCGCGTCGACGAACACTCCTAGGGCCGTGACACTCGGCAGCAGTGCCCTTCTGTGCCCTTGAGTTACGCGGTCGTGCCGTTTCGATCCATGCCCGTTGGATCGAGGTAACCGCTGGGACGCCTGCGGCGCCTACTTCCGCCGCAGCGCAGGCGTTGGAGTTATGTACATACGTTGGACAAACGCACAACCGTTGGAGTCGCACGGTCCGCGGATCTCAACACCTGTACCGATCTCCAACGCCTGTACAACTCTCACGCCTTGGCACCAGACGCGGCCCGACCCAAAGACGCAGCAGTGCCCTTCTGTGCCCTTGAGTTACGCGGTCGTGCCGTTTCGATCCATGCCCGTTGGATCGAGGTAACAGTAGTCAGTCGTCAATCAACCACCCCGGCGAGCTGAAACCACATTTCATGCATTTGAAGATGGCTCCCCCGACAGACCGGCCCGGGCCATTTCACGCCTGGGCAGACCGGCCCGGCACCACTAGGTCGATGGTGGCGGTCGTCCCCACCCCGGACTCCCCCGGCTCCCAGCTCAAAGAACCTTTCAGGTCGTCACGCACCAGCGTCTGCACGATCTGCAGGCCGAGTTTCGCGTCCCGCTCCGGATCGAAGCCCGGCGGCAGCCCGGCGCCGTCGTCGATGACACACACCTGCAGTCGGCGCCCGCGGCGTTCGGTCGTCACGGCGATGCGGCCGTGGCCACGGTCCTGTAGTCCGTGCTCGAAAGCGTTCTGGAGCAGTTCCGCGACGACCAGCGCCAACGAGCTGGCGATGGAACCGGGCAACACCCCGAAGTGCCCGGTGCGTTCCACGACCACGTCCGGGCTCAGGTCCGACACCATCGCCACCACCCGATCGGCGACCTCGTCGAACTCGACGGCGTCCGCGTCGGCCTGCGACAGCGTCTCGTGGACCAGCGCAATGGCGCTGACCCGGCGCACCGATTCGTCCAGCGCAGCGCGCGCGGTCGGGTCCGACAGGCGCCGTCCTTGCATCCGCAACAACGCTGCGACCGTCTGCAGGTTGTTCTTGACCCGGTGGTGGATCTCGCGGATGGTGTTGTCCTTCGTGAGCAGCTCGCGTTCGCCGCGGCGCAGGTCCGTGACGTCGCGGATGAGCAGGACCGCACCGCTGCGCGTCCGCTCGCTCATCAGCGGGATGGATCGCATCGACACCGTCGCCTCGCCCACCTCCACGTCGACACTGCCGGCCGCACGGCCCGCTGAGATCACCCCGATCGCCTCGTCGACCGGTCCGGTGCGGGCAGCGAGTCTGCGCACCTCCCGCTCGAGGACCCGGCCGGTGAGATCGGACTTCACGCCCATGCGGCGGAAGGCGCTGCGCGCGTTGGGGGAGGCGAACACCACGACACCCTGGGCGTCGATCCGCAGCAGCCCGTCGCCCACCCGCGGCGGTGTCGACGAGTCCTGCATCCCCTGGATCGGGAACTGCCCGGCGCACAACATCTGCGCGAGCTGATCGGCGACGTCCCGGTAGGTCCGCTCCAGATCGCCGGCCTCACGCGGCGAAAGGCCGCTGCGCCGCGCGATCACCGCCACGACCCTCCCGTCGTACAGGACCGGGATGGACTCAGTGCCCACCGGGAACATCGAGTCCGACGCCATGCGGTTGCGCACCACCCGCTGGGAATGGAAGGCCCGTTCCACCTCGTGCAACCTGCCTTTGGCCACGAACGTCCCGACGATGTCCTCGGGGTAGACCGTGGGCCCGGTGCTCGGACGGACCTGGGCGGCGGCCACGAATCCGGCGGCGTTCCACGTCGGAAGCCACATGACCAGGTCGGAGAACGACAGGTCGGACAGCAGTGTCCAGTCCGCGGTGACCAGGTGCAGGTGGGAGATCTCCGCCGACGTCAGATCCGTTCGCTCACGTGCCAGACGATCCAGATCGACCATGCCTGAACCCTAACGACGAGGACCGGGCAGCAGTCGCCGGATCGGCCTCATTGCACACTTGAGTGGTGACCGATCTGTTCGAGGCCGACCAGCGGCACGTCTGGCATCCGTTCACGCAGCACGCCTGGTGGCCGACCGACGACCCGCTGGTGATCAGCCGGGCGGACGGCGTGTGGCTGTATGACGACCGGGGCCGCAAGTACATCGACGGGTTCTCGTCGTTGTGGGTCACCGTCCACGGCCACAACGAGCCGGCCATCAACGAGGCGATCGCCCGGCAAGCGCGGACCCTGGACCATTCGACCTTCCTCGGCTTCACACACGAGCCGGGCGTCCGGCTCGCCGAGGAACTGGTCGCGCGCACCCCGCAGCCGCTGTCGCGCGTGTTCTTCGCCGGCGACGGATCGTCCGCCGTCGAGGCCGGGATCAAGATGGCCTATCAGGCGAAACTGCAGCAGGGCGAGCAGCGACCGCTGTACGTACATGTGGCCGAGGGCTACCACGGCGACACGCTCGGCGCCGTGTCCGTCGGCGGCATCGACCTGTTCCATCACACCTACGCGCCGATCCTGCTGCGCACCCGGATGGTGTCGTCGCCGGGGGTGCGCCAGCCCGGACAGTCCCCCCAGGAGCGCGCCGTGCAGGTGCTCGACGAACTGCAGAACCTGCTGGCCGAGGTCGGCGATCAGGTGTGCGCGATCGTCGTCGAACCGCTGGTCCAGGCCGCTGGCGGCATGCTCACCCACGACGTGTCGTTCGTGCAGGGTGTGCGGGAGTTGAGCACGCAGTTCGGCGCCTACCTGATGGTGGACGAAGTCGCCACCGGAATCGGCCGCACCGGGCGGATGTGGGCCGTGGAGCACGCGGACATCGCCCCGGATCTGTTGACCTGCGGAAAGGGACTGACCGGCGGGGTACTGCCGCTGTCGGCGGTCCTGGCCACCGAGGAGATCTACAGCAGTTTCCTGGGGGCCGGCGACCGGACGTTCTTCCACGGCCACTCGTACACCGCCAACCCACTGTGTGCCGTGGCCGCCCTGGCCAACCTGGACCTCATGGACGAACGCGCGACCGTGGAGCACGCGGCGTGGATCGGGCGCACTCTGGGGGACCTGCTCAAGCCCTTGGACGACGACGAGCGGGTGGTCGAAGTGCGACGGATCGGCACGATGACCGGGATCGAGGTGAAACCCCACGGCGAACGCACCGGGCTGCGGATCTGCACCGCCATGCGGGATCTGGGCGTAATCACCCGGCCGTTGGGAGACGTCGTCATCCTGATGCCGCCGTTGGGGATCGCCGAGCCGGAGTTGCAGCAGATGGTCGCAGCCCTCAACCACGGCCTGGACCAGGTCTACGGCGCCGCGTCGTGAACTGGCTCGAGCGGCACGCCGAGCAGCGACGGGCGGCCGGGTTGCATCGCACGCTGCGACCGCGCGAATCCGGTCGTGTCGACATCGCGTCCAACGACTACCTGGGGCTGGCCCGCGACCACGAGGTGATCGAGGCCGGGGTGACGGCGCTGCGCAGATGGGGCGCCGGCGCGACCGGATCCCGGCTGGTCAGTGGCCACACCGCCCTGCACGCGGAACTGGAATCGGCTCTGGCCAATCTGGTGGATGCCGAACGGACCCTTGTCTTCTCGTCGGGCTACCTGGCCAACCTCGCGGCCATCACCGCCCTGACCGACGCGGACACCCTGTTGCTGTCCGACGCCTACAACCACGCGTCCATCGTCGACGCCTGCCGCTTGTCCCGGGCAGCGGTGACGATCTATCCGAACCGTGACGTGGCGACGGTCCGCGATGCCCTGGCGCGCAGTTCCCACCCGCGCAAGGTCATCGTCACCGACGCCGTGTTCAGCGTCGACGGTGACCTGGCGCCACTCGCGGATCTCGCCGACGTCGCCGCGGAGTTCGGGGCGCTGCTGGTCGTGGACGAGGCGCACAGCATCGGCGTGCTGGGTCACGCGGGGGCCGGTGCTTGTGCCGCGGCCCGGATCCTCGCCGGCGACGTGGTGCGTACCTTCACCCTGTCGAAGTCGTTGGGCTCGCAGGGCGGTGCGATCGCAGCGACCGGCCCGGTGGTGGAGCATCTGGTGAACAGCGCCCGGTCGTTCATCTTCGACACGGGCCTGGCGCCTGCCGCCGTCGGCAGCGCGCTGGCCGCCACCAGCAAGGTCCTGTCGCATCCCGAACTGCCCGAGCAGGCGCTCGCGGCGACCCGCGCTCTGGCCGGCCTCGCGGTATCGGCCGGCTGGACCGTGAACGACCACGACGCGGCCGTCGCCTCGATCCCGGTCGGCCGCTCCGAGGATGCGCTGCTGGCACAACGGGCCTGCGCGGATGCCGGTGTGGACGTCGGCTGCTTCCGCCCGCCGTCGGTCCCGGACGGTGTCGCGCGCCTGCGGATGACCGGGCACGCCGACCTGACGCCGGCGGATTTCGACGCGGTCGGCAAAGCCCTGCGCATGGCACGTGATGAGGTTTCCGCATGAGTGTGCTGGCCGTCACCGGGACCGGGACCGAGGTCGGCAAGACCATCGTGACCGCGGCGATCGCGGCCCTGTGCCCGGATGTCGTGACGGTCCTCAAACCCGCCCAGACCGGCCTGCCGCTCGACGCTCCCGGCGACGTGGACGTCGTCAAAGCGCTGGTCCCGCACGTCGAGACCCTGGAGCTGGTGCGCTACCCCGATCCGCTCGCCCCGGCCAGCGCTGCGCGTCGAAGCGGCATCCCGACCCTTACCGTCGACGAGGTCGCCGAGGGGATCAAGGAGGCCGACGCCGACCTGGTGCTGCTCGAAGGCGCCGGCGGACTCCTGGTCCGGCTCAGCGACGAACCGACGGTGACGTTCGCGGACATGCTGGTCGAACTGCAGGCCCCAGCGGTGCTGGTGGTCACGCCCGGACTCGGCACGCTCAACCACACGGCCCTGACTCTGGAAGCCATGCACCGGCGCGGCATCGAGGTCGCCGGGGTGGTGATCGGCGCCTGGCCCCGGGAACCGGACCTCGCCAGTGTCAGCAACCTGCACGATCTGCAGTTGCTCATCGGGGAGCCGCTGGCCGGCGCCCTGCCCGAAGGCATCGCCGGACTGCCCCCGGCGGCATTCGAGGAGGTGGCCGCCCGCAGCCTCTCCCCTCGCTTCGGGGGGCGCTTCGAGGCGGATAGGTTTGTAGGACGAGCGAAGGGACTCTTGTGACCATCGATGCGACCCCGAAAGCGGAGGTTCTCACGGCGGCTGAGCAGGTGCTGGAAACCGGTGAGGGCCTGTCCGAAGCCGACGTCCTGCGCGTCCTGCAGCTACCCGACGACCAGATCCCCGCGCTGCTGGACCTTGCCCATCGGGTGCGCATGAAGTGGTGCGGGCCCGAGGTCGAGGTGGAGGGCATCGTGTCGGTCAAGACCGGCGGCTGCCCCGAGGACTGCCACTTCTGCTCCCAGTCGGGCCTGTTCCCCTCTCCGGTGCGCGCGGCCTGGCTGGACATCCCCGGCCTGGTCGACGCCGCGGTGCAGACGGCGGCCACCGGCGCGACCGAGTTCTGCATCGTGGCCGCGGTGCGCGGGCCCGACGAGAAGCTCATGACCCAGATGCGCGAAGCGTGCGCCGCGATCCGCGAGGCCGTCGACATCAACGTCGCGGCCAGCCTCGGCATCCTCACCCGGGAGCAGGTCGACGACCTGCAGGACATGGGCATCCACCGCTACAACCACAACCTCGAAACCGCCCGCTCCTACTTCCCGCAGGTCGTCACCACCCACTCCTGGCAGGAGCGCTGGGACACTCTGCGGATGATCGCGGACTCCGGCATGGAGGTCTGCTGCGGCGGCATCGTCGGCATGGGCGAAACCCTGGAACAGCGCGCCGAGTTCGCCGCCCAGCTGGCCGAGCTGCGACCGCACGAGGTGCCGCTCAACTTCCTCAACCCGCGGCCGGGAACGCCGTTCGCGGACATGGAGGTCATGTCGTCGGCCGATGCGCTGCGCACGATCGGCGCCTTCCGCCTGGCCCTGCCGCGCACGATCCTGCGCTACGCCGGCGGTCGCGAACTGACACTCGGCGACCCGGGCACCCGCGACGGCCTGCTCGGAGGGATCAACGCGGTGATCGTCGGCAACTACCTCACGACGCTGGGTCGGGCGGCCGACTCCGACCTCGACATGCTGTCCGAACTCAACATGCCCATCAAGGCGCTATCCGATTCCCTCTAAGGAGCTCCACCCATGATGAACACCAAGGGCCCGGTCGTGGCCGTCGTCGCCATCCTGCTGATCGTCGGCCTCGTCTGGGGCATTCTGATCGGGCTGTTCTGATGACCAGCGGGCACGGTGGCTGGCACGCCATCGCCGCTGCGAAGGCCTACGGCGTCCAGACCCTGTTCACGCTGTCGGGCGCGCACATCTTCCCGCTGTTCGACGCGGCGGTGGGCGGCAAGGACTCGGTGGATGCCGCCGGCGACCCGCGCGTGGCCGAGCGCACCGGTCCGATCCGCCTGGTCGACGTGCGCCACGAGGCGACCGCGGTCTTCGCCGCGGAGGGGACGGCCAAACTGACCCGCACCCCGGGTTTCGCCGCGGTCACCGCCGGCCCGGGCGTGACCAACGCGGTCAGCGGTCTGACCAGCGCCTGGTTCAACGCGGTGCCCATGGTCGTCATGGGCGGACGATCCCCCGATTTCCGCTGGGGATCCGGAGCGCTGCAGGAGATGGACCACCTGCCGATCGTGTCCACGGTGACCAAGTACGCGCAGACCGCCCACGACCCCGCGCAGATCGGCGCGATGACCGCTGCCGCGTTCGAAGCGGCCACCACCGCACACCGCGGACCGGCCTTCCTCGACGTGCCGATGGACATCTTCTACGGCCCCGTTGACGCCCCCGACCCGGTGCGCCACACCGACGCCGATCGGGCCCCGGACCCCGAGGCCGTCACCCGGATCGCGGGTATGCTGGCCTCGGCGCAACGACCGGTGCTGATCCTCGGATCGGACGTGTGGAACGACTTCGCCGAGGATGCCGCGGTGCGACTCGCGCAGACTCTGCAACTGCCGGTCATCCCCAACGGCATGGGTCGCGGTGTCGTCCCCAGCGGCCACCCGCTGCTGGTGACCCGGGCACGCTCCCTGGCCCTGAAGAACGCGGATCTGGTCGTGGTCGTCGGCACCCCGCTGGACTTCCGGCTCGGCTACGGCAAGTTCGGCCCGACCGACGCCCAGGCCGAAGTGGTCCATGTGGTCGACCACGCCGACCAGGTCTCGCACCACGCCGCACCCACCGCATGGGTCTCCGGTGACCTGTCCACCACCCTGGACGCGATCACCACCGCCTGGGAGGACCACCCCCAGCGCGCGGCCCGCAGCGAATGGCTCAGCGGCCTGCAGGAGGCCGTCCGCGCGGCGATCATCAAGGACGGCGACGTCCTGAACAGCACGGTCGACCCGATCCATCCGGCACGCATCTACGGGGAGCTGAACCGGCGGCTGGCCGACGACACCGTGGTGATCGGCGACGGCGGCGACTTCGTGAGTTTCGCCGGCAAGTACGTGGAACCCAAGCGACCCGGACACTGGCTGGACCCGGGGCCATATGGATGTCTGGGCACCGGTCTCGGCTATGCGATCGCCTCGGCCGTGGCCAAACCCTCGTCGCAGACCGTGCTGCTCATGGGTGATGGAGCCGCCGGCTTCAGCCTCATGGACGTGGACACGCTGGTCCGGCAGAACCTGCCGGTGGTGATGGTCGTGGGCAACAACAGCGCCTGGGGCTTGGAGAAGCACCCCATGCGCCTTCTGCACCAGTACGACGTGGCCGCCGATCTGCAGCAGGGTCTGCGCTACGACGACGTGGTGAAGGCCCTCGGCGGGGCCGGTGAGACGGTCAGTGATCCCGAGGAGATCGGTGCCGCCCTGGATCGCGCGTTCGCCTCCGGTGTGCCCTACCTGGTGAACGTACTGACCGATCCGGAGATCATGTATCCCCGCGCAACGACCGGTCTGTAGCCCGGCGGTCCAGTTTCGCCAGGAACCGCTCGCGGCCGACGACGGCACGGGTGATGACACCCTGGGCGACGAGGACCTCCTCACCGTGGTGCACTTGTGTCGCTTTGACCTTGAACGTGACCATGCGCCCGTCGATCTCGGCGACCTTCGCCATTGCCGTGACCTCGGTCCCGACCGCGCTGGGCCGGATGTGATCGACGGCGATGCGGGTCCCGACCGTGGTCTCGGCTCGGTCGCACCGCAGACCTCGATGGTCGCCGCCTCGAGCCACGCCAGCAGCACCGGCGTCCCCAGGACGGCGAGGTCACCGCTGCCCACCGCCTGCGCGGTGTCGCTCTCCGACACGTTCCGGACCACTTGTGCGGTCTGTCCCAGCGAGATCTCCATGCAGGAAAGGTTACGGTGCCCACTAGCCTGAAGTCGTGTCGTACTGCCCTGTTTGCGGAACCCCCGGTCACACCTGCGACCAGCCGTTGGAACCGCCGCGGTTCTGCGCAGAGTGTGGGCGGCGGATGGTCGTGCAGGTCACCCCGTCGGGCTGGAGCGCGACGTGCTCGCGGCATGGGACGACGTCCGGGTGAGTTCGGGGGCGACCCCCTTCAGCTGGCCACCAACCCCAACCGGCGCAACTCCACCTCGAGGTCGTGCGGGCTGCTGGACGCCGCCATCGCGTCTTCGAGGGTGATGACGCGGTCGCGGTACAGCGCCACGAGGTGCTGGTCGAAAGTCTGCATCCCATAGAACCGCCCCTCAGCGATCAGGGACGTGATCGTCCCGGTCTTGACCTTGTCGACGATGGCGTCCGACACACGGCCGGTATTGATGCAGATCTCCATCGCCACACAGCGCCCACGGTTGTCCGCGCGCTGCACGAGGCGCTGACACAGGATGCCGCGCAGGGCACCCGCCAGCGACAGCCGGATCTGCTGCTGCTCGTGGGGCGGGAAGAAGTCGATGATGCGGCTGATCGTCTCCTGCGCGTCGACCGTGTGCAGGGTGGACAGCACCAGGTGCCCGGTCTCGGCGGCGCTCAGAGCGGCATGCACCGTCTCCGTGTCGCGCATCTCGCCGATCAGGATGACGTCCGGGTCCTGCCGCATCGCCGAGCGCATAGCGACTTTGAAGTCGGCGGTGTCGATCCGCACCTCGCGCTGGTTGATCAGAGCCCGGTTGTCGTGGTGGATGATCTCGATCGGGTCCTCGATGGTCACGACGTGGACGTCGCGGTGCCGGTTGACCTCATCGATCATCCCGGCCAGTGTCGTGGTCTTGCCGGATCCGGTGGGACCCGTGACCAGGATCAGCCCGCGTGGCTGCAGGGCAAGCGCGTGCACGGGGTCGGGCAGCCCGAGGTCCGAAAGCGGGATCGCGCCGATGGAGACGCGTCGCAGCACCATTCCGACATGCCCGCGCTGCCGGAACGCATTGACCCGGAACCGGCCCACTCCTTCGATCATCAATGCGAAGTCGGCCTCGCCAGTCTGTGCGAACTCCTCCACCAGGTCCTCGCGCAGGATCTGGTGGAGCATCAGTTCGGTGTCGGCGGCGCTCACCGCCGGGGCGCGCAAGGGACGCAGGACTCCGTCGATCCGGATCCGGGGTACGACATCGGCCTTGAGGTGCAGGTCGGAACCGCTGACCTCCACGAGCGCGCGCAGGTACGGTTCGATCATCAAGTGGGTCTGCTCCACGTTCAGTTCTTCGTCACGACACCGCCAACAGTTGAGTGCCACGTGGACCGGTGTAGCCGCGCTAGGGTGACCTGCGTGGACCAGGAGCATGAAGGACGTCTGACGCTGGCCCCCAGCGCGCGGATGTCGGTACTGCGCGGCGGGCTCGACGACATGCAGGACCCGGCGGACGAAGCTCTGGCCTCCGGCACCCCCCGGCCGGCGCTGACTTCCATCTCCGTGCGCAGATCCGGGCAGACCCTGACGGCCACGACGTCGCTGGCACTCAGCGGCAAGGTGCTCTCAGGATCGGCCCGTGCACCGACGGCGACCGGGAACGGGCGATCGCCCTGGCGACCCTCGACGCACTGCGTCCGTTGCTGCCGGAGCCGGTGGATGTGGAGAGCGCGACCATCGTCGCCATCCCGGGACGCAAGGTCGCCCTCACGGTCGTCGAGTTCCCCGATGAGCCGGCGCCGTACCAGCTTCTCGTAGGATCGGCTCTAGTACGCGGCGATGTGGAGGACGCGCTGGCACGTTCGGTGCTCAGTGCGCTCAACCGCCGACTCGACAGTTAGGAGCAGGACATGAGCAAGCGTGGACGTAAGCGCCGGGGCCGCAAGAGCAACGCAGCCAACCACGGCCGTCGGCCCAACGCCTAGGACGGCAACACCCCGCGCCCGCGCGACCGCCGCCCGCGAGCCTGCACCACCGCCCGCGCCGAGTGTTGCACCGTTGCTGGAATTCGGTCGCGAAAACCGACAACCGCGCAACAGTCGGCAGGGATCGCGGGTCCGGAACCCGCCGACCCAGGGTTTAGGAGCGGGTCGTCCGGAACGTCGCGATCAGCGAGATGACGCGCATCCGCAATTGTTCCGGGGCTGCCTCGCAGGCGCACTGGGCGACCTTGCGGCGGATGATCTCTTCCTCGCGGTACAACTCCTGGCAGTGCCCACAGGCGTTGAGGTGGTCCTCGATGCGCTGATGGACGTCGGGGGTCAATTCGTGGTGCTGGTATTCGTAGAGATGTTTGTCGGTGTCCTCGCAGCCGCCGGGATCGGCGCAGTCTCCGGCATTCATGATTCCTCCCCGGATTGACGTACGACACCCCGTTCGGCGGCGTAATCCTCCAGAAGCACCCGCAGCTGCTTGCGGCCGCGGTGCAACCGCGACATCACGGTCCCCACCGGGGTGCCCATGATCTCGGCGATCTCCTTGTACGCGAAGCCTTCGACGTCGGCGTAGTAGACCGCGAGCCGGTAATCCTCGCCGATGGACGCAAGCGCCCGCTTGACGTCCGAGTCGGGCAGACCGTCCAGCGCCTCCACCTCGGCCGACCGCAATCCGGCGGACGTGTGGGATGCGGCCTTGTGCATCTGCCAGTCCTCGACCTCGTCGGCCGACGACTGCTGCGGCTGGCGCTGCTTCTTGCGGTAGATGTTGATGTAGGCGTTGGTCATGATGCGGAACAACCACGCGCGCAGGTTGGTTCCCGGCGTGTAGGACTTGAAGCCCTTGTACGCGCGCTCCACGGTTTCCTGCACCAGGTCACTGGCATCATCGGGATTGCGCGCCATCCGCAGGGCACCGGCGTAGAGCGTGTCGAGCAACGGGATCACTTCCGCCTCGAAACGCGCAGTCA
Source organism: uncultured Actinomycetota bacterium (assembly GCA_963704075.1). Taxonomy (GTDB): domain Bacteria; phylum Actinomycetota; class Actinomycetes; order S36-B12; family UBA10799; genus JADKAV01. The sequence continues at coordinate 186,876 of CAVPGV010000020.1, forward strand.
GGTCGTCCTGTGGGTCCGGCATCATTCGAGAGCCTAGTGCTCCGACGCCATCGACGAGCGCCGCCGGGTCGTCGAGAAGGAGCATGCCTACCTCCGCTATCGGGTTCGTCGTGGTCAACAAGCCCGGCAGCCGGTGCATTCCCTCAGACGAAGTCGAGCACTGCCGCCACGACCTCGACCAGTCCCTTGCGCAAGCTGTGGTCCCCGGGGACTGCGACCAGATCCAGGCCCGGCGGGAACTCCTCGGGCCGGCCGAACGGGTCCCGTCGACCCTGCACGACGCGCAACGGCAGATCCACCTGCAACTCGTCGGCGCGGGTCTTCTCCGGCTTGCCGGGCGGATGCAGCGGGAACGCCAACGCCAGCACCGCGATGGCACCGACCTGCGTGGCGGTGCGGCACGCCACCCGGGCACCGGCCGAGCGGCCGCCCACGATCAGTGGTCCGGGCAGGTCCACTGCCGCCAACGACTGCGTCCACCCGATGTCCAGTGCCGGCGGTGCGACCGCCACCTTCTTGCCGGCGACCTTCCACGGCTGCTCGTGCAGCAGGACGCTGACCCCGTGTGCGGGCAGCGTCTCGGCGATGGCGAGCAGGTCCGGGGCCGTGCCGCCACCACCGGCGCCGTGCCCGAGCACCAGCGTGGCCCGGGGCGCCTTCGCCGGGTACTCCACGAACCGCGCTGGGCCCTTGCTCGTTTCGACCTCGATCACGATGCGGGCAGGGGTTCGAGCAACTGCGGGCCGTTGTGCTTGACGTTGTTCACCTCGGTGCTCACCGGGTACGCCTCGAGCCCGGTCGCCATGGCGGGCACGACGATGTCGTCGGCCGGTGGGCCCTGCGGGTCGAGCCACTTCGCCCAGTTCTCCTGCGGCACGAGCAGCGGCATCCGGTCGTGGATCCGGCCGAGGCCATCAGGTGCGGAGGTCGTGAGGATGGCGGTGCTGACCAGCCAGTCGTCGCCGTCCTTCCAGAACTCGAACAACCCGGCCATCGCCAACGACGCGCCGTCGGAACGGTGGATGTAGAACGGCTGCTTGGGCACACCCTCCCCGGCGTACCACTCGTAGTAGCCGTCGGCCGGCAGCAGACATCGTCGTTTGGCCCAGGCGCGCCGGAACGCGGGCTTCTCAGCAGCAGTCTCGATCCGGGCGTTGATCATCCGGTTGCCGATCTTCGGGTCCTTCGCCCACGACGGGACGAGCCCCCACTTCGCGATCCGCAACTGCCGCTGCACGCCATCGTCGGTCTCCCGGTCGACGACCACGTAGACCGGTTTGCTCGGCGCCACGTTGTAGTCCGCGGGGAGGTTCTCGTCCGGGGGCCGGACCACTTCGAACTCCTCGACCAGGGAGGCCACGTCCTTGGCCGCCGCATATCTGCCACACATAGGTCCATCTCAGCACGGGTTGCGGCCTGTTCACACCGAAGGACTCCCCTCCCCCAAGGATGTGCCTTCCACCTTCCCCCAAGGATGTGAGAGTTAGGCACAACCGTTGGACAACGGCACAGGCGTTGGACAACCACGGCCGTTCCTTCTCTCACCTCTGTGCGGATCTCCAACGCCTTGCCACAACTCCAACACCTGTCCAGCCAGCACGGCCTTCAGCCCAGCAATCCGGCCAACTGCCTATCGAGGAATCCCGCCAACCGATCCACGTCGGGCACCGCATCCGGATCAGCCACAGCCGTGATGACCAACCCACCGGCGTACGACAGCACATCGAAGGACACCGTGACATTCCCGGGATTGACGGCGATCGGCACGATCTCTTCCACCGTGCGCCCCGCGATGTGCACCGGCTCCTGCGGCCCACGCAGGTTCGTCTCGAAGGTGTGGACCAGGCGCTGATGGTCGACGAAGAACTGGCCGAGCCGAACTGCGGCCAACCCACGGAACAACCACCCCAGCAGCAGGGCGCTGTGTCCACGTTCTTGCTGTTTGAGGCGCCGGGTCGACGCGGTGATCGCCCGAAGCCGCAGCTGCGGGTGGGGCTGCGCAACCACGGCAACCGGGGCCGCCCCGACCTGGTTACCCAGATCGGCACCCGATTGCCGCCCCGACACGGGCACCGAGACGACGAGTTCATCAACGTGTTCACCACGGCTCGCCAGCAGATCGAACAGGGCCCCGGTCACCGCCGTGAGGACGACATCGTTCAGCGTCGCACCGTGTGCATGGGCCACGGCCAGCAACTCCCGCAGCGGCACCCGGACCACTCGCACGGTCCGACGATCACTGGTGGGCTTCAGCAGCGAGGACCGCTCAGCAAGGCTCGGGCGCTGCCCGAACAGGCCCATCTCGCGCATCCCGGCCAGCGCCTGCCGCCCCGAAGCACGCAGCGTCCCCAACCCCGCCACATGCCCCCGGACGGCGTCGCCGGCGAGTTCGCGCCGCGTGGGCCACGGCGCAATGGGCGCGGCAGCAGCCTCCGGCATCCCGTCGGCCAGCGATGCCAGAACTGCCAGCCCGCCCATGCCGTCGGCGAGGACGTGGTGCACGACCAGCACGACAGCGATCCGACCGTCCGGCAGACCGTCGACCCACCGCACCGTCCACAGCGGCCGGTCCATCGGCAAGGGCGTGCACACCAGTCGAGCGGCAGCGTCCAACACGTCGTCGGTTTCCAGACGCCGCACGTGCGCAGCGACATCGAACGCCGGGTCGTCCACCCACAGCGGCCGACCGGCGCCGAACCCCGGGCGCAGCAGTCGCTGCCGGAACCGCCGGATCCCCGCAATCCGTCGGCGCAGCGTCTCGACGACGTCGCCGGGCCCAGGCCCGATCGTCAGAACCGCGCCGATGTTCATGGGCACCTGGCCGTGATCGGTGGCCAGCGTCGTCAGGTCGCCGGAGTTCAACCGTTCGATGGCGACCACGGGACCCATTGTCGCGCACCGAGCCCCGGCACCCACACCTAAACTGAAGCCCATGCAGACGTGGACGCCGCCGCAGTGCGATCACGGCTTCGACGCGACCGTCAGCATCCCCGGCTCGAAATCGATGACCAACCGCGCGCTCGTCCTGGCGGCCCTCGGACGCGGGCGCAGCACCCTGACCGGCTGGCTCGAGGCCAGGGACACCACCTTGATGATCGACGGCCTGCGGGCGCTGGGGGCGGGCATCCACATCGACGACCACCGACTCGTCGTCGAACCCGGTCGCGCGGGAGATCGGGCCGACATCGACTGCGGACTCGCGGGCACGGTGATGCGGTTCCTGCCGCCGGTGGCAGCTCTGTCACGAAGCCGAGGTCCGGTTCACCGCCGATGCCCAAGCCGCCGCTCGTCCGTTGACACCGATGCTGCAGGCGCTGCGGGACCTGGGTGCGGACGTGACCGGCGACCACCTGCCGTTCACCGTCCACGGAACCGGACAATTGCGCGGCGGCAAGGTCACACTGGACGCGTCGGCCTCCAGCCAGTTCGTCAGCGGGTTGCTGCTGTCCGGTGCGGCAATGCGCCACGGGCTCGACCTGCGGCACAACGGCCCACCGCTGCCCTCCCTGCCGCACATCGAGATGACCGTCGCGATGCTGGCCGAAGTCGGCGTCACCGTCATGGGCGAGGCCGACCAGTGGACCGTGGACCCCGCCGACGGTCCCGGCCCACGATTGGACCATCGAGCCGGACCTGTCCAACGCCGGACCCTTCCTGGCGGCGGCATTGGTCACAGGTTCCCGGGTCACCGTGCAGCACTGGCCCGCCCACACGACGCAAGCCGGTGACTACTGGCGCGGCTTCCTGCGAACGCTGGGCGCCCGCGTGGAGTTGGACAATCACGGTCTGCACGTCACCGGCCCCGACGGCTTCGACGGTTTCGACGTCAACCTGCGGGCGGTCGGGGAACTCACACCGACGATCGCGGCGCTGGCGGCGTGCGCACGGACCCCGAGCAGGTTGCGGGGCATCGGACATCTGCGCGGCCACGAGACCGACCGGATCACCGCGATCGCCACCGAACTCGAGCGCGTCGGGGTCCAGGTCGAGACGACCGACGACGGTCTGACCATCGACCCGTCCGGGCGGGCCGCCATCAGCGACGCGTGATCCAGACGTACGCCGATCACCGCATGGCGACCATGGGCGGCGGTCCTCGCGCTGCGGATACCCGGACTGCGGGTCGCCGATCCGGCCACCACCACCAAGACGATGCCCGATTTCGTCCAGACGTGGGAGACGATGCTCCGGTGAGCCGCCGGGATCTCGACGAGGACGACGTGCGCGTGCGGCCCTCTGGGCGTACCCGCCGACGCAGCAAGGTCCGGCCGGACTTCTCGAAGGCACTTCCCGGCACGGTGATCGCGGTGGACCGGGGACGCTTCACCTGCCTGGCGCAAGACCGCATGGTGACAGCCGTGCGCGCCCAGCACCTGGGGCGCAAGGGTCTCGTGGTCGGCGACCGGGTCGGCATCGACGGGCCCCTGCCGGAATCCGACGACGCCTTGGTCCGCATCGTCACGCGTGAGCCGCGGCGCACCGAACTTCGCCGGACCGCCGACGACACCGATCCCACCGAACGGGTCATCGTCGCCAACGCCGATCAGATGGTGATCGTGACCTCCGTGGCGGATCCGGAGCCGAGTTTCGGGTTCATCGACCGGTGCCTCGTGGCGGCCTACGACGCGGGGGTCGACCCGCTGCTGGTGCTCACCAAAGGCGATCTGGGCTCCCCCGACCAGGTTCTGGAGCGATACCCGGGCCTGGGTTTCCAGGTCATCCCCACCCATCGCCTGCCGGACCGGACGCTGGTCTTCGACGGCCCGCTGGTGGAATCGCTGGCAGGGGTCACCTCCGTACTCGTGGGCCAGTCCGGGGTGGGCAAGTCGACGCTGGTGAACGCGCTGGTGCCCGAAGCCGACCGGGCGGTGGGTTCGGTGAACGCGGTGACCGGGCGCGGCCGGCACACCTCCACGTCGGCCTACGGGTTCGAGTTCCGCGGCGGGCTGCTCATCGACACCCCGGGGGTCCGTTCGTTCGGCCTGGCCCACGTCGATGCCGACCGGGTCATCAACGCCTTCCCGGACCTGGCCGGCGGCACCGCGGAATGTCCCTCGCGGATGCACCCACGACGAACCCGACTGCGGTCTGGACGATTACGTCACCGCGCAAGGGGTCGACCCTGCCCGACTGGCCTCGTTGCGCCGCCTGCTGGCGTCGATGCGCGACGAGGGCTGAGCCTTACTCCCGCCAGACGAGTTGCGCGCCCGAGTCGCCGGTCCGGTAGGTCCAGTAGGCGGTGGCCACCACCACGACGACCGTCACCAGCGCGACCAGCACCCCGAGGATCCCGCGACGGCCGCGGCGGTCGGCCAGCCATAGCAGCAGGATGAGGACCGCTTGCGCCAGCGCGAAGTACGGCATCACATCGCCGGACTCGACGTGCACGCGCGGGGCCTTGTTCAACTGCTCGCTGAGGATCTCGCCGGTCTCCTTGGCCACGAGCGCGGCCCCGACGGCTCCCCACGCCAGCACGACCACCAACGGTCCGAATCGGATGCTGAACCGGGGAAGGATCACCATCAGCAGGGCCAGCGCGCCCGACAGTGGGATGAGCACGACCGCGGCGTGCACGACCAGCGGGTGCAACGGCAGACCATTGATGGTTTCGGGCAGGAACTCCATCGGACCAGAGTGCCATGCGGATTGGTAACGGTCCGCGCTGAGCGGGTACTCCCCCGCTGTGCCCCATACGCGGACCGTCACCGTCCCGCCCCTTTGTTAAGGTATCGAACCTTTGCGTGTCTGTCTCACCGGGGGCACAAACCCGCCCCCGTAGGGTGACACGTGTGACCGATCTCGAACTGGCCCTGGAACTCGCGGACCTCGCCGATGCGGTGAGTATGGACCGCTACGGGCGCACCGACCTGCGGGTGAGCACCAAACCGGACATGACGCCGGTCACCGATGCCGACCAGTCCGTGGAGCGCCGACTGCGCGAGCGCCTTGCCGAGGCGCGACCCGAGGACACCCTGGTGGGCGAGGAGTACGGCGGGCAGATGGGGTCCGGCCGGGCCTGGGTGATCGACCCGATCGACGGGACGAAGAACTTCGTGCGCCGGGTGCCGGTGTGGGCGACACTGATCGCGCTGACCGTGGACGGTGTGGCGCAGGTGGGGGTGGTTTCGGCGCCGGCGCTGGGGCGCAGGTGGTGGGCGGCGACCGGGCAGGGCTCGTGGCGCACCGAGAACGGCTCGCAGCCTCGACGCAACCAGGTCAGTGCCGTTGCCCAGCTGTCGGACGCGTCGCTGTCGCTGTCCGACCTCGACGGCTGGCAGCGGGAGTCCTACTTGGACCTCATGGATGCGGTGTGGCGGGTGCGCGGCTACGGGGATTTCTGGTCGCACATGATGGTCGCCGAGGGCTCCATCGACGTGGCCGTGGAACCAGCGCTGAATCTCTGGGACATGGCCGCGCTGGTCCCGGTGATCTCCGAAGCCGGCGGCTCGATGACCAGCTGGTCCGGCGGGCCGGTGCTGGAATCCATGTCGGCCGCCACGACCAACGGTTTGCTCCACGACGCGGTACTGCCGCGCCTGCGCCACGCCTGAAAGCGCACCGCCAGCGACCCTGCGAAAGCGACCGCCACCAGGTCGAACCATCCGTACCCGCCGGCTGCCACCGAGGGCGGGTTGCCCATCGGGACCCACCCCACGATGGTGTCCATCGGCTGCCACGTCCACACCGCCCACCGGGTGCCGAGCACCTCGAGCCAGGACACGACCCAGAACGCCCCGACGAACAGCAGCGGCGAGCGACCCCACCGCAGGAAGCCCAGCAAGCAGACCGCCCAGAACGCGCCGAGTGCGTCGTGCCGGTCCCCGGCCAGCGCGTAGGCGGCGACCAGCACGACCACCAGGACGGTGATCCGCACCAGCTGTCGTTGGTGGCGGCGTGCCCAGCCCCACTGCCCGAAGTCCAGTGCCGCGAGGTACACCAGTCCGTGCCCGGCGGGCACATACGCGGGCACCGCGCCGAGCCGGTACTCGTAGACCCCGAGCCAGCCGCTGAAGACCAGCTCGATCACCGTGGCGAACACCACGACGATGCCGACCTGCCAGCGCACCAGCGACGGTTGCGCCATGGTGAGCACAACGAGCAGCGCGGTCGTCGCCAGCCCGAGCAGCCACTGTTGCGCCGTCGTCGCGCGAGTGTCCGCGAACAACGCCAGCGGGATCCACGCGAGGATCAGCAGCAGCGCACGCGGCGACCTCATGGCAGGGCGGCGCCGGTGCCGGTGGGATCGGCCGGTGGCGGTGTGAATCCCGAACGGGAACCGGTGTTGGCCCAGAATCGGATGCTGGAATAGAGGACCGCGACCAGTGGCACAGCGATGACCGCACCGACGATGCCGGCCGTGACAGTTCCGGCGGCCACGGCGACACCGACCGCGAGGGGGTGCAGGTTGACGGCCTTGCTCATCACCAGTGGCTGCAGCACGTGGCCCTCGAACTGCCCCACCAGCACGATCAGCACGATGACCGCCAGCGCGATGAGCGGACCGCGGGCGGCCAGTGCGACCACCGCGGCGATCGCGGTGGCGATCGGTGCGCCGATCAGCGGGATGAAGGAGAACAGGAACACCAGCAGGGCCAGCGGAAAGGCCAACGGGACGCTCAGAACGAGCAATCCGAACAGCACGAGGACGGCGTTGACGAACGCGACGATGACGATGCCGCGGGTGTAGCCGGCGAACGAACCCCACGCGACCTGCCCGACCCCGTCGATCCGTCCGCGCTGACGGGCCGGGAACAGCCCGACCATCCAGGCCCAGATCTCACGGCCGCCGAGCAGGAAGAACACCGACGCGAAGATCGCCAGGGCGAAACCGGTGAAGCCCTCGACGATGGTGCCCGACGCGCCGATCGCGGTCGAGGCGAGGTCGCTCTGGTGCTCGGTGATCCAGGTACGGGCGGCGTTGACGTACTCGGTGATGGCGTCGGTGGTCAGATGCAGGGGGCCGTTCTCCAGCCACGCCAGGATCTCGTCGATGCCCTGCCGGAACTGGATCGTCAGGCCCTCCCACTGCCCGGCGACCTGGGTGCCGATGAACACGAACACCCCCACGATCGCCGCCACCACCGCCACGAGGCCGACCGCGACCGCCAATCCGCGAGGCAGGATGCTGTGCAGGATGTTCACCAGTGGTGCCACCAGCGCCGCGATGATCATCGCCACGAACAGGGCCACCGCCACGAACTCGACGGCGATGACGACCTGCAGGGCGACGAACCCCACCGCGAGCAGCACCAGCAGGCGCCAGCCGAAGGCCGCAGCAACGCGCATCCCATGGGGGATCTCGTCGTCGGGGCGCACCCGCTCATCGTGCCATGCGGGTTCCTGCCCAGGTGATCGGATGAGGGGTTTGGTTCGCCCTCGGATTCCAAGGGGCGTCGCGGGCAGGCGCATCGCCCAGCCCGCGGCGGCCTTGGCGACCCTCTGCGGCTCAGACTCTCCCCAACCTGCCTGGGCAGAACAGCGCGCGGCTGGCACGACCGGCTTGGTTCGCAGGCCGGTTCCCACCCCAGAGCGCTGCGACCGGTTGTCCACAACTGCGAGATTCCGCTATCGGATGTCGCAGGTTCGACCTACCCTGTTCACACGGAGGTAACCGGGTGACCACAGTACGGACGTGGGGGAACGTTCTGCGGCGTCCGAGCACGCCCGCAGCCGCTCTGTTCGCCATCAACGGCCGCCCGCATCGCACCCCCATCGATCTGCTGCAGTGGTCCGCGCATCACGACGCCGAGTTGACCGAAGCGGTGATGCCCGCCGCCCTGAACGCCGCGGAAACCGTGCTACTGGTCCACGACGGCAGGGTTCGCGCTGCGCTGGACCGCCAAGAGGTGCGGGGCCACGTCCTTTCGACCTCCGCCGCCCGTCACCTGGACGATCCGGCGCTCGCCAGGACCGAGCCGGTTCTGGAACTGCACGAACCCGATGCACAACCGTGGCTGAGCCGCTGGAATCCGCTGTCATTGGTGAGCCTGCCGCTGAGCGTCGACGGCCACAGTTACGGCGTTCTGCTCGCGCTCACCTACACCGAGCCCTGCGACACCGACGCTCTCCAGACCCTGCGCGCGTGCGCCGAACGGGCGGCCCTGCGCCTGGCGCTGCGCGACGCCCGCCGGCACCTCGCGCTCACCTCCTTGGCGCTGGACGCGGTACCGGTCCCGGCTGCCGGGCTGGATGCCGACGGCCGGGTCCGGGTGTGGAACAACACCGCCGAGGCCACCTACACCCTTCCTGCCTCGCAGGCACACGGCCGCCACCTGGCCGACCTGGTCCACACACAGCCCGAAACCGACGAGTTGGCGTGGCAGGAATCGACCCACCGCCCGATCACCGCGGTCCGGGTGGACACCGTGGAGCGCGACGGCGCGACGGGCATCGCGTTCACCGACCTGACGGCGGAGATCGTTGCCGCGGAAGGTCTGGCACGGCAGCACGCGCTGGCGGTCATGCTGCTGGAGTCGGTCCCGGGACGCGCCTGCGTGCTGGACGCCGACGGCATCATCGTCGCCACCAACGACACGTTCGACAAGAAGGGCCCGCTGGGCCGCGGCCGGCGGTCTGCGCTTGCCCTGGGTTCGGACTACCTCGCGTGGCTGGCCACCGTGGACGAGTCCCTGCACCGGGAAATGGTCGACGTGCTCGACGGGGATGTCCCCAGGATGTGCCACGAGATCGAGTCCACGTACCGCCGACAGCCACGCTGGACCGAACTCCACGCCACCGGCTCCCACAACTCCGAAGCCGCCGCCCTGGTCCTGCACATCGACATCACCGAGCGCAAGGAACTCGAACTCGACCTCGAGCACCGTGCCACCCACGACCCGTTGACCGGCTTGCCCAACCGGGTACTGCTGGTCGACCGTCTGACCCACGCCCTGACCCGCGCCGCCCGATCCCACACGAACGTGGGCATCCTCTTCTGCGACCTCGACCGCTTCAAGGACGTCAACACGCAGTTCGGGCACGCCGGCGGCGACGAGCTGCTCATCCAGATCGCCAAACGGCTCAAGCAGGTCTGCCGCACCTCCGACACGGTCGCCCGGGTCTCCGGCGACGAGTTCGTGCTGCTGCTCGAGGACGTGTCCAACACCGAGGAGATGGAAGACGTCGCCGGGCGGGTCCTGGAGTCGCTCGCGGCCCCCATCGAACTCGAGGACGGCGTCGCGCACACCGGTGCCAGCATCGGGATGGTGCTCACACCGGGCATCCCCCGCGCCGGCATGGGCAGCGTGCAGAAGCTCGTGCGCCAGGTCGACGCCGCCATGTACGCGGCCAAGGACGCCGGACGCAACCAGTTCGCATGGTTCAGCCCGGAGATGCTGGACAAGCCACAGGCTCGGCCCGAACTTCCTGGAGACTGTGGCCCGGCGGTTGCTGAACCGCTAGCGACGGCGGATCCGCAGCGGCATCCCACCGACCGGCCGTAGTGTGACCTCCGGTTTCATCCGGGCCCTGCCCGTGGTCTCGAACGTGTAGCGCTCACGCAGGTGGTCCAGGATGATCGGGCCTTCGATCAGGGACATCCCCCGCCCGATGCACAACCGCGGGCCGGCCCCGAAGGGGACGTAGCCGGTGCGCGGCATGGTGCGGCCCGGGCGGAACTGCTGCGGATCGTCCCAGGCGGCGCGGTGCCGGTGCAGCAGGTACGGGGACATGATGATCAGCGCATTGGCCGGGATGTCGACGCCGGCGAGTTGGTCGGGGCCCAGTGCCTGCCGGGTGATCAGCCACGCGGGCGGGTAGAGGCGCAGGGCCTCGTTGAACACGTCGGCCGATGAGGCGTCGGTCGGGTGGTTGGCCAGCAGGTACAGACTCCACGTCAGGGCGCTGGCGACGGTCTCGTGCCCGGCGACGAGGAACGTGACGACCTGGTCGCGGACGGTCTGCGGGTCGGCGCCGTCCTGCAGCAGGCGCAGCAGAGTGCCCTCCGGCGCGGGCTGGGCGGTGAGTTCGCGGACGGCACGGTCCAGGCGGGCCTTGGCGGTGGCCAGTTGCCGGTTGTTCGGCGTCGGCATCCACAGCGGGGCGCTGATCGGACTGGACTTCTTGACCACGACTTCCAGCCCGGACAAGGTGGCCTCGGCCAGATCCGCCGCGCTGCCCGTCAGGTCCGCGCCGAACAGCACCTCCCCCACGACTTCCAGCGTGATCCGCAGGATGTCGGCGTCCACGTCCCGCACACCGTCCGGCCAGTCGATGCGTGAGCACGCAGCGTGCGTGGCTTTGTCCACCTGTGGTGCGAGGTCGGCGCCGAACGCCGGCTGGACGACGGGTCGTTGGCTGCGCCACAGGTCGGTGTCGGCGGTGAGCAGCCCGAAGCCGGTGAGCATGGACAACCGCCGGTACTGCAGCGTGTCCTTGCCGTAGTTCTTGTGGTTGGCCCGCAGCACCCGGTCCACCGCGTCGGGATGGTTGACCAGGTACGTGGGCGGGTTGGGGATCGGGAACTGCACGACGTCGCCGTGCCGCAGCCAGGACTGGTGCAGGAAGCCCAGCGGGTTGCGGATCATCGTCGGCGCGCCGCGCAGCATGTCGGCGCCGCTGGGCCCGGGCGCAGTGAGATCCACGCCTCGATCCTGCCACCGGGGTTGCGCGACACGCCCACGAGTCAGTTGGATGCCAAGGGTGACGTCCTACGTGGTGCTGCCGGGGATCTACAACTCCGGGCCGACGCATTGGCAGACGCTGTGGGAGATCGGACCCGGCGTTCGTGCGGTTCGAGCCGCCGGACTGGGACGTGCCGGTGCGCGCCGAGTGGATCGCGGCGTTGGAGGCGGCGGTGGTTGCGGCGCCCGAGCCACCGGTGCTGGTGGCGCACAGTCTGTCCTGCCTGCTGGTCCCGATGTGGGCGGCCGAATCACGCTCGCCGGTGGCGGGCGCGTTCCTCGTCGCGCCGGTGGACCCGGCGGAACCGGCGTTCCCGGAGGCGGCCGATGAGTTCCGGGACGTGCCGCGCGGACGCCGCTGCCGTTCCCCTCGCTGGTGGTCGGGAGCCTGGACGACCACTACGCGGACGTGGAGTTCGCCCGAGCGTTCGCTGCCGACCTCGGCGCGCAGTTCGTGGTGGCCGGGGCGCTGGGCCACATCAACGCCGACTCCGGCCTCGGGGACTGGCCGCAAGGCAGGGAGTTGCTGGCGGGGTTCGTGGCCGGCCTGGGCGGGGGTTCCTGACAGGGCCGCCGGATTCAGAGGCTGGCCAGAATCCGCGACGGGTCGAGTCGATCGTCCAGTTGGTTGGCGCGTTGGGCGAAGACGATCCGGCCCTCGTGGTCGATGACCAGGGACGTGGGCATGGCGATGTCCTGCTTCTCGACGCCGAACAGCACGCGGTCGTACCACGGGGCGCCACGACTGTCGTCGGCTCCCACGGCATCGAGTAGCTCGGTTGTCACACCGCACAGAATCGTGATGCGGTCGCCGACGTGAGCCTGCAGCGGGGCTGCCTGTTCGGGCTCGTCCACCGAGGCGGCGTAGATCGTGAGCCCGGCCGCGATGAGCCGGTCGTACTCGTCCAGCAGCTCGCCCAACTGGTGCTTGCTCGACGGACACCACCAGCCCCGGTAGAGGACGAGCAGGACCGGTGCGTGTCGCCTCAGGTCCTCGTCGGTCACCACCTCGCCGTCGACGGTGGTCATCCGCACGGCCGGGAGTTGGCTTCCGACGGTCAGGGCCAAACGCGGCGAGCCGTGCAGACGCAGCTCGAGGCGAGAAACGACGAACCAGACCACAGCCAGCGCGAGCGTGATGATCGCCACCGCGGAGCTGCCGCCGGTCGCCCATCCAAGTGCCGCGGACAACGCCCCAACGCCGACAACCACATCGAAGATCCACGTCCTGTAGGTGAACCGATGCAGCGCGAAGATCATCGCGAAGTAGGCCACCACCCCGACGATCACGAGTCCCAGTCCGATGGCGGTCATGGCACTCGCCCCATCCCGGGAGGTTCACTGCGTCGTGCCGCGATCGTCGCACCCGCCCTGCTCGACGTCAAGGTA
>CAVPGV010000021.1:0-22905 GCA_963704075.1 uncultured Actinomycetota bacterium
CGACGCACAAGCAGACAGGGACTCCGCGCCGGCGGGGTCCCTGTCTGCTTGTGCGTCGGGAAGGCCAAGGATTTGGGAGGAGGAACGCGCCAGCGTTCCGACGGCTCCCGCCACCCCGACGCACGACAAGGGGTCATCCGCGCCAGCGGGTGGCCTCTTGTCATGTGGCGGGAAGGCCACAGACCCGCGGCGTTGGAGAATGTTCACGAGGTTGGAGAAGCCACGCGTGTGTCCTCCAACCTCGTGAACGTTCTCCAACCTCGCTGAACTCCGGCATACAACTCGCGCCCGGACCCGGGCACCGAACCGGGCTCAACCCTGCCAGCGGTCGCTGGCCCGGATCTCGACCCCCGTCGCAGTCGACTCCACCATCACCTCGAACGCTGAGACGCGATCGACCGCGCTCATCATCACCGGCGCTGCCGCCACCTTGGCTTCGAAGGAGCCGAAACCGCGCCGCATCGACCCCACGTCCCGCCACGCCGTCACGACCAGCCACACACCGGGATCATCCGGGCTGCGGCCGATCTGACCGCGCACGTAACCCTCGGCCCCGGCTAGAGCCTCCAACAGGTCACGGCCCAGGTCGAGGAATGACTCGTCGGCACGGTGTTCAGTCACCACGATCACGGACTCAGCCTGCCAGACATAGCCTTGTCCAATGCGATTGGTACCGAAGCACTGGAGTACCGAGACATGGTGGTGTTCGATCCACGGCCATACCGCTCCGGCGGCTTCCACGGGGAGTCTGCGGCCCGAGGACGCCGAACTCGGATTCGACCTCCCCGACGGCACCCGCTTGTCCCGGTGCTTGCGGTGCGACAGCTGGATCCACACGGCTCGGCCCGATGCCACGCGGTCGAGCCTGCCCGCTGACCTTCCCGAACCGCTGCGGGGCCGCGCCCTCGACGAACTCGTGGTCATCCGCGCCATCGCCATCGAACGTGGGCTGCACGTCGTCTTCTTCGCACTCGTGGCGATCGGACTGGTGCTGCTGCAGATCGGCCTGCCCAGTCTGCAGAGCGACGCCCAGTCGCTCCTCCCCCTGCTCGACCAGACCCGCAGCGGCGAACAGTTCCTGTCACGGTGGCTGGACCGCCTGATCAATCTGAACGGTGGCCACGTCTGGATCCTGGCCGCGATGGCGATGGCCTATGCGGTACTCGAAGCCGTCGAGTCGCGTCTTCCTGTGGCAGGGCAAGCGCTGGGCCGAATACCTCACCGTGATCGCGACCTCGCTGTTCCTTCCTCTGGAGATCAACGAACTGATCGACAAGGTGTCCTTCCTGCGGGTATCCGCACTCCTGGTGAACCTCGCGATTCTGGTGTACCTGGTGTGGACCAAACGGCTGTTCGGGATTCGAGGTGGGCAAGCGGGACTCGAGCGCGATCTCGCCGCAGACGTGGACTGGCCGAAACTCCACCAGCGGGCTCCGCTGTCGCCGATCTCCGCGCTCGCTGTGGTCCCCGCCGACAGCGACTGAGCGCGCCGGGTGACACCACTCACCGACACCTGACACGATTCGGACATGGCGCCGGTCCTGCTCGCTCTGCGCTTCGGGCTCGAAGTGGCTCTGCTGAGCACCGTCGGCTGGCTCGGCTTCCGAACCGTCGGCAATGCTCTCGGCGGCATGCTGATCGCCGTCACCGCAGTGCTGCTGACCGCCACGATCTGGGGCCTCGTGCTCTCCCCGCGCCGCCGGCTCGACCTGCCGCTGGGGTTGCGGGTGGCCATCGAGCTCGCGCTTTTCGGCGCCGCTGCAGCCGGCTTGACCACTGCGGGACTGCCGGTTTGGGGTGGCGCGCTGTTCGTCCTAGAACTGCTCGTGCTGGCGGGGCTGGCCTCCCTCGGATACCCGCCCGGCAGCGACGCCGACGGCAGCACCCTTGCACGGCCCAGCTAGTTCTTGCCATGGGGCCCGGACACGGGTGTTCCCCCAGCCAGGGGGATGCCCCACGCCCGACTTGGCGATGGACTGACATGAAGGAGGTCCTTCATGTCTGAGGAACTTGTTCTGATCGTCGCCGGGTATCAGGAGTTGGACTCCGCCAAGGGCGACTTCGTGAGGTTGACCGACGCGGTGGCCGGGAAGACCTTGAAGTCCGAGGCCCTGCTGCTGCTGGGCAAGGACTCCAAAGGTGAGTTGATGGTCCAGGACACCGGCGACCGGCTCGGGCGGCGCGGCGCGTCGTGGGGTGCGGGCGTCGGCGCTCTGGCCGGACTGGTCCTGCCCCCGGCCTTCATCGCCAGTACGGTCGCCGGGGCGGCGGTCGGTGGCATCGCCGGCAAGTTCGCGTCACACAAAGTCCAAAGCGGCCTCCAGGAGAAGATCGGCGAGGCCCTGGCCGATGGCACCGCCGTGATCATCGGGGTCTATCCGGCGGACCAGCAACTGGCCGCCGAGCGACTCATGCCGGGCGCACCGCTGAAGTCGACGGTCACCTCGGACAAGCGGGGGATGAAGGAACTCGAGTCGGCGTTGAGCGAGGCGATGGGCAAGTTCCACCCGGACCGTACCGTGCTGCCGATCCCGGACAAGGCGTTCGGGGGCACCATCGGACGGACCATGGACAACTCGGTTGCGGACTGGTCGATGATCCCGGGACCCAAGGCCCCGGAGGACGCCCCCAACGTGCTGATCGTCCTGATCGATGACGCCGGGTTCGGGGCACCGAGCACTTTCGGCGGCCCGATCCAGACCCCGAACCTCACCCGCGTGCAGCAGATGGGGCTGACCTACAACCGTTTTCACGTCACGGCAGTGTGCTCGCCGACCCGGGCCGCCCTGCTGACCGGTCGCAATCACCATCGAGTGGGCTTCGGCTCGATCGCCGAGTACCCGGGACCCTTCCCCGGCTACACGGCGGCCCGCCCCCGCTCGTGCACCGCGCTTCCGCGCATCCTCAAGGAGAACGGCTACGTCACCGGCGGGTTCGGCAAATGGCATCTGACCCCCGACAACGTGCAGGGTGCGGCGGGACCGTTCGACCACTGGCCCAAGTCCTGGGGGTTCGACCACTGGTGGGGCTTCCTCTCCGGGGCAGCGGGCCAGTACGACCCGATCATCACCCTGGACGACTCGGTGATCGGCGTCCCCGAGGGCAAGGATGGCGAGCTCTACTACTTCCCCGACGACATCACCGACAAGGCCGTCGAGTGGTTGCACGCGGTACGCGCGCAGGACGCCGACAAGCCGTGGATGATGTACTACTCGACCGGCTGCTCGCACGCCCCGCACCACGTCGCCCCTGATTGGGCGGACAAGTACAAGGGCATGTTCGACGATGGCTGGGACGAGTTGCGCGAACGCACTCTGGCCAAGCAGAAGGAACTCGGTGTCGTCCCGCCGGAAACGGAACTGACCGATCGCCCGGACCTGTTCCCCGCGTGGGACTCGCTGAACGACGCCGAGCGGAAGCTGTACATCCGGCAGATGGAGGTGTTCTGCGGGTACTCCGAGAACGCCGACTGGAACGTGGGGCGACTTCTCGACTCGATCGAGGAGATGGGTGATCTCGACAACACGCTGATCATGTACATCTGGGGTGACAACGGCTCCAGCATGGAGGGCACGGTCACCGGGTCTTTCAACGAGATGACCTTCCTGAACGGCGTCGTTCTGGACCCCGAGCAGCAGCTGAAACTCATCGACAAGTACGGCGGCATAGAGGCCCTCGGCGGGGAACACACCGCACCGCACTTCGCCGCTGCTTGGGCTCACGCAATGAACACCCCGTTCCAGTGGGGCAAGCAGATGGCCAGTCACCTCGGTGGCGACCGCGATCCCATGGTCGTGGCATGGCCACGCCGCATCCCGGCCGGAGGCAGTGTCCGCCCCCAGTTCACACACTGCATCGACATCGCCCCGACCGTGCTCGACCTGATCGGCATCCCCGAACCCGATCAGGTCGACGGCATCGCGCAGGAACCGATGGACGGCACCAGTTTCGCCTACACACTGGATGATCCGGAGGCGGCCGAACAGCACACCGTGCAGTACTTCGAGATGTTCGGCAGCCGGGCCATCTACAAGGACGGCTGGTGGGCGTGCGCACGCCTGGACAAGGCCCCTTGGGACTTCTCGCCGCCGACGTTGGCGCGTTTCGCCCCAGGTGTCTACAACCCCGACGACGACACGTGGGAGTTGTACTACCTGCCGGACGACTTCTCGCAGGCCCATGACCTCGCCGCGGACAACCCGGAGAAACTCAAGGAGTTGCAGGACCTGTTCTGGGAGGAGGCCGAGCGCAACCACGCTTTGCCCCTGCTCGGTGGCCTGTCGATGTTCTTCGGCATCCTGCCGCCCCTTCCCACACAGACGAGGTATGCGTTCGCCGGCGACGTGCAGAACGTGCAGCGCGGAATGGTGCCGCGGATCCAGGGTCGCAGTTACGCCATCGAGGCGGATCTCGTGGTGCCCGACGCGGGCGTCGAAGGTGTGATCGTGGCCAACGCCGACTTCATCGGAGGGTTCGGTCTCTGGGTGGACTCGGACGGCAGGCTGAACCACACGTATTCCTTCCTCGGGGTGGAGAACTACCGGCAGACCTCGGACAGACCTTTGCCCGCCGGGGACGTCACGGTGAAGATGCTCTTCGAGTCGGACGAACCGAAACCGGGTTCGGGCGGGGACGTGACGTTGTTCGTGAACGACGAGCAGGTCGGCACGGGACGTCTGGACCACACCGTTCCGATCGTGTTCTCGTCGTATGCCGGTATGGACATCTCCCGGGACAACGGCCTTGTGGTGGACCGCGACTACGAGGACAAGGCGCCGTACCAGTTCACCGGTACGGTCAGGCAGGTCGTCTTCGATCTGCAGCCGGCCGCCCATGACGACCTCACGGCGTTGCACGCGGCAGCGTCGCGGCACGAGGTCGGTCACGGCGCCTCCGGCTGAAGTGCCGGGGGCCCTGGCGTTTGCCGCGCTTTCGGCCCTCGGGTGTTTGTTGGCGTTCGGGTAGTGCGTTGGCGTCGGTCGCACGCTGAACGCCAACGTTGTGCACGAGCATCGACAAACGCCGGATCAGGCGGGGTCGCGCCGTGGCCACCCGACTGTCCACGCGGCCATCCCCGCGAGGAGGCTGGTCGGCAGTGGACAAGGCGGCAGGGGGCGGCCAGACAGAACACAGAAAACCCCCTGCCAGTCACGAACAGCAGGGGGTTTCCGCGGCTTTCTCAGCCGAGCAGCTTCGCCTTCTGGGCCGCAAACTCCTCGTCGGTCAGAATGCCCTGCTCGTGCAGTTCACCCAACTGCTTCAACTGCGCGATCTTGTCGTCCATGCTGTCGGCCGCCGGGGCCTGTGCAGGCGGCGGCGCGTACTGCTGCGGCGGCGGCGCGTACTGCGGTTGCTGGGCGTACTGCTGCGGCTGCTCCTCCTGGGCCTGCTGCTCCCAGCGACCGGCCTGGCGGCGCGAAACCCTGTTGGAAACGGCGGTCGCGGTACCGGCCACCACAGCAGTGCGGGCCACTCCTCGAATCAATCCGGGCATCAGAGGTTCTCCTTCTCGGTCGCATCAAGAGCAGAAATCAGATCGTTCACGGCGATCCTGCCGTTGGCCACCAGCTGTGCCCCAGCCTTGCGCAAAGCGGTCGCGAAGGGCGCGGCCCACGAGTTCTCGTACACCAGGATGGCTCCGACGGAACCTGGCGTGAGGATCGCAGCGGTCTCGGCGATGTCCTCGTCGCTGAGCATCCCGGTGCCTGCTCCCACGAAGACAGAGAGATCCTCGGCGCCGAACTGCCCGAGGTCGTCGGCAGCGATCGCGGTCGCCGAGCCGTCCGCACTCTTGGCGATGAGCGCCACGTCCAGGATCCTGATGGTCCCCCGGTCCACGAGGTCGAGCAGGTAGGGCAACGCCTCGCCCGTCGGGTCGCCGCCCGGGTACTCCACGACGAGGTAGTCGATGGGCCCCAGTTGGATCTCGTCTGTCTCAGTCATCCGTCATCCCTTCAATCAGTTGCATCCTAGGCCGCCTCCACGGTTGCCGCGAAGGATGGCCGGGATCTCCGTGCCCCGGCCCTCGGCGCTCTTGTCAGGCGTCCTTCAATTCGCGGCCGTGCACGAGCACGGCGTAGATGACGAAGACGTCGATCGCGATGATCACGAGGCTCCAGACCGGGTACACGGGCAGCCAGAGGAAGTTCACCACGATGCTGATGACCGCCAGGATGACCGCAATGGTGCGGCCGAAGAGGTTGCCCTGGATGACGAGGAAGCCGGCCAACAGCATCAACAGACCCAAGATGACGTGCAGCCATCCCCACCCGGAGATGTCGACGAACAGGGCTGCTTCCCTGCCGAAGACGACCCAGTCGTTGTTGAACACAGCCACGAAACCCACGAGGGTCCATAGGATGCCCGCGATGATCATCATGACCCCCGCGAAGACCACCCAACCGGTCCAACCCGAGCGCTGCTGCGTCGCGTTCTGGCTCATTCGTATTGCCTCCTCGTCAGATCGCACACGTATGCGACTACCCCGACGCTAGAAAGTCCTCCCGTGCCTTGCCATCACCCATCGAGGGTGAACGCCTGCAGATCATGGCCAGAACACGCTCTCCCCCGCAATGGGCGATGCCCACCCACCACAAGACATCCATACTCGTCCCGGGCGGACGATCACCGGCCGCCCTTTGGAGGGATCACCAATGACCGACCCGACCTCCCGGATGACCGTCGCGGATCGTGGACTTCGGGGCCGCGAAGCGCGGTCCCGGATTCCACGCACCGGACATGCAGACTGGACGCCCGACCCCCATCGGCGTGATCCGGTGGAGATCCTGACGCGCCCAGAACGAACAGCGGGTTCCCTGGCTGGTTCCCATCCGTCACTCCCGCATGGGGGTATCGCCATTCACGTTCTTCCGGGGTGCAGCGGCCATCATGGCCGAGGACCTCAGCGGCAGCCCGGACAGCGGACTATGGGTACAGGCCGGGGGCGATGCCCACCTGTCCAATTTCGGGGCCTACGCCTCACCGAGTCGCCAGTTGGTCTTCGACGCGAATGACTTCGACGAGACCCTGCCAGGACCGTGGGAATGGGACTTGAAGCGCCTCAGCGCAAGTCTGGTGGTCGCCGGTCAACACCTCGGATTCCCTGAATCGAAGAATCGGGCGGTAGCGGCCCACGCAGTCCATGCTTATCGCGATGCGATGGCCGGATACGCAGCGATGCCGGTCATGGAGCTCTGGTACGACCACCTCGACGTGGACGACGTGAAGAAGTTCTCCGGGCTGTCCACCGTCGAACTGCAGAAGAGGCTGTCTCGCTTCGAGGTCAAGGCCCGAAGTCGCACCAGCCTGCAGGCCCTGCAGAAACTCACCACCCGCGAGTCCGGATCCCTGAAGATCCGCAGCCAGCCGCCCTTGCTGGTGCCGCTGGCCGAAGTGCCGACCGAGTACGACCAGGACACGCTGCGCAGGGTCACCGAGGATGCCTTCTCCAGGTACACAGAGACCACTGACGATCACATCCAGTTGCTGCTGTCGCGCTTCCGGGTCGTCGACATCGCCATCAAGGTGGTTGGCGTGGGAAGTGTTGGGACCCGGTGCTGGATCGTCCTGCTGGAGGGCCGCGACGAACAGGACCCGCTGTTCCTGCAGATCAAGGAGGCTGTGCCCTCGGTTCTTGAGGACCATCTGCGCCCCAGCATGTACCCGAACCAGGGACAACGGGTGGTTCAGGGCCAGCGGCTGGTCCAGGCACAGACGGATATCTTCCTCGGCTGGACGACAGGGATGGAGGACAGGCAGTTCTACGTACGGCAGTTGCGGGACTGGAAAGGGTCGGTCGACGTGGAGCGAGCCACCCCGAAGCAACTGCGGTTCTACGCCGAACTGTGCGCCAGGACCCTCGCGCGTGGGCACGCTCGCTCCGGGGACCCTGTGGCAATGTCTGCCTACATGGGTGCTTCGAGGACACTTGACGACTCGATCGCCGAGTTCTCAGTGAGGTACGCCCGGCAGAACCTCGTCGACTACGCCGCTTTCCAGAACGCAGTCCAGGAAGGATTCCTACCGGTGTCGGAGGAACGCCTGTGACAAGGATCCTGGGATCCTCCAACCCGCGGCACCGTTTGGCGTCTACCCATAGGTCCCATCGAATGGTCGGGTGATTCGTGATGACGACAGCACCGCAGCCGACCTCGCGCGCGTTCCACGTCATGAGCAAGCCCACGGGGGCCATCTGCAACCTCGACTGCGAGTACTGCTTCTTCCTCTCCAAGGACCAGTTGTACCTGGGCAGCGACTTCCGCATGGACGAGTCGGTCCATGCTGCGTACATCCAGCAACTGCTGGCAGCACAATCCGGCGAACCGGAGGTTGTGGTCGCATTCCAGGGCGGAGAACCGACCATGATGGGCCTCGACTTCTTCCGGCGCACGCTGGATCTCGAGGAACGATTCCGGCAACCCGGCCAACAGATTCTCAACACCATCCAGACCAACGCCACGCTGATCGACGACCAGTGGGCGGAGTTCCTCAAGCGCAATGACTTCCTCGTAGGGGTGTCCATCGACGGCCCCCGCAGCATGCATGACGCCTACCGGGTGGACAAGGGCGGCAAACCCACGTTCGACCGGGTCATGGCGGGCCTGGAGACCCTGCAGCGCCACGATGTTGAATGGAACGCCCTCACCACCGTCAACGCAGCCAATGGGGAGCGCGGCCGGGAGGTCTACGCCTTCCTGCGTGACGAGTTGGGCGCACGATTCATCCAGTTCATCCCCATCGTGGAGCGGGTCACGCCGGAACTGCTGGCCGCTACCAAGGACGGCTGGACCAGCGGGAAACGACCGCTCTACACGCAGAGCGGCAGCGACGTGACCCACCGCAGTGTGGGCCCTGAGCAGTACGGAAGATTCCTGATCGACGTCTTCGAGGACTGGGCCAGGCATGACGTGGGCGACGTCTTCGTGCAGATGTTCGACACCACACTGGCCCACTGGCTCGGGATGGACCAGGTCGGACTGTGCGTGCACGCCCGCACGTGCGGCGACGCCGTGGCGCTCGAGCACAATGGCGACCTGTACTCCTGCGACCACTTCGTCGAGCCCGATTATCTGCTCGGGAACATCGCACAGGGCCAGACCCTGCTCGAACTGGTCGACTCCCCGCAGCAGCGGGCCTTCGGCGAGGCGAAACTATCGACATTGCCCGACTACTGCCGGCAGTGCGACGTGCGATTCGCCTGCAACGGCGGATGCCCCAAGGACCGGTTCGCCACCGCGCCCACCGGGGAACCGGGGCTGCACTACCTCTGCCCGAGCTACAAGACCTTCTTCTCCCACGTTCGCGAACCCATGCGCGTCATGGCTGACCTGCTGCGCGAGGACCGTGACGCGACCGGGCTGCGGGACTGGTACATCGCCGCCGACGCCACTCGCTCCCGCAACGAACCGTGCACCTGCGGAAGTGGACGGAAGTGGAAGAAGTGCCACGGAACTCCCGCACGTCCAAGCGAACTCACCTAGGCGGTCGCATCACCGGGTCGGGGGATCCGCTGAGACGCCGCCGCGGGACAGTTAGGTTGGTCGTGGATTCACGCCATCTGGAACGCCGGGACCGGGAGGGTTCATGAACGAGTCGAGGCCAGAGGACGGCAAGGCTCCAGCAGTGCCCGCAGCAGCTTTCGGCGACGCGTTGCCCGACCGACCGGATACTCCGGCACCGACTCCGGTCGCGGAGGCGCCGGACTGGGTGATGCCGATGGTCCGCAAGATCATCTGGCGGGTCGTGCTGGTGGTTCTGATCGTCGCTGTCCTGCTGATCATGGCCACAAAGGCCCGCAGCCTCCTCAGCATGCTGTTCATCGCAGCGTTCTTCGGGATCGCGATGGAGCCCGCTGTGAATCACCTCCACATGAAGCGGGGCATGAAACGCGGGGCCGCAACCGGTCTGGTCTTCCTGCTCTCGGCGACCTTTCTGATCGTTCTGACTTTCATCATGATCCCGGGACTCGTCAACGTCGCCGGTGAGATGTCGAACACCTTCAGGTCCGCGATCCCGCAGATCAACGATCAGTTCAACACCGACTTCCCGACGTCCAAGACCGACCCCGCGTTCGCCAAGGCTGAGGAGAACGTGAAGGACTGGGTCCAGAACAACGCCAGCGACATCATGGGCTTCGCCGGAAACACAATCGGACTCATCTTCCAGTTCTTCACCATCGCCATGTTCGCGTTCTACTTCGCAGCCGACGCCCCGCAGATCCGCCGGGCCATCCTGCGCAGGTTCGCCCCGGAGCGCCAACAGCGACTTGGCTGGGCCTTTGACGCCGCCATCGAGCAGACCGGTGGCTACCTCTACTCGCGCCTTCTCCTGATGATCATCAACGGCGGTCTCTTCTTCTTCGTGATGGTTCTGGTGGACGTGGACTGGAAGATCGCCCTGCCCTTGTCGATCTTCGAAGGGTTCGTCGCGGAGTTCATCCCTGCGATCGGCACCTACATCGGGGCAGCCGTCCCGATCATCATCACGTGGGGGATCCAGGGCCTGACGTCGGCTGCGATCCTGCTGATCTGGACACTGATCTACCAGCAACTCGAGAACTACTTCCTGAGTCCGAAGATCAGCGCAAGGACGATGGAGATCAATGGCGGCATCGCGTTCGGCGCCGCGATGGCCGGTGGCGCGATCGGCGGACCGATGCTGGCATTCATGTCGTTGCCGATCGCGGCTCTGATCACGTCCTTCATGAAGAACTTCTCG
The DNA here is from genome assembly GCA_963704075.1 of uncultured Actinomycetota bacterium. GTDB lineage: Bacteria > Actinomycetota > Actinomycetes > S36-B12 > UBA10799 > JADKAV01. The sequence continues at coordinate 10,717 of CAVPGV010000021.1, forward strand.
CGGCGATACCCCCTGGCATACTTCTCGCCCTACGACGGCGATTACGCCGAGGCGGACGAGGCGGCCAAGACCGAGGCCAACCCACACGTGGTCACGAAGGTCGCCGACTCTGACCTCTGAGCGCACGCTGCGGCCACCATGGACCAGGGGTCCGCAGCGCGGTCGGCCTGCCAGGAGGCCACATCGGGGAAGAACTGATTCTGCTCGACCAGATGGCCGGTGGCATAGCGCTCTTCGCCCCCGGTGATGATTGGGAATACATTGATCCACAATCCGATCGGTGCCGGGTCGTTGCCCCCGGGCGTCAGCGAAGGGATGGGAGGTGGTGGCCGTGGACCGGATCGACTCTTTGGCAGCCTTCGGCACGCCAACCCCGAAACTACGCCCCCCGAGGATCTGGCACACCGAACTGCCTCGCCGAGACCTGCTGGACGACGAACGCATCGCACGCGCAGAGATCCTTGCGATCCGTGCGCCTGCCGGCTTCGGGAAAACCACTCTGGCGATCCAGTGGGCGTCCCGATCGGATCGGCCCGTTGTCTGGATCACCCTCGACCAGGCTGACAGCGATGCCCTCGTCCTGATGGCAACGATCCGGGCGGGATTGGAACACGCCCTCGACGACTTCCAGGCGCCCCCGAGCGCGACGACCGCGATGACTCTGCTCGAGCCTGCCTTTTCCCGTACGGTGCTCCCTCAGTTCAGGAAGGTGGTCAGTGGCCTGGCAGGTCCTGTCACGGTTGTCATTGACGAGATGCAACTGATCGAGGGCGAGCAGTCCTCGCACGTGCTCAGGTCCCTGGTCGAGTCGCTGCCCGTGGGATCCCAGACGGCATTCGTCGGCAGGCGCCTGCCGGGCATCCCACTTCCGCTCTGGCACGGCCAGGGCAGAGTCGCCGAGGTCACAGCCTCGGATCTCACGTTCACGACCGCCCAGACGCGAGCCGCGTTGGAACAATTCACCCAGGGGCCCGTGACGGACGAGGACGTCGAGAAGGTGCAGGCGGCGACCGAGGGCTGGCCGGTCGCGGTGTACCTGCTCTCGCAGACGGCCGGACCGAGCACCTCTGTGACACCCCAAGTGATCAACGAGTTCATCGAGACCGAGGTCCTGAATCCTATGACTGGGGACCTACGTACTTTCGTGTGCGAGACCGCTGCGCTGGGCACTGTCAATGTCGACCTTGCCCAATATGCGACTGCTACTCAACGGGCGTCGCACTTCCTCGGCACCGAGATCACGACCGTGTTGATGCAGAACATCGAGGACGACTGGTACCGCTTCCACCCGCTGCTGAGTGCATGTGCGATCGCCGTGCTGGCCAGGGAGGATCCCGAGCGCTTGCAGGCCGTCCGCCGCCGTGCCGCGAAATGGTACCTGGATCGTGGCCACCTGGACACCGCAGTGCAGTTCGCCTTGGCTTCCGGTGATTGGGACACCATGGGTCAGGTTGTGTGGCCGGCGTCCAGACTGTGCCTCCTGCAGGGCAGAACGGCGACTGTCCAGGACTGGCTGGAGCGGGTCGATGAGAGGGCCGTCGCCAAGGTAGCCCCACTCAGCATGACCGCAGCCTGGGCGAACTTGGCCGCCAGCGACTTCGGCAATGTCCTGCGCTACACAGATGCGACGCTGGACGCTATGCCGACCGATTGGCGCGACGATCTGACGTCTTCGGCCACTGCCCCGCATCTTGCACTACTGCTCGCGGTGACGGGCCACGGCCTGCAGGGACCGCACGAATCGGCCGAACTCGCCGGAGCAGCGCTGGGTGCGATGTCCGGAGACGATCCGACGCGGGCACTAGCCGCACTGATCCATGGTCTGAACCTGGCGCTGATCGGAGACCCCCGGGCTGAGGAGGCGATGAAACGGGCAGCAGCGGTTGCCAAGTCGGCTGGAGCATCTTCCTCAGAGGTCGAGTCCTTGGCTCTGCTGGGCATGCTGCAAATAGTGCAGGGTCAGGACACGGCCGGGTGTGACTCGATCGCGGCGTCGTTGGCGGTCTACGCCCTCCACGACCTCGATCGCATGCAGTCCACCAGCGGTGTACTTGCGATCGGGCGTGTGGCGCTATCGGCGCTGCGGGGCCGGGCTTCGGACACGCACGCCGCGATCGAGGCGCAGAACCAGGTGCAACCGGGCCTGGAGGGACTCTTGCCCTGGTACCGACCTTTGGCCGGCGCGGTGCTGGCATTCGCGTGCACACGCATCGGCGACCTGGCCGGATATCGGGAGTACATCGCCTGGTGTGACGAATCGGCGAACGCAGATGGCGTGCTGTGCAGGCAATGGGCCGCTCGGGCGCGTCGGGAATACGCGGCGGTGAGCCCGCTGCAGCAACTGAGCCCCGCGGAATTGCGGGTGTGGGAGCTCCTCACGACCCGGATGACCCTCAGCGAGATCGCCGGGCAACTGTTCCTTTCCCGGGAGACCGTCAAGAGCCATACCGTGTCCATCTACCGCAAACTCGGAGTGGCATCGAGGCGGCAGGCGCAGGATCTCGCCGAAGGCTGGAACTGATCGATCACCGCAACACGCGGGCCGCCTCGGCGATCTGCGCCGGATCGCCGGGCGTCGGAATCCACGGCATCTGCAGCCCGTCCTTCCCGGCATAGCGCGGGACGACGTGGATGTGGAAGTGGAAGACCGTCTGCCAGGCCGCGGTCCCACAGGCGTTCACCAGGTTCACGCCGTCGGCGCCCAACCGCCCGAGCGCCCGGCGGGCGACGTCCTGTGCGAGCAGGGTGCAGTGGGCCAATTCATCGGGTTCTATCTCGGCAAGATCTGCCACGTGCTGCTTGGGGATGACAAGAGCATGTCCGCGGGTCGCGGGGTTGATGTCCATGAAGGCGAGCGCCCGATCGGTCTCCGCGATCTGATGGGAGGGTAGGTCGCCGTTGACGATGGCGCAGAAGATGCACATGCTGGCGAGCATAGGCTGTGCGGCATGGCCGAGCCGCTGAAGAACCACTTCGGAGCCCGCACGGTGGAGCGGATCGCGGCCAGTCTTCCGGTCGACCCCACCGGATTCGTCGACGAGTGCCTCGAAGGCTTCGACGGATTGGAACTCATGGATCGTGGCCGTCGGGTCGCCGATGTGATGGCGCGGTACCTGGACCCCGACCCTGCGACCGCGGTGCGTCAGGTCGCGGCCGCCATCGGTGACGAACGGCCCGTCGGCATGGACGGGTTCTTCTACAACCCACATTCGTTCTTCATCGCCACCTACGGCCTGTCGGCTTTCGAGGAGTCGATGTCCGCCATGTACCGCCTCACCAAGGTGTTCACCGCCGAGTTCTGCATCAGGGCGTTCATCAGCGAGTATCCCGAGACCATGGAACGCCTGCGCGGGTGGGCGAACGATCCTGACGAACACGTACGTCGACTGGTCAGCGAGGGCACACGCCCACGACTGCCGTGGGCAGCGCACCTGCCGCAGTTCCGGGCCGATCCGGAGCCGGTCATCGCGTTGCTGGCCCTCCTCAAGGACGATGAGTCGGAATATGTGTTGCGCTCGGTCGGCAACAACCTCAACGACATCTCCAAGGACCACCCCCACCGAGCCCTTGAAGTGGCCGCCGAGTGGTACCCGGGCCGGGAGCGACTGGTCCGGCGGGGGCTGCGCACTCTGATCAAGGCCGGTGAGCCCGAGGCGCTGGCAATCCTCGGATACGGTCGGTCGGAGGTTCTGGCCACTGCTGTACTGCCGCCGCATCTGGCTATCGGCGACAGCCTGCGCCTGGCCATCGAGTTGAGCGGTCACGACCGGGTCCTGGTCGATGTCGTGGTTGATTTCGTGAAGGCCGGCGGCGGGACCGGTCGCAAGGTCTTCAAGGGTGGCGAGGTCCAGGTGGACGGCTCCGCCGTGATCCGCCGGTCCATCAGTTTCGCCCAGCACAGCACGCGCAAGCACCACCCGGGTCCGCACCGGGTTGGCGTTCTGATCAACGGTCGTGAGCAGGAGTTGGGTGTGGTCCGAGTCGTGCCGGGATGACCGCGTGGGGGCATCCACGGGGTCGCGTCCCACCGGAGTGCACTTCTACCTGGCAGTATTCACCCGGGGCAGGTGATGCCTCCGCGATGTGCAAACGGGCACGATCAGCACGGGAGGACACACATGAGCGACGATGCCGCGGCCAGGGACGAGATCCAGAGGCTGCAAGACGAAGTTGCGCGACTGCAGAAGCAAGTGGGAGAGGCGCCGGACGCGCCGAAACCGAAGCGGCGTTGGGTGCGCACCTTTTGGTCCACGGTGCTGATCGTGGTCGCGTGTCTGCTGGCACCCCTGTCGGTGGTCTCCGTATGGGCGCGCGGTGAGGTCACCGACACCAACCGGTACGTGGAGACGGTGGCCCCGTTGGCATCCGATCCGGCGATCCAACAGGCGGTCACCGCGCGCATTACCGACGAGGTCTTCAAGTACGTCGACGTGCCCGCGCTGACCAGTGAGGCCGTGGCGACCATCTCCGAGAACCGGGACCTGACCGCTCAGCAGAGGGCAGCGCTGCAGGCGCTGACCGGACCGATCAACTCCGGGATCGAGTCGTACACCGAGGACGCGGTCGCGAAGGTGGTGCAGTCCGACCAGTTCGCGGCCGCCTGGGCCGAGGCCAACACGTTGGTGCACCAGAGCCTGCAGAACGCGCTGGAAGGCGACTACAGCAACAACGCGGTCAGGCTCGAGAACAACCAGGTGGTGCTCAACCTCGGCAACCTGATCGACCAGGTCAAACAGCAACTGATCAGCAGTGGCTTCACCGTCGCCGAGAAGATCCCGACCGTCGACCAGACCATCGTCTTGTTCAACGCGCCCAATGCCACGGCGATCCAGAGGGCGTACTCGGTCTTGAACACCCTCGGCTTCTGGTTGCCGCTGATCGCGATGTCGATGGCCATCATCGGGGTGTTCGTGAGTCACAACCGGAGCACCGCACTGGCCTGGTTCGGCTTCGGCCTCACCGCGGCAATGGCTGCCGGTGCTGCGATGCTCGGGTTCGCCAGGATCGAATACCTCAACTCGCTGCCGGTCACCGTCAACAACGCTGCGGCCACGGCATTCTTCGACACGTTCACAACCTTCCTTCGCCAGTCCCTGTGGGCCGGTGCTGCGGGAGGCGTTGTGATCATGCTCGGCGGACTCGTCATGGGAGCCGGCCGCGTCGCCGCGGGCGTGCGGTCGGTGCCGGTCAAGGCCGCTGCCGCCATTCAGGGCTGGCTGGAATCCCTGGGCCTGGCAATGACCGGAGCGCGTCAGTGGGTGGCTGCCCAGGCGACCGGCCTGCGCCTCGCAGCATCCCTGGCCGCGCTGGTGTTCATCATGCTGCAGCGGTACAAGACACCCGGTCTGATCCTGTGGACCACCGTCGTGCTGCTGGCCGTTCTGTTCGTCATCCAGATCTTCGCTTCCGGTACCGACGAGGAGGTTTCCCCCGCCCAGGGGGATTCGCCGACCCCCGCGAACGCTTGACACTGACCGCACACGACATGAAGGAGTGGTCATGAGCATCGGTCCAGTGCAGTTGTTGGTCATCGGATTCAACCAGCCGGACTTCGAAGGTGAGATCGCCGCTGAGTTGGCGCGCCTGCGGGAGGCCGACACCATCAAGGTGATCGACGCAATGGTCGTCTACAAGGACGCGGACGGCGACTTGTCCGTGACCCACCTGGACACGCTGACCGCCGAGGATGAGGTCGAATACGGCGCAACCATCGGCGCTTTGATCGGTCTTGGTTTCGACGGCGAGGAAGGCATGGAGGCCGGCGCGGCACTCGGCGCCGAGGCCGGCGCATCGGGGATCGATGTCATTGAGGAGAACGCAGACTGGGATGTCCTCGCCGGTATTCCCGATGACAGCGCAGCTGCCCTCATCTTGATCGAACACCACTGGGCCGTCCCCCTGCGTGACGCGATCGCACGGGCGGGCGGACATCGCGTGGACGACGGCTTCATAAGCCCCTTGGACCTGGTGGAGATCGGCCTTCTGGCAGCCGACCAGGTCGCTGGGCACGAATTGGCGCGGACCTGAAACCGAAGGAGCAGACAACCATGATGGGTAGCAGAAGAACCGTACGGCGCACTTCTCGACGCACCGCTCGGCGGGTCGACCGCCGCCGTTGACCAGCGGCACCGCACAAGCACCGCCTGTTCGCCCCGATATCCTTGATCCATGATCGTCGGAGTCTTCGGAGCAACAGGTCAGGTCGGCGGTGTGATGCGCACACTGCTCGCCGAACGCAACTTCCCGCTGGACAGCGTGAGGTACTTCGCCTCAGCACGTAGCGCTGGCACGACCCTCCCGTGGGGCGAAGGACAGGTCACTGTGGAGGATGCCGCCACCGCCGACTTCTCCGGAATCGACATCGCACTGTTCTCCGCGGGCGGGTCGACCAGCAAGGCACTTGCGCCCAAGGTCGCCGCGGCGGGGGCGATCGTGGTGGACAACTCGTCGGCCTGGCGAATGGATCCCGAGGTGCCGCTGGTCGTGGCCGAGGTGAACCCGGGTGCGCTCGACTCGATCCCCAAGGGCATCGTCGCGAACCCGAACTGCACCACCATGGCCGCGATGCCGGTGCTGAAGCCGCTGCACGAGGATTCGGGCCTGACCCGCCTGATCGTGAGCACCTACCAAGCGGTGTCCGGTGCGGGCCTGGCGGGCGTCAACGAACTCCACGAACAGGTGCTCGCCGGCGCAAAGGACGACGCCCTGCCGAGACTCACCTTCGACGGTGACGCAGTGGGCCTTCCCGTGCCGAGCAAGTTCCCGGGCACCATCGCCTTCAACGTGTTGGCGCAAGCCGGCAACTTCGTCGGGGACGGGTCCGGGGAGACCGACGAGGAGCAGAAACTGCGCAACGAGAGCCGCAAGATCCTCGATATCCCCGACCTGCGCGTCTCGGGCACGTGTGTGCGGGTTCCGGTGTTCACCGGCCACAGCCTTTCGATCAACGCGGAGTTCGAGCGCCCTATCTCGGTGGGGCGCGCGCGGCAACTGCTGCAGGACGCACCCGGCGTCGTGGTCGCAGAGGTGCCAAGCCCTCTGCAGGCCGCCGGGCAGGATCCGTCCTTCGTGGGCAGGTTCCGGCAGGACGGTGCGAACGGTCTCGCGTTCTTCGTGAGCAACGACAACCTGCGCAAGGGTGCGGCCCTGAACGCGATCCAGATCGCGGAGTTGCTGGCTGCGCGCTGACTCCGGCTGTCTGCTCGACCCGGCCGAACGTTCTGGCCCGTAACCTGCGTTCTGCCCCGAACGTGCGGGGTCAGAACGGCCAAGCCGAGTGACCCTGGCGTAGGTACGCGCCACGTCACACCCGGCGCAGTTGCACCGGGACCGACTTGAACGCCGGCGTGCGCGATTCGGGGTCGAGCCGGGCGTCGACCAATGCGTTCGCCTCCGGGTAGTACATCGCCAGCGCCCCGCGCGCGATGTCCACGATCGCCGCGGTCACTCGCATCGAGCCGGTGGAACTCGTGACCTCCACCTGGTCGCCCTCCCGGATGCGCAGCGATTCGGCGTCCGCCGCGCAGAGCATGACGACATCGCGTCGGGTGTTTCCCCGGTACAGGTCCTCCTCGTCGTACACGACCGTGTTGAACTGGCCCTCCGAGCGGATGGTCATCAACGTCAGGCCACTCATCGGTTCGGGCAGGGGCACGGTGTGGAAGTGCGCCTTGCCGTCCTCGGTGGCGAAGTGCGGCTCGTGGAAGGTGCGCCCCGACACCTGGAACTCACCGTCGGTCTCGATCCGGGCCAGCGCCCCATACCCGGGCGCCACCGCGGCGATCGAGTCCCGGAGAGTGGCGTGCGATCGCAACGAGGTCCAGTCGAAACGCTCCCGGCCCATCGCCGCATCCGCGAGCGAGGCGAGCACGTCGGTCTCCGCGCGCATCTCGCCGGCGATGCACGGTTGCCCTCCGGAGGAGAGCCGCACGTAGTTGAACATCGATTCCTGCGTCGTCGCCTGGGTCTCCTCGTCGCGGGCCAGCACCGGAAGCAGCAGCGACGTCCGGCCGTTGCCGTGGAAGTGCCCGGGGTTGAGTTTCGTGGTCAGCCCCACGGTCAGCCCCACGTTCTGCAGGGCTTCGGAGGCCCACGTCGTATCCGGGTTGCTCCCCCACAGGTTCCCCCCGACCAGCACTGCGACATCGATCCGGCCATCATGAGCGGCCTGCATGGATGCGTAGGTGTCCTGCCCGGATCCCTCGGGGACATCGATGGCGAACCGCTTCTCCAACTCGCGGGCGAAGGCCTTCTTGAGCCCCGGGGAGACCCCCATCGACCCAACCCCTTGCACGTTGGAATGACCCCGGATGGGCATCAACCCGGCGCCGGGGCGCCCGAGCCAGCCCCTGGCCATCACCAGGTTGCCCATCGCCCGCACGTTGTCCGTGCCATGCGCATGGTGGGTCAGTCCCATCGACCACATGCCGATACCCCGGCGGGCCCCTGAGATGAGCTCCGCGGCAGCCTGGAGGTCATCGGCCGCGACGCCGCTGCGATCCACCAGATCACCGAGATCCATGGAGTCGAGGTGCTCGCGCAGAGACCCGGCGCCGGAGGTGTGGCGCTCGACGTAGTCGTTGTCCCAGTCCACCAGCTTGAGCAAGGCGGCGACCAACGCGATGTCCCCGCCGATGCGCGGCTGCAGGTAGAGGTCGCTCACCTGCGAACCCGCCGCGAGACTTCGGGCATCCGACGGCAGCCGGAATCGGCGCAGCCCCAGTTCGGAGATCGGGTTGATCACGATCACCTTGCCGCCCCGGCGCCGCAACTTGATGAGTTGGGTCACCAGTCGCGGGTGGTTGCTGGCGGGGTTGGCGCCGGCCAGGATCACCAGGTCGGCGCGGCTCAGGTCCTCCAAGGTGGTCGAGGCGGTACCGCTGCCGTAGATGTCGGCCAGCGCCACGGACGAGGCGTTGTGGCAGTAGAAGGAACAGTTGTGGACGTTCGAGGTCCCGTAGGCCCGCGCCACCAACTGCATGAGGAAGGCCGACTCGTTGCCGGACCGCCCGCTGGCGTACCAGAACGTGCGCGTCGGATCGGCCTGCCGGAGTGCGGTCCCGGCAAGTTGCAGCGCCTCCCGCCAGCCGATCCGCTGGTAACGATCGCTGCCCGGGCGCAGGACCACCGGGAAGGCCAGTCGGCCCAGGTTCTCGGCTTCGGCGCTGGCGAGCCGCCGGAGAGCACCCAGATCGTGTCCTGCGAAAAGGGACTCCGGGATGCCCGGTTGCATGTCGGCGGTCTGCGCCTGCACCGACTTCTTGCACACCTCGGGGAAATGCCCGGCCTCGTTGGCCATCCCGCCCTTCTGACCACCCATACCGAGCGCGCACGTCTTGCAGGTGTTCTTGGACTTCAGCCGTCGGAGGGTTTCGGTGAACTCGCCGGTCCCCCATGCCTTCCTGAGCACGTATGAGATCGCCGGAAGGCCACCGGCAGCGTTCACGCGGGGTTCGGCCATGGTGCCACGGTAGGGCAGCCCGCTGCGGGCTCGTCGGTCCGCGCAGCCCCTTCTCGTGTCCGGATCCGCATGATGATCTTCAATCGGGTGGCCACCCGCGTGCTCAAGTGCTCGCCTCGACCTTGATCATCATGCAGATCCGGACTTCGCGCACCGTCTGAGGACCGCCCACTCCGGAAGAGAGGACCGACCTCGGTCATGTCGGGTCGGCGAGTGGCACGATCTGACCAAGCCCTGGAAGGAGGACTCCGATGGGGATCCACGAGCACTGGGAGCGCGTCCACACGACCAAGGGTCGCGACGTCAGCTGGTGGCAGGGCGAGCATGACCTGTGGGTCGACCTGATCACCGACCTCGATCCCGCACCGGATGATCCGATCGTCGACATCGGCTCCGGCTCCTCGCTGCTGCTCGACAACCTCCACGCGCGGGGCTTTCGGGATCTGACCGCCGTTGACGTCTCGGGCAGCGCACTGGAAGCGTTGGCAGCACGACTTGGCGGCGCGGTGAAATGCGTACGCAGCAACGCCGCCGACTTCCGGCCGTCCGAGCCGGTGCGGGTGTGGCACGACCGCGCCGTCTTCCACTTCCTCACTGATCCGACCGATCAGCGGGCCTACCGCGAGAACCTGCACGCGGGCCTGCGGCAGGACGGCTACGCGGTCGTCTGCACGTTCGCCCCGGATGGACCGGACTCCTGCAGCGGGCTGCCGGTGCAGCGCTACTCGCCTGAGGCGATCGCGGACGCACTCGACCTGACCCTGGTACGAACAGATCGAAGGGTCCACACCACCCCGTGGCAGTCGCAACAGCCCTTCACGATCGCCGTGCTAGGACCCTGACCTCGTCACCCACCGAGAGTGTGCCCAACTCCCGGTGGACGGCGTTCTGCCCGAACATCACCCCGCCCTTGGCCTTGCGGAAGGTCCCGAGCGTCCGCAGCGGCTCGCCGTCACCACGAACCCCGGTGCTCTGATCGACGCGCGTGATAGCGCAGCGTGCACACGGTTTCACCACATCCACCCGCACGCTTCCGAGCTGGATCGTGGCCCACCGGTCCTCGGCGAAGGCTTCGGCCCCCTCGATGACGACGTTCGGGCGGAACCTGGCCATGGGAAGGGCCACGGGAAGGCGCGCGTTGAGATCGGCCAGCGACGCTTCCGAGGTGAGCAGCAGCGGGTAGCCGTCTGCGAAACCGACTTCGCCGCTGCCCTGCTCGGTCGGTCGATGGTGCTGCGGCGCGAGCCGTACCAGTCGGCAGGGGCGCTTCAGGAAGTCGCTGAGCAGAACAGCGGGCTCATCCCCGCAGTCCACAGCGGGCCCGGTGTGCTCCCATACCCGCACAGGCCGGGTCCCGGCCTCGGTCACCGCCGCGTCTCCGAGCGGTGTTGCGATACCGAACGGGTCGCCGAGAACGGGCATGACCAGTGCCAGCGCCGGGACCTCGCGCTGTGTGAGGAACACCCCCGCGTCGTCCACGACCATGTACTCCCGGTCCAGGGCCAGCCCGCGACCCACCAGTGGCCAGTCGTCCACCGGCAACGCCGCACCCGACTTCACCGGGTGGACGAACAGCCCGCTGATCCTCACACAGCCATCCAATCAGCGGTCCGCGAGGGTCCGCCACAACCACGACTGGCCGACCCGCTGCCCGGTCAGGACGTACTCGGTGGCAGCGGGCACGCTGACAGTGGTGTCCAACGCCCGGCGGTCGTAGGGCATGCCGGCCAGCAGAAGCACGTCACCGGCGAGGACCGGTTCGTCGTCGTCCGGCGTCAGGACCACGTCAGGACCACGTCGGATCATCAGCGGAATCACATCCAGGGCTCGGTCCCGGTCCTGCGGATCGTGGAGCAAAGGACCCACCGCCACGTCCGCATGCGCCAGGTAGGCAGTCACCGAGGGTGCCCCGGTGGCGTCAATGGGCAGCGTCCAGATCTCGGGGCGGGACGTGCCACACCGCGAGATGAGGCGGTCCAGCAACTCCTCGGACCAGTCCTCGCTGCGCCTCTGCGCCTCCTGCACGAACCGCCACAGGGTGGGGTCACCTATCCTGGCGAGCACCTCGTGAGCGACCAGGCGGGTCGGGACCAGGACGGATTCCACGTGCAGCGCCTCGAACAGCGGCGCGTTCGAAGGATCGTTCTGACGGGCCACGAGGAACAGTCCCGGGTTCGCCTTGCGCGCGGCGGCCAGCACCGACAGGTTCGACGTGTCGTTGTCGGTCGCGGCCGCCAGTGCCACAGCATCCTGCAGCCGCGCCTCCGCGAGCACTTCAGGGTCGGTGGCGTCACCGACGATCACCTCCACGCCCTGGCCCTGCACAGCGTCAGGATCCACCACGGTGACGGGCAGGCCCTGTCGCCGCAGGTCGGCCGCGAGATGACTGCCGAACCGTCCGTAGCCACACACGACCCAGCGACCCTGCTGCGGCACGGTCATGGCCGCCGGCAACTCGCTGCCACTGTCGGAGGTGAGCCACCCGATCAGCCGCGCTGTCTGTGGGGCCCTGACCCCCAGCATCAACTCGTCACCGAACAGGTTGAACGGATCCACGATCATCGGCTCACCGAACGCGCGCATCCGCTCGATCAGGCCGTCCTCCAAAGTCCGGCACACGACCGGCAGATCTGGCCGCAGCAGACTGGAGGCCATGGCGATGGCGAGGTTCGCCTCATCGTCGTTGGTGAGCGCGATGATCCCGGCGCAGTCCTTGTGGTTCAGCCCCG
>CAVPGV010000022.1:0-7500 GCA_963704075.1 uncultured Actinomycetota bacterium
TTGGCGCAACTCATCGGTGGCCAGTTCGGCCAGCGCGTGGGCCAGTCGTGTGCGTGCGGCGGTCAGTGACTCGGCAGCATGATCGAGCGCCTGCCGCGCCTTCGCCTCCCGGGCTGTGAGGGCGTCGAGATCGCTGCCCTGCTCAAGCGATATGAGTTCGCCCGCCGCCTGCTGCGCCCACGCGAGCACCTCTTCGTCAGTCGCGCCATAGCGGGCGTGCAGGAGTCCGAGGTCGTGCAGCCGCTGGTTGAGCCATTCCAGGCGCCCCGGTTCGTCGTGCAGGCCGTCGGCGAAAGCAGCGAGGTCGCGTCCCACATCGGAGACCTCTTCGGCCCGCAGCCAGCAGCCGTCCGTGCAGCGTCGCGAGTTCGTCGTCGTCGTCGGTCACCGAATGCAGTTCCCGGGCTGCGGCGTGCAGCATGTCAGCGGCACCGGTCGCAGAGATGTCCTCGTCGCCGAGGATGGCACTGCGGGCCACCGCGGTCGCGGTGCTGATGTCCGCAAGGTTGCCCAGTCGCCGCTGCTCGACCTGCAGCGCCGTTGACTCCCCGGGGCTGGGGATCGAGTTTCTCGATCTCCTCGAGTGCCGATTGCAGGAACAACATGCGCTGCTGGTTCTGCTGCAAACCCTGCCGGGGCGCTCTCCGAAGACGGCATCGACCTCACGCCAGGCTGCGTAGGCTTCCCGGCAGGCCGTCACCAACGCCTGATGTTTCGGACCCCCGAACCGATCCAGGGCCGCACGCTGGGCACTGGGATTGCGCAGTCGCTGCTGCGTGGACTGCCCGTGCACCGTGACCAGCCGTTCACCGATCTCGGCCAGCAGCGAGGCGGGAACCATCCGGCCGCCGGCGAAGGCCCGCAATCGACCGTTGTTGGCGGTGCGGGCCAACAGGATCTCACCGTCGTCGGTCGCACCTCCGGCGTCCTGCACCAGATCGACGGCGGGGTTGTCGGTCGGGACCTCCCAGACCCCCTCGATGCTGGCCCCCTCGGCGATCGCAGCGTCCACCGGCCCGCCACGCAGCATTCCGAGCGCGGTGAGGACCATCGTCTTGCCTGCGCCCGTCTCGCCGGTCAGCGCCGTGAAGCCAGGACCTGGTCGCACGCACGCGGATGTGATCACGCCCAGGTTCTCGATCCGCAGCTCGGTGATCACGGCAACTCCTTGCCCCGCCCGCTCCAGCCCTGGACCGGCAACTGGAACTTCTTGACCAGTCGGTCGACGAACAACGAGTTGCGTAGCCGGGCCAGTCGCACCGGGCGGTTCCCGCGCACGACCTCGACCCGGTCCCCCGACTCCAGGGGGATCAACCGCTGTCCGTCACACCACAACACCGCGGGGGGAGAGTCCGGCAGGACCTCCAGCGCCGACCCGTGGTCCCCGATACCACCATCGGCCGGGCGAACAATGCATGGGCCGAGATCGGTACCAGCAGCATCGCATCGACGGTGGGCCACACCACCGGGCCGCCGGCCGACCACGCGTATCCGGTTGAGCCGGTCGGCGTGGCGAACAACACCCCGTCGCACCCCCACGCGCTCAGTGGGTGACCATCGACCTCCGCGATCACCCGGATCATCCGCTCGCGAGCGGCCTTCTCGATGCTCGCCTCGTTGAGCGCCCAGGACGAGGCTACGATTTCGCCGCGTCGGATGACGTTGACGTCGAGGGTCATCCGTTCCTGGATGATGAAGGCACCCGAGGCGATGTGGTCGACCACTTCCTCGGCGTCCTCCTCGTCGAGTTCGGCAAGGAATCCGACGTGACCGAGGTTGACCCCGAGCAACGGCACGTCGTGGGAATGGGCGATGTCCGATCCGCGCAGGATGCTGCCATCCCCGCCGAACACCACGACCAAGTCGGTGGGCACAGTCTCATCCACGCGCGGCACGTCCAGACCCTGCGGGGCCTCGTGAAGTGTGGTCACCGCGATGCCACGTTCGGTCAGACCGCGCGCACACGCAGCGGCCATCTGCAAGGCCATCGGCCTGGAGGGGTGAATCACCAACAGGACCCGTTCGACGCTCATGCCAGTGCCTCCTGCAGGTCATCCTCGGAAAGCCCGGCGGCGCCCCGGCGCAGCCACAACACGAATTCGATGTTCCCGCTGGGTCCGGGCAACGGACTGCGGCACAAGCCGGCCGCGCCCAGACCCAGATCCCCGGCGGCAGCCGCTACGGTCCGCACGGACCAGGCGTGCAGGTCCGGCTCCCGGACCACCCCGCCCTTACCCACGTGACCCTTCCCGACCTCGAACTGCGGCTTCACCAGCAAGACGAAATCGGCGGTCGCGTCGGCGACCGCGGCCAGCGGTCCCAATACCTTGGTCAGTGAGATGAAACTGAGATCGGCCACCACAAGATCGGGTGCGTACGGCAGATCCGCCGGTCGCAGGTGGCGCACATTCGTCCGGTCGAGCACCGTGACACGGGCGTCCTGCTGCAAAGTCCATGCCAGTTGGCCGTATCCCACGTCGACTGCCACCACGTGGGCCACTCCGGCTTCCAGCAGGACCTGTGTGAAGCCGCCGGTCGAAGCCCCCGCGTCCAATGCATGGCGCCCGCTGACGTCAAGGCCGAAGCGTTCGAGCGGGTCCACGAGTTTGTGCGCCCCGCGGGAGACGTACTCCTTCTCCACAGACCGTACGGTGACCGAAGCAGTGTCCTCGACCTGGGTTGAGGCCTTGGTCGCCAACATGTGGTTCACGTTGACGTGACCTGCCGCGATGAATTCGGACGCCTGCTGCCGGGACCTGGCCAGCCCGCGGCGCACCAGTTCAGCGTCCAGCCGCCGACGGGGCACCGTCAGTCTCGTCGAGTGCAGCCCGCAGGGCGTCGTGGATCTCTACGAGCGACTCGTAGCGATCACCGCTCTGGGTCGAGGCCGCCTCAACCATCTCGGTCAGGTCATCCAAGGTCATGAATCGTCCTTCGTCCTCGTCGCGGGCGTCTTCTTGGCCGGGGCTCTCTTCGCTGCGGCCTTGGCTGGCGCTTTCTTCGCAGTGGCTTTCTTCGCAGTGGCTTTCTTCGCAGTGGCTTTCTTCGCCGGCGCCTTCTTCGCCGTGGCCCTCTTGACGGGGGCCGTTTTCCCTGTCGGCTCAGCGGGAGCGGCGGGCTGGCCAGTAGCTCTACCGGCCGGGCGCTGTGACGCCTGCGAAGCCGTCGCGCCAGCCGCGGTCCGGGCAGCGCCCGCGGCGACCTTGGAGGCCCTCACCGCGGTGTCGGTGGCAAGGGCAGCAGCCTGGCCGGCCGCCTTCGTCGCGGCGGGCACTGCTGCTGCGGCCGTCGAGACCGCCAGGTTGGCTGCCGCAGAGGCCTGATCCCCACGCTGGTTGAGTTCACGTTCGAGTCGCTCCACGTGACGGCGCACTGCGGCGAGTTCCTCCTCGCGCACGAAACCCATCCGCCCGACGGCACGTTCGACCTCGGTACGGATGAGACCGACCATGAGTTCCCGATTTGTCCGGCCTTGTTCGATGAGGTCGTCGGCGATCTCCTGCACCTGTGCGGAGACCACCTCCGGGCCCTTGCTGCCGGCCTCGACACTCTGGTTGATCAGCGCTGACGCCGACTCCTTGGCACGTTCGCTGGTCGATTCGATGAGACCAGTGGCCAATTGCATGTAACTTCGTAGTGTCTCGATCACGCGTCACCCTTCCGTGCCGTCCTCTGCAACCACGCTACTTCAGGGGCCACGTCAATCCCAGCAGGGACATGAAGCGGCAGGTACGGTCGCAATCGTGACGAGTACCCGAGGGAGTGTGCAAATGGCATCCGTGGAGCAGTGTGAGGCTGCGCTCGCGGAGTTGGCCGGGCGACTCGAGTCCTATCCACATGAGACACGGCGCGCGAACATCCCGGACCGCACCATCGAACTGGCTCTGCTCGACCTCGATGTGACTTTCCGGGGCCGGCTTCACGACGGCCAACTCATCGATATCGAACAGGCCACCGGACCCAAACCGCACATCCGCCTGACGATGAACAGCGATGACCTCATCGAACTCACCGACAAGCGCCTGCACTTCTCGCACGCCTGGGCCACCGGGCGCCTTCACCTCGACGCCAGCCTGCGCGACCTACTGCGCCTGCGTAATCTGCTCTAGGCGCCGCACTGCCTGGCTCATGTCGCGCCCTTGGCGCAGGGCGGCGAGCAGAACCTCCAACGCATCGGTGAGGGCATCGCGATGTCCGTGCAGGAACCGGAGGTCGGGTGCCACAGAGGTCGGCAACTCCTCCGGCGACAAGGTCAACAGATCCCGCCATGAGTTCACACCGGTCAGCACCAACAATGAGTCCATCGCGGCCGCCCGTGCCGCCGCGATATCAGTATCGAGCCGATCACCGATCACCAGCGGGTGCGCGGCCCCCGCGCGCGACCGGGCAAGCTCCATGATTGGCTCGTGGGGTTTGCCGGTGACGACCGGCCGCCTCCCGGTGGCCGCCGCGACCGCTGCCACGAGCGTCCCGTTACCCGGGGCGATCCCACGGGCGGTCGGCACTGACATGTCGGTGTTAGAGGCGACCCACGGAATATCACGCGCTAAGGCATAGGAGGCCTCCGCGAGATCTTTCCATGCCAAGGTCGAAGAGTAACCCTGTACTACAGCCTCAGCCTCATCGGCCGATGTCACCACCTGCAATCCGTGCGCGATCACAGCCTGGACGAGACCGTCCCCGCCGGTGACCAAGACCCGTGAGCCTGCGGGCACCAGACCCGCCAGATGGGCGGCGGCCGCCTGCGCCGAGGTGACCACATCGTCGGGCACAACGCGCAAGCCGTAGCCGGACAATTGCGCGGCTACCGCCTGCGGGGTACGGCTTGCATTGTTGGTGACATAGACGACCCGACCAGCGTACGTATTGAGCGCATCGACGGAGTGGGCCACTGCATGGGGTCCCCGATACACGACGCCGTCCAGGTCCACGAACAGGCAGTCGTACCCGGTCATGCCAGACCCTCCAGAACCTCCGCCGCATTGGTCCAGATCGAGTCCTCATCCACGTCAACGGCGGACTGCAGCCATTTCTTGGCCTGCTCGACGTCCCCGGTCGCCGCCAGCAGATCGCCCAAGGCGTACCTCGAGCGTGCCATCGCCATCGGGGAATGCGCAGCGCGCACCGCCTTCTGGAACAAGATCCGGGCAGCCTCGTCGTCGCCGAGGTCCCTACGGGCTCCACCGCCGACGATCAACAACTCGGTGCGGGTGTCGCTGTCGAGCTTCTCCCCCTCGTATTCGGCCACCATGGCAAGGGCACGCTGCGGCCGGCCGAGTCCCCGCTCACTGTCCGCGGCGATCGGAACGAGGTCGAATTTCCCGTTGATGCGCCGATACGCCGACTCCTCCTTGATCGCTTCCTTGAAGCGCCCAGTCCGGTACGCGGCGATACACGCGGTATGGCGTGCCAACCCCGAGCGAGACACGCGGTCGCGCAGCCGCGCCGCGTGCTGGTAGGCCTCTTCAGGATCCGATTCCGCCAGAACCTGAACGCTGAGCAAGTGTTTGGCGAAGGTCTCAGTACGCCCTCCAAAGGCTTCTAGGTCCTTGAGGACCTCGGGCTCGAGTTCGAGCTCGAAGATCTCCTCAGGCCACTCAAGATCGTTGGATGTGTCCCGCTCGGGACGTTCGTCGAAGCTGCGTGGGCCACGATCGTTGCGACCTCCGCGGTCACTGCGGGCTCTATCGTCCCGGCCGCGGTAGGCGCTCCGTTCCCGACCCGGCCGGTCCTCGGCGCGCGACGTATTCGACCTACCGCCGCGTCCGGTCGCGTCGTTCCGGTCGCGCCGAGGGCGATCGTCTGTGCGATCGTCGCGCCGAGGCTTCCCACCGGACGAACCACGGCCCCGGTCATCACCGTCACGCCGAGGCTTCCCACCGGACGAACCACGGCCCCGGTCATCACCGTCACGCCGAGGCTTCCCACCGGACGAACCACGGCCCCGGTCATCACCGTCACGCCGAGGCTTCCCACCGGACGAACCACGGCCCCGGTCATCACCGTCACGCCGAGGCTTCCCACCGGACTGACCACGGCCCCGGTCATCACCGTCGCGGCGGGGTTTCCCGCTGGACTGACCACGGGGCTTGCCGGACGGGCGCTGCGACGAGGACTGCCCACGGGAGTTACTCGAGGGGCGTGAACCGTCGGTTGAGCTGCGACCACGATCACTGGAACCACGTCCGGACGTCCCACGGCTGTCCCCGGACCGGGAACTGTCGCTTGATTTCGGTTTCGAACGGCTGGGACCGCCGGACTTCGGCCGACCGGAGCCTTTGCCGGCACCGGAGCGACTCGGGGGTTTGCTGCCGGCTCGGCGGGGGCGCTGCTCGCGACCACCGCGGGTCTCATCGGCCATGAAAAACCTCCACAAATACGTCGATGGTGGGCCAGTCTCCTGGCCCACCATCGGAAAGAATGTCCGGCGGCGTCCTACTCTCCCACCCCGTCACCAGGGCAGTACCATCGGCGCAGAAGGGCTTAGCTTCCGGGTTCGGAATGGGACCGGGCGTTTCCCCTTCGCTATTGCCGCCGAAACTCTATGGAGATATCAATCGTTCCCGACCGTATCTCGGGAACCGCATAGTGAACGCAAAGCAGAAATATATGTGAGGGTCAAGTCCTCGGCCTATTAGTACCGGTCAGCTCCACACATCGCTGTGCTTCCACCTCCGGCCTATCAACCCAGTCATCTAGCTGGGGGCCTTACCAGGTTAACCCTGTGGGAGCCCTCATCTTGAAGCGTGCTTCCCGCTTAGATGCTTTCAGCGGTTATCACTTCCGAACGTAGCTAACCAGCCGTGCTCCTGGCGGAACAACTGGCATACCAGAGGTTCGTCCATCCCGGTCCTCTCGTACTAGGGACAGCCCTTCTCAAGACTCCTACGCGCGCGGCGGATAGGGACCGAACTGTCTCACGACGTTCTAAACCCAGCTCGCGTGCCGCTTTAATGGGCGAACAGCCCAACCCTTGGGACCGACTCCAGCCCCAGGATGCGACGAGCCGACATCGAGGTGCCAAACCATCCCGTCGATATGGACTCTTGGGGAAGATCAGCCTGTTATCCCCGGGGTACCTTTTATCCGTTGAGCGACGCCGCTTCCACTTGCCAGCGCCGGGTCACTAATTCCGACTTTCGTCCCTGCTCGAGCCGTCACTCTCGCAGTCAAGCTCCCTTGTGCATTTACACTCGATATCTGATTGCCAACCAGATTGAGGGAACCTTTGAGCGCCTCCGTTACATTTTAGGAGGCAACCGCCCCAGTTAAACTACCCACCAGGCACTGTCCTTGATCCGGATCACGGACCTAAGTTAGACAGCCAGCACGATCAGAGTGGTATTTCAACGTTGACTCCACATGGACTGGCGTCCACGCTTCACAGTCTCCCACCTATCCTACACAAATCGAACCGACCACCAATACCAAGCTGTAGTAAAGGTCCCGGGGTCTTTCCGTCCTGCCGCGCGTAACGAGCATCTTTACTCGTAGTGCAAT
>CAVPGV010000022.1:12500-37031 GCA_963704075.1 uncultured Actinomycetota bacterium
GTTCTTGAACACGACTTTGGGCTGGTTCAGTGTGCGCCACTTCTTGTACGAGCCCCCCTTGCGGATCCGCGCCTTGTAGTACGTGGCTGTCCGAACAGGGTCCCACCGGAGCACCAGTTTCCTCTTCTTGCGCACCACCTTGGGGGCGTCCGGCTTCGGCGGCCGAGTCGTGAAGGACGCGGTCTCGGGCGCCGCGCCGATCCCGTCCGGATCGGAGGCGAGCACGGTGTAGAAGTACGTGCGACCGCGCTTGAGCTCTTCAAACGCACACATCACGTTGGTCGTGCCATTGGCAGCGGCTGTTGCCGGGCTGCCCTTCACCGAGGCGGCGGAGGAGTTGTACGGGTCGGTGAGGTCCGACTCCTGCCGGGTGTACAAGCACCGGATGTCGGTGGCTGCGGAGACGTCCGTGGTCACCGTGGCCAGGCCTGTGGCCGTCTTGCCCTTGACGTCCTCTGCTTGCCCGAGCCGCACCTGCGGCACCAAGGAGATGACCGTGGCGGTGTACGGCGCTGGTTCCAGTTTCAACACCACGGCCCGGCTGCCGTCCGGCGACAGCGCGATACCGGCGATGCCGGGGACCACGGGGGTGGTCGACAAGATCGCGCCGTTCGACGTGTTCACGGCCGCGACCGAGCCGGCGCGTACTGCGTCACGTAGAGACGAGCGCCGTCGGCAGACAGGGCGGTGGACACCGGTCGACCCGGCACGGGGATGGTGCGCAGCGCACTCCATCCGCCCCCGCCCACACCTATTTCGGTCACGGTGTCAGCACCGGTCGCGCTGTTCGCCACGTAGGCGCGCACGCCGGCCCCTCGCCCGCTTGCGTCCAAGCCGTAGGGATCCGCGCCCACGGGCACGGTCGCCACCACCGTGAGCGCGGGCAGTGCCAGCACGGAGGAACTGGCGGCGAAGGGGTTCGTGGTGAACGCGTAGGCGCCGTCATCACTGATGGCCAGGTCGAAGGGGCCGCCACCGATCGCCGCACTGGCCACGGACGCAAGGGTCGCGGTGTCGATCGCCGTGACCTGACCCGCCGCGAATTGCGTGGCGTACAACCGGCTGCCATCTGGGGACACGGCCAGACCGTTGGGACCGCCTGCGAGCGGGATCGAGCCGACGACGGAGTTCGTGGCCGTGTTGATGATGGAGATCGAGTTGCTGGTCCGGTTGGCCACGAACACCCGCGACCCGTCAGGGGTGACGGCCACCCCGTGCGGCGACGCACCAACCGGGATCGTGGTGATGACGCTATTGGACTCCAGGGACAACACCGAAACGGTGTCGCTCGTCCGATTGGAGATGTAAGCCGTAGAGCCGTCCGGCGTGATGGCGACCTGGTCGGGTCTGTCCCCCACCCCGACCGTGGCCACCACGTCGGCGGCGCGTGCCGGACCTGCCAGCGTGAGAATGGTGAGAGCGAGGATGGAGGAACTCAGGACTGCGAGTATGCGTCGCATGGCGATCACCTCGATACCAGTCAACTGCGCCCGGCCGCCGCTGTCCAGGGTCTGGTTCGCCCCGTTACCGGACTGAGTCGGCTTCGTCACCGACCCGCTACACGTCCAGTCTGGCCACCCCGATCGACCGCTTGCCGCGCCGCAGCAGCATCCAGCGCCCGTGCAGTGCCCGATCGGGCGCGAGGAGCGCATTCACGTCCTGTACGCGTTCGTTGTTCACGTACACCCCACCCTCGCCGATGGCCCTGCGCGCTGCGGACTTCGACGGCGTCAGTCCCGTCTCGACCAGCGCGTCCACCAGGGCCGCGCCGCCCGGCAGTCGCACCGTGGGAACGTCCTGCACCGCCTGCTGCCAGATGTCCTCCGGGAGTCCTGCCAACTCACCCCGGCCGAACAGCGCTGCGCTGGCCGCCTCGATGTGCTCACGCGCCTGCCGCCCGTGGACGAGATCCGTGAGTTCGGCCGCCAGTGCCCGCTGGGCTCCACGCCTGGCCGGGTTCTCCAGGCCCTCGGCGATGACCTGTTCGATGTCCGGCAGGGGTCGCAGGCTGAAGTAGCGCAGCATCGCTGCGATGTCGCGGTCGTCGGTGTTCAGCCAGAACTGGTAGAACGCGAAGGGTGTGGTCGCCTCGGCATCGAGCCAGATCGCGCCGCCGGCGGTCTTCCCGAACTTGGACCCGTCAGCCTTCGTCACCAACGGGACCGTGAGGCCGTGTGCATGACTGTCCGGGCCTTCCACCCGCCGGATCAGATCCAGACCCCCGGTGATGTTGCCCCACTGGTCGGAGCCACCCACCTGCAGCGTGCACCCGTGGTCCCGGTACAGGTGCAGATAGTCCATCGACTGCAGCAGCATGTAACTGAATTCCGTGTAGCTGATGCCGTCACCCTCAAGCCGGGCAGCGATCGACTCCTTGCCGAGCATCGCGTTGACGCTGAAGTGCTTCCCGACATCTCGCAGGAACTCGATCGCCGACATGTCCGCCGTCCAGTCCAGGTTCGAGACGAGGACGGCGGCGTTGTCGCCTTCGAAATCCAGAAAGTGCTCGAGCTGCCGTTTCACCCGATCGACCCACTGCGCCACCGTGTCATCGGTGTTCAGCGTGCGCTCGGTACTGCGGCCGCTGGGATCGCCGATAAGACCGGTGGCTCCCCCGACCAGGGCGATCACCTTGTGCCCGGCCATCTGGAACCGGCGCAGGAGCAGCAGCGGAACCAGGTTCCCGACATGCAGGCTGGGCGCCGTCGGATCGAAACCCGCGTAGACCGTGATCGCGTCGGTCATCGCCGCGGACAGTGCGCCGAGGTCGGTGGCGGACGCCACGAGGCCACGGGCTTGCAGATCGGAGAGCAGGTCGGTCACCTGCACATCATGGCAAGAGCACTTCGTGGGAGTCCGCCCGCGTACCGCCCGCGGGCCGCCAGACCCGCATGGACAGCACGACCGCCGCGACGCACATGGCCGTGGAGGGGAACTCCCCGACCACCGCGTAGAAGAGCGCCGCGGTGAACGCCGGTCCCGGTGGCACGAGAACGACGTTGGCCCACGCATCACCCAGGAACAGGACGATCCCGGCCGATCCGAAGAAGATCGCGGCCCGTGGGTGTCCTCGCAGCAGACCCATTCCGGCACCCGCCAGCGCGATCACCTCACCGGTGTCGAGCAGTACCACCAGCGCCCGCAGGTGGTCGGCAGACACCTGCGTCGCGGTGAGCGTCAGCATCGCGACCAGGCGCGCGACCAGAGCGACCACCACCAGGGTCAGTACCCCACCCAGCCAGCGGTCCACCCTGTCCCCGAACCGTTCAAGGCGCAGCGACCGGTACGCGGCGGCCAGGGCTGCCGCGATCCCCGGCAGGGCGACCCAGAGCGGGTTGAGGCTGGACACCAGGGCTGTCAGCACCCCGCCGGCCAGGAACATCGTGGCGGCCATCGTGGCGGCGACCGGCGTCCAGCGCCTCCCCCGCCACAGTCCGATGGCGGTCGCCGTCGACGCCCCGATCGTGGCCGCGCTCATCCCCAGCGCCGCGAGGTGGGTGTGGTAGGCGGTGCCGGTCCGAACCTGGAAGAACGCGAGGTAGATGACCCAGGGAACCTCGAGGGCGGCGAACAGGATCATCAGCCACGCGAGCCAGCGCGGACCGATCCCCGCGTACGGTTTGGGCACGCTTGATCCTACGGCCGGGTACCCCACGCGTCCGGTCGGAACACGTGACGTATGAGCATCAGGTCCCCGATCGGTCCTCGGCGCCCACTCTGCGGCCGGGCCGGGTCAGGGTCAGGAGCCCGTCGTGGAGGCTCGTCGTTCACGACGGCGACGCCCGCTCCCCATGCTTCTCAGCGCTGCGCAAGCCAGCCAGCACCAAGCCCGCGGCGATAAGCACCAGCCCGGCGATGATCAGAGCCACCCCCGCGTTGACCGCCTCCAGCGACCACAGACCGACGAGCAGTGCTGCCGCCACGCCCGCGGCGATCGCCCACAGCCAATCACCGCCGCGCGCGAACAGCCAGGCCCCGATGATGACCAGCGCCAGCGCACCGACCCGTCCGGCCCAGCGCAACGGCGTGTCCACCACGCCATCGATCTGCGCGGTCAGCAAAGCGGCGATCCCCTGCAACCACAGCAGCAGGCCGAGGCCGCGCGTGAGCCACTCGGGCGGGAAGAAGTGGTTCAACAGCAGGCTGGCCGCCACTCCCAGGCCCACCACCATCAGCGCCATGCCCGGGCCATCCCCGAAACCGAGCACGTCCATCAGGGACAGGCCGACGACGAACGCGAGCACGGCGCTGGCCAGAGTGTTGATGAACCCCGGCACCCAGCGCCACACGACCAGTGAAACCAGCAGCCCACCGCTCGAAGCCACCAGCATGACCCAACTGGGCATGTCACCGGTCTCCGGGGAGAACGCCACCACGATCGCCAGCAACGCCAGCACTGAAGAGGCCGCACCCATCGTCTGCGCCACGCGGCCGCGCACAGGGTGTTCGGCGATGTGGTCGACAGCGCGGGTCACCCACCACGCGCCGGCCAGCAGTAATGCACTCACCAACGCCGGCGCCACCGCCCGGACAACAAGACTGAAGTCAGTCCACACCTGGGACCCGATGATGATCAGTCCGATCGTGGCCAACCCGGCACCGGCGTACCCGGCCAGTTCGGCCAGGCGCTGACGGACATCGACCGGACGGACGTGGAACTCGCGGCTGACGTCGGCGGCGACCTCCGGTGTGAGGCGGCCCTCTTCCACGAAGTGATTCAGCGTGCGATCGAGGCGATCCAGCATGACACCCACCCCTGCTTCAATTCTACGCCCGGGGTGGGGTCGGCACCGCCGCGTGGGAACAGGCTCAGCGGTACTGTGCCAGCACCTCCCGGGCCTGCGCCAATTGGTGTGCGACCGCCGCTGGTGCCGTGCCACCGGGATGGTTTCGCGCCGCCAGCGCCGCATCGACGTTGAGCGCCTCGACCGCTTGCGGCGTCAACGCCGCATCCACTGCCGGGAGATCCACCTCCCACAACGGTACGCCGGCCTCGTCGGCCGCCTTCACCGCTCGGCCGGAGACCTCGTGGGCCTGTCGGAACGGCATCCCCTGTCGCACCAGCCAGTCGGCCAACTCGGTGGCAAGTGAGTGCCCGTCGGTCGTGCCGGACCCGGCCACCTCCGGCCTGAACCGCAGCGTGGCCACCGTGCCCGTCATCGCGGGCAGGACCAGGCGCAAGGTGTCGATCGCGTCGAATACCGGTTCCTTGTCCTCCTGCAGATCGCGGTTGTAGGCGAAGGGCAGGCCCTTGAGCATGGTGAGCACGGACACCAGATCGCCGATGAGCCGGCCGGACTTGCCGCGCGCGAGTTCCGCGGAGTCCGGGTTCTTCTTCTGCGGCATGATCGAGGACCCGGTCGAGAACTCATCGTGCAAGTAGACCCATCCGAACTCCGAGGTCGCCCACAGGCAGATCTCCTCCCCCAGCCGGGAGAGGTGCACGCCGATCATGGCGGTGATGAACAGGAACTCCGCCACGAAGTCCCGATCCACGACGGCATCGATGGAGTTCTCGAAGCTGCGGCTGAAGCCCAGGTCCGCGGCGGTCGCGACCGGATCCAGGCCCAGGCCGTTGCCGGCCAGAGCGCCGGCGCCCATCGGCGAGACCGACGTCCGCTGCTGCCAGTCCTGCAACCGGGACAGGTCGCGCAGGAAGGGCTGGACGTGCTTGCCGATCTCATGACCCAGCGTGACCGGCTGCGCGTGCTGGAGATGGGTGAAGCCCGGCGCGGGATCCGCGTGGTGCTGTCTCCGCCTGCGTGAGCAACGCGCCGCACAGATCGACAAGTTCGGCGGTGATCGCGTTCGCGACGTCGAGCAGCAGCAGCCGTAGATCCGTGGCGACCTGATCGTTGCGGCTGCGACCTGCTCGCAGTCGTCCCCCCACGTCCTGCCCCACGATCTCGATGAGCCGGCGTTCGAGCGCCCCGTGCACGTCCTCGTCGGCCTCCGCAGGCTGCAACGCACCGGAGTCCACCTCCGCGGCCAGCTGCTCGAGTCCGGCGATCAGCGCCGCGTGTGTCGACTCGTCCAGCAGACCCGCCCGCAACAACGCGTTGGCGTGAGCGGTGCCCTGCCGGACGTCGTAGGGCGCGAGTGCCCAGTCGAAGTGCGTGGACTTGCTCAGCTGAGCCATCGCGGCTGCGGGCGCGGCGCCGAAACGCCCTCCCCACAGACTGCCCTGGCCGGTGCGTCCTTCAGCCATGGAGGCGGTTGTCGCGCGCGTATGCCAGCCGGCTCGGCAGACCCCACAACTCGATGAAGCCGTGCGCCAGCGACTGGTCGAACGTGTCGCCGGAGTCGTAGGTGGCCAAACCGTAGTCGTACAGGCTCGCGTCGCTGCGACGTCCGGTGACGACCGCCTTGCCCCCGTGCAGGGTCATCCGGACATCTCCGGACACCGCGGCGTTGACATCGTCGAGCAGGCCGTCGAGCGCCTCGCGCAGAGGGCTGAACCACAGGCCGTCGTAGACCAGTTCACCCCACCGCTGACTCACCCCGCGCGAGTAGCGCAGCAACTCCCGTTCCACGGTCACGTTCATCAGTTCCATGTGGGCGGTGATCAGAGCGATCGGCCCGGGGCTTTCGTAGATCTCGCGGCTCTTGATGCCCACGAGCCGGTCCTCGACGACGTCCAGGCGACCGACGCCCTGGGCTCCGGCACGGGCGTTCATGATCTCGATCGCCTGCAGCATCGTGACATCCTGGCCGTCGATCTTCACCGGGCGCCCGCGGTCGAACGTGATGACCACCTCGTCGGCCTCGCGGGGTACCGCCGGGTCCTGGGTGTAGGAGTACAGGTTCTCGGTCGGGCCGTTCCAGATGTCCTCCAGGAAACCGGTCTCGACCGCACGGCCCCAGACGTTCTGGTCGATGGAGTAGGGCGACTTGCTGGTCACGTCGATCGGTAGGCCCTCGCGCTCAGCGAAGTCGATCGCCTTGTCGCGGGTAAGCGCCAGGTCGCGCACCGGCGCCAGGCAGGTGAGGTTGGGCGCCAGGTTGCGGATACCCACCTCGAAGCGGACCTGATCGTTGCCCTTCCCGGTGCAGCCGTGAGCGACCACGTTGGCGTTGTACTTGTGCGCGGCCGCGACCAGGTGCTTGACGATCACCGGTCGCGACAATGCCGAGACCAGCGGATAGCGGTCCATGTACAGCGCATCGGCCTTGAGCGCCGGCAGGCAGTATTCGTCGGCGAACTCCTCACGCGCATCGGCCACCTCGGACTCCACCGCGCCACACGCCAGGGCCCGCTTGCGGATGACCTCCATGTCCTCCCCGCCCTGGCCCACATCCACGGCCAAGGCGATCACCTCGGCACCGGTCTGTTCTTTGACCCAGCCGATTCCCACCGACGTGTCCAGACCGCCGCTGTAGGCGAGCACCACTCTGTCAGTCATTTCATTTCTCCTATCGACGGTTCTTGATGAGTTGTTGGAGGCGCTCGGCCACGGCCGCGCCCGTGCTGTGTTCGGCGACCACCAGCAGGATCGTGTCATCCCCGGCGATCGTGCCGATGACGTCGTTGAGGTGACTGTGGTCGAAGGCGCTGGCCAAGTACTGTGCGGCACCGGGAGGTGTGCGCAGTACGACCAGGTTCCCGCTGTAGTCGACGGACACCATGGTGTCCTCGGCAACGCGGATGAGGCGGGCGTTGATGTCCTCGAGCTCGTCGGCCTGCAGTCGGTCCTCACCGCCCTCGGCGGGCACCGCGTAGAGCAGGCGGCCGTCCGCGGACATCGTCTTGACCGCGCCGATCTCGTCGAGGTCGCGGGACACTGTCGCCTGCGTGACGTCGATCCCGCGTTCCCGTAGTGTCTCGACGAGGTCGGACTGGGACGCCACCGCGCCGCCCCGGATGATCTCGATGATCGTCTCGCGGCGCGCCGCCCGCGTGTTCAGCATGGTCATGACGTGATCGCCTCACCGAGCACGGTGCACGCATGGTCGGCCTGCTCGGCGGTCAGGATCAGGGGCGGCGCCAGCCGGATGACATGATCGCCGATCGCGTTCACCAGCACACCGGCGTCCCGGCAGCGGGTCTCGATCTCCTTGGCCTGAGGACGTTCCAGGACGACACCGAGCAGCAAGCCGCGGCCGCGCACCTGTGCCACGCCTGGCACTGACGAGATCTGCGCCACGATCCGCCCGCCGACAGCCGTGACATGGCTCAGCAGATCGTCGCGTGCAATCGTGTCGATGACCGCCAGGGCTGCCGCGCATGCGACCGGATTGCCGCCGAACGTGGATCCGTGGTGCCCGGGCCGCAGGAGGTCGGCGGCTTCACCGAAACTCAGCAGCGCCCCGATCGGCAGGCCACCGCCGAGCCCTTTGGCCAGGGTCACCAGGTCGGGGCGCACGTGGTCGTGGGCGAACCATGTGCCTGTGCGACCCATTCCGGTCTGCACCTCGTCCACGATGAGCAACGCGTCACCGGCCGCCGCGGCGAGCTCGCCGAGATAGCCGTCCGGAGCGACGACGACCCCGGCTTCGCCCTGGATCGGCTCCACGATGAGGCCAGCCGCATCCTCGAGGTCTGGGACACTGCCGTATTCGAAGAACTCCACGTCAGGCACAAGCGGCTCGAACGGAGCACGCTTGGGTGGCTGGCCCGTCAAAGACAGCGCGCCCATCGTCCGGCCGTGGAAACCGCCCTGGGCAGCGAACACGGTGGTGCGTCCCGTCAGACGTGCGACCTTGAATGCGGCCTCGTTCGCCTCGGTGCCCGAGTTGCAGAAGAACACCCGTCCCGGTCGCCCCGCCAGGTCGATCAGTCGTTCCGCCAGTTCGATGCCGACCGGGTGCATCGCCAAGTTGCTGACGTGGCCGTACTCGCCGAGTTGCTTGCTCACCGCCGCCTGGATCGCAGGGTGGGCGTGGCCCAGGGCGTTGACCGCGATACCCGCCACCATGTCCAGGTACTGCGTGCCGTCGGCATCCCAGACCAAGGCACCCTGCCCGCGCACGATGGCGACCGGCGGTGTGCCGTAGTTGTCCGACATCACCGTCTGCCAGCGACGGGTCAGCATCGCAGTGGTGCTCACGATTCGTCCACCACCATTGTCCCCACCCCGGAGTCGGTGAAGACTTCGACGAGTACCCCGTGCGGGATCCGGCCGTCCACCACATGGGCCCGCCGCACTCCGCCATCCAGAGCGGTCAGGCAGGCTTCCATCTTGGGCAACATCCCGGAATCCAGCCCGGCGAGCATCGAACGCAACTCGTCGGGGGTGATCTGGTGCACGAAGTCCTCGCACGTGGGCCAGTCGCGGTAGAGGCCGGCAACATCAGTGAGAACCACCAGTTTCACCGCGCCCAGGGCGACGGCCAGGGCAGCGGCAGCCGAGTCGGCATTGACGTTGAACGTCCGGCCGTCGTCGCTACGACTGACGGTCGAGACGATCGGGATCAGGTCGTCCTCGAGCAGCGTGTGCACGAACTCGGGGCGGACTTCGGTGATCTCACCGACAAGACCGAGTTCATCGCTGCGGGGGGCTGCGGTGAGCAGGTGCGCGTCCTCGCCGCTCACCCCGACCGCATGCGGACCGTGGGCGTTGATGAGGCTGACCAGTTCGCGCTGGACCTGCCCCACCAGCACCATGCGGACGACATCCATGACTTCCGGGGTCGTCACCCGCCGGCCCGACACGAACTCCGTCGGCACGTCCAGGCGCGCGAGCATGTCCGTGATCTGCGGGCCTCCCCCGTGCACGATCACCGGCTTGATCCCCGCCAGTTTCAGGAAGACGACGTCCTCGGCGAACGCCTGCCGCAGCGCGTCGTCGGTCATCGCATGGCCGCCGTACTTGATGACTACCGTCTGCCCGTGGAACGCCTTGAGCCATGGCAGGGCGCCGGCGAGGACGGTAGCGATCTCGATGTCCTTCATGTCGAGTACGCCGAGTTCTCGTGGACGTATTCGGTGGTCAGGTCCGTGGTCACGATCGTGGCCTCGTCGGATCCGGCGTGCAAGTCGACGAGCACGCTGATCTCCCGGGCCGACAGGTCCACCGATTCGCGCGGTTCCCCCGGACCGGAATCCCGGCAGACCATGACACCGTTGATCGCGACGTCGACGCGCAGCGGATCGAACTGCGCGTCGGTGGTTCCAACCGCCGACAGGACCCTGCCCCAGTTCGGGTCCTCGCCGAACATCGCGCACTTGAACAACGCGCTGCGCGCCACGGCGCGGGCGACGACCACGGCCTCTGCTTCGCTGGCTGCGGAGGTCACTGTGACGTCGATGAGTTTGCTGGCCCCTTCGGCGTCAGCGGCCAGTTGCCGCGACAGGTCCGCGCACACCTGCTGCAGCCCGCCGGCGAAGGATGCGTCTGCGGGCACCCCGCTCGCACCGCTGGCCATGACGATCACCGTGTCGTTGGTCGACATGCAGCCGTCGGCGTCGACGCGGTCGAAGGTGGTGGCGACCGCTGCCCGGAACGCCTGGTCCAATTCTTGGGTTCCGACCGCCGCATCGGTGGTGATCACCGAGAGCATGGTGGCCATACCCGGGGCGAGCATCCCCGCACCCTTGGCCATCCCCCCGATCCGGTACCCGGCTTCGAAGGTGGCGGTCTTGGGCACACTGTCCGTGGTCATGATGGCTTCGGCCGCGAGTTCTCCGCCGGCGGGGTTCGCCGTCGCGATGGCTTGCCGGACCGCTGGCAACAGCTTGGGCATGTCCAGGCGTTCGCCGATGAGGCCCGTGGAGCAGATCGCAACGTCGATCGGCCCGATCCCCAGCACCTCGGCGGCGACTTCCGCGGTGTGATGGGTGTCGGCGAAACCCTCGGGTCCGGTGCAGGCGTTCGCTCCGCCGGAGTTGAGCACTACAGCGCGCAAGCGGCCGTCGGTCAGGACCTGCTGGGACCACAACACCGGGGCAGCCGCGATCCGGTTGCTGGTGAAGACAGCGGCAGCGTTCTGATCCGGGCCGTCGTTGATGACCACGGCGACATCCGGGGTGCCGGATGCCTTGAGCCCCGCGACCACCCCGGCGGCCCGGAATCCCTTGGCGAAAGTGACGCTCACGGTGCGACTCCGTTCACCGGCAGGCCCAGGGTCTCGTCCAGCCCGAGCATGATGTTGGCGTTCTGGATGGCCTGACCGGCCGCGCCCTTGCCC
Source organism: uncultured Actinomycetota bacterium (assembly GCA_963704075.1). Lineage (GTDB taxonomy): Bacteria > Actinomycetota > Actinomycetes > S36-B12 > UBA10799 > JADKAV01. Next base: position 23,628 of record CAVPGV010000022.1, read on the forward strand.
AGGTTGTCGATCGCCGAGCAGATCACCACCCGGCCGGAATGCTCGTCATGGGCCCATTGCAGAACCGCCGCGTTGGTGCCCAGTGTCATCTGCGTGGCCGGCCACTGCCCGGCGGGCAGCAGTCGCACGAAGGGCTCCCGCGCATACGCCTCGGACAGACAGTCTCCGATGGCTGCGGGGTCGACACCCTGGGTCAGTGGCGCGGTGACGGTCGCCAGAATGCCACGTGCCATCGGCGCGAGCAGGGGCGTGAAACTCAGTCGGGCGCCGTGCCCGAGAGTCTGTTCGATCTCGGGGATGTGCTGGTGCACCCCACCCACTTTGTAAGCACGCACGCCGGAGGTGACCTCGCTGGCCAACAACGGCACGGAAGGTGAGCGGCCGGCACCCGTGGTCCCACTGGCGGCGACCACGACCAGTTCACGTGCGTCGACCAGCCCGGCATCAACCAAGGGGGCCGCGGCCAGAGTGACCGCGGTTGCGTAACAACCCGGGTTGGCAACGGTCTTCGAGGCAGCGATATGAATGCGCCGACCGGGTAGTTCCGGCAGTCCGTACGTCCATGTGCCCGCGTGTCCGGTGCCGTAGTACGTGCGCCACGCACTGGGGTCGTGCAACCGGAAGTCGGCCCCGAGGTCCACCACCGGCGTGGACAGCGCTTCGGCGTATTGAGCCGATTGTGAGTGCGGCAACGCCATGAACACGAAGTCGACGTCGATGTCGCCAGCGTCGAAGGTGGTCACCTCGAGATCGGCGAGGCTCGCCACGTGGGGGTGCAGGGCCCCCACGCTCTGCCCTGCTGAGGCGTTCGCCCACACCCGGGTCACCTGCAGATCGGGGTGGTCGGCCAGAAGCCGCAGCAGTTCGCCACCGCCATAGCCGGATGCGCCCAGCACGCCCACGGAAACCATGAGCAGACTCTATACGCATACACGCATAGATATTCAGCGGGGGGCCGGGAGCGCTTGGTGGGAGCAATCCGGTGGCGCGACATCCGGTGCCGTCCGACAAGATGGGTGTATGCGCCCCTTGGATCCACTGCGCGCCATGGCCGATGCCGCGGACATCGCCAAGGCCGGATCGTTCGGGGTACTTCGCTCCGGGTTGGCCAGGCCCCGTAACCCCTGGGTCGCAGCCGGAATGCTCTCTGCCTTCCGCAAGTGGGGCACGACCCCAGCCCTCGGTTTCGCCCTCGGCGCGGTGCGCGATGCCGAAGCCACGGCGATCGTGGATGTCGACGATCCGATGCAGGAGGAGGTCTCCTTCGCCGAGGCCGAGTACCGCACGACCGTTCTGGCCAATTCGCTGCTCGACCGCGGCGCCCAACCCGGCACCACGGTGGGAATTCTGGGTCGCAATTCGCGCCCATACGCCGAGACGATCGTCGCGGTTTCACGCACGGGCGCGGACCTCGTCTACCTCAACACCGGATCGAACGCCGAGCAGGTGGCTGCCGCGTGCGCCGCCCATGACATCACCATGCTCATCCACGACCAGGAGTTCGCCGAGATCTGTCCCGACGAGGTCCTGTCCCTCGGCCTCGACGACCCGGCCGGCATCCCCCTTCTGGACTCCATGCCCGACAGCGGTGATGTGGGCACCGTGCGCACACCCTCCAAGCACGTGATCCTGTCCAGCGGCACCACCGGCGGACCGTTGCGCGGTGCGGCACGTACGACAGCGCCATTGGATTCGGTGGCGGCTCTCCTGCATGCGTTCCCCACACGGTTGGGTGCGGTCACCCTGATCGCAGCTCCGATGTTCCACGCCTGGGGCTGGATGCACCACCGGATGGCCACCGTGATGGACAACACCCAGGTTCTGGTGCGCCATCCCGATCCCGAACGCATCCTGGCACTGGTGCAGGCCTACGAGGTGGAAACGGTGATCACCGTCCCCGTGGTCCTCAAGCGCCTCGTCGAACTTCCGCAGGCGACCAAGGACAAGTACGACTCCTCCTCGCTGCGCTGTGTCGCCGTGTCCGGATCCGCCATTCCCGGCGACCTCGCCATCCAGTTCATGGACGACTTCGGGGACGTGCTCTACAACCTCTACGGGACCACGGAGGCGGCCTACGCGACGATCGCGGCACCGGCCGACCTGCGGGAGGATCCGCACACTGCCGGCCGCCCGATGCCGGGGGTCAGAGTCGCGGTGTTCGACCGGAAAGGGCGGCCGGTGCCGCACGGAACGGATGGCCGGGTGTACGTGCGCAGCCGCACCTCCATCGACGAATACGTAGCCGACGGCACCCGCGGCACAGTCAAGGGTATGGTCGCGACCGGCGACATCGGATGTATCGACGAGCAGGGCCGCCTCACGATCAAGGGCAGGGCCGACGACGTAGTCGTCACAGGCGGAGAGAACGTCCACCCGACCGAGGTGGAAGAAGTCCTGCGCGACCACCCAGCCCTGGCCGACGTTGCCGTCACCGGGCGTCCCGACCCGGTCTACGGATCGACCCTGGTCGCGCACGTGGTCCTCGCCCCGGGTGCGGAGTTGAGCGACCAGGAACTGCTGGCCTGGTCGCGCGAGCACCTCGGACCCCACCACCGACCGCGCGAAGTCCGGCGGGTGGACGAACTTCCCCGCAACGCCACCGGCAAGGTCCTTCGACGGGTGCTCACCGGTGAGGTGCGCATGGAGGACCTGGACGAGGAAGACCTGCTGTAGTAGCCGTTCGCGGCCGGGCCCCCGCAATTGCTGACAACTCGATCGGTCAGAGGTTGAAGCATCGGCCCAGCCCACGAGTGGATGCACCGGATGCTCTCGGATCGACACTCGACCCTTCAGCCCCGCAGTTCAGCACCCAACTGCGCGGCCGCCGCCAAGGCGGCACCCCGCACCGCCGCGATGTCTTCGTCGGTGAGCGTCCGATCGGTGGCGCGCATGCGTAGCGCGAAGGCCAGCGACTTCTTGCCCTCAGGCACTTGCGGGCCTGAGTAGACGTCGAACAGGCGCACGCTCTCCAGCAAGTCCCCGCCGCCGTCGGTCAGGGCACGTCGCAAGGACTCGGCGCTGATCGCGTCGTCCACGACCAGTGCCACGTCCTCTTTGGCAACCGGGAACGTCGAGACCTCTGGGGCAGGCACAACCGGGGATGCCGCGCCAAGCACAACGGACAGGTCGATCTCGGCTACGACACTGCGCGCGGGCAGACCATAGGCACTCACCACGTCCGGGTGCAGTTCGCCGGCGTGACCCACCACGACCCCGCCGGCCGAAAGCCGCGCACAGCGGCCGGGGTGCCAGGGGGCGTGAACATCTGCCTCGACCTCCAGCGCGACGCCGACAGAACCTGCGACCGCCTGACTGAGCCGGATGGCGTCAGACCAGTCGACAGACCGGGCCGCGCCCCACCAACCGGCCTGCGACCAATCACCGCACAACACCAGGCCCAGGTGTTCGGGCTGTCGGGGCAGCGCTGAGAGCATCTCCTGGACCACGGTCGCCGGTGGTCGACTGCCGGCCGACGCGACCGGAACGCTGACCTCGTCGAGGTCACGGAAGACCTGCCCGTACTCGTAGAGGTGCAGCGACTCCGAACCCCGGGAGACGTTGCGCCGCGCGATGGCCAGCAAGCCCGGCAGCAGCGTGGTCCGCATCAGTGGCTGTTGATCGTTCAGCGGGTTCGCCAAGGTCACGGCCGTGCGGCGCGGGTCGTCGGCGGGCAGGCCCAGCGCATCGAGGTCCGCCTCACCGACGAACGGATAGCTGAGCACCTCTACCAAGCCCAGCTCCGCAGGACGACGCCGCAGCTGCCGCAGCAGGCGATCGTGCGTGCTCAACCCCACACCCGTTCCCATCGCCGGACCGCGGGACGGAATGGTCTCGTAGCCCACGACGCGGGCCACCTCTTCGACGAGGTCGATGGGAGCGGTCAGGTCAGGGCGCCAACTCGGTACATCGACGTGATCACCCTCGATGGTGCACCCGATCCCGGTGAGGATCTCGCGGGCACGGTCCGCGGGGATGTCCACACCCACGATCCGGGTCGGCAGGTCCATCGGCAGGCTGATCGCAGCGACGGGCTCGCGGTGATCGATGTCGACCAGACCGCCGATCCTTGCCCCCGCCAGTTCGGAGAACAGCGCCGCTGCCCGGTCCGAGGCGATCCGTGCGAGGTCGGAATCGACGCCGCGCTCGAAACGCCTGGAGGCCTCCGACGACAACTTGTGCCGCCGCGACGTACCTGCGACCTGTGAAGCACCGAAGTGGGCAGCTTCCAGGACCACATTCGTGCTGTTCTCATCGATCTCGGTGGTGAGCCCACCCATCACCCCTGCCAGGGCGACCGCTCCCGAGTCGTCGGCGATCACGACGTCATCGGGGTCGAGGATGCGCTTGACGTGGTCGAGCGTTTCGAGCTGCTCGCCGGAATCCGGGCGGCGGATCTGGATCGCGCCTCGGACCTTGTCCGCGTCGAAGGCGTGCAGCGGCTGCCCGAGCTCGAGCATCACGTAGTTCGTGATGTCCACGGCGAGGCTCACCGGGCGCATGCCGCACTGATTCAACCTGCGGACCATGTAGTCGGGGCTGGCTGCGGCCGGATCGATTCCGGACAGCGTGCGAGCCGTGAAGCGGTCGGCGCCGTATCGCAGGTCGATCGGCTGCTGCGGTCCGTCAACGGGCATCTCGGAGACCAGGGACGCCGGGTCGGTGAACTCGACTCCGTAGGCCAATGCTGCTTCCCGGGCGATACCGCGGATCGACAGGCAGTATCCGCGGTCCGGCGTGACGGCGATGTCAAGGACCGCATCGTCCAGGCCCAGCACCGGCCGAGCGTCCTGTCCCAGCTCACCATCGGCCAGGACGAGGATGCCGTCGTACTCGTCGTTGATCCCGAGTTCGCGCCCGGAACAGATCATGCCGTCGCTGACGTGACCGTAGGTCTTCCGGGCGCTGATCGCGAATCCGCCGGGAAGTACCGAACCGGGCAGGGCGGCAACGATCAGGTCCCCTTCGGCGAAGTTCGTCGCACCGCAGATGATCCCACGGGTCTGGTCGCCGAGATCCACCTGGCAGAACCGGATCGGCTTCTTGAACTCGGTCAGTTCCTCGATCTGCGTCACCCGACCGACCAGCAACGGGCCGGTGATCGCGCTGCCCAACTCCTCGACGGTCTCGACCTCCAGGCCGATCGCAATCAGTCTCTCCGCGAGGTCACGCGCGGATACGTCTTCGGGCAGAGCGGCGTATTCCTTGATCCAACTCAGTGGTGCGCGCATCAGCTGTCCATTCCGAAGGCAGTGGTGAAGCGGACGTCGCCCTCGACGAGGTCGCGCATGTCGGTGATCCCGTGGCGGAACATGAGGGTGCGCTCGATGCCCATCCCGAAGGCGAAGCCGGTGTACACGTCGGGGTCGATGCCGCACGACTGCAGGACGCGCGGATTGACCATTCCACACCCGCCCCACTCGATCCACCCTTCGGACGAGCACGTGCGGCAGCTGCGGTCGGGGTCACCCACGCTCTCGCCCCGGCAGGCGAAGCACTCGAGGTCCACCTCGGCGCTCGGCTCGGTGAACGGGAAGTAGCTCGGGCGCAGGCGGGTGACGATGCCCTCCCCGAACATGGTCGACGCGAACCAGTCGAGCGTCGACTTCAGGTCCACCATGCTCAACCCCTTGTCGACGGCCAGGCCCTCGACCTGGTGGAAGACCGGCGTGTGCGTCGCGTCGAGCTCATCGGTCCGGTAGACCCGCCCCGGGCATACGACGTAGACCGGCGGCGGCTGGTCGAGCAGGGTGCGGATCTGCAGGGGGGAGGTGTGGGTTCGCAGCACGGCACCACTGTCAGGTGTGCCCACGAAGAAGGTGTCCTGCATGGTGCGGGCCGGGTGGTCGCGGTCGATGTTCAGCGCATCGAAGTTGAACCACTCGGATTCGAGCTCCGGACCTTCCACGACGCCGTAGCCGATGGAGACGAACGCGTCGGCGATGTGTTCGCTGATGGTGTGGATCGGGTGGCGCGCCCCGATCGGTTCCCGGTCGTTGAGCATCGTCACGTCGACCCGTTCGGCGGTGAGGATGCGCTCGCGTTCGGCCTGTTTGAGATCGGCCTCCCGAGCCTTGAGCGCCTGGTTGACCCGACCACGGGCCGCCCCAACCGCCTTGCCGGACGCGGCCTTCGCGCTGGGGGGCAAGGCCGCGATCTCCCGGTTGGCCAGGGCCAGTGGGGAGCGATCGCCGGCGTGGTCGATGCGGGCCTGCTTCAATGCGGCGAGGTCCGCGGCGGCAGCGATGGCTGCGAGGGCCGCGTCGACGGCCTCCTGCAGGTTCGCCGGATCGAGCGCGGCGGGCATCACGGGATCGAAGTTCTTGTTGGGTGCGGACACCCCTGGATTCTACGAGGAGGCCTCAAGTTGGTTTCCAGGTGCACGATGGGGCTATGCACGCTGACACTGTCGACCTCGGCAACGACGTCTTCATGATGGACACCCGTATGGGCGGCTACGAGTCGATCACCTCGTCGTACCTGATCCGCGGTTCCAAACCGTGCCTGGTCGAAACGGGCACGGCACGTTCGGCGCCGGTGGTGGTTGAGCAGTTGGCGTCCTTGGGGATCGGGGCCCAGGACCTGGCCACGATCGTCGTGACCCACATCCATCTCGATCACGCGGGCGGCGTCGGCGATCTGGCGCAGGCGTTCCCGAACGCACAGGTCGTGGTGCACGAACGTGGTGCCCGACACCTGGCTGATCCCTCCCGGCTGGTGGCCAGCGCACATCGGGTGTTCGGGGAGGTGATGGACCGGTTGTTCGGAGACCTGCGACCGACCGACGCACATCGGCTGGTGGCGGTGGGCGACATCGGATCGGTGGACCTCGGCGACGGCCGGCACCTGGCCGCCTTCCACAACCCCGGGCACGCGTCGCACCACATCGGGCTCGTCGATTCAGCGACCGGCGACCTGTACACCGGGGACGCTGCGGGGGTCTACGTTCCAGAAACCCGCGACGTCCGCCCGGCGACTCCGCCGCCGGACTTCAACCTCGACCTGACGTTGAGCTCACTGGCGGCGATGCGGGACGTGGGTCCGACCCGGTTGTTGTTCAGCCACTTCGGACCCGTCACCGACATCGAAGAGACCCTGGACGCCTCGGTGGACGAGCTGCACGCGTGGGTGGATACGGTGCGTGCGGCGCGGGATGTGTCCCCGGACGCCGATCACGCCGTGGCGATGGTCCGCGAGAAGGACCGTGCCCGGCACCCGCGGATGTACACCGACGAGGCGCTGTTGGCAAAGCAGGAGGCGTTGTCGGGAACCGCGGCCAACGTCGCGGGCATCATGCGATGGCTGGACATGCAGGACAAGTCGTAGTTCACGTTCGTTGGGCGAAAGCGCTGGCGTACAGACACACAGCGGCAGCGGATGCGAGGTTGAGCGATTCCGCAGCTCCGAAGATCGGGATCGCCACGGACTCCACCTCAAGCTCCGGTAGACCGTGAGCCTCATTCCCGAACAGCCACATGGTGGGCTTTGTCAGGTCGACGTCCCGCAGGTCCCGCACAGCGCCGCCCGACGTGGCAAGAATTTGCACGTCACTGGCCAGGACGTCGCTGAGATCGGCCTGGGTGAAGGGGACATGGAACAGCGAACCGGCCGTGCTGCGGACCACTTTTCCGTTGTAGGGATCGACACAATCGCCGGTGAAGTACACGGCATCGGCACCCGCGGCATCAGCGGTACGCAGAATCGTGCCGGCGTTTCCCGGATCGCGCACATCGTGCAGAACCACCAGCAGTTGCGGATCGATCGGAGGGTGGAAGTCCAGGAATCGGCACACGGCCGCGATCCCTTGCGGGTGCACGGTCTCGCACATCGCGAGCAGGACCTGCTCCGTCACCTGGGTCACCCGTACACCGGCGTGGCTGGCCGCATCAGCGATATCCGAATCCCCCACGACGAACACTTCGTCGACGGCCTCGGACCGATGTGCGACAGCTTCCCGAACTCCTTGCGGGCCCTCGACCAGGAAGCGCTCAACCTGGTTGCGGAACTTACGGTTCGCGAGACGACGAACGGCCCCGACCCGGTCGGACTTGACCGAAGTGGGGCCGTTCGATGTCATCGGCTCAGGCCGCTGAAGGCACAGCCGCCTTGGCGGTCTCCACCAACGCGGCGAAGGCCTTCTCGTCGTTGACCGCGAGGTCGGCGAGCATGCGACGGTCCACCTCGATGCCGGCGGTGCGCAGACCCTGGATGAAGCGGTTGTACGTCATACCGTTCGCGCGGGCCGCGGCGTTGATCCGCTGGATCCACAGACGGCGGAAGTCGCCCTTGCGGTCCTTGCGGTGGTCGTAGGCGTAGACACCCGAGTGGAGCAGTTGCTCCTTGGCCTTGCGATACAGCCGCGAGCGCTGCCCACGGTAGCCACTGGCCTTCGCGAGAGTCTCGCGACGTTTCTTCTGCGCGTTGACCGCGCGCTTCACACGTGCCATTTCGTCACTCCTTCAGATCAGCGCATGCCGAGCAGGCGCTTGGCGGCCTTCTCGTCGGCCTTGCTCAGCGGCTTGGACACATCCAGGCGACGCTTGCGCCGCGAGGACTTCTGCTCGAACAAGTGCTGGTTGTTGGTCTGCTCGCGCATGAGTTTGCCCGAGCCGGTCTTCTTGATGCGCTTCTTGGCACCACTGTGGGTCTTCATCTTCGGCATGCTGTCTCCTCTAGCCTTCTGCTGCGTGCTCGCGTGCGCCGGACTTCTTCCGGTGCGGTGCCAACACCATGATCATGTTGCGCCCATCCTGCTTGGGCGATGCTTCAACGAATCCCAGCGATTCAACGTCATCTGCCAACCGAGACAGCAACCGGAACCCCAACTCGGGCCGGGACTGCTCGCGACCGCGGAACATGATGGTCACCTTGACTTTGTCGCCCTGACCCAGGAACCGCTCGATGTGACCTTTCTTGGTCTCATAGTCGTGGTTATCGATCTTGGGCCGGAGTTTCATCTCCTTGATGACCGTGTGGGTCTGGTTACGGCGGGCTTCACGGGCCTTCTGGGCAGTTTCGTACTTGAACTTGCCGTAGTCCATGAGTTTGCAGACCGGGGGTTTGGCCATGGGGGCCACTTCCACCAGATCGAGGTCGGATTCCGCTGCCAGTCGCAGGGCATCTTCCACTCGGACAATCCCGACCTGCTCGCCGTTCGGACCGACCAAGCGGACCTCGGGGACCCTGATGCGGTCGTTGACGCGTGGTTCTTCGCTGATGTGGCGCCTCCTTCGTTGCCGTTTCGGCAAGCGGAAGGCGCACCTGAATGACTCAGGTTGCCCGCAGACCACCGAACCTCAGGAGTTCGGGAGGTGGGAACGGTTGTTCCGCTTGCACAGGTGTCGAGGTTTCGACTTCACAAGGGTAGCAGGGGTTTCGCACACTGGTCCCACCACGCCTTGAAGGGCGCTCCGACTGCTGGCAGCTCTGTTCAGGCAGGACGCGGGGCCTCCCACGCCCTCATACCTGACCGCGCCGTGGATGAGCCCGGTCGGGGACGGCAGCACTGACCGTAACCGGCTCGGCGCAGATCGCGCCAGGATCGGTACCCAGCCGTAAGGTCGCGTTCGCTGAGTGCGCGCAACGATACCGTCGGGGCGCACACTGAGATGGGAGGCGTCATGAGAACCACTGTCATCATCTGCGCGGTCGGGGCGGCGCTCAGTCTGACCCCCGGTCCGGCCACGGCCTCGAAACTGAATCCGGTACTGAAGATCTCCGAGACCAGCGCACCGGTCCGCACGGACATCCCCTACACGATCACGGTGCGGCCTGCCGCCAAGGCCAAGGGCAAGCGGGTCCGAGTCCAGGTCAAAGGGTATGTCGGCTGGACGCGGATCGACACCTTCCGCCTCGGCAAGACCGGGGTGGTGGAGGACGACGTGGAGGGATACCAACCAGGGGTCGGCAGGTACCGCGTCCTCGTGATCGGCAAGAACGGTGTGGTGATGGCGAAGTCATCGGTGGTCAGCGTGTCCTGGACACCGCGGGAGTCCTAGCCAGCCTTGCGCCATCTCGACCAGTTGCCCGCCCCGTCACGCACTCGGACGAAGACGCGACGAGATCCATTGACCTTCACAGCCTTGCGGTATTTCACCGTCTTCGTCCTGTTCTTGGGCTCTCCTGTGGCGATCCGCATCGAGGCGATTCGGGACTTGTTGTACCGGGCCTTCACTCGCAGCGTGCGCCGACCTGAAGTCAAGGACGTCGCACCGGGCTGCAGAACCGTCAGAGACAGGATTTGCGCCGTGACCGTGTCGGAGAACGATGTTGTCGGTGTAGGTCACCGTTGACTCCCCCAATCCCCACATCCGCGCCTCGGCCTACTCCTTGGTGAGCGCCACGAGGTGGTCCACCGTCCGGTTGATCCGCTTGAGGTACGGCAGATCGAACGCGGCGCCGAAGATCAACTGCATCCCGACCCGGTCGAGCGACTGGACGCGGAACTCGGCCGCCGCAGCCCGGGCATAGACCCCCGGGTCGACATCCATCCCGTTGTCGGCCAGAGCCTGCCAGTGCACGGCGAGCAGGTGGAGCAGTTCATCGACTTCGGTGTGCGCGTCCAAGGTGAAGGTCAGCAACTCCGCGACATCGCGCTGGGGTGTGTTGACCCTCGCCAGTTCCCAGTCGAGGACCACGACCTCGCCGGACTCCCGGAAACCCACATTGCGCTGGTTGAAGTCGTTCTGGACCAGACAAGCCGGCATGACATCCTTCGCCGGATGCCAGCGGGCAAGGCTGTCCAGGGTCTCACGCCGAGCGGCGACAACTTCGGTTGTCACGATGTCGGGGAAGCGCTCAGCAGCATCCGCGAGAATCGCATCCCAGAGCGGCACGTCGGCCAGCATCGTGGTGGTGCTCGGGCGCTGGATGGTCCAGCCGTAGTCGTGCCCGGCGGTTGCCGCGTGGAACCCGGCGGCAGCTTGCAGCGCCTGCTCGATGCGGCCTGTGGGCCACCGCTCGATGGAACCGCTGGCGTCGAGATACGCGATGTCACCCAGGTCTTCGAGCACCAGCGCGGTTTGTCCGTCCGCGTCGAACGCACCGAGTCGGTGGGCAACAACGTCCTGCACTGCGGGTAGCCCGTACACAGCGATCTCACGGCGTGCGGTGTCGCTGGTCTCGGCTGCGGCTTCGAACGACGCATAGGGCTTGGGCAGTCGGATCCCGCGTTCGTCGATGATCCACGGGATCAGGGTCTGTCCGACGCCTCGTGTCGGATTGACCTTCACGATCACGTTCCGGCCGCCGACCTGCGCCCTGAGCACGCCGTACAGGTCATCCGGATCGTCGCCGTACTTCACGATCAGCCACGGTTGTCCGCTGTCATCGGGCAGGTCGATCTCGGGCTCGGCGCCGAACATGTCCCGCAGTCCCGCGGCCACGGCGTCCTTGTGCATCACTCCACGGTAGTGCGGGGGCGCTAAGGGCCCGCCAGCGTCCCTACCTCATGCGAGGGGCGACGTTGTTGGGGCCGCCAGGAATCGAGGGCGACGTTGTTGGGGCCGCCAGGAATCGAGGGCGACGTTGTTGGGGAGTTTCGAGGTCGGAAGCGCCCAACAACGCCGCCCTGAATCCCTGGCGCACCGCCCTCGACGAAGGGACACGGGGCCCCCGTCGCTGAGTAGACCCCGTGCCATCCTTGAAACCATGGAATCCGCAGACGCCGCCCGGGACATCGCCGACGTGCCGGCCGTCGAGGTCGTCTCCACGGTGGCGGTGCATCTGATGACGGCGGCCGCCGTGAAATGCGGCTTGGGTGAGGACCCCGAGGAGGCCGACCTCGACGAGGCCCGCACCCTGATCGAATCCCTCGCCGGACTGATCGTAGCCGCGAGTCCCTACATCGGCACCTTCCACGCCAAACCGCTGCGCGACGGGCTGAAGTCGCTGCAACTGGCGTTCCGGGAGGCATCGATCGTGCAAGACCCGCCCGGCAGGGGTCCCGGGGAGAAGTTGACGGGTCCGGTCGCCTGACGCGCGGCCGAGTGTTGCACGGTTGCTGGATTCGACCCCGCGGGATCTAGCGGTCGGTGCAACAGTCGGCGCCTCAGGCCTCGATGCGGATCTCCAAGCGGCTGACCCGGGCCTGAATCGCGGGGGTCGAGCCCAGCATCGCGGCCAGGGCTTGGGCTCCCTGCACATCGGGCGCCTCCAGCACGAGGGCGACGCCGTCGATGGTCGAAGGATCCGCCACGAAACGCCCCGCCAGACCGCTGTCGGCCAATGCGGTCGCGAGAGCCTGTTCCACCTCGGGCTCGTCCAGCGGATGCCGCCAGGGTCCGCCTGCCGCCAGCGCCCACAGCCCCGTGCCCGCCAACGCATAGCGGTTGGGTCCCGCCAAATCCAGGAGTAAGGCCGTGCACCCCTCCTGCAATGCGGCCTGCGCGACTTCGACCCCGGCCACGGGGATCGGTCGGGCGTCCTCACGCCACGATTTGACGGAATCGACCCCGGTGAAACACATGAGCGCCTTGTGCCCCTGCGGGTCGGTGATCGTGACCGTCGCCATGTGGCTGCGCTTGTCAGCGCCAGCGTCATCCTTCTCGTCGAGGTTGGCCACCACCGGGATCAGCACTCGTCCTCGGGACAGCCGATCAACGATCTCGCGTTGCGCCGAATAGGTCTCGGGGTCCCCAAGCAAGTCCCGCAACCGCAGGTCAGCCTCCCCTGCATCCCCTTGGAAGCGGGTGACCAGCACGTCCGCACCGTCGAAGTCGGTCACTGGGATCCCAGCGCCCTGACAACCGCGTCGGCTACCGCCGCTGGCAGGTCGGCGCCTTCGGCTGCGACCTCGTCCACGACCTGCGCATCGAACATGGCCTCGGCCCCGACGCCCTGCGTGCGCGCCATCTCGGCGGCGTGATCCGGCGTGCGGTGTGTGATCACAGACGCACCCTCCGGTGGCAACGGCGAAACCCAGCCGTTCTCCATGCAGATCACAAAGTTGGCCGGCAGCAAGGCAAGCGCTGCGCCCCCGCAGCCTTGCCCCATGATGCAGGAGACGTTGGGCACTTTCAGGCTCGACATCACCTGCAGAGTCCGGGCTATCTCCCCGGCCATGGCCGCCTCCTCTGCCGGACCCGACAACTCCCCGCCCGGGGTGTCGACAAGGGTGACCACGGACACCCCGATCCGATCGGCCAAGCGCAAGCCCCTTTGCGCCACCCGCAGACCGGCAGGCGATACCTCCTCGCGGGTTTGTGCCACCACCAGCACATGCCTGCCACGCAACCGCCCGAGCGACAGGCGGATGCCGACGCCCGGCTCACCGGCCCCCGTTCCGTGCAGATCGGTCCGGTCGGTGAGCAGATCGAGTACGTCCGCGGGCCCGGGACGAGAGGCATCGCGTGTCCGGATGATTGCCTCCCACGGATCTACCGACCGCGCAACGCCATGGTCCTGCGG
>CAVPGV010000023.1:0-13141 GCA_963704075.1 uncultured Actinomycetota bacterium
GTCTCCGGGCCCGGTGTGAAGACGAAGACCTCCAGCGCGGCCTGTTCAGCGCCTACGCCCAGCGGGCTAAGGGTCGGTGCTGCGGAATGTCGAACCGATGATTACCCGTGATTTCCACGGTTCCTCAACACAGCACACCACGTCGCCGGCACCGAGCCCGTCGCGAATCACTTCGTGGAAACCCAACGAGGTCGCCTAGAACGACGCGGGCTCACCGAGTCCTCCCAGTGGCAGTTCGGGTCGCATCCGTGCTCGCCCGCAACGGTCAGTCCGCGCCGACTTCAATGACGCAGACCACGCATCGCCGGCGTTCGCGCCGAAGGACCGCGTGCGCTATCGAGTCAGTTCACAGGTTCGAGTCGCACGAGCCCGATGTCGCGTGCGTCGAGGCGTGATGGACCGGTGCTTGTGGTGAGTAGTGGCCGAACCCCGTGACTCGGGTCACGGCTGCCGTCACAATGGGCCTATGGCTTCTTCATCTTCTTCGTTCGTTTCCGCCACTGACGGCATGCAGATCGCCACCCTCAGCTGGAACCAAGCCGCCGAGCCGGTCAAGGGCGTTGTGCAGATCGCGCACGGACTCGCAGAACATTCCGCGCGCTACGACCGGCTGGCCCGAGCTCTCAACGCTGCGGGCTTTCTGGCGTATGCGGCCGATCACCGCGGCCACGGGCGGACCGGACAGGACAACCTCGGCGATTTCGGTGCCGGGGGCTGGGACGGGCTGATCGCGGATGTGGTGCATTACGGCGCGTTATTGGCCGACGAGCATCCGGATCTCCCCCTGTTCCTCATCGCGCACTCGATGGGGTCCTTCGCCGCGCAGTCGGTGATCCTTGAGCATTCGTCGCAATACGCAGGAGTGGTCCTGTCGGGGTCGACCGCCTTGGACGTGCTGGCCGCGAACATGGCCCAGTCCGAGGGTCCCGCGGGCCTTGAGGCGTTCAACGCGGGCTTCGAGCACCGCACCGGCTATGAATGGCTGAGCCGCGATGAGGCTGAAGTCGACAAGTACGTCGCCGATCCGTGGTGCGGCTTCGAGACGCCGCCGGAGACCATCCCCATGCTCTTCTCGCACGCTGAAGAGTTGGCCCAAGTGCAGAGTCTTGCGAGGATTCGCCCGGACCTTCCGCTGCTCATCACCTCAGGGAGCAACGACCCGCTGGCCGGTGGGGGTCAACTCGTGGCATTGCTGGCGCAGCGCTACCAGGGAGCCGGTCTCACAGACGTCACGCTCACTGTCTACGAGGATGCCCGCCATGAGATCTTCAACGAGACCAATCGTGACGAGGTGACCGCCGACGTGATCGACTGGCTCGCCGCGCGTGCCACCGGGTCGTGATCCGCAGCGTCAGGGCCGTTGCCCGTCCGGCCGTCTGAATTCGGTTGCCCTTTGCGCACTCGGGTGACGGTGCTGGTGACCTTGAACAGCTACCCGCAGTGCGCGAGGCGGCATTGCCCATGCTCGACACGGCGTGGGAACGTGGTCGCAGTTGAGATCAAGGCAACCCTGATCGGTCGACCAACCCTTGTCACCTATCCTCCCGGCCACCTGCGAATGAACGGATGGACAAGTGCCCACCCCTGCTTCTCCCGACCGTCAGCGAACCTCCCGCCACGCCGAGTCCATCCCCGCTTCCATTCGGCCAAGGGGACACCGCGGAGTTGGTGCAGAACACGCTGGACCGATTCTCGGACGGCAACTGGTGGGTGACGGTATTCGCGCCGGTGGCCATCAAGGTGGTTGTCGTGCTCGTCGCCGCCGTCGTCTTTCGATTCCTGCTGGTGCGGGGGGTCGAGAGATTGGTGGACCGTCGGGTCGCCAGACAACTGACGGAGGCGAAAGCCACCGCTCCTTCAGAGGCTCACCTGGTGATCAAAGCCGAGCGCAGCGCCCAGCGTGCGACCACCCTCGGTGCGTTGTTTCGCAGCATCATCACGATCATCGTCTACACATTCGCCACGTTGGTGGTGATGGGCGAACTGGGCTTCAACCTGGGACCGCTCATCGCGGGAGCCGGCATCGTCGGAGTCGCGTTGGGCTTCGGCGCTCAGTCCCTGGTGGCCGACTTCTTGTCCGGGATCTTCATCCTGATGGAGGACCAGTACGGAGTGGGCGACGTCGTCGACGTGGGCGACGCGACCGGAACGGTGGAGGATGTCCAGTTGCGTGTCACCAAGATCCGCGGCGTTGACGGGGTCCTATGGTTCGTGCGCAATGGCGAGATCATGCGCGTGGGCAACAAGAGCCAGGATTGGTCGCGCACAGTCCTGGACATCGGGGTCGGATACGGCGCCGACATCAAGAAGGCCAAGGAAATCATGATGGAGGTCGGCAAGGCCATGGATACCGACCCCGAATACGGCGCACTCGTGCTGGAGACCCCGGAGGTCTGGGGTGTGGAGGACCTGGGTGCCGACAGCGTGGTGATCAGGATGGTCGTCAAGACCAAGCCGGGCGAGCAGTGGACCGCCTCGCGCGTCATGCGCGAGCGCATCAAAGTCGCATTCGACGAGGCGGGAATTGAGATCCCGTTCGCTCAGCGCACCGTCTGGATCCGCGATGGGGACAAGCCGTCAGATGACAGTGTGACCGCGGGCTCAGGGGGATCGGGCACCTAGACCCGTGGAATGTCCCGCTGGTTGCCCAATGGCCTCCAAGTTACGGGTCATTGCGCAACCAACGGGCTAGTCCGCGCTCCCCAGCCGTTGTGTCTCAAGGATTCTCGTGAACACCGGGGGCACGAGGTGCGACTGAGTCATCCTCCTTCTCCACCGTCCCACGCGGCCCAGAACCCGCTCTCGGCGTCCAGGCCGGCGTCGAACACGACAGTCGTTCTCTTGATCTCCACGTGGGGACCGTACCCGGCGGATCGACGCCCATGTCGACCTCGCGTCACGGGTTCGGCGCACGCTGAAGGGGCCCGACCAGTTTCCCGGCCGGGCCCCTGGTTCGAATGGTCAGCGCCGCCGTCCGCGGAGAAGGACCACCCCGGCCCACACGAACCAGACGATGAAGGCGATCCCGAACATCCCGGCCGCAGCGTCGGCCACTGCCGGAAGAAGGGTCCACGCGCCGATGACGCCGGTGGCGATGCCCAGGGCGCACAGCCCGCGACCGAGAACGCCGGATCGGATCCCCGCGATGCTCACCAGGAAGACCCAGACCGCGCCCACGATCTCGATGCCGCCGCCCAGAGCGTCCTGGATAACACTGACCGAAGACCAGGTGGACTCAGCCATGACAATGTCGGAGGTCGCGAGATCCACCACCGCCTGCTGTCCGACCAGACTGATCAAGCCGCTGGCAAGTAGCAGGCCCGCCCAGATGGTGCCGAACACGCCGGCGGTCAGCGACAGTGTCGGGGCTTTGCGACGGAGTACGTCGTGAACCCCCAGAACCAGGCTTACCAGCGCGGTCCCGCCCACCAGGTAGAGCACGAGGTACCACGAGTACATCGCCGCTTGGTTGTCGAGCAGGAAGGACAGCGATGCGCTCGGATCGCCCTGCGCATCGGCTAAGCCACGGGGCGCGAGGTAGGCGCCCATTACGCCGAATCCCACGATGTAGGTGGCTGCCTTGACCAGCGCGGCGATTCCCCCAGCGCGTCGCAAGGAGCTCGTCTCAGTGGTCCGGGTGTCGATCATTTCGGGTTGGGTTGTTGCCTGTGTAGTCATGTCACCACTGTCGTGCGGCGACCCGATCGCCCGCATCGGCATCGAGGCCACAACCCAGTTGGCCATGAGAACACCCGCGCAATGGCCACATGGCCAATGACCCCGGGGCTGCCGACTCCATAGGCTCGAATCGTGATCTCGAAGGCCCTGCGGGCGGTGTGGGACGAGCCACGCGTGCCCGCACCGGCCACGCGTCCGTGGTGGGACATCGCGGTGGTGGCAGTTCTCGTGCCTTCGGCGGTGCTCGAAGGGATCGCCCGCAACGACGTCCCGTGGCCCGCCTACACGATCGCCTTGTCGATCGTGTGCGCTCTAGCGGTGCTGTGGAGGGCGCAGTACCCGTTGGGGATGCTCGTGCTCGCCTTCGGTGCGCAGACCCTGGCCGGAGTGGGTCCAGCCCTGGCGGGCCTGGACTACGGCGTGCTTAACGCAACGGCGGTGGTTCTCCTGTTCCCCTACTCCCTGGCGCGATGGGGCTCGGGCCGGCACATCGCCATCGGCGTGGTCGTGCTCATGATCGGTCACTTCGTGCGCGAGCCGCTTTACGGCTTCGGTCTGCAGGAGAACCTCATCGGTGCCGGGTTCCTGCTGTTCCCTGTCGCACTCGGCGCCGCGGTGAGGTTCTTCATCAGGTCGAAGCACCGTGAGGCCGAGGAGGTGCGGATACGGGAACGAAATCAACTCGCCCGCGAACTCCACGACACCGTCGCGCATCACGTGTCGGGCATCGTCATCCAGGCCAGGGCCGGCCGGATTCTGGGCGCAACGGACACGGCTAGCGCTCTCGACGTGCTTCCCGTGATCGAGCAGACAGCTACGACCGCATTGGCGGACATGCGCTCGCTGGTGGCCGTGTTGCGCGATGAGCAACGGGCCGAGCGCAACCCCGTTCGGGGGGTGGCCGACCTGCTTGTGCTGGCCGACGACCCGGTGGAAGGCCCCGCGGTAACGGTCGACATCTCCGGCGATGTGGAGGACCTCCCGGCCTCAGTCGACGCGGCCGTTTTCCGTATCGCTCAGGAGTCGGTGACCAATGCCCGCTGGCATGCGCACGACGCGTCACGGATAGAGGTTCGTGTCCGCGGCGAGGAGCACGTGGTCAGCATCGATGTCGTCGACGACGGGCGACCCGGCCGGGGTCCGAGCGATCGGCGGGGTTCCGGCTTCGGCATCCCCGGAATGCGTGAACGTGCCGAAATGCTCGGGGGCAACCTCACAGCGGGCCCGTGCAGGGGTAGGGGCTGGCGGGTGACGGCCACGATTCCGCGGAAAGCGCCACGATGAACGACACTCTGCGGATCATCGTCGCCGACGACCACGATCTCGTCCGTGTAGGTCTGGTGACCATCCTGAACGCCCAGCCGGGCATCGAGGTCGTCGGGGAGGCGCGAACGGGCACCGAAGCGGTCGACCTCGCGCGTCGCTTGCGGCCCGACGCCTGCCTCATGGACATCCGGATGCCGGGGCTCGATGGCATCGAGGCGACCCGGCAACTTGCCGGACCTGATGTGAGTGACCCCATCGCCGTGGTGGTCATCACCACCTTCGACCTCGACGAGTACGTCCACGATGCGCTGCGAGCCGGTGCCAGGGGATTCCTTCTCAAGGACGCCGAGCCGGACTTGCTCGTGCAGGCGATGCACGCTGCTGCGCGCGGTGACGCCCTGATCGCGCCCAGCATCACTGCCCGCCTGCTGGAGACGTTCGCAGGGACACGGACGGGTCAACCACCCCCAGCACCGATCGAGGCCTTGAGTCCGCGGGAGGAGGAGGTCCTTCTCGCAGTCGCTCGTGGCCTCACCAACTCCGAGATCGCACAGGACCTGTACGTGTCGATCAGTACGGTGAAAGCGCACGTCGCCGCAATCATGACGAAGATCGGCGCGAGGAACCGGGTCGAGATCGCGATCTGGGCCTATGAAACGGGCCGGCTCCCCGACTGATCGGCGGCCTGGTTGGGATGCGCGCCCAGCCTTCTTAGGGTCGTGAGGCCAGGCGACGCAGCATCAGGAATCCGCTGGCGACCGCAAGGGATGTGACCATCACCGCCACCCCGGCCGACGCATCTCGGGATCGGTCGAGGTGACCACCGCACCGGCGACGAAATCGGTGAGCTCGACCGTGGCGTTCTGGCCGGACAACGTGGTCAGCCGTGTCGGGTCCTTGCGGGCTTGCCAGCCCTGGACGCCGAGCGCGACGTTGCGGATCCCGAACAGTCGGGTCGTGTAGCGCAGGGCAGGTGTGTCGGCGTCGGCCGGGGCGCCGAAACCGGTGAGCAGCGGGCCCGGGGCGACGATCGCCGCAGCGCCGACGACGCGGTCCAGGAGGGCAAGTCCGACCGGGGGATTGGTCGGGCGGGTGGCTGCCTTGTGCTCGTAGTCCTCAACCGGAATCTCGCGCAGACGGCTACCCCGTTTCCTCGCCATCGCTCTCCGTCTCCCGTGCCGTCGACTGCGTCTCCCGGTGTCGCCGGATATGTCAGAGCCTAGGGTGCCCACGGTCCCGAGTGCACCTTCCCAGCCATCTCCGGCGTGCCACCGTGAAGCGTTAGCGGCGCACTGCTGGTACGGCAGGCAGAGCCGGATTCGTGGGGGTGTAACGCTTGTAGCGCTTGTAACGCATTTCCGGGGGTGTACCCCCTAGGGCAGATAGCGTGCCAGCACCCCTGGCGGGTCTGGGACGCTCGATACGGTCTACGCGGGCACTGAGTACACCCTGTCCGAGACAGGTCCCGGCGGGTACAGCCCTGGCGAGTGGGTCTGCCTGTCTGACGACGATACGAACGCCACCGCAGACCAGGTCGACGGCCAGCTCAACACCGGCGACAAGATCACCCTGAAGAAGGGTGAGAAGGTCACCTGCACCATCGTGAACACCCGCGACCTGGGGTCGTTGACGATCGTCAAGGAGTTCAACCCGCAGCAGTCCGGGTATACCGGGACGTTCGACATCACCTACACCTGCCTGGAGGGTGCCGACCCGGTGAAGAACGGGACCGTGCAACTGGGAGCGGGACAGTCCACGACGATCACTGGTCTGCCGACCGGCGCGGTCTGCAGCGTGGACGAGCCGGCTCTGCCGGCCAACCCAACCGGGTGGACGTTCAACCAGCCGACCTACAGCCCGGCCAGCGGCCAGGCCACGGTCACGGCCAAGGATCAGACCGTCAGTGTCACGGTGGTCAACTCCGTTTCCCAAGCCAACCCGACTGTGGTCAAGAGGATGTGTCCGATCAAGGTCACCCTGGTCAAGCCAAAACCGAAGAAGGTCGGCAACCGGGTGCTGGTCAAGAAGATCAAGACCAAGAAGAGCAGCTGCAAGATCCTGAAACCAGTCGTGCTCTGCCGGTCACTGGGCAGTAGGGCCGCCGGCGAGAAGGCCTTCTGCGTCACGAAGGTCACCAAGAAGGGCAAGATCCGGGTCAAGACCCGTGGCTACGACAAGGTCAGAGTCACCGTCATCGTCAGGGCCAAACCCAAGAAGGGCTCCGAAGATGCCTTCAAGCCCAACAGTTGGCGCAAATCCTGGCGTCTCAGATAACGCCAGTCAACGCCGAACGGGCCGTGCCTCCCCGCACGGCGCGGCCCTGAGGCGCCCAGTGTGCGGTATCGCTCTTCAGCGACGGGTCCTCAGCTACCCACGACGAGTACCGGCTGTCGAACGAGGACGAGGCGGCGGACCCGTAGCGGTCCGGTGGATGGTCGTACGGCCGTAGGGACTCGCGTATCCGTTTCCTGCAGGACTCTTCGAACTCGGTCAGGTGTTGCTGGGCCGTCCGAAGGCCGCGAGGATCTTCGTCATGGCCATCTGCGGTCCAGGGATCGCACCGTCCGCGTAGGCGCTGGCAGGCAGCTCCCCGAATTCCGGCTTCGACAGGTCATCGACGAAGCGTCCGGCCGGTGCGCCGAGGCGCCAGCATCCGGTGTTGTTGCACGTGAGCGTGACCGGGACCGGGGGCTGCCAGTCGGACGCCCCGCTGCCCGCCCAGGACACGTACGCCGAGACCGTGCAACCGCGCGGGCTCGGTGGGAGCACGGTCATGGCCCCCGGACTGGTGGACTCCTGGGTCCAGTCCACGGCGACACCGACCGATTGACACGGCTGCGGCCCTGTCGGCTTGTTGACTTTGAGCAGGTAGGCGACGTCGGCTCCGCCGCCGCTGTAGGTGCCCTTGGAGTCATAGGTCGACGTCAGTTGATCCAAGGTGAGCCCGCGTGCCAGCGCCGTTTGGCCCAGTTGTGACTGCAGGGTCGAGGACGACTCGGTCAGGCTCACTGAGGACGACCCAGCAGAGTAGTGGTTGTAGATGGCCTTCTCGAACTTCTTCGACCAGAACAAGAACTTGATCTTCCCCCACAGATCGACGCGCATGTTCACCCCTGAGCCCGCACTGCACGATGGGCTGCTGACACTCGAGGACCAGCGACCGGCGCAGTAGCCCACGGCCACGTTGCCGGAGAACTTGCCGACGAGGAATTTGAAACTGTCACCGATCGCGACCCGGAACTGTTGCATCTCGCCGTTCGCGTAGACCAAGTTGGCTGAGCCCCGGAACCTGATGACCAAGATGTCGGTGGTGAAGGCCATGGAGATGTTGGAGGCCTGCACCTTGCCGCCCGACATCGCAAAGCGCACCGTGATGTCGGCCTGCGTGCCTAGCCCGATCAGTTTCATCTCGCCGCGGCCGTAGAGGTTGGCGCTGACGCTGGTGCCTTGCGCTGCGACCGAACCGCAGATGTCGATGTAGGCCCCGGCGATGGGCACCTTTCCGACTTGGATGCGCCCGGACACGTCGAAGCCGTAGGCGCCCTTTGCCGTGTCGATGTTCACGGTGAGTCGGGGACCGCTGGCGTTGACGCATCCCGGCTGGTTCAGCGCTTTGGCGCCGGTCAGTTCCGCGCCAGCGAACTTGACGTCCTGCATCTCGAGGTCTCCGGAAACCATCAGCGCTTGGCCGTTGGCCGCGGTCGGAAGTTCTACTTCGATCTGCACCAGCACCGTCGCGCCGAGGACTTCACCGTTGAATGCGAACGCGTAGCCCGCGGGCACCGCGTACGTCGAGTTCTGGCCGGACGGCAGCGTGCACCCCGTGGGGGCGATCGCCAGTTTGAAGTACCGGGCCTGCACGATCCCCTTGTTGGCCAGATCCACCACCATGGGCGAGTTCTGGTACCCCGTGCGAGCATCTGCCCAGGACGAGGCCGATCCGACTTCGAACAGCAGACAACTCTGTACCGGGTTCTCGACGTTGACGCTCAAGCCGAACGTGACATCCGCGTTCGGCTGGGTGATCGCGATCTCCTTCTCCCATGCCGGGGGCAGGTCCACATCGGCGTAGAAGTCCAGGGTGTTCGAGGTCCCGAGGCTTCCGCTGACCGCAAGGGCCTTGACGGTCAAGCCGGGCTGCCCGAAGGCATCGGTGATCGGCTGGTTGTTCGGATTGACCCCGGCGCTGAACTTCAGGTCGGCACCAGCGGAACCGACCGAGATGCCGATCTTGACGAACATCGGGGTGTTCGATGCGGCCAGACCCTTCTTCGCGTTAGCGGGCACGAAGAGTTCCGCGGCGGCCTCCATACTCATCGCCAGCGAACCGGACGCAAGGTTCGCTGTGACCTGCATACCGGCTGACTGCAGACCGAGGTTCGTGTTCGCGGTGCCTCCGGAGAAGAGCCACACGGGCTGCTTCCAATCGAAGGCCACCGAACCGGTGAAGGTCTGCGCCCCCGCCGCGAGTTGTGCGGTGAACTCCCCCTGTCCGCCCGCCGGGAGGACCTTCTGCACAGCCTTCGGCAACGTGAACCCGGCGACCAAGGACACTGAGTTCGCCGGGACCGCGAATCCCTTGGCAGCCGGTCCCGTGGTCCCGGTCGTGACCGTGGCGTTGAAGGTCGCGTAACCGAACGTGACTCCGCTGATCGTCGCTCCGCCCACCGATACCTGCTTCAGATCGCCCCAGAGGCAGTAGCCCTCGGGACTGACCATGCCGCTCATCTGGGCGGGCTGGTTGAGCATGCGACCGCTCGCGTTCAGCCCCACGACCAGGCCGGATTCCGGCGGTTTCTGGCCCTTGGGCACACAGGCGCCCTGCCCGGTGTTGGACAGGGTCAGCGCCACGGACTGGATCTTGAACGCGGCGGGACCGAACGTCACGCCGGTCAGGTTGCCCGAGAACGTGAAATCCAACGTCGAGAGGTTGATCGTGGCGGTGAGCCCGAGGCTTCGAGGGGCGTTGCCGGGCAGCGAGACCCTGGCGTCCGCGGCCAGGTCGACTCGTACTTGGCCGCGACTGCACGTCTTGGCCTGCACGCTGGCCGCGTTGCACTCGTTGGTCACCTGGGCGCTGACGTTGGACAGTGTGACCTCGGCGTTGCTGACTTGGTCGATGGTGGCGGCCCCGGCGACGGTGAAGTTGATGCGGGAGGACGGCGGCACCGCTGGGGGGGTACCGAAGGATCGGCGGGCAAGGCGCGGTGATCGCTGTTGGGTCGACGGGTTGACCGGGACCCAGGCGAGTTGGCCCTTCAACCCCGACAGCGTCACCCCGGTGTCGCCGAGTTTCCAGTCCGACGTGCTCGCCAGGCCGACCGACCACTGCATCGCCGATGTGTACGTGCCGTTGCCGGACAGTCCATAATCTTCGCCCTTGGCCTGAACCACGCCCTGGAATGCGATTCCCATTCCCTGCGTGCTCCAACTCAGCGTGCCCGATTGGAGGAGCAACCCCTGCACCAGAACGCACCCATTGGCTGCGCCGCACGATATTCCGAAGGACAACTGGTCGACGTTGACCGAGCCGTCCGGGCCGATCGTGAAACTGCCCTTGCCCGACGCGTTGACTTGATCGGTGCCGGTGGTGCCGAACACACCGATGTTCGCGGCAGTCACGTCCACCGTCGACACCGCGCCGTTGGTCACTTTGAGATCGAAGGACACCGAGCCCGCCGTGCCGGAAGGGCCTTGGGCGACCTGCTGGAAGATCAAGGAGGCCTGCGCGCCGGATCCTCCGCCGGATTCCGAACTAAGAGAGAGTCGCGACGAGTTGGCCGGGAAACTCCAGCCGCCGGGCAGCGGCAGGAACGCCAGAGCATTCTGCGTGGCCTGTTGGCCGCCCGGTACGGTCGCGAACGGGAGTACCGCGAACTGGCCGGTCATGGCCTGCCATGTACCGTCCTGCAGGCCGGCGGAGACGTCGCCGCCGATCGGCCGGACCGGCAGCGAGGTGGGAGCCTTCGCGTAGGTCTTGGTCGCCCATCGCTGGAGTGCCGCAGGCAACACGTACGCACCCGAGTCGATCACGATGCCGCCCGCCGTGACAGTCCCGGCCACGTTCTGGAAGTTGGAGCCTGCGTAGGTGAAAGTGGCTTGCGTGAACGCCAGGCTCGCCCCTGTCTGGTTGCAGGACTTGGCCCCGCTCAACGCCGTCTTAGGAAGCGAGAGCACGGACCCGTCGGCCAGGGAGATCCGCGCCGAGCCGGTACTTGCCGCGGTGGCCACGGTGCAGAAAGCCTGGACGCTCGCGTTGGTGGGGGGGTCTGCTCCCACCCGTTGGCCGGTCGCCGCCGGCCTGACCACGATCAACTTGGTCCGGTGCACGAGATCTCCGTTGCCCATGGTCGCCACGGCCTGGATGAGTGCGGTCTGGCCCGCTCGGGCGGGCGCGGTGAAGGTGAGTTTGGCGCCTGAAGTGGCCAACGATGCCGGATCGACCGAGCCGTCCAGCACGGACCATTCGATGGAGCGAATCTTGCGCTTGGTCTTCAGAGCGATCGTGCTGCGCTCGCCGGGTGTGACCCGTCTGGGCCCCCTCTCGGAAACGCGTACCGTGTGAACGCGCGCCCGGTTGACCCGGGCGCCCTTCTGTCCCTTGTGCAGCGACTGCTTCTGACGTTTCGCCAGGCGTGGTAAGTCGCGGGCATCGGAACGGAATCGCCCCAAGCGCTTGGGGCGGACCAGCACGGCGATTCGTTTGCTGACCGTGGAGCCCCCGCTGCTGGCGCGCACCCGGAAAGTGAAACGGGTGGGCTTGCGCACCTTGTTTCCGACAAGGACCACCTGACTGGCGGCCTTCTCGACGCCCTTCTGGAATCTGGGCCCCCGGAAGGAGACCTTCGGGCCCCGGACTTTGGACCATCGCACGGCGGTCTGCCTGCCGAGGGTTCGCCGCACTTCTGCTGTCAGGACGAATTCCCGCGCACGTCTGCCGGCGTGAGTGACTATCGGGATCTCGCGACGGGCCTTGGCTTTGCTCTTGACCGTCGCTGCGGTCAGGGTGAGCCGAAGCGGGGGGTCGACGGTCAGGCGGGCCGACTCCTGCAGCGTCTGGCGCTGCCAGCCATCCGCACGGAAGGTGCCGATCGGGCCGGTGCTGCCTCCGGTCCCGACGACGACCTTCTGCTCGGACCAGCTGACCCGGGCCCGTACCGGGCCGGTCTTCCCACGGAATCCCTTCTTCACCGAGACGACCACCTTGATCGGTGCGGGAATCGATCGGGGTCCGAACGCACGCGGATTCCGGCAGGTGGAGATCTTCTTCGCGGGACGGCACCGCCAGCCCTTGCCCTTGGCGCGCAGGGCTCGCACGCCCCGGGGCTTCGAGATCCGAACGCTTACGTTCCGGACGTTCACGCCCGGTGATGATCGACGGGCAGTGGAGATCCGAAGAACGCCGGTGCCCCCGGACCGGGCGGGCAGGATCGAGTGCACGACGGGGGTCAGAGCCGGTCCCTGCGACAGCCAGGCCTGGGTCGACACAGCCGTGCGCTGCGCATCGGTCAACCCGGCGGCCCGATCCGGGGTCGGCGCAACGATTCCGTTAGCCGACAGCAGATCGTCGGGCAGGTCTGGAGACAGGCTCCGCGAAGTGCCTCCGACTGACGAGGGCGCGCCCGTGTTCGGTGCAGTCGCAGTCTGTTCAGCGGCGGTGGGATCCGGTTGACTTGCGGCGGCCGCGCCCATCGGCGCGCAGAGCAGCGCGGTCGATGTGGCGGTTGCCACCCACCTCGCGGTCGCGGTCGCAATCAAGGGAACCCCTCCCGTCAAGTGCGCCACGCTACGCGAACTCGGTCTCCGATGAGGGGTGAACCGAATCTTGGGGTGGTGACCGGCCGGTGGCGTGGGCCGCCCAGCCGGCGGGCCGACTCTGTCCGGACCTCGGGGGCTCACCAGCGATCCTGCCGGTCAACGAGCCACCCCGGATGGTGTAGCGCTACATCATCCTTGCCGCCGCTTCATGCGCGGCTTAGCCATCGACTTGCGAAACGTGCGGGGTGGTCGAGGCAGCGATCCGGCGGGAACGTCCCGTCTGCGGTCTCGTACGAGGAGGATCATCACCATGATCAAGTTGCTGGTGGCAAGTGCTGCCGGGATCGCGCTGGCGATGCCCGTGGCACTGCCCGCTGTGGCATCTGACCACTCGGAGGACGAGGCCAAGACCCAGGGCATGTGCTCTGGAACAGCGCGA
>CAVPGV010000024.1:0-16371 GCA_963704075.1 uncultured Actinomycetota bacterium
TTGATCTCGGACTTGCGGCGAGCGAGCAGGACCGTCTACGTGCATTGCGTCCAGGCGCATTCCCGCACCCCGTTCATCGGGGCCCTGTACGGCGCACACGTGACCGGCAGAGCACCCGAGGATGTCCTGTCGGACGTTGCGGAGGTGCTGCCGGGTTCATCCCCGAATGCGGGGTTCTTGGCGTATCTGCGCAGACGTGGGGTCGGGCTGTGACAAACAACTCACAGTGAACACGGGGCCCTCGGATTGACTCAGTGCACCGCGGCCGCGACGCTGGTACTAGCCCTGCGTCTGGAGAACCGTGAGCCCTGATCCCGCAAAGCCCATCGGAGCCGCACATGTCCACGAGTGACGAGGAACTGCGGGCGAGGATCATTGAGGCAGCGGCCGACCTGTTCGCCGAGCACGGTTTCTCCGGGACCAAGGTGAACATGGTGGCCAAGGCCGCTCACGTCAGCTCGCAGACAGTGCGTCGCCTGACCGGTGGGCGAGCGGATCTGTTCGAGCAGGTCATGCTGGCCAGGGTTTCCTCGTCGGTTGCCGAGAAACTCGCCTCCGCTGTGGAGAACCCGGAAGGCAGGCCGGCCATCGCCGTCATGCTGGCCGCAGCCCAAGAGGTGTTCACCAGTCCCGAGGCGAGTTGGGGTGTGCTGGAACTGGAGGCGCTGACCCGCGCGCACACCGATGAGGCGTTGCGTGCGATCGAGAAGGGCCGGATCGACCGACGTCGTGAGAACGCCGCAGCGCTCGTCGCGCAGATCCGGGCCAACGGTGGTCTGGATGCCGACCTTTCCGACGCCGCGATCGTGCACCTCGCACTGGCGATGTCCGTGGGCCTGGCGATATTGGATCCCGTGCTGGACGTGAAACCCACGATGGCCAATTGGATCATGCTCATGGCGCGGCTCGGCACCGCCATGGCCCCACAGGACATGTTGCTCAGCCCCGCCTTCGACGCCGGCGAACCATGGCGTCTGCGGGTGGATGTGCCCGATCAGCCGGGTGGTGTTGCACGTTTGGTGCGTGCGCTGGGCTCACTGCATGCGTACACCGTGGCCATGCAGGTGGTCGATGCCACTGTGGGGTATCGGACGATCGACGTGGCATTGATCGCCCCTGAAGGCGTGACGCCGGACGTGATGCTTGCCATGGCTCACTCGGTTGGTAGACGTGCATACGTCGGCCCGGGCTCTCTCGACGATGCGATC
Organism: uncultured Actinomycetota bacterium; assembly: GCA_963704075.1. GTDB lineage: Bacteria > Actinomycetota > Actinomycetes > S36-B12 > UBA10799 > JADKAV01. The sequence continues at coordinate 1,209 of CAVPGV010000024.1, forward strand.
GACCTGCCGACCAGGGTTCTGGATGGGGCCACGCAGTTGGTCACCACCCCGGAACTGGCGCCGTTCGCGGCCGGCGAGCTGGTGGAGGCCGACAACGTCGAAGTCGCTGCCGCCACCGAGGGGGAGGACGACAGCCCGGACATCATGCGGCTGCAGTGGACCCCGGACCGGCACGTCGTGTTGCAGCGCGGTTGGGTTCCGTTCGCACGCGCCGAGCGCACACGGGCCTCCGCGTTGTTGCGTCTGTCGTCCGCGATCGCCTCGTCGGCCGGCAACCAGGAGGCTGCCGCGTGGGTCGAACCCATCAAAGGTGGGACGGTCTGGATCCGCCTGGCCCGCCCTGAAGACGCCGATGCGGTCGCCGCGATGCACGAGCGGAGCTCCGAACGCAGCCGCTACCAGCGGTACTTCTCCATCGCGGACTGGCGTGGTACCCGTCTCTACCGGCTCGCCGGCGGTCACCGAGGGGCGACGCTGGTGGTGATGAACGAGGACGGCTTGATCATCGGTCTGGGCAACGTGTTCCCCGATCCCGAGTCCGGCGACCACGCCGCCGAGATCGCCCTCATCATCGAGGATGACTATCAGCAGCGAGGCGTCGGCCGGAAGTTGCTGCAAGCCATGCTGCACATGGCCACGAGGCTCGGGTTCACCGAAGTCGTGGCCAGTGTGCTCGCGGACAACAACGGGATGCTGCACCTCTTCAAGACCACGGATCTGCAATGGGAAACCACGGTCCATGATGGTGTCGCCTACATGCGCGCGCCCCTGCCCACCGTGCCGGTGAAGGTGAAGGTGGAGCGCAGACGGGCGCCGCGCAGGAAGGCCGACGTGGGCGCCAAGGATGCGCAGACCTCTGGCAAGAAGGGCGCTGCGAAGAAGGCGGCGCCCAGGAAGGCCGCACCCAAAAAGGCAACCGCCAAGAAGGCAGCGCGGAGGACGCCTGCCAAGAAGACGACGAAGCAGTCACCGTCGGGGCCGTCGCCCAGCGGTAAGTCGCCAGGCGGTAAGAAGCCCTCTTCGGCCGAGAGCTGATTGATCGACGGGCAACGCCGGGTCCTGGGTGGCCACACTCGTACCGTGCCCCGCAACTACCCGCAGCGACCGGACTACTCGGAACCCGGCTTCGCCGCGGAGCGGCAGGTCTGGGAGGGTCTGCAGGGACTGCCGGACAACGCGGTGGTGATCGCCCAATACCGCGTTCTGGATTCTCGCCGCGTCACCCGCGAAGCAGACTTCTTGGTCATGATCCCCGACGTCGGGATCGGGGTGGTCGAGGTGAAGGGCGGGCGCGTCTGGACGCAGGACGCGCAGTGGTTCAGCCGTGACCGCACTGGTCGCGATCACGCCATTCACCACCCGATCCAGCAGGCGTCGAGAGTTGGCTACGCCCTGCGCGACTTCGTCGGGGATCAGGGCGGTGGGTTCCCTGACTGGGTTCCGGTCGCGGTACTGCCCGGCACCAGCCTGCCGTCGTGGTTCCAGCCCGCCGATTCGCTGCGGCGGCAGTGGCTCGACGGCACCGTGGACCTCTCCGCGCGGATCAGTGCGGCCATCTACACCGATGCGGCGCCCAGTCAGGCCGAGGTGGACGCGCTCGTCGAGTTGTTGGAGCAGCGCCTGCCACGCCCGGTCGCGTGGGAGCGGGCCCACGACGCCAAGGCGCATGCGGACATGCTGACCCGCGACCAGTACGCGATCCTGCGTGCGATTCGCACCAACGATCGGATCCTGGTCACCGGTGGGCCGGGGACGGGCAAGACCTGGCTGGCACTGGAACACGCGAGGCAGGAGGCCATCCATGGCGCCCGGGTCTGCATCCTCTGCTACAACCGCGGCCTGGCCCTGCACATGATCTCGGAGGCGGACTCCTGGCCGGAGGATCAGCGCCCGGCGTATGTCGGAACACTGCATCAGTTGGCGCTGGATTGGACCGGCATCAGCGTGCCGCCCGAGGCAGACTCGAAGTTCTGGGATGGACTGCCGGCTTTGCTCGAGTCCGCAGCTGATGAACGGGCCGATGATGAGCGCTTCGACGTGCTGATCGTGGACGAGGCGCAGGACTTCGCAGCCGACTGGTGGCCGTGCGTGCGCGCACTTCTGAATGATCCGCAGTCTGGCCCGATGGTGGTGTTCGGCGACGATGATCAGGAACTGTACGGGCGCGGGGCACTGGGCGTACCGGCGGTCGAAGTGGCCCTGACTGAGAACGTGCGGAACACCGTCCAGATCGCCGCCGTCCTCGAGCAGTTGTCGGGGCAGCCACAGCAGTGCCGTGGCGCGACGGGTCCGGAGGTGGTGTTCCTCCCGGCGCCCGAGGAGAGGGTGCTCGAGGTCGCCGACGAGGCGGTCGTGGCGCTGCTGACGGGTGGGGAATTCCGTGCCATGGACATCGCACTGCTGACCACCCATCGCCGCCATCCCGAACACGTCGAAAGACTGGCTCGACTGGGTCCACTCGGTTTCGCGGATTCGCTGTTCGCCACCGATGAGGTGGCGGTGTGCACGGTGAAGGGGTTCAAGGGTCTGGAGCGCCCAGCGGTGGTGCTGGCCGTCAACGGTTTCCACGAGCAGGACGATGAAGCGACCCTACTGCGGGTCGGAGTCTCGCGGGCGACTCATCAATTGGTGGTCGTGGGTGGCAGCGACTGGTGGCCGGGACCTGCCTGAAGCGCCTCGTCCCAGAGGTCCAGTGTGTCCATGGTCCGGCCGTGCAGCCATCCGAGACTGCCGAGCCGTGCCGCCGTCGAGTAGGTGTACTCGGCGATCGACAGTGACCGGTGGTAGTCCTGCCCGGTCGCCCCTATCCGGAGGAGTTCGGCGTGGCGCGTGACGTTGCGTTGGTGCCAGTGACGCAGGTGCGGAATCGCTGCCAGGTGGTCGCTCTTCTGCAGGTTCGCGACGCGACTGGCGAGGACGAGGTTGAACGACGTATCGAGCGGGAACTTCGACCACGGGATGAAGTGGTCGACATGGAAGGCCTCGTCCCGCAGGGGCCGCCCGGTGTAGAAGCATCGTCCGTCCTGCAATTCCATGAGTGCCGGCGCGAGAGGGTGCAAGGCGACGCGGTCCGCGCCGAAAAGGAACCTGTCGAGATCATGGCCGGCGCCCAGCTCGGGGTTGGTGCGCCGTACGTAGTCGCTCCACGCGTTCTGGGTGGTCGAGACGAGCAGCGGGCGGAATCGGCGAAGACAGGCCGAGATGCCCGGCCGCAGGACGATACACCCGTGTACGACCGTCGTCGGGTACAGGAAGTTGTCCGGGTGATCAGGGTCGTCCTTCTGCCTGCCGATGGTCTGAAGTTTCATCAAGGGCATGCTGCGGACTCGATCGGTCGCTTGTCGGAGCAGTGTCTCGGGCACCGAGCCGAGAGCATCGGAGCGGTCGGGGTCGTCGACGGATTCGCGGGCCCGGGCGACCGTGGTGAGAATGGCCGCAGGCTTGCCGGTGTTCTGCCGAAGGGGATGATCCACCCCTGGGTAGTGCCGGACATGATTCCAGTACAGACGCATGAACTGCTGTCCGAGATCGCTCACCTGAATCCGCTGGGGGCGCGCGTCGTCGAACCCTTGCTCCGCGGCGATGTTGCACAGGGATATCAGCAGGGCGTACTTGTAGGTGGCGACGAAGCCGCCAGAATCCAGGAGGCGTTGGAACCTCTCGATGAAGTCGAGCTGGAATGGTGCGGACGGACCGACGATCACAGCGTCTCCCAGTTGCCCTTGTCCATGACCGCGTGGCGGATTCCGCCCCGCGGATCTGCGACGTCGCCGTTGAAGCGGGGGATCACGTGAACGTGCAGGTGGAAGACGGTTTGACCGGCTGCTGCCCCCTCGTTGATCCCGAGGTTGAAGCCGTCGGGGTGCAGCTCATGGCGCAACTGCGCTTTCACCTGATCGACGAGCGCCAGAATCGCAAGCCGCTCGTCCGTGGTTGCGGCGTCCCAATCGATGGCCAACCGTCGCGGGATCACCAGTGTGTGGCCCTCGGAGACGGGAAACGCATCACGGACTGCGAACGCCAAGGCGTTGGACGCCACCCAGTCCGACTCCGGGATCCGCAGAAACGGGCTGTCCCCATCGGTCATGCTTGTAGCCTGCCAACGCGTTGCCGCTGCGCGCTCGTTGACGGATCCGAGCTCGGCCGCGATGTTGGTCCGTGACCGGCGATGTCCGCTTCGCCATGGGGGCTTTGGAGCCTCCGGTGTGAATCGGTGAGTCAGACGGGTAGCCGCGCCTCGTTCAGTTCCCGTGGACCGCGACGAAGGGCACCACCGCGGCCGTGCCAGCGCTCGTCAACAGATGCGCTGCCACTGTGATTCCCCAGCGGGTTCGGGTCGTCTCGTCGACCAGCAGAACGGTGCCGCGTGGCGCCGAGCCGAGCAGGGACAGGCTCTGCTCGAGTTCTCGCACCCGGGGCAGCGACGGTTGGCTCGGGGGGCCTGGCAGCGGTGTGGCAGACAGGACCTCCCTCACCGGCGCGCCCACCATGCTGGCGGCGACCTCCGCGATCGCCGACACGCGCCGCGGGTGCTCGAGGTTCGGCATCGGCACCACGGCGTCGATCGTCGGCAGGCCCTCCCGGCGCCATTCCAGCAGCACATCCTGCACCGCCTGCTGGAAGTCCGTGCCCAACGGGCCGTCGGCTTGTTCCACGCCGTTCGTGATGTGGTCCCAGCCCGAGGCCTCACCACGAACAATGGCGCGGCCCTTCTGCATACCCGCGATCTTCCCTTTCCACGGCCCGCCCGTCGGCCACCGCTTGCGCGGCTCGAGGACGTTCGGACGTCGGCGCATCGCAGCCAGCGCGCGCTGGATGGTGCTCGGGGCGGGCGCCGTGCCCGGCTTCGGCAAGACCCCGGTGCACACCGAGCACGTCCCACAGGGTTGCGCGGCCGGATCGTCGAGAGCTTCGATCAGCAGTTGCATGAGGCACCTCTCGGCGCGCGCGTAGGCGGACATGATCTCCGCCTCGCGCCGGCGCAGTCGGATGACCCGGTCGTACTTCGCCTCGTCGTACTCCCACTGCCGGGCACCGATCTCCCACGTGGAACCACTCTTTGAAACCGCCGCATCCACGTGCAGTTGTTTGAGCAGGATCTCGACGCGGCTGCGCGGCCGGTTCAGCTCCGACTCGAGTTGCACGGTCGACATCGGCCGCTCGGACAGCAGCGTGAGCACCCGCTGCGCCTCCTGCGGATCCGGCAGGGTCGCGGTGATGAAGTAGTCCCAGATCCGCTGGTCCGATTCCGCGGCGGGAAGCAGCACTCCGACCGCCGAATCCAGCGCTCGCCCGGCTCGTCCCACCTGCTGGTAGTAGGCGACCGGTGAGTTGGGCGAGCCGACATGGATGCAGAACGCGAGGTCCGGCTTGTCGTAGCCCATACCCAGGGCTGAGGTCGCGACGACCGCCTTGAGGTCGTTCGCACGCAGCTTCGCCTCGATCTGTTCGCGGATGTCCGGTGGCGTCTGCCCCGTGTAGGCCTCGACCTCATGGCCCTCCTCGCGCAGGAATGCCGCCAGCGCGTGGACACCGTCGATAGTCAGGCCGTAGATGATGCCCGAACCGTCGAATTCCGCAATCGCATCGGCCACCCAGGCGAACCGTTCCACCGCGTTGAGGCCCGGCACGACGGCCAGCGACAAGGATCGACGCGCCAAGGGCCCGCGGATGACCTTGGTGGTGGGACCGAGTTGGAACGCGAGGTCGTCGACGACACGTGATGTCGCCGTGGCGGTGGTGGCGAGCACCGGAATCGAGGCGTCGAGGTGGACCAGCAGTTTCGCGATGCGCTGGTAGTCCGGGCGGAAGTCGAACCCCCAGTCGGAGATGCAGTGCGCCTCGTCGATCACGAGCAGTCCGCTGCTGCGCAGGGCCGGCATCGCGCGGGCCATGAAGTCCGGGTGGGTGAGGCGCTCGGGGGAGACGAGCAGGACGTCGACGGCATCGCGGGCAAGTTCGTCGAAGATGAGGTCCCAGTCGTCTCGATTGGCCGAGTTGACGGTTGCGGCGCGGATCCCGACGCGTTCGGCGGCGGCGACCTGATCGCGCATGAGTGCCAGCAGTGGCGAAATGACGATCGTGGGGCCGGCGCCCTCGTCGCGGCGGGCCAGCGTCGCAGCCCAGTACACCGCGGACTTGCCCCAGCCCGTGGCCTGCACGACCAGCACCCGCTGGTTGGCCGACAGCAGTGCTGCGACCGCCTCCACCTGTCCGGGGCGCGGCGTCGCCTCCGGACCGGCCATGGTTGTGAGGACAGCTTGGACCGCAGAGGCGGCGCGGGTCGTGGCGTCGGCGGTCATGGTGGTGATGATGTCACGCGCCGACGGAAGCGGGTTCTCGTCCCGCAGAAGGGCGCGGCGGGCCCATGCCCCGGCACCGTTTCCCCCACCGCGGGACCAACCGGGCCCGCCCGGCCACGTCGAGGAGTAGCCTGGAGGCAGCGCCGTTGGAGGTGCTCGTGACTGAGGCGTCGACGTTGAACCTCCGCGGCCTGCAGGGCCTCATCGACGCTCTGCGGGGCCGCGGATATCGTGTCATGGGCCCCACCGTTCGCGACGGCGCGATCACCATCGACGAGGTGCGATCCTTGGCGGACCTTCCGCGCGGGGTCGGCGATGAGCAGGAGGCCGGTCACTACCGCCTGACTCGACGCGACGACGATGCCCTGTTCGGTTTCGCAGCTCCCATGCAGTCGGCCAAGCCGGTGTTCTTTCCCGCGGACGAACTCCTGTGGCGCGGACGCAGGAATGCCGACGACGGATTCTCCGTCGAAGCCGCGCGCACAACGCAGCCGCCGGTCGCTTTGTTGGGTGTCCGTTCCTGCGACCTTGCGGCCGTCGGCGTGCACGACGTGGTGCTCACCTCGCGGGGGCTGGTCGACACCCGGTACGCGGCCCGCCGTGACGGGACCTTCGTGGTCGCGACCACATGTGCCGACCCTGCCGGAACCTGCTTCTGCGCGTCGATGGGCACCGGTCCGAAGCCCCAGGCCGGCTACGACATCGCCCTGACCGAACTGCTCGACGGCGAACACCGTTTCCTCGCCGAGGCCGGTACGCCCGCCGGCGAGGAGCTGCTGGCGTGCCTGGAAGCCAGCGTCACGACTGCCGACGATGTCGCGGCTGCGCAGACGCTGGTGGCCGAAGCGGTCGCCCGCATGGGCCGCACGATGCGCACCGATGATCTGCGGGAGGTCCTGTATGCGGGGGCCGAGAGCCCTCATTGGGACGACGTCGCCTCGCGCTGCCTGGCCTGCGAGAACTGCACGATGGTCTGCCCCACATGCTTCTGCACGTCCGTGGAGGACGTCAGCGACCTCGCCGGCGACGTGGACGAACGCCATCGGGTGTGGGATTCCTGCTTCTCCCAGGAGTACTCGCGGCTGCACACCAACTTCGTGCGGGCCTCGACCGGTGCGCGGTACCGGCAGTGGATCACCCACAAACTCGGCGCGTGGAACGACCAGTTCGGGATGTCGGGATGTGTCGGCTGTGGTCGCTGCATCACGTGGTGCCCGGCCGCCATCGATATCACCGCCGAGGTCGCCGCTCTGCGCGACGAGCAGACGGATAGGGGTTAGGGGACGACCATGCGAACGATCAGCGAACTGCTTGACGACAGTCCGTTCTTCCACGAGTTGCCCGCACCCGTGATCGCACAGGTGGCGGGCTGCGCCCAGACGGCCCGGTTCGAGCGCGGGGACATGCTGTTCCAAGCGGGGCAACCGGCCGACACGTTCTACGTGATCCGCCACGGGACGGGTCGCGGTGGAGTTGCACAATCCGTCGCGGGGCACGATCACGCTGGACACGTTGCACGACGGCGAGGTCGTGGGATGGTCGTGGCTGATCCCTCCGTATCGGTGGATGTTCGGTGCCCGGGCGGTCGAGTCGACCAGTGCGGTGGCCTTCGACGGTGCCTGCCTGCGCGGCAAGTGCGACACCGATCCGGCGCTGGGCTACGCCTTGATGCAGCGGGTCTCGCAGGTGATGTACGAGCGGTTGCAGGCCTCCCGGGTACAACTGCTCGACATGTACGGAGCGCCGACATGACGGCGACGGCTGCAGCACAGGCGCAGGCGGATCCGATGCTGCCGCGTCCGTTCCGTGTGATCGGCTCGCGCCTCGACACCGACGACACCGTGACACTGTCGTTGGAACCGCTCGACGGTGACCCGCTGGAGTTCGAGGCCGGCCAGTTCACGATGCTGCATGCCTTCGGGGTGGGGGAGGTGCCGATCTCGATCAGCGGCGACCCGACGTGGCCGGGACCGCTGGTGCACACCATCCGAGACGTCGGCAACGTCACGCACGCGCTGGTGACCGCGAGGTGGGTGCCATTGTCGGCGTGCGGGGGCCCTACGGCACCGGCTGGCGGGTGGGTGACGCCCGCGGCGGAGATGTGGTGCTGGCCGCCGGTGGGATCGGTCTGGCGCCCTTGCGTCCCGCGCTGTGGGAGATCGCCGACCGACGCGATGACTTCGGACGGGTGGTGCTGCTGTACGGCGCTCGGTCGCCGTCCGACGTCCTGTTACGCTCAGGACCTGGAACGCTGGGCCGGTGAGTGCGGCATGCACGTGGAGATCACCGTGGACTACGGCCCCCCGACGTGGGACGGCCGGGTGGGCCCGGTGACCAAGTTGTTGAGCCGGGCGGGCTTCGACCCGCCGCGGACCACTGCGCTGCTCTGCGGGCCGGAGATCATGATGACTCTGAGCGTCAATGCGCTGCTCGGCCGCGGGGTGCCGGCTGACCGGTTGCGGTTGTCGATGGAACGCAACATGAAGTGCGGTGTGGGTCTGTGCGGGCATTGCCAGTTGCGCGAGTTCTTCATATGCGTGGACGGTCCGGTGCTGGACTACGAGCGCCTCGCGCCGCTGCTGGACGTGTGGGAGTTGTGATGACGAATCGCCCGAAACTCGCCGTGTGGAAGTTCGCATCCTGCGACGGCTGCCAACTGAGTCTGCTGAACTGCGAGCAGGAACTGCTATCCGTGGCGCAAGCAGTCGAGATCGCCTACTTCCCCGAGGCCACCAGCGCCGAGGTCGAGGGCCCCTACGATCTGAGCCTGGTCGAGGGATCGATCACCACCGCGCATGATGCCGAGCGGATAGAAGAGGTCCGTGCGATGTCCAAGTGGCTGGTCACGATCGGGGCGTGTGCGACCAGCGGCGGCATCCAGGCCTTGCGAAACTTCGCCGACGTCGAGCAGTTCACCGCAGCGGTCTACGCGCACCCGGAGTACATCAGCACGCTGGACCGTTCGACCCCTATCGCCGCCCATGTCACGGTCGACTTCCAACTGCGCGGCTGCCCGATCGATCGCGGGCAGTTGCTCGAGGTCGTAGGGGCGTTCGTGCAGGGGCGCCAGCCGCGCATCCCGACGTACAGCGTGTGCGTTGAGTGCAAACGCCGCGGTGCGGTGTGTGTCGCGGTGGCACACGGCATGCCCTGTCTGGGACCCGTCACGCAGGCCGGTTGCGGTGCGCTGTGCCCGGCGTTCAACCGGGGCTGCTACGGATGCTTCGGGCCGCAGGACACCGCGAACACCGCGTCCCTGGCCCGGCGCCTGCTCGACGGCGGCATGCGGCCGGTTGAGGTGCAGCGGTTCTTCCGGACCTTCAACGCAGGTGCGGAGGCGTTCCGTGTCGAGTCGCAACGCCATGAGTCGCAAGGAGACCGGCTATGACCGCGCGCACCATCAAGGTGGGCACACTCGCACGTGTCGAGGGGGAGGGCGGCATGCTCGTGGAGGTCCACGACGGCCGTGTCGAGGACGTGCAGTTGAACATCTTCGAACCGCCGCGCTTCTTCGAGGCGTTGCTGCGCGGGCGCGACTACTCCGAGGCGCCGGACATCACCGCCAGGATCTGCGGTATCTGCCCGGTCGCCTATCAGATGAGTGCATGCCTGGCCATGGAGGATGCTTTCGGCGTCGTGGTGCCCGACGAGATCCGGCTCATGCGGCGGTTGCTGTATTGCGGTGAGTGGATCGAGAGCCACGCCCTGCACATCTTCTTCCTGCATGCCCCCGACTTCCTCGGCTTCGACAGTGGCATCGACATGGCACGTGAGCACCGCGGCATCGTGGAATCCGCACTGCGGATCAAGCGCGCCGGCAACGAACTGATGAGCGTGGTGGGCGGGCGTTCGGTGCATCCGGTCAACGTGAAAGTCGGCGGATTCCACCGGATGCCGACGGTACCGGAGTTGTCGGCGATACGCCCCGATCTGGTGGCCGCCCGCGACGAGGTGATGGATCTGGTGCCGCTCATCGCGGGTTTCGACTTCCCCGACTTCGAGCAGCCCTATCTGTACGTGTCGCTGGGGGCGGAGAACGGGTACCCGCTGGAGTCGGGATCGTTGGTGAGCAGCGAAGGGCTGCGGGCGCCCGTCCACGATTTCGGCGAGCACGTCGTCGAGGAGCACGTGGCGCACTCGAACGCGTTGCACGCTCGTTTCGATGGTCGGTTGTATGTGGTCGGCCCACTGGCGCGCTACAGCCTGCATGCCGATGCGCTGTCGCCGCTGGCCGCGGAGGTGGCTCACGCGGCCGGGCTCGGGGCGCAGTGCCGCAACCCGTTCCGGTCCATCCTCGTGCGGACCGTCGAGTTGGTGTACGCGCTCGACGAAGCCATCCGGATCATCGACGACTGGCAGGGTTCCGTCGCGTCGGTTCCGGTGCAGGTCAGCGCCGGCGTAGGCCATGGCGCGACCGAAGCGCCGCGGGGCCTGCTGTACCACCGATACCGGATCGACGAGTCCGGTGCGATCACCGATGCGCAGATCGTGCCGCCCACTGCTCAGAACCAGCCCAGCGTGGAGGACGACCTGCGGGTGTTCGTTCAGGACCGCCTCGACCTGCCCCATGATGAGTTGACCCGGCAGTGTGAGACCGCGATCCGGAACTACGATCCGTGCATCTCCTGCGCGACACACTTCCTGGACCTTCGGGTGGACTCGCGGTGAAACCGTTGGTCGTCGGCCTCGGGTCGGTCGATCGCGGCGACGATGCCGTCGGTGTCCTCGTCGTGCGCCAGGTCGCCGAGGTGCCCGGGGTCGACGTGGTGGAGGTCTCTGATCCGTCGCGACTGGTGGATCTGGGCGCGGGGCGAGATGTGATGGTGCTGGTCGATGCCGTGAGCTCCGGATCCGCGCCGGGAACGGTGCACGTGTTGGAGGTCGGGGAAGCAGGCCCTACCGATCGGGTCGGCCGCAGCGAGCACGCACTGGGTCGGGTTGGGCGAGGTGATCGAACTCGCACGGGTGCTCGACATGCTGCCGGTGCGGGTCGTGCTGGTCGGAATCGAGGCCGGCTCGTTGGAGCACGGATCGGGATTGTCGGCATCGGTGCGTGAGGCGGTCCCGGCGGCGGTCAGGGCGGTTCTGGAGTTGCTCGCCTGAGGTCTCCGGCATGGGCCGCGCGACCACGGACGCTATCCGCACTGCTGGCTGTAGTAGTCCAGAACGGTCCCTTGTGCGCGGCCGTACGCGTTCGCCTGCTTCTGCGTCTGGCCGCCCTCTTCAGCGATCGCCTGTACGGACTCACTGAGGTCGGAGAAGGCCTGTTTCACCTTCGGTGGGGCATCGGCCGGAACCGCCTGGACCATCGCCTCGGTGGGGGCTGCCCAGGCCTGGTAGGCGGCGACCAACGCTTCGGCGTCTCCCGACTGTGCCGCGATCTGGGCCTCGGCGGCCGCCGGGGACTGTGCCCACTGCGTCGCCGCGGTGCAGAAGTCCGTGGCTGGGTCGGACGTATCGGTCGCCGGGGGCTGCGGCGTCGCCGCAGAGGTCGTCGGGGTCTGGGCGGGTGTCTGCACCGATGTGGTCGAATCGCCGCCGGAGCAGCCCGCCATGAGCGCGGCCACCGCCAGCGACGCGACGACGAATGCACCTCTTACGGATTTGTCGGAGCCCACTCGCACGACGATACGCCGCGGGTGGTCCGGCTACTTGTAGAAGGGTTCGGCCCAGCCGAGATACGGACCCCAGCGGTCCAGCGCGCGCCACGACATGATCTTGACCCGACCGCTACCGACGTTGGTGACGACCAGACCGCGGCCGACATAGGTGGCCACATGACCGGCTGGATTGCTCGTGCGCCAGAACAACTGGGCCCCGATCGGGGCGTAGCGGTTGCGGTGGCCGAAACCGTTTCGCTTGGCGCGGTACCACTGGCGCAGGGCAGTCCCGGTGCGTCCACCCAGGGGGGCGTAGGCGTCGTCAGCCAAGCGGAGGCAGCCGTTGCGGTAGCCGCTGCGGCCCGCACGGGCCCACTTCATGAGCCGGTACACCGCTGCCATCGGGCTGTAGCGGACGTTACGCGTGCGCATGCTCACTCCGGCGCGAGACGTGCGTTTGGTCGCCCGCTTGCGCTTGGTGGCGGGGCTCGGCACCGGGTTGGTGATCGGCTCCGTCGCGTAGTTGGTGGTCGGGCCCGGGGCGGGGATGGTGTCCACAGGCGCCGGTTGTTCGGTTGCGGGGCTCGGCGTCTCCGCGGGGGTGCCGACCGTCGAGATCGGATCCGCCGGGTCAGGGGCGGGGGTGTCGGTGGCGACGGCCGGTGCTGCCATCACCACCGGTACAACTACGGCAGCGCTGATGAGTTTGCTACGAACGTTCAATTCAACTCCGGGGTCGGCTCTACGAGATGACTGGCACTTGGCGGTGTGCCCTGCTGGGAAAGGTGCGACATGGTCGAGGCGCTCAGCCGTCCGTCGTGGACGGGCGCTCATCAACTCTCCCTGGCGAGTGTTTCGTAAGAAGACTCCAATGGGTCAACTGATGTACATGGCCCGACCACGGTAAGCATGCTTTTCCGGGTTTCAGACCAGAAGCACGCCGATTGTGGGAATACTCACAATCTTCTCTGCGATTTGTCTGTTTTCGTCATGTCCGACTGTGGATAACTACGGATTTCGAAGGACTAGGGGGTTGTGCGGGAATGCGGGACTGCGGTCCTCATGCGCGAAACCACGTGTGGGAGGACCGTGAACTCTCCCGGATTGCGCGACGTCTCACCAACCACCACGGTCAGAACAACTTCGGTTCGTTACGGCCGTGAGTGGTACCTGCGCGTTGGTGACGAGTCAGCCCGCGAGGACCTGATTGCCACCGGCGGCCTTCGCGCGATACAGCAGTTGGTCCGCGCGGTCGATCGCTTGGTCGGGGGCATCGGACGACTCTGCCAGGGTCACTCCTGCGCTCACCGTGACGTGCAGAGCTTTGCCACCGGCTGGGATGGGTTCGGCTACGGCCTGCCGGACCTTGTCGGCCACGTCCACCGCATCCTGAAGATCATGCACGCGGATCAACACGACCACGAACTCGTCGCCGCCGAGACGCGCCACGATGTCGTCGTTGCGCACGGCGCTGCGGATGCGTTTGGCCACGTTCACGATCAGTTCGTCGCCAGCGGCGTGCCCGTGCTGGTCGTTGACCTGTTTGAGCCCATCGAGGTCGAGGAACAGTACGCCGATTCTGGTGCCTGTGCGAGGGATCTGCCGCAGCGCTGAACCCATCCGCTCGAGCAAGGTCCGTCGGTTCGAAAGGCGGGTGAGGGGGTCGTGACCGGCGAGGAACTCCAGTTCGCGGCGCGACTCCCGAGCCTCGCTGATGTCCACGAACTGCGATACGTAGGAAACGGGTGCGCCCGCTTCGTCGTGCACGAGGCCGATGGCATGTTCGACCCACACGACCGTGCCGTCGGCAGCGCAGCAGACGGCTCTCCTCGACCTTGGACGGCGCGAGCCCGGACTGGACCTGCGAGCGCAGGACACGATTGAGTGCTCGGTCGTCGGGATGCAGTATGTCGTCTATCCGGTGCTCTGTCAGCCACTGCGTCGTTTGCCCGACCATGGCCGCAAGAGCCTTGTTCACCTCGAGGAATCGACCCTCGAGGTCCGACACGGCCATGCCTCCCGGGGCTGCGTCCATGGCCGTGCGGAAGATCCGTTCGCTGGCTTCGAGAGCCGCTTTCGCGCGAACCTCGGCGTCGATGTCGCGCAGTCCGATCACCCGCCCCGCAGGCGTCCCGTCGGGATCGGTCACGCGCGAGGCCCGCACTGAGAACCAGTGGTAGCTGCCGTCTGCCAGCAGCACGCGGCGGGCTCGTTCCACGCTCGGGTCGGCGGTAGTCAAAGAGGTGACCCGCGCAACCATCTCATCGGCATCGTGGGGGTGCAGGAACTGCGCGGGGGAGCGGCCGACGACATCGTCCGGGTCCCATCCCAAGGTGGTGACCACGGAGGGCGACACCCATGTGAGGCGTCCGTCCTCACTGATTCTGATCACCAGGTCGGTCGCATTCTCGGCCAGGATTCGGAAATCGGATTCCCTCTTCTCGGCGAGTTGCCTTGCCTCGATCTCCCCATCGATCGGACGCCAGGTCCCGATCCGCCCCAATGGTTTCCCGCTGGGGCTGCACACCGGATCGATGTTGACCGCGAACCAGCTGAAAGTGCCGTCCACGTGCATCAGGCGCACACTGCAGGTCGCGTTCGTGCCGTCGGCGAGCAACTCCTGCGTGGACGTCACCACGCCCCGGTCGTCGGGATGCACCAAGTCCAGCAGGGCCACGCCCACCAGTTGTTCTGGCTGCCATCCGGTGGCGCGGGTGATCGACGGTGAGACCCAGCGCAGGGTGCCTTCATTGCCGTCCCGGGCGATCACATCGGTGCCGTGCTCGGCCAGCAGTCGCAGGTTCTCCTCGATGGCGGTTTCGCGGGTGATGTCGACGACCTGCGCGACGAACAACTCGACGTCACCACGGTCGTCACGGATGCCGCTGACCGTGAGCAAACCGGTCAGCACTGTGCCGTCTGCGTGGATGTAGCGCTTGTGCAGATGGTAGGAGTCCATGACGCCGGCCATGACCTTGTCGGCGTGGTCGAGGTCGGCACCGAGATCGTGCGGGTGGGTCACATCGTCGACGGTCATCCCCACGAGGACCTCGGCGGGGTGGCCGAAGAACTCGCACAGAGCGGGGTTCGCGGACAGGATCCGGCCGTCGGGCGCGACCAGGGCCATCCCGATTGCCGAATCGGTCATCGCTCGTGCGAAGACGTCGCCCCCGCTGATCGAAGGTTCCGTCCGCATAACCACCTCCATGGTCTTGATGTGTTGATCGGTCGAGGTGGGCGATTCCATTAGGGCCCGATTGC
>CAVPGV010000025.1:0-20000 GCA_963704075.1 uncultured Actinomycetota bacterium
TCCGTCACCGGCGCTTGCGCTTCTCCCTGATCTTCAGCGTGATCCGGATCGGGGTACCGACAAAACCGAAGTCCTCCCGCAGGCGCCGTTCGATGAAGCGCCGGTAGCCGATCTCCAGGAAGCCGGTCGTGAACAAGGCGAACGTGGGCGGCATGGTCGAGGCCTGTGTGCCGAACAGGATCCTGGCCTGTCGTCCTCCTCGCAGGGGGTGCGGGTGGGCGGCGACCAGTTCGCCCAGGAACTTGTTCAGCCGACCGGTTCCAATACGCGTCTGCCACGAGTCGAGGGCCGTTTGCAGGTGCTTTCCGATTCTCTCGACACCGCGGCCGGTCTTGCCGGAGATGTTGATGGTCGAGGCCCACGGCACACCGACCAGGTCCAAGTCGATCTCCCGGGTGAGTTCCCGTCGGCGCTCGTCGTCCATCAGATCCCACTTGGAGAATGCGATGACCAGCGCCCGGCCGGCCTCGATGACCATCTGGATGATGCGCACGTCCTGTTCGGACACCGGCTCGCTGGCGTCGATCACCACCAGCGCCACTTCTGCCCGCTCGATCGCCCGCTGCGTGCGCAGTGACGCGTAGTACTCGTGGCCGCTGGCTTCCTTGACCCGGCGGCGAATTCCCGCGGTGTCGACGAACAACCACGTCTGGCCGGCGATGGTGACGACTTCGTCGACCGGGTCCACCGTGGTACCGGCCACACTGTCCACCACTGCGCGTTGGCTGCCCGCGAGTTTGTTCAGCAGCGACGACTTGCCCACGTTCGGCCGGCCGACGATGGCCACCCGGCGCGGGCCGCTGATGACCTCCGCCGAGCCCACCTCCGGAAGCCGCGCGAGAATCTCGTCGAGGAGGTCCCCGCTACCCCGCCCGTGCAGGGCCGAGACCGGATAGGGCTCCCCCAGCCCGAGCGACCACAACGATGCCGCATCCGACTCGGTGCCGACGTCATCGACCTTGTTGGCCACCAGCAGGACCGGCTTGCCGGATCTGCGCAGGATCGGCACCACCCGCTCGTCGCTGTCGGTCGTGCCCACTTTCGCGTCAACGACGAACACCACGACGTCGGCCTCGTCCACGGCCCGCTCCGCCTGCGCCGCGATGTCCGCGCGCATCCCGGTGGCATCGACCTCCCACCCGCCGGTGTCGATCAACTGGAACTCCCGGCCCGACCATTCCGCGGTGTAGCGCACACGGTCACGGGTCACGCCGGGCACGTCCTGCACCACCGCTTCCCGGCGGCCGAGGATACGGTTCACGAGCGTCGACTTGCCCACGTTCGGGCGACCGATGACCGCCACTACCGGCAGCGGCGGCTCCCCCGGCTCGAGGACGTCCTCGTCGGCGTACTCCTGCTCGGCCAGCGCGGCAGCGGCTTGTGCCAGCGCCTCGAGGTCTGTTTCGTCGGCCAGGTCGTCGGAGTAGACCTCGTCGCCGGGCATCTGCTCAGTCACAAGCGTTCCTTCACCAGTGCCGCAACATGGTCGATGACCTCGGCCAGCGTCATGTAGGTCGCGTCGACCTGGACCGCGTCATCGGCGATCTGCAGTGGGGACACGGCTCGCTGGCTGTCGGCGCGGTCACGTTCGGCCAGCGACTGGTGGGTCGTGCTGACGTCGGCGTTGTGGCCACGTTCGGCGTTCTCAGCAGCCCGCCGTTGTGCCCTGGCCGCCACGTCCGCGGTCAGGTAGACCTTGAGCAGGGCGTCCGGGAAGACGACCGTTCCCAGGTCCCGGCCTTCGGCGACCAGTCCTTGTGACGCGTGCTCGGCCACCTTCTGTTGCTGCCCGACCAACGCCGTGCGCACCTCGGGAACGGCGCTGAAGCGGCTCACCGCCGCCGTCACCTCGGGTGTGCGGATCGCCTCGGAAACGTCCACGCCGTTGACGCTGATGTGCGGGTCGGTCGGGTCCGTGCGGTTCACGATCACGCACTGGGCGAGCCGACCGGGTACGTCGATCTCGGACAGGCCTTGGTCCAATGCCCACCAGGTCACCGCCCGGTACATCGCGCCGGTGTCCAGATAGTCGTACCCGAGCATCTGGGCGACCCCCTTGGACACGCTGGACTTACCCGAGCCGGACGGGCCGTCGATGGCGATGACGTTGGGGGGCATGGGCAAGAGACTACCCGGGGCCGCCGGATCAACCTGACACAGCGGACCGTGGCAGCGCGCAGCAGACACCTCCCCCGCCGCAGACCTCGACACGACGCATGGAGGACTAGAATGGTGATCGACAGGTCTCCGCGGTGGGGGTGTGAGATGTCAGGCCAGACTTCGTGTCGGCGATCCATGCCATCCCCTGCGACCGTGTCTTCCTGCCCGCACTGGGCTCCTCGAACCGCCAATGAACATCGCGCGACGACATCTGTGGCGCTGCTGTTGTCCCTGGCGGAACACGACATGAGGAAGGCATGGCGATGACGATCTACAGGACTGCACTTGCCCTCGGAGCAGCAGGGCTGCTCGCACTGGCGGCCTGCGGCGGGGGTGGCTCCACGACGACCGAGACACCAGAGGCCTCGCCGACTGCGTCAGAAGCCGCTCCGGCGGACACCACCGAGGGTTGTGATTTCACGGACAACACCGGAACCTCGACCAACAAGAAGCTGCAGGAGTTCGCGGTCTCGCAGTACGAAAGCCTCGACTGCGCGAGTTCCACGGACATGGCTGAACAACTGACGACACTCATCGAGAGCCCGTCGTTCGAACAGGAAGTCGCGGATCAAGGGTGGAGCTCGAATTCCGGCGAGGCCCTGGACGTTGTCACGGTGACCATCGTGGATGTCGAGAAGCGGACCGGCTGCACCATTAGTGCGGGCGACAGTCCAGCGCGCGGGAAGACCGTGGACTGCCAGGACCTGTGATACCGCGGGGCTACCCGCGCAATCGCCACCCGCCGGAGACCAGCGACTCACGCAAGCGCTGTTCGCGCTCGGGCCGCACCACCAGGTGCGCGATCGCGCGCAGCCTTCCGAGCGTGTGCTCGATGCGCACGTCCTCCAGGTTGACGTCGGCCTCTCCGGCACGCTGGAACAACGCCGCCAGTTGCCCGGGCGCATCTTCGATGACGACCGACACAGTCACGAAGTCCGCCGCCTCGCCACCGTGCTTGCCGGGCAGCATGGCGCGACCCTCGACGCCACGCGCCAGCAGTGCCCGAACGCCCGAAGCATCTCCGCCGACCAGCGCCTTGCGGAAAGCGATCACATCGTCGGCGAAACGGCTCATATGGGCGTCCACGTGCTCGGCGTTGGCCAGCAAGATCTGCGCCCAAAGTTCCGGGTCGCTTCCGGCGATGCGCGTGGTGTCCCGCACACCCGGCCCGGCCACACTGACGTCCGCCGGCGAAGCCCCCAGCAACTGCGCGGCGAGCAGCGACGCGACCACCTGCGGGGCGTGTGAGCACAGTGCAACCGCGCGGTCGTGTTCGTCGGGGTCCATCAGGCGCACGACCGCGTGCAGGCTCTGCGCCAACTCGCTGACCTGGGCGAGCCGTTGCGGATCGGTGTTGGAGACCGGGGTCAGGATCCACGGCCGGTCTTCGAAAAGGTCTCCACGCCCCGCGGCCGCACCGGAGATCTCTCGCCCGGCCATCGGATGTCCTCCGACGTACCGGGTCAAGTCCGCACCTGCTGTGATCAGTTCGGCGATCGGCTCCGCCTTGACACTGCCCACGTCGGTGACCGTGGCCGTCGGGGAAACGTGTCAGGGCAGCGGCTACCTCACGTGCGATCTGATCCGGCGGCACCGCCACGAAGACGACCTCGGGCGCGGGGCAGTCGGCGTCGGTACCCGCACCCATGCCAACGGCCGTCGCCACGGCGCCTGGATCACGGTCCTCGAGGAATGTGCGGGCGCCGGTCTGGGACAGCGCAAGGCCCAAAGAGGTACCCAGCAGACCAGCACCGCGGATCAGGACGTCAGTCATTGGCGGTGTCTTGGCGCAGGCTCTCGGTCCCGCGCAGGTACACATGCTCGACCTTGGCGCGCGGAATGTCGGATTCCACATGAGCCATGACCCGGACCACTCGCGGCATCGCGTCCGGCACAGCCACCTCGGTGGCCGATAGAAGTGGTACGTCGTCCAGACCGGCCAGTCGGGCCGCCGTGGCCGGATAGCAGGAGATCAGATCCGGCGTGGACGTCAGGATCACGCTGATGACGTCGTCCGGGGCGACCTGATTGACCGCCAGCATCTCCCTGATCAGTTCTCCCACGGCCTCCATGATGGGTCCGCGTTCGTCTGCGGAGACTTGGGTCGCTCCGCGCACCGCTCGCACTGCCACAACCGAAGACTACAAGCCCACCTCGGTGTACAGACGCTGGAGATCACCGCCCGACACCTCCCGCACGTGCCCGGGTTTCAGAGCGCCCAGCCTGACCGGCCCGACCTGCGTGCGCACCAGCCGGGTCACGGGATGGCCGAGGGCGTCGAACAGTCTGCGCACGATCCGGTTGCGGCCCTCGTGCAGCGTCACTTCGACCACACTGCGATCGTCGGCGGAGTCCACGATGCGTGTGTGGTCCACGGTCACCGGGCCGTCGTCCAACTCGACGGGTCGGCGCAGGCGGGCCCGCAGACCGGAATCGACGCGACCCTCGACCGTGGCGACGTAGGTCTTGGCGACTCCGTGCGACGGATGCGAGATGCGATTGGCCAGTTCCCCGTCGTTGGTCAGCAGCAAGAGCCCTTCGGTGTCGACGTCCAGGCGACCGACGTGGAAGACCCGTTCGGCGCGGTCGGCCACGTAGTCCCCCACGCACGGCCTGCCGCGCTGATCGCTCATGGCCGACGCGACGCCGCGCGGCTTGTGCAGGGCCAGCACCACGTGTTCGCTGCGGGTCGGGATGCGGGTGCCGTCGACGTGGATCACCGCACTCTGCGCGTCGACCCGGGTGCCGGGGATCGCCACCGTGCCGTCGACCGTGACCCGGCCCTGTGCGATCAACTCGTCGCACACGCGGCGACTGCCGACCCCCGCGGCGGCAAGGACCTTCTGCAGGCGCTCGCCGTCCACGTCAGAATTCGCCGGTGAGTTCGGGTGAATCGAGATCCGACAGGTCGGGCAGGTAGTCGGCCACCGGCGGCAACTCGTCCAGCGACGAGATGCCCAGCCGTTGCAGGAAGTACTCGGTCGTCGCATAGAGGACCGCGCCGCTCTCGGCGTCGTGGCCGACCTCGGTGACCAGGCCGCGGGTCACCAGTGTCTTCATCACGCCGTCGACGTTGACCGCCCGGATAGCGCTGACCCGCGTGCGCGACACGGGCTGTCGGTATGCGACCACCGCGAGCGTCTCAAGAGCCGCCTGCGAGAGCCTGGCCGACTGTCCGTCCTTGATGTAGCGGCTCACCAGTTCCGAGCAGTCGGTCGCCGTCACGAACCGCCAGCCGCCGGACTCCCGCCGTATGGTGAAACCCCGGCCGGTGGTGGCGTAGTGGCTCTGTAGGGCCTCGACCGTCTCGGTGATCTCATCGGCGGGACACTGCAGCGCCACGCCCAGATCCTCGGCGGACATGGGTTCGTCGGCGATCAGTAGCAGCGCCTCGACCGCGGCGGACAGCGAAGGCGCACCGAGTTCCGCGGTCTGTTCGGTCGGCTGGGCCGTTCGTGGCCCGAGCCGGTCCGTCAGATCAATCACCCGATCGGTCACTGATGTCCTCCCAGACGATCGTCAACTCCGCCAATGCTTTCTCCTGCTCGAAGCGCACGGTCCCGTCACGGTACAACTCGAGAAGTGCCAGGAAGCGCCCCACCACGAGCATGCGCGAATCGGCATCCTCGATCAGGTCCCGGAAGGTAGCGTGCCCGTTTTCCCGCAGCACGGCCGCGAGGATCTCCTTCTGCTCCGCGACGCTCACCTGCGGGAAGTGGATGTGGTCGGTGTCCACCTCTGCCGGCGGCTTGGGCGTGAGGGCCAGCGCTGCCAGCGCCGCGAACGCATCGGGGCCCAGGCCGAGCACGACGTCGGGAAGCAACCCCTGCAGGTCCGGGTCGACGCCGACGGTGCGCGGAACCATCAGTGGCGCGTCGTTCATCATCTGCGAGAACGTGGCCGACACGTCCTTGTAGGCCCGGTATTGCATCAGTCTCGCGAACAGAAGATCCCGGGCCTCCAGCAGCGCCAGATCCTCGGTGTCCTCGAGCTCGGCCCCGGGCAGCAGTTTGACGACCTTCAGGTCGAGCAGGGTCGCCGCCACCACCAGGAAGTGACTGGTCTCCTCCAGTTCCCAGTCCGGACCCTTCTGCCGGATGTACTGCAGGAACTCGTCGGTCACCTGGCTCAAGGAGAGCTCGGTGACCTCGAGCTTGTGCTTGGAGATCAGTGCCAGCAACGCATCGAACGGCCCGGAGAACTCCTCGAGGTGCACGGCGAAGCCCATGGGCTCCTCATGGTGCACCGCCGCTGCTGTCACCTGGCAACGGTAACCGTTGGTGCGGCGATGTCCGGGCAGCCACACGCGGGGAGGTGCGGATCTTCCCGCGACCCTGCGTAGAACCCGAAATGGCCCGTTGGTTGCCAAATAGCCCCTACGTAACGGGCCATCCGGCAACTAACGGGCCATTCCCGCCGCTGATGTCGGCATTCGTCACAACAGCGCCCGCGGGTGGGATTCGGCATACACCTCGCGCAATCGGTCGATGCTCACCTGTGTGTAGATCTGGGTGGTGGTCACCGAGGCGTGACCCAGCAACTCCTGGACCACCCGCACGTCCGCGCCGCCCTCGAGCAGGTGGGTGGCAAAGGAGTGGCGCAGGGTGTGCGGCGATACGCCGGCGATGCCTGCGCGAGCCGCCGCTGCCGACACGATGCCCCACGCACTCTGCCTGGACAACGCCCCGCCACGGGCGTTGAGGAAGACCGCCGCGGGCGCCTTGCCGGACTTCCGGGCCTGGGCCAGAGCCGGCCGCGAGCGCACGAGGTAGGCGTCGACGGCGTCGACGGCGTACGAACCCAGGGGCACCCGCCGCTGCTTGCCGCCCTTGCCGCGCAGCAAGACTGACCGGGCCTGAAGATCCAGGGCATCGGGGGTCAACGTCACCGCCTCGCTGATCCGCGCCCCGCAGCCGTACAGGAACTCCAGCAGGGCACGATCCCGCAGACCCACCACCGTGTTGGGGTCGCAGGACTCGACCATGGCCACGGTGTCCGACACCGACAGCGCTTTGGGCAACCGCAGCGGGAACCGACGGCGAGGACAGATCCTCGGTGGGGTCGACCAGCAGCATTCCTTCGGCCCCGAGGTACTTGAACAGGCCACGGACACTGCTCACCACGCGCCGGACCGAGGTCGCACCCAGGTGCTCTTCGCGCGACGCCCAGGTGACGAACTCCCCCAGGTTCGCTGCCGTGACCTCAGCCAGGTCCTCGATCCCGGCCTCGCCCAGCCACTGCTCGAACCGGCCCAGGTCGCGCCGGTAGGCGGCGACCGTGTTGGGTGACAGGCCCTTCTCGACGATCACGTGCTGGAGGTAGGCCTCGACACCGGAATCTGCGGGGACGACCATCCTCACGCCAGGACGGAGTCCAGCGACACGCTGTCCATCCCGAACGCATCGGCGACGGCCTTGTAGGTGACCTGGCCGGCGTGGGTGTTCAGTCCCAGCGCCAGACAGTGATCGCGCCGGCATGCCTCGCGCCACCCGTGGTCGGCCAGCTTCAGCAGGTACGGCAGCGTGACGTTGGTCAGCGCCCAGGTGGACGTGTGCGGGACGGCTCCGGGCATGTTCGCCACGCAGTAGAACAGGCTCTCGTGCACCTCGTAGGTCGGGGCGGCATGAGTCGTCGGCCGGGAATCCTCGAAACAACCACCCTGGTCGATCGAGATGTCAACGAGCACCGACCCGGACTTCATCCGCGAGACGAGTTCATTGCTGATCAGGCGCGGCGCCTTCGCACCGTGGACGAGCACCGCACCGATGACCAGATCCGCGTCCAGCACACAGCGCTCGATCTCGTAGGTGTTCGACGCGACGGTCTGCATGTGGCCCTGGTAGATGGCGTCGGCCTCCCGTAGGCGTGCCACGTCCAGATCGAGCAACAGCACCTCGGCCTGCATCCCCAGGGCGATGGCCGCGGCGTTCTGCCCGGCGACCCCCGCGCCGATCACGACGACCTTGCCGGCATGCACCCCCGGAGTACCGCCGAGCAGGACCCCGCGGCCACCGTTGGCCTTCAGCAGCGCTTGCGCACCGACCTGTGGCGCGAGCCTGCCGGCGACCTCGGACATCGGGGCGAGCAGCGGCAGTGTGCGGTCCGGCAGTTCCACGGTCTCGTAGGCGATCGACGTGGTCCTGGAGTCCAGCAGCGCCTGCGTGCAATCCCGCGAGGCTGCCAGATGCAGGTAGGTGAACAGCAGCAGGTCTTCGCGCAAGTAGCCGTATTCGCTGGGCAGTGGCTCCTTGACCTTGACCACCAGATCGGCGGATTCCCACACGTCCGGCGCGTCGGGCAGGATCCGCGCACCAGCCGCTTCGAACTCCTCGTCGGTGATCGACGAACCGCGCCCGGCACCGGCTTGGACGATGACCGAATGCCCGTGCCGGACCAACTCCTGGACACCTGCCGGAGTGAGCGCGACGCGGTATTCCTGTTGTTTGACCTCAGAGGGGACACCGATCCGCATGAGCACCCTTCACTAGCCGAGTCAGGCCGGGGGCGTACGCACGTTCCCCAGCGATTCGACCCACTGTCTCACAGGCCAGGGCGCGTCGGCAGGTCGAAGATCCGACCATCCACGGGTGCGCGCCGCTGCAGTAGCGAGGATCCCATTGGTGGCCGTCGGGTTCTGGATCCGGCCCGAGAGCACGAGGCCGACCGCCTCGTCCAGCTCCACCCACGCCTGCGGCAGGTGCGCCTCCTCCGCCTCCCCGGTGTGCTCGCGACCTTCGGGTAGGTGCTCCACCCCGCGGGCCAGGAAACACCGGAAGGTCTCGCTGGTTCCGCCCGGGGAGTTGAGGAAGTCGATCAGCACGTGCCATGTGTCGGCGCGCAGCCCGGCCTCCTCGGCCAACTCCCGGCGCGCGCAGTCCCAGGCCGTCTCCTTGTGCGTGTCCAGCAGGCCCGCCGGGGGTTCGAAGAGGTAGCCGCCCACGGGGTGCCGGTACTGCCGGATCAACAGCACGCGGTCCTGCTCGTCGAGCGCGATCACGCCGACAGCGCCGGGATGCACGACCAGGTCGCGGGTGACGGCATGGGCGCCGATCAGGACGTCGTCGGAACGCACGTCCCACACGGCACCGGCGAACTGCACACGCGAGCCCACAACCTCATGGGATTCGTAGGAGTCCTGGACCGGTCCGCGCCAGACCTCATCCATCGGACTGCCGCCGGAGGGCGGCTGCCACCAAGCCGGAGAACAGCGGGTGCGGCCGGGTCGGGCGGGAACGGAACTCCGGGTGAGCCTGGGTGGCCACGAAGTAGGGGTGCACGTCCTCGGGTAGTTCTACGAACTCCACCAGGCGTCCGTCCGGAGACACGCCGCTGAAGACCAGACCGGCTTCCGACAACGGCTCGCGGTAGGCGTTGTTCACCTCGTAGCGGTGACGGTGGCGCTCGTCGACGGCCAGCTCGCCGTAGGTTCGAGCCACGACGCTGTCCGGGGTCAGCCGCGCCGGGTACAGCCCGAGACGCATGGTCCCACCCATGTCGCGTTCCCCGTTCACCACGTCGGTCTGGTCGGCCATGGTCGACACCACCGGGTGGGTGGTCTCGGCGTCGAACTCCTGCGAGTTCGCATCGGCCATGTCCGCAACATCGCGCGCGAATTCGATCACCATGCACTGCAGACCCAGGCACAACCCGAGGGTCGGGATCTTGTTCTCCCGGGCGAACCGGATCGCGCCGAGCTTGCCCTCGATGCCGCGCACACCGAACCCGCCGGGTACGCACACCGCGTCGACATCACCGAGGGTCTCTTTGGCGCCCTCCTCGGTCGCGCAGTCATCGGAGGCCACCCAGCGGATCTTCACCGCGCTGTTCTCGCCGAATCCGCCGGCTCGCAACGCCTCGGTCACCGACAGGTAGGCGTCGGGCAGGTCGACGTACTTGCCGACGAGTGCGATCTCCACGGAGTGCGCGGGCTTGTGGACACGATCCAGCAAGTTGCCCCACGACGTCCAGTCCACATCCCGGAACGCCAAGCCCATGCGCCGCACCACGTACGCATCCAGGCCCTCACCGTGCAGCACCCGCGGGATGTCGTAGATGCTCGGGGCGTCGACCGCGGCCACCACGGCCTCCTGATCGACGTCGCACATCAGGGATACCTTGCGCTTGATCTTCTCAGGGACGGGCCGGTCGGCCCGCAGCACGATGGCGTCGGGCTGGATGCCGATGTTGCGCAGCGCGGCAACGGAGTGCTGGGTCGGTTTGGTCTTCAGCTCCCCGGACGGCCCCAGGTAGGGAAGCAGGGAGACGTGCAGGAAGAACGACCGGTCACGGCCCATGTCGTGGCGCACTTGACGGGCGGCTTCCAGGAAGGGCAGTGACTCGATGTCCCCCACCGTCCCGCCGATCTCCGTGATGACCACATCGACGTCCGGCGTGGCCATGGCCCGGATCCGGGCCTTGATCTCGTTGGTGATGTGCGGGATGACCTGGACGGTGTCGCCGAGGTACTCGCCGCGTCGTTCCTTTGCGATCACCGTGGAGTAGACCTGCCCGGTCGTGACATTGGCGATGCTGGTCAGATTGCGGTCCAGGAACCGTTCGTAGTGCCCGATGTCGAGGTCGGTCTCGGCCCCGTCGTCGGTCACGAACACCTCACCGTGCTGGAACGGGTTCATGGTGCCGGGATCGACGTTCAGGTACGGATCGAGTTTCTGCATCGTGACCCGCAGACCACGGGCAGTCAGCAACTGGCCCAACGAGGACGCGGTGAGTCCCTTGCCGAGCGAGGAGGCGACGCCTCCGGTGACGAAAATGTGTACGGCAGACCCTGGGCTATCCACGGGGGTCCAGAATACCGCCTGCGGGCCGATCGTGGTGACGACACTCGCGGTTCAGTCCCACAACCTGCCTGAGGCGACCAGATCGACGGTGCGCCAGCGCGCGTACCGCGACGTCCCTACCGGATCGCGAGCAGTTCGCGCGCATGCTCCTGTGCGTGCCGGGAGTCCTCGCGTCCAGCCAGCATGCGGGCGATCTCAACCACCCGCTCGTCGTCGTCGAGGGTGCGGACGTCAGAAGTCGTGACGTTCTGATCCTGCTTCTTGAGGACACGCAGATGGGTTCCGGCGAAGGCCGCCACTTGCGGCATGTGCGTGACCACGATGACTTGCGCGTGCTGCGCCAACTGATTCAGCCGTCTGCCGATGGCGGTGGCGGCCGCACCTCCGACACCGGCGTCGACCTCGTCGAACACGAACGTTCCGACCGCATCGGTGTCGGCGAGCACGACCTCGAGCGCGAGCATGATGCGGCTGAGCTCCCCACCCGAGGCGGCTTTGGCGATCGGCGCGGGGGTGGCGCCGGGATGGGCGGCGAGAAGGTATGCCACGTCGTCGGCGCCGTCCGGACCCAGTTCGGAGGGCCGCACCTCGACCGACAGCGAGGCGTTCGGCATGGCCAGTTGGCGCAACTCATCGGTGGCCAGTTCGGCCAGCGCGTGGGCCAGTCGTGTGCGTGCGGCGGTCAGTGACTCGGCAGCATGATCGAGCGCCTGCCGCGCCTTCGCCTCCCGGGCTGTGAGGGCGTCGAGATCGCTGCCCTGCTCAAGCGATATGAGTTCGCCCGCCGCCTGCTGCGCCCACGCGAGCACCTCTTCGTCAGTCGCGCCATAGCGGGCGTGCAGGAGTCCGAGGTCGTGCAGCCGCTGGTTGAGCCATTCCAGGCGCCCCGGTTCGTCGTGCAGGCCGTCGGCGAAAGCGGCGAGGTCGCGTCCCACATCGGAGACCTCTTCGGCTGCAGCCAGCAGCCGTCCGTGCAGCGTCGCGAGTTCGTCGTCGTCGTCGGTCACCGAATGCAGTTCCCGGGCTGCGGCGTGCAGCATGTCAGCGGCACCGGTCGCAGAGATGTCCTCGTCGCCGAGGATGGCACTGCGGGCCACCGCGGTCGCGGTGCTGATGTCCGCAAGGTTGCCCAGTCGCCGCTGCTCGACCTGCAGCGCCGTTGACTCCCCGGGCTGGGGATCGAGCTTCTCGATCTCCTCGAGTGCCGATTGCAGGAACAACATGCGCTGCTGGTTCTGCTGCAAACCCTGCCGGGCGCTCTCCAAGACGGCATCGACCTCACGCCAGGCTGCGTAGGCTTCCCGGCAGGCCGTCACCAACGCCTGATGTTTCGGACCCCCGAACCGATCCAGGGCCGCACGCTGGGCACTGGGATTGCGCAGTCGCTGCTGCGTGGACTGCCCGTGCACCGTGACCAGCCGTTCACCGATCTCGGCCAGCAGCGAGGCGGGAACCATCCGGCCGCCGGCGAAGGCCCGCAATCGACCGTTGTTGGCGGTGCGGGCCAACAGGATCTCACCGTCGTCGGTCGCACCTCCGGCGTCCTGCACCAGATCGACGGCGGGGTTGTCGGTCGGGACCTCCCAGACCCCCTCGATGCTGGCCCCCTCGGCGATCGCAGCGTCCACCGGCCCGCCCACGCAGCATTCCGAGCGCGGTGAGGACCATCGTCTTGCCTGCGCCCGTCTCGCCGGTCAGCGCCGTGAAGCCAGGACCTGGTCGCACGCACGCGGATGTGATCACGCCCAGGTTCTCGATCCGCAGCTCGGTGATCACGGCAACTCCTTGCCCCGCCCGCTCCAGCCCTGGACCGGCAACTGGAACTTCTTGACCAGTCGGTCGACGAACAACGAGTTGCGTAGCCGGGCCAGTCGCACCGGGCGGTTCCCGCGCACGACCTCGACCCGGTCCCCCGACTCCAGGGGGATCAACCGCTGTCCGTCACACCACAACACCGCGGCGGGAGAGTCCGGCAGGACCTCCAGCGCCAGACCAGTGGTCCCCGATACCACCATCGGCCGGGCGAACAATGCATGGGCCGAGATCGGTACGAGCAGCATCGCATCGACGGTGGGCCACACCACCGGGCCGCCGGCCGACCACGCGTATCCGGTTGAGCCGGTCGGCGTGGCGAACAACACCCCGTCGCACCCCCACGCGCTCAGTGGGTGACCATCGACCTCCGCGATCACCCGGATCATCCGCTCGCGAGCGGCCTTCTCGATGCTCGCCTCGTTGAGCGCCCAGGACGAGGCTACGATCTCGCCGCGTCGGATGACGTTGACGTCGAGGGTCATCCGTTCCTGGATGATGAACTCGCCCGAGGCGATATGGTCGACCACTTCCTCGGCTTCCTCCTCGTCGAGTTCGGCAAGGAATCCGACGTGACCGAGGTTCACCCCGAGCAACGGCACGTCGTGGGAATGGGCGATGTCCGATCCGCGCAGGATGCTGCCATCCCCGCCGAACACCACGACCAAGTCGGTGGGCACAGTCTCATCCACGCGCGGCACGTCCAGACCCTGCGGGGCCTCGTGAAGTGTGGTCACCGCGATGCCACGTTCGGTCAGACCGCGCGCACACGCAGCGGCCATCTGCAAGGCCATCGGCCTGGAGGGGTGAATCACCAACAGGACCCGTTCGACGCTCATGCCAGTGCCTCCTGCAGGTCATCCTCGGAAAGCCCGGCGGCGCCCCGGCGCAGCCACAGCACGAATTCGATGTTCCCGCTGGGTCCGGGCAACGGACTGCGGCACAAGCCGGCCGCGCCCAGACCCAGATCCCCGGCGGCAGCCGCTACGGTCCGCACGGACCAGGCGTGCAGGTCCGGCTCCCGGACCACCCCGCCCTTACCCACGTGACCCTTCCCGACCTCGAACTGCGGCTTCACCAGCAACGACGAAATCGGCGGTCGCGTCGGCGACCGCGGCCAGCGGTCCCAATACCTTGGTCAGTGAGATGAAACTGAGATCGGCCACCACGAGATCGGGTGCATACGGCAGATCCGCCGGTCGCAGGTGGCGCACATTCGTCCGGTCGAGCACCGTGACACGGGCGTCCTGCTGCAAAGTCCATGCCAGTTGGCCGTATCCCACGTCGACTGCCACCACGTGGGCCACTCCGGCTTCCAGCAGGACCTGTGTGAAGCCGCCGGTCGAAGCCCCCGCGTCCAATGCATGGCGCCCGCTGACGTCAAGGCCGAAGCGTTCGAGCGGGTCCACGAGTTTGTGCGCCCCGCGGGAGACGTACTCCTTCTCCACAGACCGTACGGTGACCGAAGCAGTGTCCTCGACCTGGGTTGAGGCCTTGGTCGCCAACATGTGGTTCACGTTGACGTGACCTGCCGCGATGAATTCGGACGCCTGCTGCCGGGACCTGGCCAGCCCGCGGCGCACCAGTTCAGCGTCCAGCCGCCGACGGGTCACCGTCAGTCTCGTCGAGTGCAGCCCGCAGGGCGTCGTGGATCTCTACGAGCGACTCGTAACGATCACCGCTCTGGGTCGAGGCCGCCTCAACCATCTCGGTCAGGTCGTCCAAGGTCATGAATCGTCCTTCGTCCTCGTCGCGGGCGTCTTCTTGGCCGGGGCTCTCTTCGCTGCGGCCTTGGCTGGCGCTTTCTTCGCAGTGGCTTTCTTCGCCGGCGCCTTCTTCGCAGTGGCTTTCTTCGCCGGCGCCTTCTTCGCCGTGGCCCTCTTGACGGGGGCCGTTTTCCCTGTCGGCTCAGCGGGAGCGGCGGGCTGGCCAGTAGCTCTACCGGCCGGGCGCTGTGACGCCTGCGAAGCCGTCGCGCCAGCCGCGGTCCGGGCAGCGCCCGCGGCGACCTTGGAGGCCCTCATCGCGGTGTCGGTGGCAAGGGCAGCAGCCTGGCCGGCCGCCTTCGTCGCGGCGGGCACTGCTGCTGCGGCCGTCGAGACCGCCAGGTTGGCTGCCGCAGAGGCCTGATCCCCACGCTGGTTGAGTTCACGTTCGAGTCGCTCCACGTGACGGCGCACTGCGGCGAGTTCCTCCTCGCGCACGAAACCCATCCGCCCGACGGCACGCTCGACCTCGGTACGGATGAGACCGACCATGAGTTCCCGATTTGTCCGGCCTTGTTCGATGAGGTCGTCGGCGATCTCCTGCACCTGTGCGGAGACCACCTCGGGGCCCTTGCTGCCGGCCTCGACACTCTGGTTGATCAGCGCTGACGCCGACTCCTTGGCACGTTCGCTGGTCGATTCGATGAGACCAGTGGCCAATTGCATGTAACTTCGTAGTGTCTCGATCACGCGTCACCCTTCCGTGCCGTCCTCTGCAACCACGCTACTTCAGGGGCCACGTCAATCCCAGCAGGGACATGAAGCGGCAGGTACGGTCGCAATCGTGACGAGTACCCGAGGGAGTGTGCAGATGGCATCCGTGGAGCAGTGTGAGGCTGCGCTCGCGGAGTTGGCCGGGCGACTCGAGTCCTATCCACATGAGACACGGCGCGCGAACATCCCGGACCGCACCATCGAACTGGCTCTGCTCGACCTCGATGTGACTTTCCGGGGCCGGCTTCACGACGGCCAACTCATCGATATCGAACAGGCCACCGGACCCAAACCGCACATCCGCCTGACGATGAACAGCGATGACCTCATCGAACTCACCGACAAGCGCCTGCACTTCTCGCACGCCTGGGCCACCGGGCGCCTTCACCTCGACGCCAGCCTGCGCGACCTACTGCGCCTGCGTAATCTGCTCTAGGCGCCGCACTGCCTGGCTCATGTCGCGCCCTTGGCGCAGGGCGGCGAGCAGAACCTCCAACGCATCGGTGAGGGCATCGCGATGTCCGTGCAGGAACCGGAGGTCGGGTGCCACAGAGGTCGGCAACTCCTCCGGCGACAAGGTCAACAGATCCCGCCATGAGTTCACACCGGTCAGCACCAACAATGAGTCCATCGCGGCCGCCCGTGCCGCCGCGATATCAGTATCGAGCCGATCACCGATCACCAGCGGGTGCGCGGCCCCCGCGCGCGACCGGGCAAGCTCCATGATCGGCTCGTGGGGTTTGCCGGTGACGACCGGCCGCCTCCCGGTCGCCGCCGCGACCGCTGCCACGAGCGTCCCGTTACCCGGGGCGATCCCACGGGCGGTCGGCACTGACATGTCGGTGTTGGAGGCGACCCACGGAATATCACGCGCCAAGGCATAGGAGGCCTCCGCGAGATCTTTCCATGCCAAGGTCGAAGAGTAACCCTGTACTACAGCCTCAGCCTCATCGGCCGATGTCACCACCTGCAATCCGTGCGCGATCACAGCCTGGACGAGACCGTCCCCGCCGGTGACCAAGACCCGTGAGCCTGCGGGCACCAGACCCGCCAGATGGGCGGCGGCCGCCTGCGCCGAGGTGACCACATCGTCGGGCACAACGCGCAAGCCGTAGCCGGACAATTGCGCGGCTACCGCCTGCGGGGTACGGCTTGCATTGTTGGTGACATAGACGACCCGACCTGCGTACGTATTGAGCGCATCGACGGAGTGGGCCACCGCATGGGGTCCCCGATACACGACGCCGTCCAGGTCGACGAACAG
Organism: uncultured Actinomycetota bacterium; assembly: GCA_963704075.1. Classification (GTDB taxonomy): domain Bacteria; phylum Actinomycetota; class Actinomycetes; order S36-B12; family UBA10799; genus JADKAV01. The sequence goes on from CAVPGV010000025.1 coordinate 16,515, forward strand.
GCAGTCGTACCCGGTCATGCCAGACCCTCCAGAACCTCCGCCGCATTGGTCCAGATCGAGTCCTCATCCACGTCAACGGCGGACTGCAGCCATTTCTTGGCCTGCTCGACGTCCCCGGTCGCCGCCAGCAGATCGCCCAAGGCGTACCTCGAGCGTGCCATCGCCATCGGGGAATGCGCAGCGCGCACCGCCTTCTGGAACAAGATCCGGGCAGCCTCGTCGTCGCCGAGGTCCCTACGGGCTCCACCGCCGACGATCAACAACTCGGTGCGGGTGTCGCTGTCGAGCTTCTCCCCCTCGTATTCGGCCACCATGGCAAGAGCACGCTGCGGCCGGCCGAGTCCCCGCTCACTGTCCGCGGCGATCGGAACGAGGTCGAACTTCCCGTTGATGCGCCGATACGCCGACTCCTCCTTGATCGCTTCCTTGAAGCGCCCAGTCCGGTACGCGGCGATACACGCGGTATGGCGTGCCAACCCCGAGCGAGACACGCGGTCGCGCAGCCGCGCCGCGTGCTGGTAGGCCTCTTCAGGATCCGATTCCGCCAGAACCTGAACGCTGAGCAAGTGTTTGGCGAAGGTCTCGGTACGCCCTCCGAAGGCTTCTAGGTCCTTGAGGACCTCGGGCTCGAGTTCGAGCTCGAAGATCTCCTCAGGCCACTCAAGATCGTTGGATGTGTCCCGCTCGGGACGTTCGTCGAAGCTGCGTGGGCCACGATCGTTGCGACCTCCGCGGTCACTGCGGGCTCTATCGTCCCGGCCGCGGTAGGCGCTCCGTTCCCGACCCGGCCGGTCCTCGGCGCGCGACGTATTCGACCTACCGCCGCGTCCGGTCGCGTCGTTCCGGTCGCGCCGAGGGCGATCGTCTGTGCGATCGTCGCGCCGAGGCTTCCCACTGGACGAACCACGGCCCCGGTCATCACCGTCACGCCGAGGCTTCCCACTGGACGAACCACGGCCCCGGTCATCACCGTCACGCCGAGGCTTCCCACCGGACGAACCACGGCCCCGGTCATCACCGTCACGCCGAGGCTTCCCACCGGACGAACCACGGCCCCGGTCATCACCGTCACGCCGAGGCTTCCCACTGGACGAACCACGGCCCCGGTCATCACCGTCGCGGCGGGGCTTCCCGCTGGACTGGCCACGGGGCTTGCCGGACGGGCGCTGCGACGAGGACTGCCCACGGGAGTTACCCGAGGGGCGTGAACCGTCGGTTGAGCTGCGACCACGATCACTGGAACCACGTCCGGACGTCCCACGGCTGTCCCCGGACCGGGAACTGTCGCTTGATTTCGGTTTCGAACGGCTGGGACCGCCGGACTTCGGCCGACCGGAGCCTTTGCCGGCACCGGAGCGACTCGGGGGTTTGCTGCCGGCTCGGCGGGGGCGCTGCTCGCGACCACCGCGGGTGTCATCGGCCATGAAAAACCTCCACAAATACGTCGATGGTGGGCCAGTCTCCTGGCCCACCATCGGAAAGAATGTCCGGCGGCGTCCTACTCTCCCACCCCGTCACCAGGGCAGTACCATCGGCGCAGAAGGGCTTAGCTTCCGGGTTCGGAATGGGACCGGGCGTTTCCCCTTCGCTATTGCCGCCGAAACTCTATGGAGATATCAATCGTTCCCGACCGTATCTCGGGAACCGCATAGTGAACGCAAAGCAGAAATATATGTGAGGGTCAAGTCCTCGGCCTATTAGTACCGGTCAGCTCCACACATCGCTGTGCTTCCACCTCCGGCCTATCAACCCAGTCATCTAGCTGGGGGCCTTACCAGGTTAACCCTGTGGGAGCCCTCATCTTGAAGCGTGCTTCCCGCTTAGATGCTTTCAGCGGTTATCACTTCCGAACGTAGCTAACCAGCCGTGCTCCTGGCGGAACAACTGGCATACCAGAGGTTCGTCCATCCCGGTCCTCTCGTACTAGGGACAGCCCTTCTCAAGACTCCTACGCGCGCGGCGGATAGGGACCGAACTGTCTCACGACGTTCTAAACCCAGCTCGCGTGCCGCTTTAATGGGCGAACAGCCCAACCCTTGGGACCGACTCCAGCCCCAGGATGCGACGAGCCGACATCGAGGTGCCAAACCATCCCGTCGATATGGACTCTTGGGGAAGATCAGCCTGTTATCCCCGGGGTACCTTTTATCCGTTGAGCGACGCCGCTTCCACTTGCCAGCGCCGGGTCACTAATTCCGACTTTCGTCCCTGCTCGAGCCGTCACTCTCGCAGTCAAGCTCCCTTGTGCATTTACACTCGATATCTGATTGCCAACCAGATTGAGGGAACCTTTGAGCGCCTCCGTTACATTTTAGGAGGCAACCGCCCCAGTTAAACTACCCACCAGGCACTGTCCTTGATCCGGATCACGGACCTAAGTTAGACAGCCAGCACGATCAGAGTGGTATTTCAACGTTGACTCCACATGGACTGGCGTCCACGCTTCACAGTCTCCCACCTATCCTACACAAATCGAACCGACCACCAATACCAAGCTGTAGTAAAGGTCCCGGGGTCTTTCCGTCCTGCCGCGCGTAACGAGCATCTTTACTCGTAGTGCAATTTCGCCGAGTCTGTGGTTGAGACAGCGCCCAAGTCGTTACGCCATTCGTGCAGGTCGGAACTTACCCGACAAGGAATTTCGCTACCTTAGGATGGTTATAGTTACCACCGCCGTTTACTGGCGCTTAAGTTCTGAGCTTCGCGACCGAAGTCGCTAACCCGTCCCCTTAACGTTCCAGCACCGGGCAGGCGTCAGTCCATATACATCGTCTTGCGACTTGGCATGGACCTATGTTTTTAGTAAACAGTCGCTTGGGCCTGGTCTCTGCGGCCAACCGGCGCTCAGGGAGCAAGTCCCATCACGCTAATCGGCCCCCCTTCTCCCGAAGTTACGGGGGTATTTTGCCGAGTTCCTTAACCACAGTTCTCTCGATCGCCTTGGTATTCTCTACCTGACCACCTGTGTCGGTTTGGGGTACGGGCGGCTGTACAGCTCGCTAGAGGCTTTTCTCGGCAGCATAGGATCACTCACTTCGCCTTAATCGGCTCGGCGTCAGATCTCAGGCATGTGAGACGCGGATTTTCCTACGTCTCGCCCTACATCTTTACCCCGGGACAACCATCGCCCGGGTTGAGCTACCTTCCTGCGTCACCCCATTGCTTGCCTACTACAGATTCGGTTCGTGTGCTCCTCCACATTGACCCGAAGGTCGCCGTGGATTCGGACACTTAGCATCCTCTGGTTCGGCAGGGTCGCGGTACGGCCGGTACGGGAATATCAACCCGTTGTCCATCGACTACGCCTGTCGGCCTCGTCTTAGGTCCCGACTTACCCAGGGCGGATTAGCCTGGCCCTGGAACCCTTGGTCATTCGGCGGACTGGTTTCTCACCAGTCTTTCGCTACTCATGCCTGCATTCTCACTCGTGTGGCATCCACGGCTCGGTTACCCGGCCGCTTCGCTCGCCACACGACGCTCCCCTAC
>CAVPGV010000026.1:0-34506 GCA_963704075.1 uncultured Actinomycetota bacterium
CAACCCGACCTAGTCTGAGACGTGTGGACCGGCTCACCCCGTTGGATGACACGTTCGTCGTCCTCGAGCGCGACGAGTTGCCCATGCACATCGGGTCGCTGTTGATGTTCGATGGCCCACCCCCGGCCTACGACGATGTCCTCACTTCGATGGCCGGTCGGTTGGATTCGCTGCCCCGGTACCGGCAGCGGCTCCGGCAGGTGCCGCTGCAGTTGGGGCGCCCCGGCTGGGAGGACGACCCCCACTTCCACCTGCCCTACCACGTACGCCACACCGCCGTGCCGCATCCGGGCAGCATGGAGCAGCTGCGGATACTGGCGGGGCGGCTGCTGTCGCAGCGGCTCGACCTGTCCCGGCCGTTGTGGGAGATGTGGCTCATCGAGGGTCTGGCTGACGGCTCCTTCGCCGTGCTGAACAAGGTCCACCACTCGATGGTCGACGGGCTCTCCGGCACCGACATCATGCGCCTCATCCTGGACGACACTGCCGAGCCACCGCCATCGCTGCCGTCGCCATGGCGGCCGGGCGAACCGATGGGGACTGCGCGTTTCACGGCGGGTGCGATCGCCACCGGCGTCGGGGATCAGTTCCGCAGGCTGGGCCACTTGGCCACCGATGCCGGGGCGCCCCGCCGGGCGGCTCGGGACCTCGCGGCGGCGGTGTTGGGCACGTGGCACCTCGGCCGGGATCTGCTCCACGTGGAGGACCATCTGCTGGGCGCGCCCGGCCCGCACCGCCGCTGGGCCTGGGCCCGCGGCGATCTGCAGCAGGTCAAGGAGATCAAGGACGAGTTCGGGGCCACTGTCAACGATGTCATCCTGACCGCGATCGCCGGGGGATTCCGGGAGTTCCTCCTTGCCCGGGGCAGCGATCTGGCGCCAGGATCGTTCGTCCGCAGCCTCGTGCCGGTATCCACGCGGTCCCCGGACCGGGACTATGGCGGCAATGAGGTCGCTGCCTATCTCGCTGACCTCTTGGTGGGCATCGCCGACCCGGTGGATCGGTTGGCCGCCATGCGCGACCAGATGGCCGGTCTCAAGCGCAGCGGGATGCTGCAGGGCACCGACGCGTTGGTGGCGAACGCGGTCTTCCTGCCGCCGCCGCTGTTCGCCGCCGCGGGTCGGCTGGCTGCGCGCGCCCCACAGCCCATGGTGGCTACGATCACCACCAACGTCCCCGGCCCGCAGCACCAGCTGTACATGCTGGGGCGCCCGATGAGGCAGATGTTCCCCTACGTGCCGCTGGGCATGAACCAGTTGGTGACGGTGGCGATCATCTCCTACAACGGCCAGATCAACTGCGGGGTCACCGCGGACTACGACCGGGTGCCCGACGTCGAGGTGCTGGCCGGAGGAATCGAGAAAGGACTGGCGGAACTGTCCGACTTGGCGGGGTGACGCTGGCGGATGAGGCGCGGCCGAAACCGCGAGGTCGACATCGACACCCCACACGCGCCGGCCACCTGCATCGTGCGGTAGACCAGACGTGTGGCGACGATGGATGTCCCCGGGCCACGCACGCCCGAACAGCGGCGTGCCGGTGACCCCATCCCGGTCGCACGGCTGTTGCCCGCCCCGGTCTTCTTCGTCATGGCCGGCGGCGGCGCCCACGGAGCGGTGCAGTGGGGGGCGTTGCAGGCGCTGAGCCAGACGGACCTGGTTCCCGACGCGATCGTCGGCACGTCCGCGGGCGCGCTGACGGGCGCCATCATGGCCGAGGATCCGGCTTCTGGGGTCAATCGGATCGCGTACGTGTGGGGTCAGATCGGGATGAGCCACCTGGTGGGGGAGAAGTGGCTCACCCGCGGGCTGGGTTCGGTGCGGTCCCCCGGGCTCGTCTCACACGAGACCGAGGCCGAGACCCTCAAGGCGATCCTGAGCACCGAGCGGATCGAGGATCTGGAGGTCGACTTCGCGGCCGTTGCGACGGATCTGGCCACCGGTCGAGCGCATGTGTTCGACAGTGGACCCCTCGTCCCGGCTCTGCTCGCATCGTCGGCCATACCCGGGGTCCTGCCCCCGGTGACGATCGAGGACCGGCTGTACATCGACGGGCTGGCCTCGGCGAATCTACCGGCCGTCCCGGCTGTTGAGCGGGGTGCGGGCAGCATCGTCGTGCTCGACACCGGAACCCGCGAGGTGGGTGAGGTCGAGACGAGTGCGGCGAAGGTGCTCGCGCGCGTGGCGGTGATCATGGCGATGGGTCAGCGGCGGCGGCAGTTGCGCGACGCCGCCTCGGAGGTCCCCGTGCTGCTCCTGCCGACCCCTGCCGACCTCGGAGGAACCCTGGAGTTCGGGAACACGATGCGTGCCGGGGCCGCAGGCTATTCCATGACCCGGGCCTTCTTGTACGACCTGGTCTCCGAGCACCGTCGCGAACTCGGTCGGGGTATCCACGCGCGGCCGGACGACCACGGTTTGACCCCGGACCTGGAGCCCCTGCTCCAGGCTGTGCCGGGATGACGACGATGCTGCCTCGTCGAGGGCCGACGCGGGGGGCCACCCGCCCGTCCGCGCGGCAAGCTACCTCGGCGAGAACCCGCTTGAGGATTCAGCCGTGAAAGCGCCCATCGCTTTGGTGACGACCTTCGGACTGGCCCGCACGCCGGCCCAGATCGGCATGCTGAACTCGTTGGCCGAACGCGAGATTCCGTTGGACTACGCGGTAGGCACCTCGCTGGGTTCGGTCAACGCGGCAGCGTTGGCGGCCGGCCGGGGCACCGACGAAATGCTGGACTTCTGGATGTGGATGGAGGATACGGTCCTCAGCGGGCCTGTGCGCACGGTCGCCCGCAGCATGTCCGCACGGCAGTCCCGCAAGCAGGCCGAGGACATCATCGAGCGTCTCGGGGAGTTCCTGCCCGCCGACTTCGACGACCTGTTGATCCCCCTGCGCCTGGTGTGCACGGACCTCGAATCGGGTACGAGGGTGGTGCTCGACAGCGGCAGCCTGCCCGACGCGGTGATGGCATCCTGCGCATTGCCCGGTATCTTTCCCCCGATGGAAGTCGCCGACCGGTGCCTGATCGACGGCGGACTGGTCGCGGGTATGCCCCTGCGTACTGTGCCGGACGACTCCGAGACCCTGATCGTTCTGGACACCGGGCATGCGGCGGCGCCACTCGACGAGGTGCGCGAGTACCGCTGGTGGGAGGTGGGTGCCCAGGCCTATGCACACCTCATCCGCGGGCAGAGCGTGCACGCGCTGCTCACCGCGGCGCAACGGTGTCCGGTCGTGGTGATATCGACCGACGCGGGAGGCATGCTCGACTTCACATCCCCGCAGGATGAGATCGATGCCGGGTACGCGGCCGCGGAGAAGGTCCTCGGACGGCTACCCGAGCGCCTGCATAAGGGCATCTATGGTCTGCCCCCCGGGCTCGACGAATTCCAGGTGCTGCGGGAGCTGGACAACGAGGCCGAGGATGACTGATCAGCGGCGGTCGGGCTTCTCGGACCTCCGCAGATCGCAGGTGTGACGACGGTGCGGGGTCACCCACCTGCCGGCTTCCGTCCACGCAGCCCGGGAGAGCCGATCTGCTGGTGCCGCTACGGCTTGCGGACCACGAGGCTCGACTCGTACAGGCGGCAGATGATCAGGACGTGCGAGGTCATCGCCTCAGGCCCTAGGCTGTGCCGCGAGGAGAGGGGTGCCACGTGGCCCAGACCGAATCCAGGGGCAGGCAGGAGCGCCGAGCTGCCGGGCGGGAGATCCGCAAGTCCGTGCCGCGCGAGACTTTGGCCCGCTGGCAGCCGCCGGCGGACCGGCGCGATCCCGTTCAGATCCTGATCGATCAGGGCGAGTCCCGGATCGCCGAACTCGTGCCCGTGCGGTACGCCCGCATGTTGTCCTCGGAGTTCGCGTTCTTCCGCGGTGCGGCGGCGATCATGGCCAGTGACCTGGCGTACAGCCAGCACACCCACCTGACGGTCCAACTCGCCGGCGACGCGCACCTGGCCAACTTCGGCGGCTACGCCTCACCCGATCGGTCCTTCGTCTTCGATCTCAACGACTTCGACGAGACGCTGCCCGGGCCCTTCGAATGGGACCTCAAACGACTTGTCGCGAGTTTCGCGGTCGCCGGCCGTGCCCGGGGCTTCGACGAACAGACCCGCGCCAGAATCCTCGCCAAGGTCGTCCGGACCTACCGCGAGAGCGTCCATGACTTCTCGAACATGTCGCGCCTGGACGTCTGGTACACCCGACTCACCGCCGAGGACATCGAGAAGGCGGCCCCGGGGAAGGCGTACAAGTCCTACCGCAAGACCTTCGCCAAGACCGTCGCGAAAGCGCAGACCAAGACCAGCGATCGTGCTTTGCGCAAACTCACCACGACGGCCGCCGACGGAAGCATCACCTTCGATAGCAGCCCGCCGTTCATGGTGCCGTTCCGCGAGCTCGTCAGCCAGGAGGAGACGGCCGCGTACCGCCGGGCTGCGCAAGCGGCGATGGTGGGTTATCGGCGCAGCCTGCTGTCGGACCGACGGGTGTTGTTCTCTGGCTATCGGCCGGTGGACCTTGCGCGCAAAGTGGTGGGCGTGGGCAGCGTTGGTACGCGGTGCTGGGTCATCCTGCTGATGGCCGACCAGGACGAGAGCGACGTGCTCATGTTGCAGGTGAAACAGGCTGAGGCCTCGGTGCTCGAGGCGTATCTGGGAAGGTCGCGGACCGCCCATCACGGTCAGCGCGTCGTCGAGGGACAGCGGGTGATGCAGGCGGCCACGGACATCCTGCTGGGGTGGACGCAGATGGAACTCGGAGGGCAGCACGCCGACTTCTACGTGCGGCAGATGTGGGACTGGAAGGAATCGGCGGATCTCGAGACGATGGACGATGTGGCGATGGAGATCTACGCCCAGTTGTGTGGCTGGACTCTGGCTCGCGCACATTGCCGGTCCGGCGACCGGGTCGCCCTCGCCGGATACCTGGGAAGCAGTGACACGCTCGACACGTTGCTCACCGACTACGCCGAGCAGTATGCCGACCAGAGTGCGAAGGACTTCGCGGCTTTGCAGGAGGCGGCTTCGGCGGGTCGCATCACGGTTGCGCCGCAGGGCTGGTAGGAATCAGGGTGTCTACAAGGAGGCGCCCATGTCCGAGATGAGTCCTGAACTGACCGAAGACAGTCGAGAGGCCCTCGGCGCCGTCAGCAAGTTGTGGTGGCTGAGCCTGGTGACCGGCATCCTGTGGTTCTTCATCGCCATCGTGATCCTGCAGCTGGACAGTGCATCGGTGACCACCGTCGGCGTCATCGTGGGTGCCATGTTCCTGTTCACCGGCGTCCAGCAGTTCGTGATCTCCACGGTTGTCGAAGGCTGGAAATGGCTCTGGATCGCCTTCGGGGTGCTCTTCTTCCTGGCCGGACTGTGGGCGATCTTCAACCCGGGCGCGACCACCGCGGCGCTGGCGGACTCGCTGGGGTTCCTGTTCCTGCTCGTGGGGATCTTCTGGGTGATCGAGGCGTTCTCGACCAAGGCTCAGAACGAACTGTGGTGGCTGGGTCTGCTGTCGGGCATCATCATGTTCGTGCTGGCGTTCTGGGTCGCCGGACAGTTCTTCTTCGAGCGCGTCTACATCCTGCTCGTGTTCGCCGGTATCTGGGCGATGTTGCAGGGCGTGACCGACGTGATCCGCGCGTTCCAGCTCAAGCGGTTGGGCAAACTCGTCACTTCCTGAACCACAGCGCGTCGCAATCGTCGAGACCCTCGGCGCGGGCGTTGGAGTTGCGCACAGGCGTTGGAGAAAGGCACAGGCGTTGGAGAAATGCGGGACGCGCGACTCCAACGCTTGTACCGATGTCCAACGCCTGCGTTCTTTGTCCAACGCCTGTTGCTGCTTGAGCGGACGTAGCCGGTTCGCTCAGCTGCGGTGCGCCCAGGCGATCATGCCCTGAATGTTCTGCTTGAGGACTTCGCCAGCCGTGGCGTCGGCTCCCTTGGTCATGGCCATGTACTTCAGGGTCCCGACGTCGCTCTTCAGCGGTGCCGAGGACAGCGCGTAGCCGACCGCGTCGTCGGCCAGCAACCAGGCGCCGAGGTTGTACGCGGTGCGGGCGCCCTGCTTCTTGTCCAGGGCGGAGGTGGCTTCGTCGTCCTGGTCCCACGCCACGACCCGGAAGCCGTCACGCATGCCGTAGTCGGACAGGTGGATCTGCACCTGGATCCGGCCGATGAGCGGCAGGTTCATGTGCTGCACGTACGTGACGTCGGAGTCCGAGCGCCGCTCGACGAGGTCCACCCCTTCCACGTACTTCACATTGTCCGGGTAGGCCTCCACGTCGAGGATGTGCGCGACCATCGACTCGACATCAGTGTCCGGGTTCGGCAGCATGCCCACCCCTTCGGACGTCGGACGCTTCTCGAAACGCCACGACGTGTGGCTGAATCGGTCGGGGTTCAGGTCGGTGACATGCGGCATGACCCGGTCGAGGAACTCTTCTGCGCTCACGAAATACCTCCGAAACGCAGTCTGACACGCCCCCGGCCCGGTCCGGTGGCTCGGGCACGAAACCCAGTGGAGCGAAACACCTGTCCGCTGCGAAGATTGAACAATGGCCGTTTCCACCTCCTCGACGACGCTGCGCCTGTTCTGGGACGCTGCGGCGGGCACACCTGCCCGCAGGATGGTGGCGGTCTTCGGACCGGTTTTCGCCGTGGGCGTCGGGCAGTTCCTGGGGCCGTTCGTGATCTCCGTACTGCTCAATCGGATCCAGGCCGGCACCGTCACCTGGCAGAACACGTGGCCGCTGGTCTTCTGGTACCTCGTCAGTCAGATCGTGGGCACGGTCGTCGGTTGGCGCCTGGTCCTGTGGGCCACCTGGACGATGGAAGTCCTGGGCATGCAGAGGCTGTTCCAGCGCATCTTCGACCACTTGACCGAACAGAGCGTGGCCTTCCACTCCAACCGCTTCAGTGGTGCCCTGGTGTCGCAGACCAACAAGCTGATCGGCGCCTTCGAGATGTTCTGGGACACGATCGTGTGGGCGCTCATGCCGATCCTGACCGGCATACTGGTGGCCACCGTGGTCCTGGGCTTCGTCATGTGGCCGTATGCGCTGTTCCTGTTCGTGATGTCCATGGCGTTCATCGCGCTGGTCTTCTTCGCCACCCGCAGCATGCGGGACCTGACGGTGGCGGAGGCCAACGCCGCAAACCGGATGACCGGCTTTCTGGCCGACGTCATGACCAACATCGCCGCGGTGAAGGCGCAGGGCTCCGAACCCGACGAGCGGGAGACCGCCACCGAGGTGGCCGAGATCAGGACCGCTCGCGACCTCGACGTGATGCGGTCCTTCCTGAAGTTCAGCGCCGGATACGCGTCGGTCATCACGATGATCAACACCGGTGCCGTGGCGGCGGCGGTGCTCGCCTCGCAGTACGACGTGGTCAACATCGGGTCCATCTACCTCGCCGTGACGTACACGCTCACGGTGACCAGCCAGCTGTGGTCGATCAACGAGGTCATCCGCAACTACAACAAGGTCATCGGTGACGCCCACGAGATGGTCGAGATCCTGCACCTACCGGCGACGGTGCGCGACCACCACGACGCGCAGTTGCAGGTGCGCGACGGCCTGATCGAGGTCGACGACATCACCTTCGGCCACGACGGTCAGCACGAGGAACCCCTGTTCCAGCACTTCGACCTGACGATCCAGCCGGGGGAGAAGGTCGGTCTTGTCGGCCAGTCCGGAAGTGGTAAGACGACGCTCACGCGCCTGCTGTTGCGCTTTTCCGACATCCAGGGCGGTGCTATCCGGATCGACGGTCAGGACATCGCCCAGGTGCAGCAACGCAGTCTGCGCCGGCAGATCTCGTACGTGCCGCAGGAGCCGCTGCTGTTCCACCGCTCCCTGAGAGAGAACATCGCCTACGGCCTACCGGGGGCCACCGACGAGCAGGTCGTCGACGCCGCTCGGCGCGCGTACGCCCTGGACTTCATCGAGTCGCTGCCCGACGGTTTCGACACGCTGGTGGGAGAGCGCGGGATCAAGCTGTCAGGCGGTCAGCGGCAGCGGATTGCGATCGCCCGTGCGATTCTCAAGGACGCTCACATCCTGGTCCTCGACGAGGCGACCAGTGCCCTGGACAGCGAGAGCGAAGTGCACATCCAGCGCGCCCTTGCCCAAGCCATGGCCGGGCGCACCACGCTGGTGATCGCCCACCGGCTGTCCACGATCCAGGCGATGGACCGCATCCTGGTGATGGACCGCGGGCGGATCATCGAACAGGGCAGCCATCGCGAGTTGCTGGCTGCCAACGGCGTGTATGCATCGCTGTGGGCCCACCAATCAGGTGGATTCCTGGCCGGGGTATGACTGCGGCGTCCACGCCCGGCAGCGACACCCGATGCCGGTGTGCGCTGCCGTGGTGGTCGTGTCGCACACTGGATTCCTGAGCCGCATGGGGGCGGCCCGCGTGAGGAGGCCGTGTGGTCAGGTCGGCGGTGTTGCTGGTGGCGGTCGGCTGCCTTGTGCAAGCAGGCCCGGCGATGGCCGAACCGGTGCCGCTGGCCGAGGGGGTCGAACAGGTCAACGACATCTGTGTGGCATCGCGGAACGCATTCCTGCAGGGCGGGACCGTCCGACTGCGCAACCGGGAGGCGGGCCCGGTCGTTCAGGTACAGCGGTTCAACCCCGTGTCCGGGCGACTGCTGGACACCGGCTGGCCGGCGGTCACGCAGCGGGCAGTGGGCACGTACGACCGCAGCGGATTCATCATCGACGCCCGACTGCGGCGCTCCCAGGTCGAGCAGGCGGCCCGATACCTCGGATTCGGCAAACACCCGTGGGTCCTGACGCGGGGGCAGTTCGGGGTGATCCCCAGTCGGACGTTCCGGCAGTTCCTGCGCACCGACCTGCTTGCTCCCGACCGGTTCATCGACCTCGACTCCACCACGGTCCCCTCACAGCCGCAACGCTGCGCCTCCCACCTGCTGCCCGGCCGCGCCGACGCCTCGATCGAGCGCACGGTGGACGCCGCGACCGTCGGTTGGACCCTCGCGTACACGCTCGACGACGGGTCCGGCCCGGTGCGCGTCACGACCTCGATCAGCGTCGACGATGGTGTGATCACCTCGGGCACGACTGCGATACGGGGGCCGTATGGGCAGATGGACCTGAACGTCGACAACCATGCCACGTGGTCCTACAAGCGGCCCACAGTGCGATTGCCACAGGCATCGAAGGTGGTGAGTCAGCGCATGTGGATCAAGGCCACCGATGCGGCGGCGCTGGTCACCGATGTCCGTTACCTGGCCGGCAGCCTGATGGATCGACGCAGTGTCGTGGGTCTGCACAAGGCCGCAGCCAAGCGGGTGAAGGCTGCCAACCGTGGACACAGGGTGATGATTCGCGCCCGCGAGACTCCCGCCGGAGTCGTGCTCTGGGCACGCAATCCCTACACCCGGCAGATCGTGGCCTTCGACGTGAGTATCCAGCGCAAGCCGCGGGCGGTTGTGAGGCGGGTGAGCTGAGGTCTCCGAGCCGGCCGAGGAACTGGTGCACCCGCGCGTCCTGGTAACGCTTCGGTCCGCGATCGGGGGATGACCGGATCGCTCGACATCTCGCGACCTCGTCGATCCTTTCGCGCTTGGCCCACGGCGGCACCCGACTCGGTGCTCCGGGCGCAGGCGTTGGAGTTGTGTACAGGCGTTGGACTAGCGCACAACCGTTGGAGTTGCACGGCCCGTCGATCTCCAACCCATGTACCGATCTCCAACGCATGTACCCAACTCTCACGCCTGGCCGCACAGATGCCGCCAACTCCCGCCCGGCGCAGGCGGCGCAGTGAGACCAGCACTTCACGCATCAGCAGGCCGACGCCAAGGCTTGGAGACTCGATCCGAATCCGAGCACCCGCCGCACGCTCTGAAGCGAGGCATGAACCTGAATCCCTCCGCCCGCTGGAATCTGAGGATGCACCAGACGCCGGCCCGGCCCCGCCGAATCCGTCGCCCGCGACCGCCGCCGACGTTGGTCAGCCCCGCCTGAACCCACGTATCCGGTCGGTTCCGAAAGGGGTCTTCCGGCACTTCGAGAACCGGGTTAGCATCGTCGCTTAGCCAAGGGGGCGCCATGGACGTGACTGTCGAACCGATCAGCGGGGAGGACGTTGTGGGCTACGTCTGCGCGATGATCTGCGATCTGCCGTGGGGCGAGCCGCAGATGTCCTGGAATGATCCGGATCCCAGCGGGTCGCACTAGCATCGCGCGTGCCTTTCCTGCCAGGCTGCCCACTTCAGGCACAGCGGAGGCGCGTCAATGGCAGGTTTGTCCCGGCGGGGTTTCTTGGCCGCATCGGCCGGTATGGCAGTTGCACTTGGCGTCCCGGAACGGGTGCTGGCTGCGCGTCTTGCCGAACCGGCCACTCCAGCCGACGTTCCCACCACTTTGGAACAGACGATCCGGCTCACCACGCCCAAGTACCGGCAGTATCGCCACCTGACGGTTGGTTCGGGGGAGCCGTACATCCCCCGCTTCGACGTGCTCGGCAGGGCCGCGAGTCCGGGTCGAGCCGCACGACGCAGGTCCATCGCCTACCTCGGCCACCTCAGCGACATCCACATCATCGACGCCCAATCGCCGGCCCGCCTCGACGTGATGGTGGGGCAGAGCGAATCGTTGTGGGCGGGGAGTTTCCGCCCGCAGGACACGCTGACCGTCAACGTCGGCGCGGCGATGGTCCAAGCGATGCGGGCGGCGCAACTGAGTCCGCTGACCGGAGCACCGATGCTGGCCGCCTTCAACACCGGCGACAGCGCCGACATGATCTCGCAACTGGAACTGAAGTGGTACATCGACCTGCTCGACGGCGTCCCGGTGACGCCGAACTCCGGCAAGCCCGGCATCTACGAAGGCGTGCAGGTGTGGAACGAATCGGTGTTCGCCTACCACCCGGAGGACCCGGCCAACGACCCGTACGGCGCTTACGGCTTCCCGCAGATTCCCGGCATGCTGCAGTCCGCGGTGAGCCAGACCGTCGAATCGGGTGGTCTCGCGGCCCCCTGGTACGCGGTGTACGGCAACCACGACACCACCTTCCTGGGGGCCCTGGCCCTCGACGACGCGCTACGCCGCTGGGCGGTCGGTGACCGCAAAGCCGCCCTGTGGCAGCCGTTCGCCGCGAATTTCCTCGGGGGTTGGTCGTCGAACCTGAGCCCGGTCAACCAGTTCCTGCACGCGCTGCGCAGTAAACTACGGGGTGCAGTCGGGGATCAAGTCCGTCACCGCCGACTCCGAACGCCGACTGTTCGACTCGGTCGAGTTCATGCAGGCGCACCTTGACTCCCCGGCGGCACCCGGACCGGTCGGCCACGGCTTCACCCAGGACAACGTAACGTCGCAGAAGACCTACTGGATGGCCGATCTCAGCGCGCATGTCCGCGCGTTCGGACTGGACACCTGCAACCAGGTCGCAGGACCCGACGGGGCTGTGCCCGAGGACCAGTTCACGTGGCTGCGGGCCGGACTCGAGCAGGCCCGGGCCGAGAACAAGATCTGCATCGTGCTCAGCCACCACAACAGCACGACGCTGGAGAACGAGGCGCAGTTGGTGATCGGGGACAACCAGCGCCTCATCCACGCCGAGGAGCTCGTGGCGATGCTGCAGGAGTATCCGAATCTGGTCGCGTGGTTCAACGGCCACACCCACATCAACACGATCATCGCGCATGCCAAAGCCGGCGGTGGCGGCTTCTGGGAGGTCACAACGGCCTCCTGTATCGACTTCCCGCAGCAACAGCAGCTCATCGAGATAGTGGACAACCAGGACGGCACCATCTCGATCTTCACCACCTGCTTGGACCACTCGGCGAACGCGGAATGGACGCAGTCGGACTACAGCCAGGACGGGTTGGCCTCCTTGAGCCGGCAGCTTTCGGCCAACGACTGGATCGAGAACCCGCCGATGCGCATGGGCTCGCCGTTGGACCGAAACTGCGAGCTACTTCTCCCGGCGCCGTTCGACATGTCGACGATCACCGATGCCGACCTGGAGAAGGTCGCGATGCGCGCCAAGGCGCGGCTGGTAGCGGCGGAGACGGCGTCATGAGGCGATGGGCATGGTTGCTGGCCGCGCCGCTGCTCGTGGGATGCTCGCAGGTCGATTCGCTCCAGCAGGTCAGCGGCGTACCACTGGCCACGGTCGAAATCGCGGTCGACGACGTACTCGTGGACCAGGACGTGAAGGTGCTGACGTCGCCGGTGTGCACCGAGGGTGATGGCCAGTTCACCTGTGCCGGCAAGACGCTGGACGACAAGCCGATCACCGTGACGGTTCCAGACGACGAGACGCAGGTCATGACCATCAAGATCGACGGCACGCAGATCTTCTCCGGGCCGGTTCAAGAGGTCATCGAGAAGGCCGGGGAGCGCACATCATGAGCGCCGTGGACAAGCAGTACGGATGGACCGTGACCGGTACGGGGTTCGCGAGGATGTGGCGGGGTTTTCTCCCGTTCTTCGTCGTCACGGTCGTCAACGCGGTGGTGCAGGCGTCGCTGTTGAGCCTGCCGGCCTTGTGGCTGGCCTGGGGTGTTTCCGCGGCGGTGCTCCTGGTGGCGTTCGCGCTGATGGCCCACATCGCCGACCGATCGGTCATGCAGCGCAGCGGCCTCGGCGATCTGCGCGGGGCGCGGTTGGCGCACTTCGCGACCTGGGTGATCGGTTGGACCGTGGTGATCACCGTCGGACTGGCGTTCTACTTCTGGCCCGGCATCGTGCTGCTCGCCCTGACGCCGTTCGTGCCTGTTGCCGCGGCGGCCGGCGCGGCCAACCCGTTGCGGGCGAACTTCGCAGCGATCCGTTCGCGTCCCATCCGGTATGCCCTGACGGTGCTGGTCTCGCTGCTGGTGATCCTCGTGGTCTGGTTGCTGGCCGGGCTCAACGCGTTCTTCATTCGCGGCTGGATCGCGTCGTTCACCAGTTGGCTGATCGTCGGGTTCGTGGCGGCGTGGTTGCTGACTGCGTGGTCGGCGCTGTTCCGCAGCGCTGGTCCTGCGTCGGACTAGGGGCTGTTCGGGACTGGGAATCTTGGGGGGTCAGCGGCCCGCCGCTTCGCCGAGTGTTGCGCGGTTGTCGGTTTTCGGACGTCGAAACCCGCAACGGTGCAACACTCGACGGTCAGGGCCGCCGCCTCCCGCAGGCGCTTCTCAGCGGGACCTGGCCAGGCGTCGAAGTGGCGGCTCCGACGTGGGCGGCTGTCGGCGCTGGGGCAGTTCCGTCAGCAAGTCAGCGGTCGCCCGCGCGACCTGGTCCACCGCTGCCTGGAAAGCGGCCTCGGTGCGTGCAGTCGGCGTGCCGACGCCGCTGACTTTGCGCACGTACTGTTCGGCGGCGGCGCGGATCTCGGTGTCCGTGGCGGGAGGTTGCAGTCCACGAAGGATCGTGATGTTGCGGCACATGGGACCAGTGTGCGCGGTCTGCGCGAGTTCCGGTACCCGCGGCGCGGCATCAACCGCGGGGGTTGGCGCGACCCGTCCTGCCGTCACAGCCCTTCGGTACGGTGGGAGCATGATCTTCAATCCTCAGACCTATGACCCGTCGGCGTACGACCCCGAGACCCAGCGTCAGCTGAAGGCGCTGATCGAGTTCTTCGAGAACAAAGGTCTGCCCGAGATGAAGGACGAGTTCCACCAGCGCACCTGGTACCAGGACTTCCTGGACTTCAACGCCAAAGAGGGGATCCTGGCGACATTCGGGACCCCGGCGGCGGTCGGGGGCAGCGAAGCCCGCTGGGACACCGCCCGCATCAACGACCTGAACGAGATCCTCGGTTTCTACTCCTTGGCTCACTGGTACGCATGGCAGGTGACGGTTCTGGGTCTGGGACCGGTGTGGATGTCGGACAACGAGGACGCCAAGCAGCTGGTCGGCAAACTCCTGGAGTCGGGTTCCATCTTCGGTTTCGGGCTCTCGGAGAAGGAACATGGCGCCGACATCTACTCCACCGACATGATCCTCACGCCGACTGCGGACGGCTGGGTCGCCAACGGTGGCAAGTACTACATCGGCAACGGTAACGTCGCCGGCCGACTCAGTGTGTTCGGCAAGTTCGCCGACACCGACGAGTACGTGTTCTTCCTCGTCGACACCCAAGCCCCGCAGTACGAGTTGAAGAAGAACGTCGTGGAATCGCAGATGTTCGTGGCCGCCTTCGACCTGCACGACTACCCGGTCACCAAGGCCGACATCCTGCACACCGGAAAGGCGGCCTGGGACGCGGCGCTGGCCACGGTCAACGTCGGCAAGGTCAACCTCGGCTGGGCGAGCATCGGCATCTGCGAGCACGCCTTCTACGAGGCCGTTACCCACGCCGATCATCGTGTGCTGTACGGCAGCAAGGTCACGACCTTCCCGCACGTGCGCCGCATGTTCGCCGACGCCTACGCCCGCCTGTCTGGCGATGAAACTGTTCGCGGCCCGCAGCGCGGACTACTTCCGGCAGGCCTCCGACGAGGACCGTCGGTTCTTGCTGTTCAACCCCATCACCAAGATGAAGGTCACCAGCGAGGGGGAGCGGGTCATCGATCTGCTGTGGGAGGTTATCGCAGCCCGCGGCTTCGAGAAGGACACCTACTTCGAGCAGGCCGCCAGCGACATCCGCGCCTTGCCGAAGCTCGAGGGGACGGTCCATGTCAACCTCGCGCTCGTGCTGAAGTTCCTGCCGCAGTACCTCGTGGCGTCCGGTGAGTACGCGGACGTGCCGGTGCGCCAGGACGCAGCCGACGACGAATACCTGTTCGCCCAGGGCCACGCATCCGGCCTCGGCAAGATCACGTTCGCTCCGTGGCGCCCCGCGCTGGAGCGCTACCAGCACCTGCCCAACGTGGCCCGGTTCCTCGAGCAGGTGGACGCCTTCACCTCCCTGGTGATGTCCGCGCCGCCGAGCCAGGAGCAGCAGAAGGATCTGGACTTCCTGCTCACCCTCGGCCAGTTGTTCACGCAGGTCGTCTACGCCCAGCTGGTGTGCGAGTCCGCCGGTCTGCCGCGACCGGGGACGGTCGCCGACATGCCCGGACTCGACGACGCCCACATCGACCGGATCTTCGCGGTGTTCGTGCAGGACGTCTCGGAGATCGCCGTCGACCCTGCACGGGCAAGCGTCAGCGACCGATGCCCAGCGCGAGGCCGCCCTCGGGTTGATCCGGGCGCCGCACATCGATCCGGCCGCGGAGGCGACGTTCGTGGACGAGGTAGTGGGTCTGGCCGACGGCTACGTGATGCCGCAGTAGGCAGCCGCTACGGCACCGATCGCGCCACCCTGTGCAAGGCCTTCTGCTGGATCCACAAGGTGAACCAGCCCGCCAGCGCCATGCCGGTGAGGTTGATGAGCAGTTGCAGGCTGCTGCCGAGAACCTCGTGCCAGGCGCCGAAGGCCAGCCCGAGGGCGACGTTGCCCGCGGCCGGCACGGTGGTCACGGAGATGAACACGCCGGTGAGGCCTCCCGCACGCGACGAGGTGAGAGCCAGCACCCCGGCGACCCCGGCGATGAGTGCGACGATCAGCGACCACTTGTCGGGCGTGTAGATGAACTCGGTCAGGGGGCGTGGGCCTTCGATGGCCTGGACGTTGATCCAGCCGAGCAGGCGGCCGACTGTCGCCGCCACTGTCGTGACGGCGATTGCCCACGCGAACCCGTAGACCAGCGTCGAGACTGCTCGGCGCAACAACTGGCGGCGACGCCGGACCAACGCCAAGCCCATCGCGGCCACGGCGCCGAACTCCGGACCCAGGACCATCGCGCCGATCAGCAGGATCTGGGAGTCCAGCACGATACCGATGCCGGCGATCAGCGTGGCCAGGGTCATGAAGGAGGCGTACGACCAGGTGAGTTCGCTGTCCTCGTAGGCCTTCTGGGTCACTTCCGCCCAGACGACGGTGTCCGATCCTGACCCCGGTGTGTCCTGCTCGGCCTGTAGTGCGTGCCGTGAGATCCATGTGGGTACGCCCGTGATCTGGATGGCGCCCTCGTCCTGCAGTCCCAGACCTCGCAGCTCGTCGATCACGTCGTTGGCCGCTTCACGGGGGATGTCGGCCATGATCAGATCCCCGGGGGGCCGAAGTCCCGCGCCCGGGATCACCGCCAGGCTCGACACCACACTCGACTGCGAGAGCACCTCGGCCGCGCGTTTCGTCAGGGCGTTCGGTGCGTAGATACGCAGATGCAGCACGCTGTCATGGTGTCGCGGCCGGGCCGTGCAGGTGGTGGCGGCGCGCCGTTCACCGCTCGGGTTCGTCGCGGCTGGCCTGGAATCCTCCGCGCGGACCGCTGACCACCAATAGGTTGCCGCGAAGATCCAGATGCAGGGGTTCGGCCAGCGCCGCGCACAGATGCTGTTCCACCGTCATGTCCGGGCAGTACATCATGGTCAGGGCCACCGGTCCGGCCCGCAGCGTGTCGCCGGTCACGGTGTAGGCGCCGACGGCCCGATTGCACCCCGCGTAGAAGTGCAGCCGACCACCGTCGAAGGTGATGGTGGTGGGCTGGGACGGCGTGCGTGCCCCCGGCAGCAGCGCGGTGATCCGCCAGGTTCCCGTCAGCGTGTCTTCCACACTTCCTGTCTAGCGCACGGGCGGGACTCCGGCACCTGCGCGGCTGTCCTGGGGCCCTCGGCCGCAGGTAGGCTGGCGGTTTCAGCCAGGCGAAGGAGTCCCGCATGCGATACGTCATGTTCATGATCCCGGCTGTCTACGGCACCCAGGCCGCGGACGACGTGCCCTCCGCGGAGATGATCGACAAGATGATGACCTACAACGCCGAACTCGCCGAGGCCGGAGTACTCGAGGCGGTCGACGGCCTGCACCCACCCAGCAGCGGCGTGCGGTTGCATTTCGAGCAGTCGGGCGTCCAGACCCGCGACGTGCCCGCGGTGGGAGCGGTCGGAGGATTGTGGATCATCAAGGTCGACTCGTACGCGAGCGCGCACGCGTGGGCTCAACGCTGCCCGGCGCTGCCCGGGGACATTGTGGAACTGCGACGGATCGAGGAACTCGACGACTTCCCCGCCGACTCCGATGACGCAGGATCGAAGCCGTGAGGGCCGACGATCGTGTGCTCGCCGCGCTCGCGCAGATGCGATTGGACGAGACAGGGGAACTGCCGTCGCGACATGTTCTCTCCGAGGTCACCGATCACCTGATCAAGGCCCTCTTCCCGCAGCGGCTGGGCTCCTGCGGCCCGGATGTGAACGGCTACGTGCGTCGCATGCTGGAGTCGGCCCTCGGTAGCCT
Source organism: uncultured Actinomycetota bacterium (assembly GCA_963704075.1). GTDB lineage: Bacteria > Actinomycetota > Actinomycetes > S36-B12 > UBA10799 > JADKAV01. The sequence goes on from CAVPGV010000026.1 coordinate 17,232, forward strand.
CAGCGGCGAGGTCGCCACCGAACTGCAGTTCCAGCGCATGTCCGGACACGTCGTCCAGCACGACTGCGACGAGATCGTGGGGCGGTTCGCCGAAGGACTTCCCCGACTGCGCGATCTGCTGGTCTCCGACATCCGGATGGCGTACGCCGGAGACCCGGCGGCACGCAGCGTGGCCGAAGTGTTGGTTTGCTATCCCGGCGTCCATGCGATGATGCATCACCGCATCGCGCACAGCCTGCACGTGCTCGGGGTCCCGTTCATCGCCCGCGTGATCTCGGAGCTGGGGCGCTCGGAGACGGGGATCGACATCCACCCCGCCGCGCACATCGGGGGAGGTTTCTTCATCGATCACGGAACCGGAGTCGTGATCGGGGAGACGGCCATCATCGGTGACAACGTCCGCCTGTATCAGCACGTGACGTTGGGTGCCAAGAAGCTCGACGGTGTCGAGAAGGGGATCCCCAGGCACCCGATCGTCGAGGACGACGTCGTGATCTACTCCGGCGCCACCGTTCTGGGACGGATCACCATCGGCAAGGGCACCATCATCGGTGGCGGTTGCTGGGTGACCCAGGACCTGCCACCGGGCAGTTTCGTGACGCAGGCCCGCACGCAGGTCGAGGTCTTCACCGACGGCGCCGGGATCTGACCGGGGATTACTCCCTGCCCGGCTGCACGTATCGGGAGGCCGAAGCCCCGGCTGCTACTGCGCGAGGTCGGCGAACAGCGGAGTGCTGAGGTAGCGCTCGCCGTAGCTCGGCACGATGACGACGATGAGTTTGCCGGCGTTCTCAGGCCGCTTGGCGACCTCGATCGCCGCCCAAAGAGCCGCACCCGAGGAGATCCCCACGAGCAGGCCCTCCTCTCGCGCACTGCGCCGCGCCGTGGCCATCGCATCCTCGGACTCGACCGTCACGATCTCGTCGTACACCTCGGTGTCGAGGATCTCCGGCACGAAGCCGGCGCCGATCCCCTGCAGCGGGTGCGGGCCCTTGGGGCCACCGGACAGCACGGGGGACGCCGCCGGTTCAACCGCGACGACCTTCACCTGCGGATTGCGTTCCTTGAGGACCTGGCCCACGCCGGTGATCGTGCCCCCGGTGCCGACGCCGGACACGAGGATGTCCACCTGCCCGTCGGTGTCCCGCCAGATCTCCTCGGCCGTGGTGGCGCGGTGGATCGCCGGGTTCGCCCGGTTGGCGAACTGCTGCGGCATTACGTAGTTCTGGTTCTCCTTGGTCAGTTGCTCGGCCTTCGCGATCGCGCCGGCCATGCCGTCGGGGCCGGGCGTCAGAATCAACTCGGCGCCGTAGGCCCGCAGCAGCATGCGCCGTTCCATGCTCATCGTCTCCGGCATGGTGAGCAGGCATTTGATCCCACGCGCCGCGCACACCATCGCCAGCGCGATGCCGGTGTTGCCACTGGTCGGCTCCACGATCACGGTGTCGGGGCCGATCAGGTCGTACTCCAGGGCGGCGTCGATCATGGCCACACCGATCCGGTCCTTGACGCTGTTGGCCGGGTTGTAGAACTCCAGCTTGGCGGCGATCGTCGCCTCGGCGCCGTCGGAGATCCGGTTGATCCGGACCAGAGGGGTGTTGCCGATGAGTTCGGTTACGTCGGAAGCAATCTGCATGTTTCCAGTCTGCCATCGACCCGCGAAACCACAATGGTCGATAGCGGCGAGCGTTCCGACCCAGGCGAGCGCGCCGCTCCCGTCAACCCTGCAGGCCGTGGTGGACCAGCAGCACATCGGCCATCTCCTGGCCCGCGCTCTTCAGATGATCCGGGCGGATCACGAAGGAGTTGGGGGCGGTGATCAGCACCAGCCCGACACGTTCGGCCACGGGCGGCAGGAACTGGGCGCTGATGCTCACGTCGCCTTCGTCCTGCTCCACCACCGTGCTGCTCTCGGCGTAGCGGTCCACCGCCCACTGGTACCCCAGCGGGACCACCAGGTCGACCGTTGTCGGCCGCCGGTGCTCGACCAGGCGCGCGGTGGTTCCGCGGGGCACCTCGAACGATTCCTGGGTCAACGTCACATCACTGATCCGGTCGATGATGAAAGTGCGTACCTCGTCGTCGGGCAGCAAGGCGTCGAGCTCCCAACCGCGTGCCGTCTCGACCAGACGCAGTGGATGGACCGTCCGGTCCACCAGGCCCGGCTTCCATGTGCGGGAGTACTCGATCTCGACGGCCACGCGCTTGCTGATCGCCTCGGACAGGACGCGGCCGATCTCGCTGTCGGGGCGCTGCGGAACGCCGGTCAGGATCCGCTGCGCGATGACCTGTACGGCCTCGGCCAGATCGGTGTCGTCCGGGCGCATCTCCGACATGCGCGAAGCCGTCTGGTAGACCTCCAGCCACTTCTGCGGCGTCTGCAGTTCCACCCCCAGTTCGGCGCCCGGTGTGTCGGTAACGACCCGCACCATCTCCGCGGACGCCGGGTCGTCCTCCTTGCCCTCGGCGGACATGAAGATGATCGTGTCCGGACGCACCCCCAGGGTGTCCGCGGTGTAGAAGTCCAGGATCTCCCGGCGCAACACCGCCTCGGGTGACGCCCACCTGCTCGGCCAGGTAGTCCATACGCAGGCCACCCGGGTGCGCGTGCAGAAGGTTGAGCACGGTCGACAGTCGTACCAGGGACTGACTTGCGCGGGTGTGCTTCATCGTGCCGCCTCGAGCAGGCAGCGCAGTTCGTCACGTAGTTCCGGCGGTCCGACCAATCGGACCCGGGAGCCCAGCTCAACCACCCGGGCGAGAAACACCAGGCGGTTGGTGACCGGCACCTGCACCTGGTCGCCGTTTGCCCGTCCCCCGACCAGGCGCATCGTGTCGTCCTGGAAGCCGGGGCACTCCAGGGTGGCTGTCACGGGCGGATCCACCTGCCAGGTGATGGGGTCCAGACCCGGGCGCTTCACGTCATCGGGAAGGTGCGCCGAGCCCGGTGGACCGATCTCGAGATCCATCATCCGGACGACGGCGAAACTCTTGATCTTCTCGGAACTGCGCTCCCATCCGGACACGACCAAGTCATGCCCGGACCATTGCCAGGACTGTGGATCGACCTGGCGCTGCTTTCCGTTGTACTGGAACCACATGACGCACCGCGCTCGTACCGCCTCCCGAACCCGGTCCAGGTCCACCGGCAACGGTTTGCGGGCGAGCTCGACGATGCCGTCCTCCGACGCCGCGGCCAGTGCCGCCTGCAGGGCGGTGCGCTGCGCTCCGGTGAACTCGACGCGCATCCGGACGTCTCCGGGGCGCAGCACGTAACGGGCGTCCTCGCCGGGGTCAGCGAGGTTCTCGATCTCCAGACCGACGTCGCGCAGATCGTCGAGGTCGCGCATCAGGGCGCGCTTGCCCGCTTCGTCGGATTTGTAGCCGACCCGCTGCAGCAGGTCACCGCTGAGCACTCCGACGCGCCCGGCGGCGGTCAGCGCAAGCGCGACGTCGAGCAGCCGCTGGTAGGCCTTGATCCTGGTCATGCCGACAAGGATGCCGCGATGTCTCGAGATCCTGTCAGCCAGATCGGTGTCGAGACCGGTCACGCCGCCGGCGGAATGGGTGGACACGGCGAATGTCACGCGTCGCCACCGGATGTCGATGTCGGGGTGGTGGTCCATCTCCTCGGCGGCCTCCGCGACGAGCACGACGGCTCGGATGGCGGTGGGGAAGTCGCTGAACTCGATGGTCCGGGTCAGCCCCTGCGTGTCGCCGGTCCATCCGGGCAGATCGGCGAGGCGCTGCTGAATCTCTTCTGCGCTCAATGGTGTGCTCACGATTCGAGAGTGGCCCGTGGATCCCGTGGAGGCAAGCCCAGTCGCCGCGCAGGCCGGTCGCCGGCGGCGCGTGCTGAACCACGATGGCCCGTGATCGACCACAATGGCGACGTGGACCCCGTGCGAATGTTGGCCGTGGCCGCCGGCGTCGTGCAGTCGTTGCGTCCCACCCTGGTGCCCCGGACGACCCGGCACCAGGCGATGGTCACGGCGGTCTGCGCCGCAACGACAGGTGTGACGACAGCGGCGCTCCCCGATGTTCCATGGCGGGTGGGACGGTGGGTCGTGCCGGTGGGTCTGGGGTTCGCGGCAGTGCGCGGAGCGGCCCACGTCAGGCAGCAGCGCACGTCCTACCCGGCGTGGGACCCGCGCCACCTGAACGCCGCCGTTGCCGTGGCGGCGGGCACTGCGGCGGGGACTGTGCTGGCCGGGGCCCCGGAGGTGACCGCGCGTGCGGCCCGCTGGGGAGGTTCGGCGGTGGCGCACCGCTGGGGTGGTTCGCCGTCGGCGTGGTCCGCGCTGTTGGTGCTGGGAACGGGCACAAGTCTGGCCGGTGTGGCGGCCGTGGGGATCAGGTCGGGCCTGGCCAGTCTTCGGGCGGTGGGCACCGCCGCCGATCCGGCACTCCGTGAGCCTCCCGACGACGCCTACGTCTCCGGAGGTCCTGCATCTGCGGTGGACTACGGCAGTCTGGCCCGCGACGGTCGTCGGTTCGTAAGTCTGCGGACACCTGCTGATCAGATCCAGGCAGTGTGCAAGCCGTCGGCCGAACCCGTCCGCGTCTACGTCGGGCTTCACACCGCGCCCACTGTGGAACAGCGGGTCGACCTCGCGCTCGCCGAACTCGAGCGGCTCGGGGGGTTCGGACGCACGACACTTCTCGTGATGAGCCCCGCGGGATCGGGCTATGCCGAATACGTCGCCGCCGAGGCGGTGGAATGCTTCACCGGTGGTGACTGCGCCAGCGTGGTGGTGCAATACGGGGTGCTGCCGTCAGTCTTGTCGCTTCGACGGGTCGAACTCGGCGCGCTCACCGTGCGCACCCTGCTCGACCGCCTGGCCGAACGGCTGCGGGGAATGTCCGAGCCGCCGAGGGTCCTGATGTACGGAGAGAGCCTGGGCGCGCGGGTCGCGCAGGAGGCCCTGCAGATGAGCCCCAGTCTCGTGAGTGCGGATGGCCGCGTGGACCGGCTTGACGCTCTGGTGTCCGTGGGCACTCCGGGAGGCCCCTCGCTGCGCGACCAGATGCTGCGTACACCCGGCGTCGTTCACCTGGATTGCTGGCAGCAACTGAGCGGGGACGAGCAGGCGCAGCTGTGGTTCCTCGACCACGACGCGGACCCCGTGACCCGCTGGAACGGAGCGCTGGCGTGGCGGCGTCCCTCGTGGTTGCGCGGTGATCGGGGTCGTAACATCCCGGAGGCGATGAACTGGGTCCCCGTCCTGACCTGGTGGCAGGTGATCTTCGACTTGGTGTTCGCCGCGCAGCAGCAATCCGGGCAATTCCGTTCGCGGGGCCATGACTACCGGGCCGACCTTCCCCCGGTGCTTGGCAAGGTTCTCGGCGCCGACGGTGATGTGCGCAGGATCGTGGAACTGCTGGAGAGTCGCGAGGTGCAGCGGGATGTCCTGCTGGCCGAACCGGTGATCCCGACTCTGCCCGAATGAAGACCGTGTCTCGTTAGGCAACGGGCCCGGAACGTGACCAGACCCGACCAAAGTCCCCACGAGCGACCCGACTGGCGGGACTTTGGACGTAACGCGTCAGTGGGTGACCAGATCCGACCAAAGTCCCCACGAGCGACCCGACCGGCGGGACTTTGGACACCAGCGCGCCAGTGGGTGACCAGATCCGACCAAAGTCCCCACGAGCGACCCGACTGGCGGGACTTTGGACACCACGCGCCAGTGGGTGACCAGATCCGACCAAAGTCCCCACGAGCGACCCGACCAGCGGGACTTTGGACGCTAGCGCGCCAGAACCCATCGCCTGCGGGGGTCAACCGCTGCCGGGCTCCGGTTGGATGATCCCGAACAGATTGCCGTCGGGGTCCTTCACGTATGCCAGGACCCCCACCCCGGGCATCGCGGTCACGGGCATGGCTTCGGTCCCACCGGCCGCAAGAGCCCGGTCGAAGTACTCCTGACAGTCGCCCACACCGATCACCGCGACGTACGCGTTCACGCCGTCGCCCTCCTTCGGCGCCGGGCTGTTGCGGGGGAGCAGGCCACCGTTGACCCCAGCCGGTTCGTCACCGGTGTTGATGACCCAGTAATCGACGTCGCCGAACTTCTCGAACGTCCAGCCGAAGACGTCCTCGTAGAAGGTGCGCACCGCACCCACATCGCTGGCCTGGATCTCGAAATGGACTGGTCGTGGCATGGCGTCACAGTAACCCTTTGACCGCCGAGAAACAGCCCCGACGACTCGGGTGCAGTGGCTTGTCGTTCACGCACCGGGTTGCGTGATCGGTAGCCCCTCATCGTCGATCGACCGATAGACCGGGTGGTCTGTGAGGTCCCGCCAGATCGGCACGATCCCCACGATCGTGATGGCCGCGGTGGCCATGCTCAGCGGAAGCAGGATCAGGTTCAGGGACAGCGCGAGACCGAGTTGTGAGAAGGGATCCTCGCTGGTCGACGAGCCGAGGAAGAACAGACTCACCGGGATGCTGATGACCGTGAGCACCACGTTGATGATCACTGAGGCCGCCAGTGACCAGAGCAGGTAGCGTCCCAGCACTGCCCAGTACTTGCCTTTGGTCGCCCGCCACGACCAGCCAAGGGCGCCGCCCGCGACCACGGCTTGTGCAAGGGCCGGGATCAGGCGCCCGAGAAGCCAGAAGGACAGCACGATTGCGCCCAGGAACGCCAGCAGGCCGAGCGCGACCGCGAGCGCCGGGGACAGCTGTGCGGCCAGGGCGATGGCCACCACGACAAGAACCAGGCCGAGTCCGACCAACACGCTGATGAGCACGTAGTAGCCGAACAGTCGCAGACCGGCGGTGAATCCGGACCTCCACGCGGGACCCCAGGACACGGGGTTCGACGTGGTGGCATCCATCGCCAAACGGTTGACGGCGCCGATCTGAACGGTGGTCGCGAGAAGCAGCAACACCGACAGGACCACGCCGACCAGAACCCATCCGGCGACCGGTAGGCGACTGAAGGCCTCCCCGAAGTCGGTCTGCAGTCGATCGATCTGCGCTTGGCTGAGGTCGCCGTCCGGTGAGTTGTCCAGTGCTGTGCCGAGGAAGTCCAGGCCTCGGCGGAATGCCGTCAGATCGACCAACGTCACGGCCAAAACGGCCAGAAGGGCGGTTATCGCTGCCCAGATGATCACCGAGATCGCGAGGATCGGCCACCATGCGCGACGGACGATACGTCCGATATCGGAGAACATCGAGCCCAACGGCCGCATGCCACTGCCGGTCAGCGGCCTGCTCGGCGGCGGTGAGTACGGCGCGTAGCCACCCAGAGGTGCGGTCGCAGCGGGTTGGGCCGCACCTGCTTGCCAGGCGCTGGCCGGGGGCTGAAGAGGTTGCGGCGCGGCCGGAACGGGTGTCGCGGGCTGCTCAACCGTGTCGGGGGTCGGCGGTGGCACCGCGGCGTCGGGGGTCGGCGTGGCCGGTCCGCTACGGGTGTACTCGCTCCACCCGATCCCGCTCCACCAGCGAAGACCGCCGGTGCCATCGGGATTCGGGTACCAGCCAGCCGGAGGCAGATCGTTGCTCATGACGCCAGGCTAGACAGTGGACACCAACCCGGTGAAGCGGCACGCCCGTGTCCGGCGTAGTGGAGCGCGGCCCTCAGCGGGAGCGCACCGTCCGGCCGTTCGTCTTGCCCGAGTTGATTGGAGGTTGAGCCGGTCCCGGAAGTTCACTCGCGGCACCTGGCGTTCGCCGGTCCTCAGCCCGCGCGGCAGTCAGCCCCGCGCCTTGCGCCGTGCCGTGGCCCGACCGCGCAGGGCCGCGTTCAGCTCGACCTTCCGCAAACGCACCATGTGCGGAGTGACCTCGACGCACTCGTCCTCCCGGCAGAACTCCAATGCCTGCTCCAGCGACAGTTGCCTGGCGGGGATCAGACGTTCGAGCTCTTCACCGGTCGAGGACCGCACGTTGGTGAGCTTCTTCTCCTTCGTCGGGTTGACGTCCATGTCGTCGGCCCGGGCGTTCTCCCCCACGATCATGCCTTCGTACACCTCGGCGCCGGGTTCGACGAACAGGGTCCCGCGTTCCTGCAGGTTGAAGCATGCGTAGCTGGTGACCACACCGCGGCGGTCGGCGACCAGCGACCCGCTCGGGCGGGTGCGCAAGTCACCGTGCCACGGCTCGTACCCGCCGAAGACGTGGTGCATCAGGCCGGTCCCGCGAGTCTCGGTGAGGAACTCGGTGCGGAAGCCGATGAGTGCTCGGGCGGGCACCCGGTACTCCATGCGCACCCATCCGGTCCCGTGGTTGGTCATGTCCTCCATGCGTCCGCGACGCAGCCCCATCAACTGCGAGATGACCCCGACGTAGTCCTCCGGGATGTCGATGGTGACGTTCTCCATCGGTTCGTGCAGTGTGCCGTCGATCTCCTTGGTGACGACCAGTGGCTTGCCGACGGTCAACTCGAAACCCTCGCGCCGCATCATCTCCACGAGCACGGCCAGCTGCAGCTCGCCGCGACCCTGCACCTCCCATGCGTCGGGGCGGTCGGTGTCCGCGACCCGTAGTGAGACGTTGCCGATCAACTCGGAGTCCAGCCGGTTCTTGATCAGTCGGGCGGTCATCTTGCTGCCCTGCCCGCCGGCCAGGGGCGAGGTGTTGGTGCCGATGGTCACCGAAATGCTCGGCTCGTCCACGGTGATCACCGGCAGGGGCCGGGGGTCGTTCGGATCGGCCAGGGTCTCACCGATCGTGATCTCCGGAATCCCGGCCACCGCGATGATGTCGCCGGGCCCCGCTTGGTCGACGGGCTTGCGCTCCAAGGCGTCGGTCATGAGCAGGTCGCTGACCTTCGCAATGGTCTGTGTCCCGTCGGCGCGGCACCACGTGACCTGTTGGCCCTTGCGGATGGTTCCGGCGTGGATGCGGCACACCGCCAAGCGGCCCAAGTAGGCAGACGCATCCAGGTTCGTGACGTGCGCCTGCAGAGGGGCGTCCTCGTCGTAGCTCGGAGCCGGAACGGTGGAGACCAGCGTCTCGAAGAGCGGTTCGAGGTCCGGTGAGTCGGGCATCGACGCGTTCTGTGGCCGCTCGAGGCTCGCCCGACCGGCCCGGGCACTTGCGTAGACGACCGGGAAGTCGATCTGGTCCTCTGTGGCGTCGAGGTCGAAGAACAATTCGTAGACCTCGTCGACCACCTCGGCGATCCGGGCATCGGACCGGTCGACCTTGTTCACCACCAGAACCACCGGCAGTTGTTTGGCCAGCGCCTTTCGCAGCACGAACCGGGTCTGGGGGAGCGGCCCTTCCGACGCGTCGACCAGCAGCAGTACGCCGTCGACCATCTCGAGTCCGCGTTCCACCTCACCGCCGAAGTCGGCGTGGCCGGGGGTGTCGATGATGTTGATCGTCACGCCGCCATGCAGCACCGCTGTCTGCTTCGCGAGGATCGTGATGCCCTTCTCGCGTTCGAGGTCCATGGAGTCCATGACCCGGTCGGCGACGTCGGCGTTCTCTCGGAAGGCGCCCGACTGCCACAACATGGCATCGACCAGGGTCGTCTTGCCGTGATCGACGTGGGCGATGATTGCTACGTTCCGCAGGTCGCTGCGCAGGGCCATGTGGCGTGTCCTTGTGATCGGGGATTACCTGATTGTCGCAGGTGGGCCGCTCCGGCCCGGCGACGCGCTCGTATCAGAGCCCAGAGGCGTACCGTGGAGGTATGCAGCACAAAGGTATGGGCGCAGCAGCACTGACGACGATTCTGACCATCGGGTCGGTGGGGGTGGTGGCGCCGACGGCCAGCGCCGCGCCGACTCGGGACCTGTACATGGTGAAGAACCTGCAGTCGGTCGATGGACTGTACTACGGCGACTTCGCGGCACTGCGCAAGAAGGGCCGCAAGGTGGTGGGCGCGATCGGCGCGTTCTACAGCGAGTACTTCTGCATCAAGGGGAAGGTCTCGAAGGGCAAACTGCGCGCCACCCAGTACGACGAGTTCAACCAGCCGGTCGGTAGGTACACGGTTCGGTGGAAGGGATCGGGGTCCAAGCAGCGCGTCAAGGGCACCACGTCGGTGACCAAGGCCGAGATGAAGAAATACGGCGGGAGCAACCCGGTGCGCATGATCAAAGCCTGCGTCCGCGCCACCTAGGACCAGCCCCGGTCGGCCGTCGAGCTTTCCGACTCGCCGCGTTACCGGTTGACCAGGCTGGCCGGCATCCCGATTCCGGTCTGGAAGGCCTCCAGACATGCCTGTTTCGTGATCGGCCGCGCGAACAGGAACCCCTGTCCGAGATGAACGCCTTCACGCAGCAGGATCTGCGCCTGCAGCGGGGTCTCGACGCCCTCGGCGAGTGTGTCGAGACCCAACGCCCGTGCCAGGGCCACGATCGTGCGCACGATCTCCAGCGACTCGGCGGACTCGCCTAGACCGGCCACGAACGCGCGGTCGATCTTCAGTTGGTTGGCGGGCAGGTCGGCCAGGCGCGACAACGACGAGAACCCGGTCCCGAAGTCGTCGATCGCCACTTGCACTCCGAGGGCGCGGACCCGGTCGAGTTCGCGCTGCGCCTCGCTGTCCATGGCCGCACTCTCCGTGACTTCGATGATCAGCCAGTCTGGTTCGACGCCTCGTTGGTGCAGGACGGTGGAAACGGTGCCGGCGAAGTCGTCGTTGAGTTGCTGGGTGTCGACGTTGACCGCGACGACCGCATCGCAGACTGTGGCGCCATTGGGCGACGGTCTGGCATGCCTGGTCCAGGATCCAGCGGCCCAAGGCCGGCATCATCCCCTGTGCCCCGGCCATGGGGATGAACTCCATCGGGGGGATCATGCGTCCGCTGGCATCGCGCCACCGGATGAGGGCCTCCGCGGCGACCAGCGATCCGGTACGCATGTCGACCTGGGGCTGGTACTCCAGATAGAAGTTGTCGTCGGGGAACCGCATCGCGGCCCGCAAGGCCCTGGCCAGTTGCCGTTGTGCAGCGCCTTCGGCCGCCATCACGGGATCGAACCGCACCACGGAGTCGGCTTGTTTCTGCTTGGCGGCGCGCACCGCGATATCAGCACTGACCAGCACAGTGTCCAGGGTGTTGCCGTCCTCGGGCCAGACGGCGATCCCGATGGAACTGGTGAACTGCACATCACGGTCGCCGATCGGGATGGGTTCGTGGATGACGGTGTGGACCATCGTCGTCAAACCGGCGAGCGAGCCGCGGTCCATCGCCCGCGCCACGACGAACTCGTCGCCGCCGAGCCGTGCGATGGTCGAGTCGGAATCTCCTCCGAGGACGGACAGCCGATGGCCGATCTGGCGCAGGACCAGGTCCCCGGTCGGATGACCCCAAGCGGTGTTGACCTCTTTGAACCCGTCGAGGTCGATGAACAGCACCGCCAGCGATCGGTCTGGGTTGCGCGAACACCATCCGTCGACCCAACTTCTCAAACCGTCGCGGTGCGGCAGGCCGGTCAATGGGTCGCGTTCGGCCAAGAAGCGCAGGCGGTCCGTCGCCTGCTGCAACTCGTCGGCGAGGCGGCGGATCCGCCGGGCATCCAGCCATTTCCAGACGACGAGGCACATGAGCAGGGTCATGATCAGCCCGCCGATGAGCGCCGCCCATGGTCGCCAGGCGCCCTGTTGTGCGAGGAATCCCGGGGTGGGCGCGCCAGCCAGGATCACGTCCTCGTCGTCAGTCAGCGTCACGGTGGCCGAACTCGACCACGTCCGCGGGTTGTTGGGGTCGACGTTGGTGTCGTTGGACCAAATGACCTGGGAGTCCTGTTGCCGGTTGTCGATAAGGGTCAGCGACGTCGTGCGATCCGCGTGGACGCCCGTGGCACGTTCCATCCACTCGGGTATCCGCAGGACCGCCACCGCCATTCCGGCCCAATTCGCCCGCCGTCCTTCGATCGTGGTCGGTTGCGCGCCGGGGCGATAGATCGGCGTGTACAGCAGCAATGCGGGGGTGCCGTCCTGCACGATGTTCGTCAGGCCGGCGATCTGCGTCTCGCCGGTGTCGCGTGCGGCCAGCACGGTGGGACGGTTGCTCGGGCGGTAGAGCGCATCCAGGCCGTAGGTCTGGCCGTTCCTGGCCTGTGGGTAGGAGTATTGAATCGGCAGGTACTCCTTGCGCTCAGGGGACCGGACCAGGCCATCGGGCGAGGGATCGCGGATTCCGTCCGGATGCCCGTTCTGGGCCAGTAGGGACTCGAACTCGGTGCGTTGCGATGAGGAGATCAGCGGGGCGTACTGCACGGCCTGGACGTCCGGCCGAGATGCGAACGCCCTGCGCACGAAGGCGCGAAACTCCTCCTGCGTTATGTTGCTCTGGATTTCGAACAGCCCGGTGACCGCGCCCATCGACCCGTTCAAAGTGCCCAATGACCGTGAGGCCCGCTCAGCGGTGGTGGACACGCTCTGTCGCACCACGACGCGAGCGTCCTCGGAGACGTTGTGCCGCTGCAGCTGGACCAGTCCGATCGTCAGGGCGAGTCCCAGGGTTGCGACGAGGGCGACAGGAATGGCAAGTTTCCATGCCGAAGGAACCCCCCTATGATCCAGACCTGGATCTGCCACGGTTCAACTATCCTGCTTGGAAGAGCTTGATCACCATTCGAAGCGATTCGGATACGCAGAGTAGTCAATACGGGTCCTCTCGGGCGTGAGCCTGAGGTGCCCAGATGGGGAGGATGCGTGCGGAACACGAGGGGTTCGTCGATCGCGCTGGGGCTCGCGGGCGTGCTGTTCCTGTTCGCCAGCATTGCCGGCTTCCTCAACGCGAACGTCGTCAACGGCCCGCGTTTCGCCGATCACGTCAACGCCATGCGCACCGACCCGGAACTGGCCGCGCAGATCGGCGCCCAGATCAGCGGCGCATTGGTCGACGCCCAGCCCGACCTGGTGGCGATCGCCCCAGCTCTGCAGCCCGCTGCGGCCGCCGTCGTGGCCAGTAGCGCATTCGACGGGGTCTTCACACAAGCGGTGGCGGCCTTCCACAGTGCCCTGACCGAAGAAGGATCGGAGTCGGCGGTTCTGACGATCGCCGACATCGGCTCCTCGGCGGTTTCCCTGGTGACGGCGATCGCCCCGGACCTGGCTGAGAACATTCCTCCCGGCCTGGACGTCACGCTCGCGCAGATCGGCGGTCAGCAGGGGGTGGCTGCGCAGATCATCCCGTTGTTCCAGACGATCACCGTCCTGGCCTGGGTGCTTCCCACCCTCACCATCATCCTGTGGGTGCTCGGGGTATGGATCGCCCCCGACCGACGGGTGGCGCTTCTGAGGGTGGGGTGGTCGTTGCTGGCGGTCGCGACCACGTTGGCGGTCCTGGGCGGGCTCGCCTGGGTGACCAGCCGGTTGTACGACCCGGGTCCGCTGCCCTCGGCAGTATTGCAGTCGGCCGCCGACGTGTTCGGTCGGGCGCTGGCCGTCCGAGTGCTGTGGACCGCGGTGGTGGGTGGTTTGTTCGTAGTGGCGGCGAGTGCACTTCTGCCGCAGGTGCATGTGCACGAACTGGTGGCATCATGGGGTCGGCGCCTGACCCGGCGTCCCAGTGCGCCTGCGTGGGCTTTGGTGCGGGCCCTGGTGCTGGTGGCGGTCGGAGCGGGATTCATCCTCAAGCCGGACATCGCGGTGGTGCTCGTTGCGATCGCTGTTGGGATCGCCGTGCTCCTGACGGGAGTGGCCGAACTCGACCTCGTCGCCGAGCGGTCGCGGGGCCCGGCCGAGGAAGGGGATGCCTGGCGCTGGGCGTGGGCGCCACCGGCCGCCCTCGGGCTGCTGACGATCGGACTGATCGCATTCGTGCTCGTGCCGTCCGCGTTGCCCCAAGCCACCCAGGTCGCCGCATCGACCGGTGATCCGGCGGCCTGCAACGGTCACGTGGAACTGTGTGATCGTCCGTTCAACGACGTCGCATTCCCGGCCAGTCACAACTCCATGTCCGCAGCCGACCGGCCGGGTTGGTTCCTCGCCGAACAGCCCACGGGCATGGTCGAGTCCCTGGAAGACGGTATGCGGGTGTTCCTGATCGACACCTGGTACGGCCAGGCGACCCGTTCGGGCGGGGCGGTCACGGCCCAGCGCTCCCTTGCGCGGGCGCAGTCGGACTTCACAGCGGGCCGAGCGAACGCGCTGACGCCCGCGATGGAACGCACCATCGACCGACTGCGCGGCGAGCAGACCCTCGGCCCAGAGAAGCCGTTCCTCTGCCACACCCTGTGTGAGCTCGGTGCCACTGAGTTGGAGTCCGAACTCGCGGGGGTCAAGGCCTGGTTGGACCAGAATCCGCGCGAGGTCGTGACGATCTTCATCCAGGATGCGGTGACGCCGGCGGACACCGCGGAGGTCTTCGACAAGACCGGGTTGGCCGACGTGGCGTACGTCCATGACCCGGGCGAACCCTGGCCGACGCTGGGCCAGATGATCGACTCGGGCCGCCGGGTGCTGGTTCTCATGGAGAACGAGGGCGGCGGCGCACGGTACCCCTACTTGCACTCCGGCTTCGACCTGGTCCAGGACACCGGCTTCACGTACGAGAGTGTCGACGATTTCGATTGCGCACCGAACCGGGGTCCGGCGGATGCCGACCTGTTCATGGTGAACCACTGGTTGAGCGGTTTCACGACGCTGGTGTCCAGCGCCCAGCAGTCCAACACCGAGGACGTCTTGGGGCAACGGGTTCGCGACTGCCGCGAGGAACGTGGTCAGATCCCGAACTTCGTGGCGGTCAACTGGTACGACCAAGGTGAGCTGTTGCAGGTCGTGGATCAACTGAACGGGTTCTGAGTAGCGGGCACTGCCATCAGAACTGGTCCGGGCTGAGCGACGGCGGCCCAGCTTTGAGGGCCAGAACCAGTCAAAACCGGGCAAATTGCCGTGGATCGGCATTACAACTGGGCCGGATCGCCGGGAATGACGGCTCAGTGGCCCAGGTTTAATGAGGGACACCCCGGCAACACAGGCTCGCGCGGCTCATCTGCTCACCCGTAGCCTGTCGCCTGTGAGCCTGTGGTGGACCAACGCGGTCGTGTACCAGATCTACCCCCGTTCCTTCGCGGACTCCAACGGCGACGGGATCGGGGACCTCGCCGGGATCGAGTCGAAGCTGGACTACCTCGTCCACCTCGGTGTGGATGTTCTGTGGTTGTCGCCGATCTATCGCTCACCGCAGGACGACAACGGGTACGACATCAGCGACTACCGCGACATCGACCCGATGTTCGGCACCCTGGCCGACTTCGACCGGCTCTTAACGGCCGTCCACGAACGCGGCATGAAACTCATCATGGATCTGGTGGTCAACCACACTTCCGACGAACACCCGTGGTTCGTGGAATCGCGGTCGAGCCCGGACAATCCGAAGCGGGACTGGTACTGGTGGCGCGAGGGACGTGATGACGGCCCTCCGAACAACTGGGGGTCGATCTTCTCCGGCAGTGCCTGGGAGTATGACGACGTCACCGGGGAGTACTACCTGCACCTGTTCACCAAGAAGCAGCCGGACCTGAACTGGGAGAACCCCCAGGTCCGCCAGGCGGTCTACGACCTCATGAACTGGTGGCTGGATCGCGGGGTCGACGGTTTCCGCATGGACGTGATCAACCTGATCTCCAAACACGCCGCCCTGCCCGACGGGCAGCAAGCGCCGGGCGAGCTATACGCCAACGGCAGCCCTTACTACAGCGAGGGTCCGCGGGTCCACGAATTCCTGCAGGAGATGCACAGGGCGGTGTTCGCCGATCGAGATGCCGAGCTGCTGACCGTCGGTGAGACGCCCGGGGTGTCGGTGGAGCAGGCCCGCCTCTACACCGACCGGGATCGGCACGAACTCGACATGGTCTTCCAGTTCGAGCACGTGGAACTCGATCATGGCCTGGGCAAGTGGGACGTGCGATCGTTGAATCTCGTGGAGCTCAAGGAGAACCTCGGGAAGTGGCAGTACGGGCTCGCCCAGGTGGGCTGGAACAGCCTGTACTGGAACAACCACGATCAGCCCCGCATCGTGTCCCGGTACGGCGACGACCGCAACTACTGGTACGAGAGCGCGACGCTGCTGGCGACCATCCTGCACCTGCAACGCGGCACCCCGTACATCTACCAGGGCGAGGAACTGGGGATGACCAACTACCCGTTCTCGAGCATCGAGCAGTTCCAGGACGTGGAATCACTGAACTACTACCGGCAGGCGGTCGATGGCATGGGCCTCGACCCGCGGCTGGTCATGAGCAGTCTGCAGGCCATGGGCCGTGACAACGCGCGTACCCCCGTGCAATGGGACGATGCGGCACACGCCGGTTTCACCACTGGCACCCCGTGGTTACCGGTCAACCCGAACTACCCCCGGATCAACGCCGCGGCGGAAGTGGGCGACCCGGAATCGGTGTTCGCGTACTACCGCAGTCTGATCTCGTTGCGTCACGCCGATCCGGTGGTCCGGGAGGGCGACTTCGAACTGCTGCTGCCCGCCGATCCGAATCTGTTCGTGTTCACCCGCACGTCCGCAGACGTCTGCCTGTTGATCGTGGCGAATGTCGGCGCCGATCCTGGCGAGTCGCCAGTCGACCTGCACGGGGATCTGGTGATCGCCAACTACCGGGAACCGGTGGGTCCGGTTCTGCGGCCGTGGGAGGTCCGCGTCTATAGGCAGGAGGTGGCGCCGTGACCGAAGAGGTGGACTACCGGTACTCGCTGGCCAACGAGCGGACCTATCTCGCCTGGGTCCGGACGGGGATGGCCCTGATCGCCGGAGGTATCGCGATCCGGATCTTCATCATCGATGCCGGCGCCTCCCGCTTGTTGTCGGTGGCGGCCATCGGCTTCGCGATCCTGGGTGGCATTCTGACCATCACGTCCTACCGGCATTGGCAGGATGTGCAGCGCCGAATGGAGCAAGGCGATCCGTTGCCGACACAACGCGGGCCGCTGATCCTGACCATCGGCATGGTCGTGCTTACCGTGATCGTGATCGCGGGGTCGCTGTAGTGGACTCCCAGATCGAACGGACGCGGTTGGCCTGGCGGCGCACCGTTCTCGCGCTGGTGGTGGTGGCGGGGGTCGGGTCCGTGCACCTGGCCGTGGCCGGGCTGGGCCATCTCGGATTGGGCGGTCGGTGTGATCGCACTGGTGGGCTGTGTTCCGGCCGCCCACCGGCTCACCTCCCTGCGCAGGTCTCAGACCCGGCGACGTGGGAGCCTGCCTGCGCCCACGGTCACAGGCTGTCTGCTGGCGCTGAGCGTGCTGGTGAACCCGTAGAACTCCACGGGGATCATTCGTGGTCAGGCGTTTATGGCGCGGCTGCGGTAGCGCGATCTGCTTCGCCGGCCGAGGTCAGCCCCAGGCAG
>CAVPGV010000027.1:0-74078 GCA_963704075.1 uncultured Actinomycetota bacterium
GCCGGGGTTCAGGGTGACCGAGATCTCGCGTCCTAGCAGGT
The DNA here is from genome assembly GCA_963704075.1 of uncultured Actinomycetota bacterium. GTDB lineage: Bacteria > Actinomycetota > Actinomycetes > S36-B12 > UBA10799 > JADKAV01. The sequence goes on from CAVPGV010000027.1 coordinate 42, forward strand.
GCATGTGTCCCGCCACGGAGAACACCGTGCTGGCCGAGGTGACCGGCCGATCGCACGTTTGCACCTCACCTGCTCGAGGAGCATCCGGATCGCCGTTGCACAACAACTGCAGGCCCGCGATCGTCGCACCGCTGCCCGCACCGAACCGGCTCACCACGTCGTCCACCGCATCGGTGCGCTTGCACAAGCGTCCCGATTCGCCGGGCGCACACGGCAGTTCGACCGGAGCAGGTAGCAGCGTTGTACTCAGCGGCTTGAGTTTCTTGTCCGTGAGCCGCAACCTGACCTGCGTCGAGTCCGCACCCTGCTCAGTACGCAGGTTGTAGTGCATCTGAATGATGATCCGCCCACCGGCCGGCATCGGCATGCCGTAGCCGGAGGGCGTCGTGGAGGGTTCGCCACCGGGTGCCCAGGCTGTGATCCAGTCCGATTGATCCAGCCCGGACACGGCATCGCCGGTCCGGCTGGGCAGCCGCGCTCCCCCGAAACACTCGTAGCCGGGCTCAGGGTCGGCCGCGTCGAGTTCTTCTGCCGCACGCACTTGTTCCGGATAGGCCGAGTACAGGATCGAGTGATGCACGATGGCGCGGTTGCCCGGGACGAACTCCGCGCCGGTCAGCATGGCATCGGTCGTGAGTTCGGTGTCGGCGAGGAAGCACCGGTACTCATCGGTCGCGCCCGAAGGTGCTTGAGGCACGAATCCGTCGGGGACCCCAACCGTGAGGATGCGCTCCCCCTTGCGAGCGGACAGTACCGGCTCGGCGGGTGTGGCCTCGTGGGTCTGACCGCCGTGTACCGCTTCGGTCGCCGGGGCCTCGGCGTGACCTGAACTATGACTGCTGCAAGCGGCCAACGTCAGCACAGAGGCCAGGAGCATCACAGACATACGCATGTCTCACCGTACGTCGGCCTCCTGATCGCGACGAAGGCAACGCCGTAATCCGGTCGTCTCACGAACCGGGCTTGAGAGGACACGCGGAAGTCCTCTTACCCGTGCGGCATCCACGCGCGCCGATCGGGTACAGCACTATCGTTCAACGTGGCCCACGATCCCGGAGGCAGCATGACCGACACCGCGACGCCATCGACGATTGCGGCGAGCCCGCCCCCGATTCCCGGCGAGCCGATCGACCCACCGCCGAAGGCGATCGCGGACACATTGGCAAAGGTCGACGAAAGAAGCACACTGGCCGGGGTCGGATTTCGCGCCTTCCTGAGATTCAGTCACGCCAAGGTAACGCTGCTCGCTGCGGGCACCACGTACTACTTGTTCTTGTCCGTGTTCGCGATGCTCGTGTTCGCGTTCGGCCTCGCCGCCTTGATAGGTGGCGAGGAACTCGCCGACACGGTGACCAAAAGCGTGAGCAACGCCTTCCCGGGCCTGATCGGCGAGCAGGGGGTATCCCCCGAAACACTTGCGCAGGTCGGCCAGACGACATCTCTGCTCGGTCTACTGGTACTGCTGTACTCGAGCAGCGGCGCGATGGTCGCCCTGAGCAACTCGATGCACCTGATCTACGGGGCCCCGAAGGACCCGCGCAACTTCGTGAAGGCCCGTGCGCGCCTGCTGGCGTGGATGCTTCTGTTGGCGCCACTCATTGCGCTGTCGTTCGTGCCCTCGGTGGTCATCTCCAACTTCGCCGGACCCGTGGAGCAGGCACTCGGCCTCGATGGGAGTGCCTGGGGCTGGCTGCTCTTGGCGCTGACTGCCGTCTTGTCCATCGGTCTCAACGCACTGGTGGTGTGGCTGATCCTGGGGCATTTGGGCGGGATCAGACCTCCCAGGGACGCCCGACTCGTGGGCACCGCGGTGGGGGCGGTGGGCATCGAGATACTGAAGTACCTGCTCTCCTTCATCATCGCTTGGTCGGTGAGCAAGCCTCAGTACGGCGCCTTCGCCGCTCCCATCGCGATGCTGCTGGTCCTGTACCTCGAGTCGCTGACGCTGTACGTGTCCGCTTCAATCACCGCGGGGATGGCTATCGCGAACGACGACTCGCAAGAGGTTCCTGAGGTCGAGCCGATCACTGCGTAGGAGCCGGCTCGCCAGTTCCGGTGGCTATCCACTTGCGATCTCTTTCGTGTCAGGGGCCCGCGTGACATGGTCACCCTTCGCGCCATAGTCACGGATTGCATAGTGCTCCAGGCTGCCCCAGGACTACTTGCGCAACACCGCGCGTGGCCCCATCACGATCACCGGATCAGCAGCCGGGTCCAACCATCTCAGAGTCCTGCGCATCTCCTGCCGACTGACCGAGATGCAACCGCGGGTGGCGCCCCTACCGGACACATGCAGCCAAATGCCACCGTCCTTGATCGAGGGGTCGGGGCGCTTCATGTCCAGCGGTGAACGACCCGGCACCCGATTGAAGTTGATGGCGACCACATAGTCGAAAACCCACTCGCCGCCGGGCGGCCCCTGGAACCCCGCCCTTGAGTGGTGATACGGCAATTCGGTGCCGCGCGGTTTGTGTCGCCTCCCGCCCGCGTCGGTCAGCCCGAAGGTCCCGATGGGCGAGTAGTAACTCCAGTCCCACGGCTTCGGATGCCAGCCGCGTGCACCGTTGCGCGCGGAAACCTGATCGACCTTGATCCAGCAGCCCTTGCGGAACTGCCACCTGGAAAGGGTGGCACGGCTGGAGCGTTTCTGTTTTCCGCGCGCGATGATCACCTGCTGATGCCTCGCCGGATCGACGCGATGCAGCGCCCCGAGCGGCAGTTCACAGGGCGGAACGGGCGGCAACGCTGCCAGCATCCTTCAACTGTACGCCGCGACGGGGGCCCATTTCTTCAGTCGCTGAACTGGACCTGGACGACGGCGTGCCGAGTGGCCCCGGTGGTGAGCCACACCGTGACATCACCGTCTCCCCGATCGATACGCAATGTGCTCGCGGCGGGTAGGAACACTGGCTTGAAGAAGCCCGCAGTGACGACGTAGCCCTCGGGTAGTTCGTCTTCCACCGCAGCCAAGCAGCGAGCGAGAGTCCACATTCCGTGGACGATGGTCGTGCGGAAACCGAAGGCCTTGGCCGCCAACGGATGCAGATGAATGGGATTGCGGTCACCTGAGACCGCCGCGTACTGCCGACCCATGTCCGTTGGGATCTCTAGGTCGACCACGTCAGCGGTCTGCCCGGGATCAGGCCACGAGGGCCTTTCGGCCGATGCCTGCGCGGATGACAGATGGGTACCGCGACTCAGATAGGTGCTCGTCTCGCGCCAAACACGCTCACCGTCGAGCCGGGCGCTGGTGACCATGTCGAACTGCGTCCCCTTCGGATGCTGACGCGCATTGCCCGCCTGTACCTGAACCTCATATTCACCCAGGGCAGGCAACTGTCCAGTCACGTCGATGCGGTTCGCGATGTGGACCATACCCAAGGACCTCAAGGGGAAGTCTCGGCTGGTCATGAGATACATCGCCGACGGGAAACCCGCCACATGAAGCATCGCTGGAGGCAGATCTGGACCCGAACCGCCGCATACTCGCCGATACGCCTGGATCTTTTCGCCCGAGAATCGCACGTGTCCTAGTGAGAGCCCACGTTCGGGAATGTCGTCACCGCCTCCCCACAAGAACCCCGGCAGCGACGCTCCCGCGATCACCCTCGCGTACAGACGTGCGGTGGTAGGAGTGCCGTCAAGAGGCCGCATCGACATGGGACCATTCAACATCGGTTGCACGCTGATGTGGACGTCGATCAGGATCAGGCGCTGGAGGCCGCACGTCCGAGTGGTCGGGTTCATCGGACCGTGGGTTCTTGGCGTCAGCCACAGTGAAGGAACTTGTCGTAGGTCCGTTCTACGGTGTGAATAGGTAGCCGGGGGGATGTCGTAGATCCGGTTTACGGTGTGAATACGTGCCGGGGGGATGTCGTAGGTCCGGTTTACGGTGTGATCGATAGCTGGTAGTTCCTGGTTGTTCGTGGTTGTTCGCTGGTGACGTCGCGGTGGGGCATTGGGCCTTGCCGATTCGACATTCAACAATCGTGTGGCGATCGGGGGTGCGCTATGGCTGGTTCTTCGTCGTCGTCGTCGTTCTTTGATGTGTCGCGGGCGGCGCACCGCCGGGCCCGGATCCGCGGGTGCTTGCCGACGACCGCCCCGGCCGGGTTCGACCAGATCAACGACGATATTGATGCGCTGCCGGATCCGGACCTGCTGTGCGCGGAGGAACGCGCCGCCGCCCTGGCGGTCACCGCCCGGCTGCGTAACCGCCTGGAGGCGTATCTGACCGGTCTGGCCGGCGCCGCCGATACCGCCGGGGATTCCCGGGTGCTGGGCGCCGGGACCACCGGCACGCTGGTGGCGACCGCCACCAACGCCCCGGTCGCGGTCGGGTCGGGGATGGTGAACACCGCCCAGCAGTTACACGACCTGCCGGTAGTGGCCGAGGCGTGGGCCGCGGGTGCCATTTCGGGGTTGCATGTCCATCAGATCCTGACCGCGGCCCCGCACATCGACGACTTCCCCGCCGCGGAACCGGCGGTGGTCGCCCTGGCCAAACTCACCGACGCCTGCGAGCTGCGCCGGGTGTTACAGACCGTGGCCGACGCCCACAACCCGACCCACCTGGACCTGACCGATCGAGCAGCAACGCGCCAAACGCAGCCTGCGGCTGTCGGCGCGGGCCAACGGGATGTGGGCGATCACCGGGCTGCTCGACGAGGTCGACGGGGCGATCCTGGCCGAAACCCTGGCCGCGTTCACCCGCCCGCCGGACACCCACGACACCACCACCGCGGCCCAGCGCCGCGCCGACGCCCTGGCCGACATGGCCACCGCCGCGGCGGCCAACCACCGCCCCCTGGGAGTGTCCGCAGTGACCATCCTGGTCGACCTGGACAACCTGCCCGCCGGGGCGGGGGCGACCCTGACCGACGGCACCGCGCTGGGGGCTGACACGTTCGACCTGTTGTCATGCGCCGCGGCGTGCACCGTGATCTTCGGGCTGAACGTCAAAGACAACTTCGTGCCGCTGGCGCTAGGACGCACCCGACGCCGGGCCTCCGCCGCGCAATGGGCCGCGCTGATCGCCAGAGACCGCGGCTGCATCCGCTGCGGACGGGCATCCCGGTACTGCCAGGCCCACCACATCCACCACTGGAAAAACGGCGGCCGCACCGACCTGTCAAACCTCGCCCTGCTCTGTTCACGATGCCACCACGACCTACACCTCGGTCGCTACACCATCACCATGAACACACATGCGATCCCCCTCATCACCCACACCCGCGGACCACCCTGAACAACCGGGCGGCTGCCCCGGGGTTAGTCCCTTGGTGTCCGGAACGTCGGCTGGCAGCAGCGACGTAGGTGGTCCGATAGCGGGCAAAAGTGAATCTCGAGGGTGTATACACCCAGAATGTCCACACTTGAATCGCTGCGAACGATCAGCGTCAATGAGTTCATCGGCACCGGGATCCTGGTCCTCATCGGATGTGGGATCGGTGCTCTCGGCTCTCTGCGCAAGAGTCTCGGGTTCGGTTCAGCGAACTGGAGTCTCACCGCGTTCGGCTGGGGCATGGCCGTCTTCGTCGGAGCGAGCGTCGCATGGGAGTCCGGTGCACACCTGAACCCCGCCGTGACGCTCGGCCTGGTCCTGACGGGCACGACTTCTTGGTCAACCGTGCCGTTCTACCTCCTAGGCGAGTTCGGCGGCGCGATCGTCGGAGGGTTGCTCGTCTATGTGGTGTACAAGAAGCAGTTCGACGACCACGATCAACCCCACACCACCGGGAGCATCTTCTACACAAAGCCGGGTGTGCGATCCCTCGGATGGAACACGGCGAGTGAAGCCATTGCGACGTTCGTACTCGTCTACTGGATCATTCAGCAGGCGCCCTGGCAGCCGGCCGTCGAGGATCAGGCGCCAAACCTCGGGAACATCGGGCTCGGGTATGCGGGTGTCGCTTTCGCGGTGATCGCGATCGGAGCCGGACTCGGCGGTTCGACCGGCTACGCGATCAACCCTGCCCGCGACTTGGGGCCGCGGATCGCGTATGCGCTTCTGCCGCTGCAGGGCAAGGAGAAGATCGACTGGGGCTACGCGTGGGTGCCCATCGTGGGACCTCTGCTGGGTGCGGTCGTTGCAGCAGCGCTCTACTCGCTGAACTACTGACGGCTGCTCCTCGAACTACTCCGGGTGGGCGGCGGGCACGCTATAGAACCGGCTGCAAATCTGGCCGCTTGGCGGTCACCCCATCACCGGAGCTACGCCCGGTGACCCTGCGACCGATCCAGGGGGCTAGGTGTTTGCCAGCCCACGTGACATCGCGGCCGACCTTCACGACCGGTGACAAGGGTCGAACCTGCGGCAGCGGCTGGGTCCAGTCCCCCGCACCGCAGCCCAGGGACTCGAGGACCGCCATGGCCACCCGCTGATGCCCGACGGAGTTCAGATGCAGCCGATCCTCTGACCAGAACCGCGAATCATCGAACACGGCGTGGTCCCAGAAGTCCACCACTCGGCACTGGTACCTCTCGGCCATCTCGTACGTCACTTCACGGTAATGCGCCAGACGACCCTCGACCGGTCCCATCAGTCTGGAGCGTCTGGATGGGCGCCCATAGGTGACGATGACGATGTCGGCCCCCGTGTCGGATAGGGCTGCGAGCCCAGCTTCCAGGTGTTCGCGGAGCGCGGCGATGTCCCACTGCCGACGCAATGCATCGTTGACTCCCCCGGCGAAACTGACCAAGTCCGGGGTCAACTCCCGTGCTTGTGGCACCTGCTCCTGCACGATCTGGGCCAACCTCCGCCCGCGGATTGCCAGATTGGCATAGCGAACCCGCGGGTCGTCGCTGGCCAACATCTCCGCCACCCGGTCAGCCCAACCCCGCTCCCGGCCGTTGGGACGAGGATCCCCGATGCCCTCGGTGAACGAGTCGCCGATCGCCACGTACCTCTGCCAGCCCATGCCTACAACCTCTGTTCGGAAGCCTCCGCTTGACAGGATAACCACCACATTCCAGATCAAAACGGACAGCGGCGCCAATGCCTCGTCGATCCTCGACCGGCGCCAACCGGACCTGGGCACCCGGGTCGAAGAAACCCGACCGTTTCGACCCCGTAGCGCGCCCGGTCAGGGCGTGTCCACGTACCTCGGCTTCGACAGGTTACGTCCCTACCCTTCAGAGTCGGTCGCCAAACGCCCTCGCAACCGACGACATCGAGGTCGTCCCGGTTCATACGACACGAGAACGCGTTGATACGAAGGGGGACCAGGCTTCAGCCGAGGACGTCGAGGCGGCGGTCCTCCCATCGCAGGAAGTTCGCTATCTGTCCCGCCACCGCGTGTCCGAGACCGCCTGGCGGGAAGGGGATGAGTTTGCGGTTGACGAAGAACACGTCCGTCAAATCGGTATCGCGCTCCAAGACCAGATCTCGGATCGTTTGTCCGTTCAGGTGGGTGGTGGAGACCCCGTGCCCGACACAACCGATCGAGTAGATGACATCTTTCCGGCCGGCGTACCCGATCGCAGGGAACATGTCCAAGGTCGCCGACACCGGGCCTCCCCAGGCGTGCGAGAACCGCACGTCCCGTAGCCCAGGAAAGATCGCCCGCATGTCATCTCTCAGGCGCTCCCACGTCTGCGGGCTGGCGTCGAAGCCCATTCCCTTGCCGTCGCCGAGCCCCACATCCCGCCCGCCCATCAACAGTCGGTTGTCCGCGGTCAGTCGGTAGTAGTGCACGAGATCGCGGAAATCCTCAACACCCTCGCGCCCGCGCCACCCGATGCTCTCGAGTTGCTCGTCGGTCAGTGGTTCAGTCAGCACGATGTAGGTCCAGACCGGCACCTGCTTGCTGGCCAGTTGCGGAAACTCATGGGTCCACGCATTGGTCGCGAGCACCACCTTGTTCGCAGTGACGCTCCCGCGTGGGGTTCGCAGACGTTGTCGCCCGGCTGCCATATCCATCGTCAACACCGGCGTGTTCTCGTAGATCGGCACGCCTGCCCCATCGAGTACCCGGCGCCACTCGCGGCTGAGCTTCGCCGGGTTGAGGATCCCGGTGTTCGGCTCCCACCACGCGGGGCCCTTGTACAGGGGGCTGTTGACCCGCCCGATCAGTTCGGTGTGATCGATCAAGTTCACACCAGTGAGTCCCAACCGGTGCACGAGCGCGATCTCCTTGAGTAACCGCTGGGAGTACTTTTCGGACGTCGCGACCCACAGGAAACCCGTGTGCTCATAGTCGCAGTCGAGGTTCAGTTCCTCTATGAGGTCCTTGAGCAGTGTGACGGCACGATCGGCGTACAGGTGGGCCTCACGGGCTTTGGCCTTGCCGAAGCGTGTGGCCGTGAAGGAGTGCATCATGCCGATCTTGGTCATCGAGAATCCGGCGTTGCGTCCGCTCGCGCCGTAACCCACAACGTTGGATTCGACGATGGCGATGCGCAAGGAGGGATCGGCCTTGTGGAGATGGTAGGCGGTACTCAGACCCGTGTAGCCGGCCCCGACGATCGCCACGTCCACCTCGAGGTCGCCTTCAAGCGCCGGTCCTGGGGTGTAGGGATCGTCACCGAGCCAGAAACTCTTCGTGGGGAAATCGGAGTTCACGGCTGCAGGCTACCCCTCGCGCCTGTTCGCCAGGCACCAGAAGCCCAAGCCTGCTGCAGCCTGGTCTGATGCTGATGGTCAACCCGCAATGGCAGGGCTGGGGGGGCTTCCGACGCGGTCTCGGCCGGATCCCGCAGCCTCGCGGGATTTCCGGGCCGCGAACCCGACCGTGAAGGGGTCGTGCCGCACTACCACAGCCTTCACGAAACCGATGGTGTTCTGGGCCTCGGCGAACAGGTCCGGCAGACTCGCGACGTCTTGGAGACGTTGCAGCGGCACCGCCCCGAACGACTGGTGTACCTGGCTGGGACTGCGGGGCTGAACTGTCGCCCATCGCGTGGTTCAACGGCTCTCGAGAAGGTGACCATGGTGGGAGTGCTGCCCTGGATCCCGCCGAGGAGTTGTACATCCAGGAGCAGGGCATCGCGCGTCTGTCACCTTCCGACGTGCACTGCGGCCAACAGGCCCGCGGACACTGCAACGACCGCGGAGTGAAGGCGGACTCGCGAAGGTCCCATGGTTGATACCGTGTCGGCACTCGAGCCTGCGTCTCCACTGGGGGCCGGGGCATGACGCCGCGTGAGCGCGGCGGGAATCAGCCGACGGGGCACACTGTTGTCCCTCTTTGTGATGGTCGAGATCTGGTCGGACGTGGTGTGTCCCTGGTGCTACATCGGCAAAGCGAATCTGAGCAAGGCGCTCGAAAGCTTTCCCGGTGACGTGGATGTGGTGTACCGCTCCTTCCAACTCGATCCCGGCGCGCCCGAGCAACCGCGCTCACAGATCGACTACCTCGGCGAACGGTACGGCGGAGGCCGCGAGCAGGCTCTGGCAATGGCCCGGCAGGTGACTCAGGTTGCGGCCAGGGCCGGGCTGGAGTTCCACCTGGAGGACACAGAGGCCGGACAGACCCTCGACGCCCACCGGCTGCTCCACCTGGCCGTCGACCGTGGTGTCCAGGGCGCACTGGCTGAGCGCCTGTTCGCCGCCCACTTCACCGAGCAGCGCTCGATCTTCGATGACGCGTCGCTGCTCGCCCTCGCTGTTGAAGCCGGCCTCGAGCCCTCGGAGGTCACCGAGGTCCTATCGTCGGACCGCTACCTCGACGCCGTCCGTTCCGACATCCAACAGGCCCAGGCGTTCGGGGCGACCGGGGTTCCCTTCTTCGTCATCGACCGCACGTATGCCGTCTCCGGCGCCCAGCCGCCCCAGGTGTTGCTCGAGGTACTCGAAAGGGTGGACACCGGGCAGTGATGCGCCCTCCGTGAGGATCCGCCATGGGTGACGGTTGGACCGCTCAGCGACTCTCGGGCTCACCGGGCCTCGGTTTCAGCTTCCCCGTGGACGCCGGTAGGCGCAACGGAATCGGGTGTACCAGACGACATCCGACAGCCCCTCCTGTGCGATGAACACGAGATGTCGAGAACGCGAACGCAGGTGATCATCTGCGGTAATCTCGGCTGAACACCATCGAAGGGCTCACATGATCTACGTGGCGGCGGCCATCGTCATCCTCACGCTGGTGGCCATGGCTTCGGGCAGGGTGCCGCCGGTGCTGGCCCTGGCATCGGCAATCTCGATCGCGGCCATTCTCGGGATCGCTGAACCCTCGGAATTGTTCGCCGGACTCAGCAACGGTGGTGTGATCACCGTCGCGGCCATGCTGGTGATCGCCAAGGGCGTCATTCACACCGGCGTCGTGTCACGCGTCGCGTGGCGCCTGCTGTCGTCGGTGACGACCGCCACCCAGACTCTGCGCCGGCTCATCGTTCCGGTCGGCGCCGCTTCCGCCATGATGAACACGACCCCGATCGTCGCAATGTTGATTCCTGCGGTCAAGGAACTGCAGCAGACCCGGGGGATACCGGCACGGCAGGTGCTCCTGCCGATCGCCCACGTCACGACACTCGCCGGATCCACCACCCTGGTGGGCACCAGTTCGAACTTGCTGATCGCCGGGATCGCCAGTGGGTCGGGCGTCGAAGTGGGGATGTTCTCGTTCGCGGTGATCGCCTTGCCCGTGGCCATCGTCGGTTGGGCATGGCTACTGTTCGCCTCTCCTCGCGCTTTCAAGGCCGCCGATGACGTCGAGGAGAAGGAGATGACCTGGCGGGTGGAAATCCCGGTGTCGGCCAAGGCCAATGGTGTCGGCCGCCGGGCCGGAGACCTCGGCGTGGCCAACACCCAGGAGTTCACATTGCTCGGGATACGCCGCGAGATGGTGATGCTCGGTCCGGACGAGCCGATCGCAGCCGGGGACACGATGGTCTTCCAAGCCACCGAGAAGGGTGTCACCGCCTTATGGGGAAGCCCACGGTTCGGGCTTGCCGAACAGCGGTTGTACGCAGCGTCGGTGGCGCCCGGCGAACCCGGCACGATCAACGATCTGGAGTCGCACGGCCGAGTGGACGTGGTCGCGGCGCAGACCGAGGAACCGCTTCACGAAGCCCGCGTGAACGCCGGCGACACGATCTATCTCACCAGCGATGACCCCCGCTCGATGTACGAGCACTCCGATATCGGCCTGTGGCAGGACGCCGCGGGCAAGGCACCCCAGGTGGGGCGGACCTGGATCGCCCTGAGCATCCTGGCCGGCGTGATCATCGCCGCCACGTTCGGACTGGCCGCCGTCGAGATCGCCGCCTTCACAGGAGCGGTCCTCATGGTCGTGACCGGGGTGCTGAGCCCTCGCGCCGCGGCTCGGGCACTGGACTGGAACGTGCTGTTCATCCTTGCGGGTTCGGTGGGTCTGGGCGCCATCGTGGTGCAAAGCGGCATCGCGGACAAGATCTCGCAGGCCATCACCGCGATCTCGGCCGGCAGTCTGATCGCTGTAGTGATCACGCTGGCGGTCTCGACGGCGATCTTGACCAACATCACCACCAACGCAGCCGCCGCGTCGATCCTGACCCCCGTCGGCCTGACCCTGGCGCTGGATCTCGATGTGAACCCGGTGATGATCCTGGCGCTGATCGGTACATGTATTTCCTTCACGTTCATCAACCCCTTCAGCCACCAGTCGAACCTGATGGTGATGCAGCCCGGGCGCTACAGCATGAAGTCGTTCGTGAAGTTCGGGATTCCGCTGGTGGCGGTGAGCCTCGTGAGTGTGATCGCCGTGTCGTACGCCGTGCTGATTTAGGACCGGATGGCCACACCTCAGGCGTCGGGGTCGGTGACCCCACCGCCGGAGGGCACACCCGGACCGAAGTACGCCAGCGACCCCTGCACCGACCGCAGCTGCCGGATCGACGTGCGGAAACCCGCGGCAGGTGCGGTTCGTGCCTCGTTGCGCGAGAAGCAGTACGTGGGTCCCGATGCCAGTGAGTAGTCCTGCTGAATCTCACCCGCCCAGTTCCTTCCCTGTGCCCGCCCACTGACCCGGTAGGACTGGCGGAAGTACGACGGCCCGTATGCGGCGGCCGGCAACTGCCGGATGTCCGAGGCGCGCAGCCTCACCTGGCGCCAGTTGGCCCGGAGCGAGCGCCGCAATTGGGCACGTTGCTGGCCGAAGTAGTTGGCGACGGATTCCTGAAGCGTGTTCCCACTGGCACACACGATCGAGCTGAATCCGTAGTCCAGGTTGAGTAGCCCGTTACCCGAGGTGATCTGAATCCCGTAGGCGCCGTCGGCTGATACCCAGTTGCGCGGGCCGGCCCACGACCAGAACTGCGAGTTCTGATGCTTGATGGAACGGGGTGGCAGTTCCGTCGGCGCGACGGCGGCTGCCGGGATCGTCCCGATCGTCACCGCGAGGCCAGTTGTCACCACGCCCACGGCGAAGATCAATTTCACCCGTTCAGACTACGCCGGGACCCGCGCGACGGGAACCCCCTGATTCGCCACAGCGCTATGACTCCGTTGGAGCCAGTCCCCAGGTTCGATACGGGCGGACCGCGAGGTTCACGTTGTAATAGCGGTCATCGTCGGAGACCTCCTCACCTGCCCAGTCGGGCAGGTCGACGGCCTCGTCATCGGATGACAACTCGACCTCGGCCATCACCAATCCTTCGTTGTCCCCGGCGAAGACATCCAGCTCCCACACATGCCCGGACGACGGCACCAGGTGCCGCACCTTGTCGATCACTGGCCCCTGGGCCAACTCCGCAAGCATGGCTCGGGCATCCTCCACCGGGATCCGGTATTCGTACTCGCTACGCGAGATGCCCTCGGTCCGGCCCTTGATGGTGAGAAATGCCTCGGTTCCCTTGATCCGCACCCGAACGGTCACGCGTTCGGCACTTGCCAGGTACCCCTGGACGATGTGCGTGGACTGCTCCACATGGTTGCGCCATTGATCCCCCACCACGAGGAACTTGCGTTCGATCTCCACGGCCATGGCCACATCCTCGCATTAACGTGTCCAACGAAGGGCCAGCGCTCCACACCTGCTTCGGCAGTCGACCCAGCCAACTCACGTGGCGCTCGCAGAGCAGGCAGACTGGACCAGGACAGCCAAATCATCGAAAGGCCGACTGTGAAGAACGTCAAGAACAAGACCGTACTGGTGACCGGCGCGGCGATGGGCCTGGGCAAGTTGTTCGCTCAGAAGGCCGTCGAGCAGGGCGCCGCGGCCGTGGTGCTCTGGGACATCAACGAGCAGATGCTGCAGGAGACCGCCGACGAACTCGCTGCCGCCGGTGGCACGGTCCACCCGTACATCGTCGACGTCTCCTCATCCGACGCGATCGCCAACGCCGCCCAAATGGTCCGTGAGGACGTGGGAACCGTTGAGATCCTCTTCAACAACGCAGGCATTGTGCGGGGCAATCAGTACTTCTGGGAGACAGAGGACGTCAGCGCGATCCAGCAGACGATGGCGATCAACTCCCTCGCGCCGATGTTCATCACCCGCGAGTTCCTGCCGGGCATGATCGGACTGGACACCGAATGCCGGATCGTCAACATCGCATCGTCGGCGGGGCTCGTCGCGAATCCGCGCATGGCGGTCTACGCAGCCTCCAAATGGGCGGCTGTCGGATGGTCGGATTCGGTACGCCTTGAATTGGAGCAAGCCGGGCATTCCCACATCAAGATCACCACGGTCTGCCCCACCTACATCAACACCGGGATGTTCGACGGCGCCAAAGGCATCTTCCTGACACCCATGCTGGAGCAGGAGGAGGTCGTCGACGGCAGCTGGAAGGAGATGCTGAAGGGTGGTCCCTTCCTGATCATTCCTTGGACGTCACGACTCAACAAGATCCTCACCGGCATCCTGCCGGTGAGTGTTCGCGACTTCTACCTCGACCACGTCGGGGTGTACCACTCCATGGAGGAGTTCTCGGGTCACGAGGAGTCCAAGGAGTAGTGGCGAGGCTGCCCGTCGTCAGGCGATGCGCGGTTCCAGCCACTCCAGAACGTCAGCGAACACCTCGGCCTGTTCGGGTTCGTTGTGCGGCTCGTGATACATGCCCTCGTACTCGATGAGCGTGACGTCACCGGTCACCTGCTCGGTGAACACCTTGCTCGCGCTGGGCACCGTCAGGCGGTCACCGGTGCCGTGGATGATCAGCAGCGGGACCGGGAACCCGGTCTGGGCCATCATCGCGTCCATCGCTGAGAACGTCTGCTTGGCCAGCGCGAAGGATCCCTTGTCGTGGACCAGGGGGTCGGCCTTGTAGGCGGCGACGACCTCGGGGTCGCGGCTCACGCCCTCTGGGTCGAGGCCGGTTGGGATGGCGATGCTGGGCAGTAGACCGCCCAGCAGGTTGGCCATCGCGAACTTCACCTTCTGCTCACGCAATTCGCTGTCCAGCGCCGGCGCGGAGGCGACCAGACCCGCGATGTCGGGCTGGCGCTGGACCGAGTAGGTCATCGTGATGAGCCCACCGAGTGAATGCCCGTAGACGAAGACCGGAAGCCCCGGGTACTCCGACGATGCGTCGGCGACCAGGTCCGCCACATCCGACACCGCATCATCGATGCGCAGGTCACCGCGCCCACCGCTGGACTGCCCGTGACCACGCAGGTCCATCGCGAACACCGCGAAACCCGCGTCCGTGAATCGCTGCGCCAGGTGCCCATAGCGGCCGGAGTGCTCCCCCAGACCGTGGATGAGGACGACTACCGCCCGCGGTGCGTCGTCGGGACGCCACGTCTGCCGGTAGATTTCGGCGCCGCCGCTGGTCGTGTGGGTCGATTCTTCGTGCTTCATTCGAGCATTGTCTCCGAAGTGGTGCAGGGGCCAGCAGCGGGGCGCCCGCAAAAGGGACGCCCACCGGCGGTCAGGCGCGCTTAACCCGGTCGTCGACGACCTCTGCCCAGTAGATGCGCGGTACGCAATCCAGGAACAGGAACGCGGCGGCGCACGAGCGAATGTGCTTCATGGCATGAACCTCCTCGTGACATCTGGTCGACTTCCCGCCGACTTTCGTTCACTTTCCGTTCATCTACCGTACCCCATCATGTCATCATTAACCGGCAACCCGTCATTGCGGGATGAGCGTATTCGCGAAGATCTGCCACGCAAGCAACGACTTCGCCACCAGGCTCAAGATGATGTAGGCCCGCTCCCCGCGCAGGTAGTCCGACCACTTGCCCACCGGCTTGTACTGCAGGTACTGCACAACGGCGAACGAGTTGAAGAGCACGAACAGCGACACGATGATCCCGTAGACGAAGCCCGGCGTCTGCCCCTCACCGGTCGATCCCGGTGAGATCACCATCACGACGATGACGATCCACGGGATGATTCCGGCCAGGCAACCGAAGAGGAACGGGAGCAGGCCGCCACCGGGGTTCTCGTACTTCTCCTGCAGCCAGCCAAACAGGATCATGGACGCATTCACCCCGAACAGCGCCAGCAGGGCCGCGAAGTCCGAGATCCCGACGATCTGGGCGATGAGCACGATCATCACCGAGGAGCTCAAGGAGTACTCGACCCAGCGGAAGTAGTTGTGGCGCTCGGCCAGGCCCCGGGCGTAGCGGTCGAAGAACCACGGGCTGGCGACGATGAAGTGGAACAGGGCCGACAGGAAGAAGAAGAGGGCGACGCCCCAGGCCAGCGGAAGGTCGAACAACACGACCGGATCGCCGATCGGGGTTCCGGGCGGGCCGGCCAGATATGAGGCGGTGACGGGCAGACTGAAGTCGGTCGACAGCACCACGATGAGCAGGAACTGCACGAGGTGGGCGAACCCCGCGACGATGTTCCACACACGTAGGCGCTGGGCGGACGTGACGGAAACTGCGGTGTCGTTGGCCATACGTTAGTCTCCCATGATTCGGACATTCCGGCCTTTCGGCACAAGTCCCTCGCGCACGTGTACCCGGATCGGATGCATTGAATCCACGCCTTTCAGGCAGGACCGGACAGCCGGGGCCCCGCTTCAGCCGCTCAGTCGGCTGCTGACCTCGTCGAACACGTTCTGCGGCGGTCCAGGCAACGCGGGATCGGATGGTCGCGGCCAGTGGATCCCGATGTCGGTGAATCCCATCTCCGCGACCCGGCCCTGGAAATCGTCCCAGGACTCGACGCTCGACTGCGCCCACGACAGCTCGAGGCCCACAAGAACCATCCGCCGCAGCGTTCGAGGATCCCTGTCCATCTCCTCGCAGCTCGCGTCGATTCGCTGCACCTGCAGACGGACCTGGTCGTACCAGTCGGCGGCGTCGGTGTGCGGCTTCACCGGACCATAGGTGACCCACATGTGCCCGTATCGTGCGGCCAGGCGCATCGCTTTCGGCCCGGCGGCGGCGACCGTGAAGGGAATGCGGGGCTGCTGGACGCAGCCGGGGTAGGTCCGGGATTCGTGGGCGGTGTAGTAGGCGCCTTCATGCGACGCAGCGGGATGGCGCAGGAGTTCGTCGAGGGTTGCGACGAACTCGGCGAACCTTTCGGCGCGTTCTGCTGGGGTCAGGGCAGGCTGACCCAGAACCTCGCTGTCGAAGCCGACTCCCCCCGCCCCGATTCCCAGGTCGAGCCGTCCGGCACTGATCTGGTCGAGGGTCATGGCGTCCTTGGCGAGCACGGCCGGATGCCGGAAGTTCGGACTGGTGACCAGCGTGCCCAGGCGCAAGGTGGTCGTGGAGGCGGCCACCGCGGCCAGCGTCGGGATGCTGCCGAGCCACGGCGAGTCACGCAGCGATCGCCAGGACAGATGATCGTACGTCCACGCGACGTGGAAGCCGCGGGCCTCGGCTTCCACCCATCGCGTGCGGAGTTCGGGCCAGACCGCGTCGGGCAGGATCACGACACCGATACGCATGCTGGCCACCGTAGCGGCGTTCGCGCGCAGATCCTCAGATCTGCCGGTTGAGGCTGCTAGTCGACGGGATGCAGACGACGACAATCGGCGTTGAGGACCAGCCACTGCGGACTTCCCAGACGTCGGGCGGGGCCCAGGGTCGCCGGCGGTGGAGACCTGCATTGGTACGTTGGCGGTCTGTTGACGGGAGCAATATGACGGTGGACTTTGCTGGTCAGGTCGCACTCGTGACCGGTGGCGCGTCCGGTATCGGCGCCGGTACCGCCCGGATGCTCGCGGCGGCAGGCGCTGACGTCATCATCGCCGATGTCGATACGGGGTCGGCGCAAGCCGTCGCTGATGAGATCGGTGGAACAGCCGTGCGCTGCGACGTCCGGGTCCTGGCCGACCACCAGGGCAGCCGTTTCCTTGGCGGAACAGACGTACGGTGGGCTCGACCTACTCATGTTGAACGCCGGGGTCAGCAGCGGCTTCACTCTCGACGATTTCGACGAAGCCGGGTACCGCCGCGCGATGGGTGTGAACCTCGACGGCGTGGTGTTCGGACTGGTCGCCGGCGTGCCGGCCTTACGACGGCGCGGGGGTGGACGGATCATCGCCGTGGCCAGTCTGGCGGGTCTGGCGCCGGTACCCGAGGATCCCGTGTACGCGGCCAACAAGGCGGCGGTGGTGAACCTCGTTCGTTCAGTGGCACCAACTCTGCAGGCTGACGGGATAGCGGTGAACGCCTTGTGCCCGGGCTACACCGACACCGCCATCCTGGGCGTCTTTCGGGCGGGCCTCGAAGCTGCGAACTGGCCTCTCATGGCGGTGGACGACGTGGTCGGTGCCGTTGCGTCGATTCTGGCCTCGGATGCGACCGGGGATGCCTGGCTGGTGCAGAGCGGACACGATCCGCAGCCCTACCGTTTCCGCGGGGTGCCTGGACCGAAGGTGCAACCGCAGACGAAGACCTGACAAGGCAGGCAACAGACCAGGCGGGGTCAGCGTGCCTGCCGCCTGGCTTCCAGCCCGTCCAGGATCAGCGAGAGCCCGAAGTCGAATTCGTCGGCGAAGTCGTAGCCGGGCTGCAGAACATGCTCGACGGTGAGTTCGACGAGGTGCGGATACTGTTCGCTGGGTAGCGCGGCGATCAACTCTTCGGCCATTTCGTCCACAGTGTCCGCTTCGAACGGCAAGCCGGCTTCCTGTACCGCGAACCCGTACAGGTAGCTGTCGATCAGCGCGTAGGCGTGGGCTGTGAGTGCCACCGAGAACCCCCCGCGTCGAAGCGTTCCGATGACTGCGTCGTGGTGCTTGATCGTGGCGGGCCCCGGGTTCGTCCGACTCTCCATCAGACCGATGACCCAGGGGTGCTTGCCCAGAACGGTCCGTGCCGAATGACACCGCACCGCCATCTCTTCCTGCCAGTCGCCTCCGGGACGGGGATCCTGGATCTCCGCGAAGACCATGTCCACCAGGCCATCGAGAATCTCCTCCTTGCCCCGCAAATGGTGATAGACCGCCATCGGTTTGCGATCCAGACGCTGGGCGAGCGCCCGCATCGTGAGAGCTGCCAGACCCTCTTGATCGGCCAACTCCATCGCCGTGCGCAGGATCCGTTCCCGGGTCAGTGGCCCTTGCTCAGACACGTTCACCTTCCACGGGGGCTCTTGCCAATCTAGGCTTTCACCTCTACCGTACAAAGTATCACTGTACTAAGTACGTTAGGAACCCAATGAACAACACCACCATGAAAGCCGCACAACAGCAGAGCTACGGACTCGACACCGACGTGGTGCTGTGCCCGATCCCCACGGTCGGCGAGCACGAAGTGTTGGTGAAGGTCGCCGCAGCGGGAGTCGACCGCGGCACCTGGCATCTCATGACCGGCCTTCCCTACGTGATGCGTCTGGGCACCGGACTCTCCAAGCCACGCAGGAGGATACCCGGGCGAGACCTGGCCGGCACCGTCGTGCAGATCGGGTCCAAGGTGACGGATTTCGCCGTCGGCGACGAGGTCTTGGGCATCGCGTCCGGCGCGTTCGCCGAATACGCGGTCGCCCGCGAGAGCAAACTCGTAGCCAAGCCGGCCACCGTGGACATGGACCAGGCAGCTGTTCTGGCCACATCCGGATTGACCGCTTGGCAGGCGCTGCATACTCATGGCAAGGTCCACGCCGGACAGCGAGTGCTGATCCTGGGCGCCTCCGGAGGGGTCGGCATGTTCGCCGTCCAGATCGCGCGCGCGGCCGGCGCGGAGGTCACCGGAGTGTGTAGTTCACAGAAGGCCGAGTTGGTCGCCTCGCTCGGCGCGAAGCACGTGCTGGACTACCGGACGGACCACATCGACGACACCTTCGATCTCATCATCGACATCGGGGGCCGCTCGTCCCTGCGCCGCCTTCGCTCCTTGACCCGGCCCGACGGCACCGTCGTTCTGGTCGGTGGTGAAGGTGGGGGCTCTTTCACCGGCGGTGTGGGGCGGCAGATCCGCGCGGCCATGCTCTCGCCGTTCCTGAGCCAACGATTCGTGATGATGATCGCCAGCGAGAACAAGGACGACCTGGCCGCCCTGGTGGATCTCGTGCGGTCCGGCGACGTCGCTGCGGCGGTTGGACGAACGTTCCCCCTCGAGGCTGCCTCCGATGCAGTCCGACACCTGGTGGGAGGGCAGGCCATGGGCAAAGTCGTGGTCCGGGTGTCCGAAACGACCGACCACGCAGGAACACCGAACGCAGGAGGCGCAAGCATGAGTACGACGACCATCGCGCGCGTCAAGGGTGACAGCCGCGTAGGGGCGCCCGCCGGAATCGCAGGGGTGGCCCTGCTGGCCATGGCAGTGCTTGCAGCCTTCGGCAACTTCGTCGTGATCGAAGCCGTCGTGGTGGACGGCGATCCGCTCGCCACAGCCGCGAACATCGATTCCGCAGGCACCCTCTTCAGGGTTGGCCTGTTGAGCATGTACATCGTCGTTCTGCTCGACGTGTTGGTGGCCTGGGCGTTGACGCTGACTTTCGAGCCGGTGGATGCGCCTCTTGCCCGGCTGGCGGGCTGGCTCCGGCTCGCGTACGCAGGCGTCTTCATGGTCGCGATCGCCGCCCTCGCCGGCGGTGATGGCGTTGCCTTCGAGCGCACATGGCAAGCGGGCCTTCTTCTGTTCGGCGCGTCACTGGCCGTCGTCGGCTGGCTGACCGTGCGCTGCGCATGGCTGCCTTCGTGGCTGGGCGCGTTGGTGATAGTCGCCGGTGCCGGGTACGTGCTGGATTCGATCGTGGCCACGTTGGTGTCCGACCCCGCCGTCCAGGTCAGCGCGATCACATTCATCGGAGAGGTGCTCCTGGCTGTTTGGTTGGTGATGCGTTGGGCCCGGAGCCGACGCGGGGCGTCCCACGAGTTGGCGAACATGTCCGGCTGAACGCCGAGCGGTCCTTGTGTACAAACGGCGGCGAGTTCGCAACGTCGGCGCGGGCCGAGCGTGGTATTCGCTGCCGACCGATGGACACGTAGCGCCGCCCGAGCCGGACCCGTGCCCACCCCCGGTTAGCCTGGGCGGGTGACACCGGCGGCGAAGACAGTCTCTGCCGGTCCGCGCACCAAGCAGACCGACACCGCCGACGTGATCCTCGACCGGGACGGACTCTGGACGACAGTGCCCGGCCCCGGCGCTGGGAGCATGCGCTCGTTGCCCGTGGCGGGCGGCATGGCTCCGGCGCGGGTTTGGTCTCTGCCAGCGGACGCCACGCTTGGCCCCTGGCTGGCCGACCATCTCCAGGGCGCACCCACCGCCCGCACCCTGGCAATCGGACATCTGGTCGCAACTGCCATCCGCGCCGCCGAGCAGGGATGCGTACCCGTGCCCGCGGACGAGGGTTGGCGATGGCGACTGGCGCCGGGACCCTACGAGACCGACGCTCTGCAGCGCGCAGTCAGTGTGTGTCTGGCCGCGGGCGTGGTTCTGGACGACGAACCGGAGTCGAGACTGCGGACCCTCGTCGACGATGTCGTGAACTCACGCCTTGCGGCAACGCCGCCGAATCCGGATGTTTTCGCGGGAATGAGCGCCAATCGCAAAGCCGCACACCTATGGGCCGACCATGTCATCGCCCGATCCGGTGCGAACGCCAGAACCGTCCTTGTGCTCAGCCCACCCGATGCGGAATCGCAGCCGGACTTCCCCGAGTCCTGGACGCTGGCGCTCCTGGCCGTCCGCCTCGATGAACCGACCACCCGCCTACCGTGGCAAACGGCGGACCCAGCGCTCTTCCACGCGACAACCACCGCTTGGAACCAGTGGGCCATCACCGAAATGCTCATGCTGCAGCGGGCATGGGGCACGTCCCTGTCCGACGTGGTGCAGGCTCTGCAGGCCGGCCCGGTGGCGGAGCTGGCGGACACCGACGTGCTGGAGTTCCTGGACCGGGTGGCCCCCAGGCTGCAGGCAGCCGGCTTCGACGTGATCGCGCCCGGCGGACTCCTGCGCGCAGCTCCCGTGCGCCGGCGTCTCGCACAGAGCGGATCGGGCACGGCGGTGATGAGGATCGACGACCTCGGACTCGATGCCGAGGTCCTGGTAGACGGGGTGCCCCTGTCCTCCGCGGACTTCGCGACGCTGGCGGCGTCGAAGTCCGAGCTGGTCTCCGTGCGGGGACGCTGGCTGCGGATCGGCCCCGGCGACGTCCAACGGCTGGCATCTCTTGCCCGTCGTCTCAACCGTCCGGTGACGCCCGAGGATCTGTTGGCCGATGAGGCGTTCGACGGTGTGGACCTCGACGCCGACCAGGTGATCACCCAGGGATTGCGGCCCGCTCGCACGACCGCTCTCCCGGATTCCGTGCACGCCACTCTGCGGCCCTACCAACGTGCCGGTCTCGACTGGCTGACCTGGCTGGCCGACAACCGGATCGGCGGCATCCTGGCCGACGACATGGGGCTGGGCAAGACCCTGCAGGTGCTGACGTGGATCGCCGCCGACCACCACGGACCGACACTTGTCGTCTGCCCGGTCACGCTTGTGGACACCTGGGCCCGGCAGGCCGAGCAGTTCACGCCAGGTCTGCGCGTGCACAGTTTCCACGGCGGTTCGCGGGGCGATGTGACGATGGCCGCGGCTGACGCCGACATCGTCGTCACCACCTACGGGCTGCTGGCCCGGGACGAATCCCTGGCACAGATCTCAGTGGCACCGCGTCGTGCTTGACGAGGCGCAGGCGATCAAGAACCCGGACACCCGGGCGGCGCGAGCTGCCCGCAACCTGACCGCGGGGCAACGACTGGTCGTCACGGGCACGCCGGTGGAGAACCATCTCGGGGATCTCTGGTCCCTGATGGCGTTCGCACAGCCGGGGTTGCTTCCCCGCCGCAAGGCCGTTCACCACCCGGTTCGCCGGCGGTGACGGCCGAGGATCTCGCGCGACTGCGCGCAGTCGTCGGCCCGTTCCTGCTGCGCCGGGTCAAGACCGACCCCGGGATCCTGCCCGACCTTCCCGACCGGCAGGTCATCCGCGCCGACTGCACATTGACCCGCGAGCAGGTCGGTGCGTACGAGGCGGTGGTCGCGGACATGATGGGCGCACTGCAAGAACTCCGTGACGCGGCCAAAGGTGACAAGAAGGCGAAGAACGACCCATCGCTCATGGGGCGCAAGGCCGCGGTGCTCGGCGGGATCTCCCGGCTCAAGCAGATCTGTGTTCATCCCGCACTGCTCACCGAATCTCGACGCGGGCTGGGCGAACGATCCGGCAAGGTCAGTCGACTCGTCGACTTGTGTTCCCAGATCATCGACGAGAACCAGGCCGTGGTGGTGTTCACGCAGTTCGCGTCGTTCGTGCCGGACCTCGCCGAACACCTGCGGCAATCGCTCGGGGTGGAGGTCGCCACCTTGACCGGGTCGGACAGCCGCAAAGCCCGTTCCGAAACGGTCGCGCGATTCAGTCAGGCCGACGGGCCACCGATTCTGATCGCCTCATTGAAGGCCGGCGGCACCGGGCTCACCCTGGTTCGCGCCAACCACGTCATCCACCTGGACCGCTGGTGGAACCCGGCGGTGGAGGATCAAGCATCCGACCGGGTGTGGCGGATCGGGCAGCACCAAAAGGTGTCCGTGCACGTGCTGGTCTGCCCGGGGACCCTGGAGGACCGCATCGACGAGGCGCTGACCAGACAAGCGACAACTGGCCGCATCGGTGGTCCGCTCGACCGAAGCGGCCATCACCGAGATGTCCGACGATGACCTGTCGGCCTTGGTCGAACTCGTGCGCGATCGGGTCCTGGAATGAGTCCGCGGGGCCGGTGGGGCACCTACTACGAAGCGCAGCCACGGCGGGCGGTAGAGGGTGGGGTCGTCGTGGCCAAGCCTGGCAAGGTCAACGATCCCGTGGCGGTTGAGGTCGTCGAGGCAGCCACGATGGAGACCGGTGACAAGATCCTGGCCCGCGGGCGGACCTACGCACGCGCCGGGCAGGTCGTGGCGGTCCACACCGAGCCGCGCGCATTCACCGCGCAGATCCAGGGTTCGGACCGGACTCCGTATGAGGTGCGCCTTGACCGCATCGTCATCTCCGGTTCCGACCGGGTGGCAGCGGACTGCACATGTCCCTACGGCTGCGACTACGACTGGTGCAAACACGCCGCAGCTCTGGCGTACGTGGCAGCGTTCCTGCTGGACCGCGACCCGGACGTGCGCGCGGTGTGGGCCGGCGAGGAACCCGCTGCCCCGGCCGGGTCCGACCAACCCGTGCCCCCGGTCGTCCTGTCCGACGACGAACTGGAGGCGTTGCGCAGTCCGCTGCCGCAGGTCGATGTCCGTGGACTACTGGCCGCCGCCGACGCCGTGGTCCCGCATCCCTGGGGAATCGAGTCTCCGGCTGAGAGCCCCCGAGCACTAGCATCTTTCAGGTGGCGAACCAGGACCTCAAGGCGTACGTGGCAACGACCACGCCGATGTTCGACGACGCGGATGCGGTGGCCCGGGAGGCGTTCCAGGTGTCGGCCGCGATCTGTTCGCTCGGGCAGAACCAGGCGGCGAACCTCGCCGCGTTCGCCACGTATCTCGGCTGGACGGTGGAGCAGGTTTCCACCCTCGCTTCCAAAGGGGTTGTGTTCCGCACCTCACCCCCGCCCACGCTGCGCGCCCTCGCGGCCGCGGGTCTGGACAAACAGGTCGAGGCATACGCGTTGTTCATGGTTGCGATCACGCGTCTGGTGTGCCTGCAGTTCGCCCCCGGGGACATCGGAGCGGCCCGTGCCGCCTCTGCGATCGCGGCCACCGTCACCCGCGCCGCCCCTGTCAGCAACGCGCAGTTGGAACCACTGCCGGTGGAGGCGCCCGCGCAGCCGCAAGCGTCACGCACCGCAGATGCCCAGATCGTTGGTGAAGCCCTCGACGACCTCGAGCGGCTCGTTGGTCTCGAGGATGCCAAACGGGAGATCAACCAGCAGGTCCAACTCATCCGCATCGCCCAGATGCGAGAAGCCGCAGGCCTGAAGAACCCCACCGTCAGCAGGCATCTGGTCTTCGTCGGCAATCCGGGTACGGGAAAGACCACCGTGGCCCGGATCGTGGGCAGGATTTACGGCGCCCTTGGTCTGGTTGCCGATGGTCATCTGGTCGAGACCGACGCATCAGGACTTGTCGCCGGCTACGTGGGGCAGACCGCGATCAAGACCCAGGAGCAGATCGCGAAGGCCCTGGGCGGGGTCCTGTTCATAGACGAGGCGTACGGCATCATCCGCAACGACTTCGGGGTGGAAGCCGTGGACACCCTGGTGAAGGGCATGGAGGACAACCGCGACTCCCTGGTGGTCATCGTGGCCGGCTATCCGGCGAACATGAGGGAATTCATCGAGAGCAACCCAGGGCTGGAATCACGGTTTCCGACGACGATCGCGTTCGCTGACTACACCGGACCGCAAATGCTGCAGATACTCCAGAGGATGTGCCAGTCCGGCGACTACACCCTGGTGGCCGACGCCGAACCCGAACTGCAGGCGCTGCTCGAAGCCCAGACCGGAGAGCCCGATTTCGCCAATGCCCGCACCGTTCGCAACCTGTTCGAGGCCGCTGTCCGCCAGCATGCGTGGCGGCTTCGCGATGTGGAGCAGGCCACTGTCGAGCAACTGCGGACGCTGACGGTGGAGGACTTTGCCGGTGGGGTCACTCCCGACTCACCGCCAGAGGCCTGATCGCGACCCGAACACCGGGCTGTACCCGTTCGGCTACCACATCGGCTGCTTATCCAGCTCGATCGAGGCGTCGAGGGTCTCGAGGAACTCCTTGCGGGCCTTGAGTTTCGTGTTCGCGTGGGCGGTCATGTTGATCTTCTTGAGCTCGTCGGCTTTGGCCCGGGCCGCACCCATGAGCTCATCGGGCGCGACGACCGCATCGAGGAACCCGGCGGCGACCGCTTCGGCCGGATCGAACATCTCCGCATTGATGACCGACCGGTTGAAGTAGGACTTGCGCAAGCGGTTGCGTGCCAACTCGATACCCACGTGGTGCATGGTCATGCCGATCTGCACCTCGTTCAGGCCGATCCGGAACGGACCGTCCACCCCGACCCGGTAGTCGGCGGACAGCAGGATGAACGCACCCTTCGCGACAGCGTGCCCCGAACAAGCCACGATGATCGGGAACGGGTGGGACAACATCCTGCGGGCCAGGCCCGAGCCGGCAGCGACGAGGTCGATCGCGTTCTCGATACCCGACTGCATCACCTTGAGGTCGTAGCCACCCGAGAGGATGCCCGGCTGACCGGTGATGATGACCACGGCTTGGTCGGCTTCGGCCTGGTCCAGGGCCTGATGGAACGCGGTGATGACCTCCGGTGACACCGCATTGACCTTGCCGTTGGACAACGTCAAGGTGGCGATGCCGTCCTCGAGTGCGTAACTGATCACGTCGCTCATGCTTCTGTCCTCGAATCCGCTCTGTCCCGGCCCGGTGCACCCCGACCCGCGCAACCCAAGATAGTCGGCAGTACCGATCCGGCCGATGGCGCGGGGCAGTGTCCCGTGGAACCATCGGTTCATGAGCGAGGATTCCGACGTCGTGATCGTGGGGGCGAGCCTGGCAGGCGCCAAAGCCGCCGAAGCCTTACGCGAGAAGGGTCATTCCGGCACCATCACCCTGATCGGGGACGAAGCCGAGCTGCCTTACGAGCGGCCACCTCTGTCCAAGGCGTATCTACAGGGGTCCGCCGATCTCGACGGATTGTTCGTCCATGAGCGGCAGTGGTACGCGGACAACAACGTGGACCTGCGTCTCGGCTCGGGCGCCACGGCCATCGATCGACCCAACCACGAGATCGTGCTCAAGGGTGGCGAAAGACTGCACTACGACAAACTTCTGCTCACCACCGGCTCGTCGCCGAGACACCTCGACGTCCCCGGCACTGACCTCGAAGGGGTTCACTACCTGCGCCGAATCGGCGACAGCGACCGACTTCGTGCCGCGTTCCGAGGTGGCGCGCCGGTGGCGATCATCGGCGCGGGGTGGATCGGCTTGGAGACCGCCGCGGCCGCCCGCGGCGCCGGTCTCGACGTGACTGTGCTGGAGATGGGCGAGCTGCCGCTGCTGCGTGTCCTCGGTCCGGAGGTGGCGCGACTGTTCGCGGACCTCCACACGCGTCACGGCGTGGACATGCGGTTCGGCGTCCAAGTCAGGCAGATCGTCGGCCAGGACGGCGCAGTCGACCGGCGTCGCGCTCGGAGACGGGACCACGATTCCGGCGGGCACGGTCGTCATCGGCGTCGGCATCACCCCGAATGTCGGTCTGGCCGAAGCAGCTGGGCTCGACGTCGGCGACGGCATCATCGTCGACCAGCACCTGCGGTCATCCGATCCCGACATCTTCGCCGCCGGCGACGTCGCGTGCGCCTTTCATCCGCGGCTGGGCCGTCACGTGCGCGTCGAACATTGGGCCAACGCGTTGAACCAGCCGGCGGTCGCCGCTGGAGCGATGCTCGGGGAGGACGTCGCGTTCGACCGGTCGCCGTACTTCTTCACCGATCAGTACGACCTGGGCATGGAATACACCGGACACGTCGAGCCGGGCGACCACGACAGAGTGGTCTTCCGCGGAGACCCCGCCAGCGGAGAGTACATCGCATTCTGGACCAAGGACGGTCGCGTGCTCGCCGGCATGAACGTGAACATCTGGGACGTCACCGACGACATCAAGGCGCTGGTGCAGTCCGGCCGGCAGGTCGACCTCGAGGCGCTTTCTGATCCGCAACAGGACCTGTCGGCCTTGGCCACTAGTTGATCAAGCGGCGGGCGCGGGACGTGCTCCCGGCGATCCCATTGCCCGCCAGGACTCGCACGCGGTAGATCCCTTTCCCCAGCCGCCTCAGTCCGCACGGCCTTGCGCCGCTTGGCACGGTAGGTGCCTGGCGGCGCGGTGGACCCGCGCCGTGGCCACGCCCGGCGGTGGGTGTCCGCGCTAGTGCGACATTAGGCTGGTCCGGGAGGGGAACCGTGTACGGTCTGGGCACGCTCATCAACGTCGGCGCGATCCTTGTGGGCGCCACCGTCGGCGTACTGCTCGGCCACCGACTGCCCGAACGCACCCGGGTCACTGTCACCGACGCCTTGGGCCTGGTCACGCTGGTCATCGGCGGCCTGAACGTGGTCGCGCTGCAGGATCCTGCGTTCGCAAACGCGGTCGGGCGCGGCATCCCACTGCTGATCGTGATCGGGGCGCTGCTCTTCGGCGGCATCACCGGCTCGCTGCTGCAGATCGAGCGCCGACTGGAAGCGCTCGGCGGTTGGCTGCAGCGCAAACTCGCGGCAGGCGAACCGTCCCGGGATCGGGCGCGTTTCGTGGAGGGTTTCGTCGACTCCTCCTTGGTGTTCTGCATCGGACCACTGGCCGTCCTGGGAGCCCTCAGCGACGGACTGGGACAGGGCATCGACGAACTGACGCTCAAGGCCACGCTCGACGGATTCGCCTCGATCGCCTTCGCCGCATCGCTGGGGTGGGGGGTGGCGGCTTCGGCACTGTCGGTCGGGGCGTGGCAGGGCCTGCTCACCGCGCTCGCCGTTCTGCTCGGATCCGTCATGTCCGATGCCCTGATCGCGAGCGTCACGGCCACCGGCGGGGTCCTTCTGCTGGGCGTCGGGCTACGCCTGCTGTCCATCAAGGCAGTCCCGGTCGGCGACATGTTGCCGGCGCTGATTCTGGCCCCAGTACTGACCGCCGGGGTGATGGCGCTGACCTGACAATCCCGCCACGTGCCAGGTTGGACGATCGGACGATCTCAGGTCGGGATCATCCGGCCGATCCCGTTGCCGGTCTTGGTCGTGAATCACAGCGTCCCGTCAGCGGCGGCCCTGACAGCGGCCGTCCACCGTCGGTGGGGCCCAAAACCCTCGCCGGTGACCCGGTGCAGGCCTGTCGGCCGCGTGGGATCCACCCCGAGCAGGTCGGCAGGCTCCCGGGTGGTGAGCCAGAGCGGCCGTCGCCGGAGGTGCACCGGACCACACCGCCAAGACCTCGATGATGCCGTTGGGGCCGAGATCTCCGGATGGTTGAAGACTTCGGCATCCCCATGCACCACGTCATCCTGGGACGATCGGCCTCCCACCGCGGGCACCCCAGCGGCGAGCAGGCCTGTGCCAGACTCGGAACACCTCTTCCGACCGGCTTGGAGAAAGTGCATGGATCTCGCCGTCTACCTCGCCTACGCGCCGTGGGTCCACCTCGACGAGCAACTGCAGTTGGCCCGCCAGGCCGATCGAGCTCGGCTTCCACAGCGCGTGGGTCGCCGAAACGTGGGGGCAGGACGCCACCGCTGTGCTCGCAGCGTTGGCTGTCACAACGCGGAACATCCGTCTGGGCGCCGCGATAATGCAGATCCCGGCCCGCCAACCCACCACCGCGGCATCAGCGATTTCAACCGTCGACCAGCTGTCCCACGGCCGCGCCATCCTGGGTCTGGGGTTGTCGGGACCGCAGGTTTCGGAAGGCTGGTACGGCGTGCCGTTCGTGTCGCCTTTGGGCCGAACGCGGGAGTACATCGACATCGTGCGGATGGCACTGGCACGCGAGAAGGTCGAATACCACGGTAAACACTTCCAGCTGCCCGTTGAAGGTGCTGGTCTCGGACTCGGCAAACCGCTGAAGATGATCGGCCGGCCGGTCCAGGATCGCATCCCCGTCTATCTGGGTGTGATGGGCGAGAAGACCGTTCGCCAGGCGGGACAGATCGCCGACGGCTGGCTCCCGGCGTTCTACAGTCCGCAGCATGCAGACGAGTTGAACCGTCCGCTGCTCGACGGCATCGCCGCGGCGGGCCGGTCCCGGGACGACATCCGTATCGCACCCACCGTGCCGGTCGCCCTGGCCGGAACCCTTGAGGAAGCACGAGATCTGCTGCGGCCCATTCTGACCTTCTACTTCGGAGCGATGGGCGCCAAGGACAAGAACTTCTACATCGAGCTCGCCACCCGCTACGGGTTCGGCGATGTAGCCGTGGCATGCCAGGAAGCCTTCCTGGCGGGTGACCGGATGGGCGCAGCGGCGACGCTGACCCCGGAGGTCATCGATCTGGCCGCGATCGCCGCAACCCCATCGACGCTGGAGGACCGGCTGGCCGCCTACGCACACGCCGGCGTGGACACCTTGATCGCCCTGCCGTTCGGGGACCGCCCGCGACTTCTGGAGGCGTTGTCGAAGTACCTGCCATAGCTCGATTTATGTGAAGGGTATTTACACAAATACTCCTTCGTATTATTCTGGCCTCATGCCAGAGAAACGCGTTGAACATGTCGCAGCACTGCGGGCGCTGACCAACCCCCTGCGACTCAGGCTGTACTACGCCCTGTGCATGTCCGGATCGGCCACGGCCACCCACCTCGCCGATGAACTGGACGAGTCCGTCTCGCTGGTCAGTTATCACCTGCGCCGACTCGCGGCTTTCGACTACGTGGAACCCGACCCGGATCCACCCGGCGGCGACGCGCGGGAGCGATGGTGGCGCCCGACCAGCGAAGGATTCTCCTTCTCCCCGTCGGACTTCGACGAAGGGCCCGAGGCGGCCGCGGCCCTGACCCAGGCGATGCGGCAGATGACCGCCCACCGAATGGCCTACTGGCAAGCGTGGGTGGATGGACAGGCCGGCTGGACCGTACAGTGGCGCGACGCCGCGTTCTCCGGCGACAACCCCCTGCTGGAGATGACACCGGAGCAACTGCACGAGTTCAGCGAGGATTACCTGGAACTTGTGCGCGGTTGGCACGAACGCCTGGCCACAGCCCCCGAAGAACCCGAACGCGAGCACGTAATGCTGTCCATGCAGGCGTTCCCCTTCCGGCCATGAGTACCGACGTGCAGGCTCGTCCGGCCTATCGCGACGCCAACGCCCTGCGCTGGGTTGGCGGATATCTCAGCTCCCTGATCGGGGATCAGGTCTGGTTCGTCGCGCTCGGCTGGGCCGCTGTGCAAGCAGGCACGCCGGGGCAGGTCGGCCTCGTCATCGCCGCAGGTGCGGTTCCCCGCGCCCTGCTATTGGTCTTCGGCGGGGCTTTGGCCGACCGGTGGGGTCCGCGCAGGGCCGCGATTCGCAGCGATGCCGCCCGCACCGTCCTCCTGCTCGGTGCCGCCTCAGCCGCGCTTCTCACCCCGCCCTCCGTCGCCGTGCTGTTCCTGCTGGCGGCCGCCTTCGGAGCGGTGGACGCCCTGTTCCTGCCCGCCGCCGGTGCGATGCCTCAACAGTTGGTCTTGCCCGAGCAGATCACCAGCGTGCAGGGGATGCGCGCCACGGCTCAACGTGTGGCCACCACCGCCGGGGCGCCGCTGGGAGGGCTCGCTGTGGCGATTGCCGGAATCGGCTGGGCGTTCGCTCTGGCCGCGTTCCTCACTGCCGTGAGCGTGGTCGCCCTGTTCATGACCCGGGTCCGCTCGGATCGGCCATCGCACGATGAACCGTTGCTGCGCGAGGTCAGGGCCGGCCTGCGGTACGTCCGCCATCACCACGTCCTGCTTCCTCTGCTCGTGTTCAGCGCTGCCGCGGAACTGGGTTTCAGCGGTGCCGTGAACGTGGGCCTGCCGATCCTCGCCGCGGATCGCGGCTGGGGCGCCGGCGGGGTCGGATTGTTGCTCGGAGCGTTCGGCCTCGGTGCGACTGCCACTGCTTTGCTGCTCGTGGCGAAACCTCACGTACCACGTGCGGGCCTGATGCTGGCCCCCATCGTTGCGCTCATGGCGACGTCGCTGGCCGGGATCGGCATGAGCCCGAGCCTGCGGATCTCCGCGATCGCTGCATTCTGCCTCGGCGCCGGTGCGGGACTTGCCGGTTCATTGGTCGGTTCGCTGGTGCTCACCGAGAGCGATCCGGCACTGGTATCCCGGGTGGTGTCGCTGGCGACCCTGGCGAGCCTGGGCCTGTCCCCCGTGGCGTTGGGGGTCACCGGCCTGCTCGCCGAGGCCGCCGGTGCTTCCGCGCCATTCATGATCGGTGGCCTCATCTCCGCGCTCGGTGCATGCGTTGTCGTCGCCTCGCCGGGCCTGCGCCGCGCCGAGCTGCCGTAGGGTCTCGTCCTTCACGTCGAGTGACTCCCCCACCCCGGTGGATGGCTGAGCCGACTCAGGGGGCGCTGACGGCTTGCTGACCGGGTCTCGCATGAAACTGGTGCTTCAGTCTTGACAATGTATCGAACGTGTGTTCGAATATGGGTATGAGCTTCCCCGTCATCGACCCGTTCCCGTCGGTCAGCGCCGCGCTGGCCGACGCACGGCGACTCGACGACCATGACCTGTGCGAAGCCATTGCGGACGCCGAGATGGCCATGCGCGCCCAGCAGGCGCAGTTCGCGGTGCTGGCCGCCGAGCTCAGTTCCCGCATCCAGGCGATGGGCTACCCGCTCAACGGCGCCGCGGAGGAATTGGCCACCATGCTGGCGATCTCCCCGCGCAGCGCCGATCACCGGATGGACACCGCGGTCGGGTTGTGCGACCGGGAACTGCTGTGGGCCGCGTTGTACGACGGGCGCATCGACCAGGCCAAAGCCGTGATGATCCACGACCTGCTGGCCTCCATACCCGACCCGCGCCGTGAAGAACTCGAACTGATCGCGATCGGCTACGCACAGTCCCACACCGGCCACCAACTCCGCAAGAAACTGCTGGCCCTGACCTGCCAGGACCCCGACGACACCCTGCGCCGCCAAGCCATCGACCGGCGCGGAGTCTGGGTGCAACCGGCCGGACACGGCATGGCCGACATCAGCGCCTACCTATCGGCCGAGCACGCCGAAATCTTCATGGAAGCCCTGGCCAAACTGGCCGCCGCCGACGACTGCGCCGACCCCTACCAGCAAGGCGATGCCCGCACCGCCGCCCAGCGCCAAGCCGACGCCCTGATCGGGTTCCTGGACCTGCACACCAGCGTGGACGTGAATGTGGACGTGGTGATCAGCGCTGATGCCCTGATCGGGGACAACGACTGGACCCCCGAATCCAAACGCCTGGGCCCGATCGGCTCCCAGATCGCCCGCGACCTGTGCACCTCCCCCGACGCCCGCTGGCGACGGCTGGTCACCGACCCGGTCACCGGCCAACTAGCCGCCATGGGAACCATCAAATACCGCATCCCCGACCACATCCGCCAGGCCGTCAAAGCCCGCGACCTGACCTGCCGATTCCCCGGCTGCCACGCCCGCGCCGAATACTTCGACTGCGACCACATCATCGCCCACCCCGCCGGGCAGACCTGCCCGGACAACCTCGCCGGCCTGTGCCGACGCCACCACCGCACCAAAACCTTCACCGCCTGGAAAACCCGACGCGACCCCCACACCCCCACCCACGACCTCATCTGGACCAGCCCCCTCGGCCGAACCCACCGCACCACCGCCCACCACTACCAACAAGACGAATAGCACCGGTGCGCCAACGGTTACGCGGCTAGCGGACCACCCACAGTCGCGTGGCCTTGTAGGACTCGTATCCCGACGTTGCCCGTGCCCGTAGCGTCACACGGATGAACAGTCTGGTCGCCCGGCCTGTTGTGCGGATGACCACCTTCCCGCGCTTCGTCGTACAGTGCGAATGTGGGTATGAGCTTCCCGGTCATCGACCCGTTCCCGTCGGTCAGCGCCGCGCTGGCCGACGCACGGCGGCTCGACGACCATGACCTGTGCGAAGCGATTGCGGACGCTGAGATGGCCATGCGCCGCCAGCAGGCACAGTTCGCGGTGCTGGCCGCCGAGCTCAGTTCCCGGATCCAGGCGATGGGCTACCCGCTCAACGGCGCCGCCGAGGAACTGGCCACCATGCTGGCGATCTCCCCGCGCAGCGCCGACCACCGGATGGACACCGCCGTCGGGTTGTGCGACCGGGAACTGTTGTGGGCCGCACTGTACGACGGGCGCATCGACCAGACCAAAGCGACCATGATCCACGACCTGCTGGCCTCGGTGCCCGACCCGCGCCGCGAAGAACTCGAACTGATCGCGATCGGCTACGCACACACCCACACCGGCCACCAACTCCGCAAGAAACTGCTGGCCCTGACCTGCCAGGATCCCGACGACACCCTGCGCCGCCAGGCGATCGACCGGCGCGGGGTGTGGGTGCAACCGGCCGGACACGGCATGGCCGACATCTTCGCCTACGTATCCGCCGAGCACGCCGAAATCTTCCTGCAAGCCCTGGCGAAACTGGCCGCCGCCGGCGACTGCGCCGACCCGTATGAACAAGGCGACGCGCGCACCGCCGCCCAGCGCCAGGCCGACGCCCTGGTCGGGTTCCTCGACCTGCACACCACCGTGGACGTCACCGTCGACGTGGTGATCAGCGCCGACGCCCTGATCGGTGACAACGACTGGACCCCGCACTCCAAACGCCTGGGCCCGATCGGCTCCCAGATCGCCCGCGACCTGTGCACCTCCCCCGACGCCCGCTGGCGACGCCTGGTCACCGACCCGGTCACCGGCCAACTGCAGGCCATGGGAACCATCAAATACCGCATCCCCGACCACATCCGCCACGCCGTCAAAGCCCGCGACCTGACCTGCCGGTTCCCCGGCTGCCACGCCCGCGCCGAATACTTCGACTGCGACCACATCATCGCCCACCCCGCCGGCCAGACCTGCCCGGACAACCTCGCCGGGCTCTGCCGACGACACCACCGCACCAAAACCTTCACCGCCTGGAAAGCCCACCGCGACCAGCAAACCCCCACCCACGACCTCATCTGGACCAGCCCCCTCGGCAACACCCACCGCACCACCGCCCACCGCTACCAACAAGACGAATAGCACCGGTGTGCCAACGGTTACGCGGCTAGCGGACCACCCACAGTCGCGTGGCCTTGTAGGGCTCGTATCCCGATGTTGCGCGTGCCCGTAGCGTCACACGGACGAACAGTCTGGTGGCCCGGCCCGTCGTGCGGATTGTCACCTTGCCGCGCTTGGTCTTGACCCGGGCGAACTTTCGTTTGGAGCCCTTCGCGGAGAGTTTGGTCCCCCACTTGACCGAGACCTTCGCGCGCTGCTTCGCGTTGGTCACCACCGGCCGTTTGAGAAGCACGGTCCGACCCTTGCGTTTGATGCGAGCGGGCAACTTCACGGAAGCGGTCTGTTTGACGACCGGCACCACGCCAGGTGTGACCTCCAACGACCCGTCCAGGTACCACCCGACCCCGCGGTTCAGGTCGAGGTAATCGTCGGCCAATGCACACAATGCTCCCTGTAACGACGGCGTCGACGTGCCGGCCACGGCGAAGCCTCGCGAGCCGGGATCATACGCACGTCCCGTCGAACCCCCGATCGCATCGGTCGCTGTGGACGACGCACTGGCCGTTCCCGTGACGGTGCAGGAACCCAGAACTCCTACGCTGATCGTGACGTTGTACGGCACGGTCAGTGTCATCGCACCGTTTGCGGCAAGAGTGCCGGTGACCTCGGCCCTCCTGACATCAACCGCGACAAGACCTCCAGGCGCGGTGATGCCGGGCCACGACTGCCCGGACACGGGGAACCGCAGTCCTCCTCCGGCCAGTGAGCCAGTCATCCGCACCGCTCCGGCGGAGGTGATGTAGGCGTAGTAGGTGCCACCGCCCGACTTGGGCAATGCGACATAACTGCACCCGGGGACCAGCGCCTCCCCGAAGGGTGTGGCTTGCGCACACGCAGGAAGCGTCGCGACTGCGGAACCGTCGCCGGGTACGGACGCCGCCTGTAGCGGTGGCGCAGCCAACATGCCGACGAACAGCGCGGCCGCAGATATCGGCACGGCGAGTCTCATACGACCAGATAACCATGTCTGCCGCTCATGGGCCGAGTCACCCGCGTTTCGTCCCCGACTGCCCGCCCTGCGGCACACTGTTGTGCATGACCATCGGCGAACGACTGCCAGCCGAACTCGCCGTCGCCATGCGTCGCCGCGACACGGCGGTCGTCTCCGCAATCCGCTCCGCGATGTCGGCAATCGCGAATGCGCAGGCGGTTCCGACGGCGGACCCATCGCGCACCACTGCCGAATCCGAGCACTTCGCGGGCTCTGCTGCCGGGCTCGGAGCTGCGGAGGCCGAACGCATGACCCTCACCGAAACGCAGCAAC
This sequence comes from uncultured Actinomycetota bacterium, assembly GCA_963704075.1. Taxonomy (GTDB): domain Bacteria; phylum Actinomycetota; class Actinomycetes; order S36-B12; family UBA10799; genus JADKAV01. The sequence goes on from CAVPGV010000027.1 coordinate 35,357, forward strand.
GCTCCATCGTCGCCGGCGAGGTCGCGCAGTTGCTCGAGCACGTGCATCGGCTCGACAGGCTCTGCCGCCGGGACGAGGCCGACGGGGTACGTCGCGCCGTTCACACCCTCAAAGCCGTCCTGGACCACTCCGCGACACCTACAGTTTCGGATACCCCGTGATCCGCTGTATCTCCTTGTACAAAGGCCGCAACTGTTCGTAGGTCTTGGCGTACACGCTCTCGTACAACTGGCTGTACAACTCCCGGTTCGCGGGGATCGGCTCGAACACCTCGGCCGGTCGGGTCATGTGCTGCGCGGCCTCGTCGATGTCGGCGTAGACACCCATCCCCACCGCCGCATCCATGGCCGCCCCGACCACGGACGTCTCCGGGGTATGGGGCCGGTACACCGGCAGGTCGAAGATGTCCGCGGTCATCTGCATGATCGAGTCGCTGCGCGAGCCGCCGCCGGTGGCCCGCAGTTCGGTGATGGGAACCCCGTTCTTCTTCTCCGTCAGGCGGGCACCTTCCTTGAGCGCGAAGACGATGCCCTCCAGGATCGCCCGGTACAGGTGGGCGCGCGTGTGGACATCGCCGAAGCCGAACACGGCGCCCTTGGCGTACGGCTCGAGGTCCGGTCCGGGGGTCCAGTAGGGCTGGCAGACCAGGCCTTGTGATCCCGGTGGGACGTCCCGCACAAGCTCCTCCAGCAGGTCCTCGGGCGCCTGCCCGGAGTCGGCGGCCATCAGCCGTTCCTGCAACCCGAACTCCTCCTTGAACCAGGAGACCATCCACAAGCCACGCACCACGGCCACCTCGGTGTAGAACTCCCCCGGCACCGCCGAGGAGTAGGGCGGCAGCATCGGCCGCAGTTCCACGTACTTCTGGATCTGCGTGTTGATGGTGGCAGTGGTGCCGAAACTGATGCACGCGACCTTCGGGGTGAGGCAGCCGGAACCGATGATGTCGCACGCCTTGTCGTTGGATGCCGCGATGAACGGCAACCCGGCAGGCAGTCCCGTCTCCTCGGCGGCCTGCGCGGTGATCTGACCCAACGACTCTGTCGGGCGCACCAACTCCGACAACTTGTCGCGCTCCATTGGGAACATGCGCCACTTGAGGTCGAACCTGCCCGCCCAGTCCGAGGACTTCACGTCGTACGGGACAGTGCCGATGGCGTTCCCGGCGGAGTCGCGGTACTGGCCAGTCAGCCGATGCGTGAGGTAGCCGGACAGGAACAGGAATTTGTGGGTGCGCTCCCAGATGTCGGGCTGATTCTGCTGGATCCAGTTCGACCGGCAGTACTGCGTCGCGTACTCGACCAGTGGATACACACGGGCCGCCTTGAGCAACGGGAAGGTCAATCCGGGCAACACCTTGTTGATGTCGGCCTTGCGCTGGTCCAGCCAGACGATCGCCGGTCGCAGTGGCTCCCCGTTGCGGTCGACGTTGATCATCGTCACCCGCTGAGTGGTGACCGTCGCCGCGAGGATCCGCTCCGCGGAGACCTCGGATTCCGCGAGCAGTTGTCGCGTCGTCTGACACAACATCTCCCAGTAGTACTCCGGACGCTGCTCGGCGTAACCCGGCTGCTCGGAGAAGTACGGCTCGATCGGTGTCTTGACCAAGTGGTGGATCTCCCCGCTGAAGTCCACCAGGGCCGCTCGCATCGACTGGGTGCCCGCGTCGATGGCGACGATCAGATCCGCGCTCATGACCGGCCCCCGAGCCCGAGCGTGTTGCCGGGGTTCATGATCCCGTCGGGGTCGAAGTGCGCCTTGAGTGCCCGCAGGACGTCCATCTCGGTGCGGCCCAAGTACCTCTCGAGCCAGGGCGCGAACAGGTTGCCCACACCGTGGTGATGGCTGGTCGAGCCACCCGATTCGACGATCTTGTCGATGATGTCGTTGCGGAACGCGAAGTACTCGTCGGGGTCCTGGGGCCGCAGCACGAGGATGAAGTAGAGGTTCGTCCCCTGCGGATAGAAGTGCGACGCGTGCGTCATGCACACGGTGCCCGGCCGGCTCTTCACGAATTCCCGCACACCCGAATACACCTCGGCGAGGTTGTCCCAGGTGACCGACGTCTCCAAGGTGTCGATGATCATCCCGAAGTCGAGGATGTCCTCACGCAGGAACGAGTCGGAGTACCGACCGTGCTCCCACTGCTTCTCCGCGTACCCGGTCAACGACATGGCGCCGTGATCCTTGGCGATCCGCTTGACCTGTGATGCCACATGCTTGGCGAAGCCTTTCTCCCCCTCGGCGGTGCCCACACACAGGCAGCGTTGCCACGGCTTGAAGCCGCGCTTGGTGAGGAATGTGTTTGCCAGGCCCGCATCGAACCCCTTCAGCGCCAGGCCGCGCTCGGTCTCCTCGGGATCGGAGATGCGCAGAATCGCCGGCATGCCGAACTCCCCCTGCACGACCTCGCGGCTGAATTCCACCGCCGCGTCCCAGTTGGGCAGCATGAACGCGAAGCGCTGCGTGTTCTCAGGCTGGTAGCGGAAGATCTTCAGCGTTGCTTCGACCAGCACCCCGAACGTGCCTTCGCTGCCCTTGAGGATGTCGTTGACCTTCGGACCTGTCGCGGAGGCCGGGAAGTCCTTGGTCCGGATCGTCCCCACCGGCGTGACGTATTCCTGACTGATGACCAGGTCATACGCGTCGCCGTAGTACGTGGACGCCTGCCCGGTCCCAAGTGCGGCGATCCACCCACCGACGGAGGCGAGTTCGAACGACTGCGGGAAGTAGCCGCAGGTGAAGGCGCGGTTCGTGCCGTACAACCTCGGGGCGTCGTTGAGCAGCGCCTCGAAGTCCGAGCCGATGAGCCCGGGCTGCACCACCACTGTCATGTTCCGCTCGTTGATGGACAGCAGCTGGTTCATATGCGTGGCCATGACCAACGTGACGCCGCCCTTGTCTGCGCGCGTGCCCATCACCACACCCGAACCGGCGCCGTAGGGGATCACAGGAATCTTGTGCTCGGTGCAGTAGCGCACGATGGCGGCGACGTCCTGCTTGTCGCGCGGATGCACGACCAGGTCGGGGACAGCGGCAACCTTCCCCTGTCGCAGAGCCAGGTTCTCGTCGAGGGTCTTACCGTGGCCGTACTTCACGCGACTGAAGTCGTCGTCGGACACGTTCTGTTCGCCGACGATGGCCTCGATGGCCGCGCGGTGTTCCGGGGCGATGTCGAAGGCCTTGTCCAATGCCACGGGGTCGTCGCCCTGGCTCACTGGACGCACGAAGTCCGCGTCGGTCATGCCGAACTCGTCCTTGAACATCCGGACCCAGCCAGCGCTCGGGTGCTTGAACCGCGCGGGGTCGAGCGAGAACGCGGCCCGGTAGGTGCCTGCGCGGGCGATCGCCTCACGCCAATGGGGTGTGCGGGCTTCCTTGCGTGACATGTCGTTCCTCCCGGTCGAAGGGGTCCGGGACCATTGTGACACTTCGGCCTTAGGCGTAACACGGGGGCGCGCATGTAGGGTCCGGACATGAGTTCACGTACCCGGGTCCGCCGACTGCCGGAGAAGGCGAGCACGGACGAAGCCGTTCTTCACGCCATCCTCGACGAGGCGGTCGTCGCGCACATCGGGATCGTCGACCAAGGTCAGCCGTACGTCCTGCCCGTCGCATGTGCACGGGACGGCGACCACCTCCTCGTGCACGGATCGACGGGCAGCCGCCTGATGCGCCTGATGGCTGAAGGCGCGCCCGTGTGCGCCACCGTCACGCTGCTGGACGGAATGGTCCTGGCGCGCAGCGCGTTCAACTCCTCCATGCACTACCGCAGCGCCATGATCCTGGGCGTGGCCCAGCCAGTGGCCGACGCGCGAGAAGCTCTGCGCGTGCTCACCGAACACCTGCTGCCCGGCCGCTGGGATGTTCTGCGGGAGCCGACGCGCAAGGAGCTCGCGGCGACCCTGGTGCTGGCGCTTCCACTGCGGGAATGGTCGGTGAAGGTCAGCGACAGCCCCCCGGAGGACGAAGCCGAGGACCTCGACGAGCCCGTATGGGCGGGAGTGGTTCCGCTGCGGATGACCCAGGGAGCGCCCGTGCCCGCCCCGGACCTGCGATTCGACCTGCCGGCCCCGGTCATGCAGCCGTAGTCGATGGCGAACCGATGGTGACCGGAGTGTGAAACTCCTGCGGGCTGACCTTCCAGCGCTGCAATACTCCGGCTGACATGTCAGGCTCGTGCCACACCTATTACAAGGAGGTCAATATGCGGGTAGTGGTCGCCCTCGGGGGCAACGCGCTGCAGAAGCGCGGAGAACCGATGACCGTCGAGAACCAGCGCGAGAATGTCAGGATCGCGTGTCGCGCACTGAGCCCTGTGGCGATGGAGCACGAACTGGTGGTCTCCCACGGAAATGGCCCACAGGTCGGTCTTCTGAGCCTGCAGGCGTCCAGCTACGACGAGGCGTCGATCTACCCCTTCGACGTCCTCGGCGCACAGACCGAGGGCATGATCGGTTACTTCATCGAGCAGGAACTCGGCAACTACTTGCCCTTCGAGAAGTCGATCGCCACCATCCTCACCATGACCGAGGTGGACGCCGATGATCCCGCGATGGCCGACCCGACCAAGTTCGTCGGGCCGGTGTATAGCGAGGAGGATGCCAAACGTCTGGCCGCGGACAAGGGCTGGACGGTCAAGCAGGACGGGGACGCCTGGCGCAGGGTTGTGCCCTCCCCCGTCCCCAAGCGGATCTTCCAGATCCGCGCGATCAAGACGCTGCTCGATTCCGGCACCGTGGTGGTCTGCACCGGCGGCGGCGGCATCCCGACGATGTATCTGCCAGAGGAACAGGAACTTGAAGGCCCGTGGGACTTCAACCCCCATCACCTCGTGGGCGTCGAGGCCGTCATCGACAAGGACCGTTCTTCAGCGGTTCTTGCTCAAGACCTGGAAGCCGATCTACTCGTGATCGCGACCGACGCGGACGCCGTGTACCTCGACTGGGGAACGCCGGACCAGAAGGCGATCGCCCAAGCGTCGCCGGATGCGATCGAGGCGTACAACTTCCCCGCCGGCTCGATGGGTCCGAAGGTGGAGGCTGCCGCGGAGTTCGCCCGGCACAACCCGGGATCCATAGCCGTCATCGGCGCGCTCGAGGACCTGCCGGAGATCATGGCCGGGACGAAGGGCACCCGCATCACGACCGACGCTACCGAGGTCACCTTCAGGTAGTCGCTGACGGCGGCGCTGGGCCCAGGGGTCCAACGCCGTCGTCGCACTCCACCGACTTTGGTCAGATCTGGTCACTGGCTGACCTGCTGAGTCCAAAAACCCGGTCGGCCTGATGATCATCGGCAGCCACGGTCCACCTGTCCCTAGTGCATGCTTCACTCATGACTGAATCCATGGCCGAACGCAAAGAATGGGTGCGCGAAGCCACCACTATGGCGCTCTACGTGAGCCTGTCCCTGCTGGCGGTCCTCGTGGCCATGCCCACGACTGCCACCAGTGAGACGACACAGCTCGGCTGGACGATCTTGCTGACCTCGTTGGCGTTGCTGCTGGCCCATCAGGTCGCGTTCCGGCTCAGTTCTCGCTTGATCAACAAGGGCCTATTGGATGCCGCAAGCATCCGACTGATCGGCGCGCAGACCGTCGGTGGACTAGCAGCCGGCGTGGTGGCCACTGCGCCTGTCTGGCTGTTCGGTGCATCCGGCGTCCGGGTGTCGGAGTTGCTGCTGGTCGCTTTCGTCGCAGCCACCGGTTACCTGGCGGTGCGCAACGCCCCCACGAGCCGGACCCGCGCCCTGGTCTACACCGGCGGACTCGTCATCGTCATGCTCGGGATCGTGACCCTGAAAGTGATCGTGGGCCACTGACCTCGGGCCCCGCCCAACCGGTGATGAACGCATGCTGGCCGGGTCGTCAGACCGGCATGGTCGAGGGCATCCGGCAACGACGCCATTCGCGGGTGCGGAGGTTTCCACGGCCAGGTTCGGCACCACGGAAGAAGTCGTATCCCCTCCTACCGTGAGGGCATGGACGAATCGGTGGTTGCGGCGATGGACACCATGCTGCCGCCTGGCGCTGACCCGCTGCACGTGAGTGTGGCCTGTGAGGCGGTGATCGCCTGGGCACATGCCCGTCAACAGAAGCCATCCACGAAGTCGATGAACAGTCCCCCGAGTTCTTCGACACGACCGGCGCGCTGGTCGACTGGACTTGGCCAAAGCCTTAGAGATCACACGAGGGACCTCTGAGCTGGAGCCGAGCGACCGCACCACGCTGGCAGATGCGGCGGTCGAACACGCCAGCAGCCACACTCGAGCCCGTTTGCGGGCTTGGCTGGCTCGACATGTGGCCGCCATCGACCCGGAAGCTGTACGACGACGTCGGAAGAAGGCTCTGCGTGCGCGGCGGGTATGGAAGGAGCCCGAACCCGACGGCATGTCCACATCGGCGCATACCTGAGCGCCGAAGAGGCCGCGCGGTGTTGATACTTCACGAACTCGTCTGCGCCAGCACCGTGCCAACCATGTAGTCGACGAACTCGTCGGGCTGCTCCCACAGAGGACGATGCCCGGAGGAGTCGAACACGACCATGTCCTTGACCGGCGCCTCGATCATGCGGGTACCAATCGGCGAAGGGTTGCGCCCGGCCGTCGGCCTCATGCGCTCCCTGCACGAAGAACATCGGCACCTCGAACTCGGTGGCTGTCCTGCGGAAGTCCACATCCTGCAACTGGGGGTACAGCGCGGCGAAGGTGTCCATGAACGCCCCGAGGACGTGTACCTGATCGATCAGGGTGTACTCGCTGACCAGCAGGTTCTCCGACATCTGCCCCGAGCCCTCGGAGTTGCCGGTGTGGTCGTAGGGGTACACGTCCTGCTCGTGCGACAGCGCGGTCTCGTAGGGGAACATCGCCTCGTAGGGCGGCGGTCCGGCAGCCTTCAGTTGTTCCACCAGGCCCTCGATCGCCGGTCGTTTCGGCCCACGCGAGCGTGTCCTCGTAGAAGATGCGGTCGCTGGCCAACTGACTGACCATCTGGCCGGTTCCGACGAAGGCCCGGTACAGATCAGGCCGCTGCTGCACGGCCATCACTCCCAGCGTCGTCCCCCAGGACTGCCCGACCAGGTAGATCTTGTCCTGTGAGAAACGTTCACGCAGGTAGTCGGTCACCGCGATCGTGTCAGAGACGTAGCCGTCCAGACTGACGGTCTGCGTGGGATCGAGTTCGTCGTAGGAGGTGCCCGCCCCCGCTGGTCCCACGTCGCGACGGTGAACGACTCCTCCAATGCGGGTAGGTGACGACGCATGGCACCCAACTCCGAACCACCCGGCCCGCCGGCCAGGAAGAGCAGGACGGGGTTGTCGGTGCTGGTTCCGCGGATCATCAGTCCCAGGTCGTGGCCGCCCGTGTTGACGGTGGTCAGCTCGGCCACCGATCCCGGCAGGGGTTCGCCGTTCGCTGCCAAGATCGGGCGCGGTTGAGGCCGGGCGCAGGAGGGCAGCCGTCAGCACCACCAGCGCCACCGTCACCACCACCGCGCCGCCGCGCCCGAGCACCAGCGACCACCGGGAACGTGTCTGTCCGGTCCGTGCCCGCGCCCAGCCCGCGCCAAGCGCCGCACCGAGGGCCATGGGGACGAGCGTCAACAGCGCCTGGAAGCCCCGACCGGTGATGAGCGCGATTGCGCCGTAGAAACTGGCATGCAAACCGTCGACCATCGGACCGTCCACGCCCATCCGGGTGATCTCGAAGGCGACGACGAAGACCGCCGGCGCCACCAGCATGGCCCACCGACTGTTGAGCAGCAGACCCACGAGACCCCCGACAACCAGGCTGATGAGGATGGACCACACCGCGGCGCCGGTGGTCAGCGGTCCACGTGGTGTCCACAGCCCAGCTGCGACCGCCCACAAGGCTGCAATCAGGACAGCGACTGGCACAGCAACGCGGCGATCGGCCCAGACCGTGTGCGCCGTCTGGTTCCCAGAGTTCGTGTGAACGCGCTCGTTGATGCTCATGATGCAGTTCCTTTCGCTCTACCTCTACGATCCGCCTGTCGCACCGGCCACAGTCATCCCCCTGGGCGCTTGACTTCGTGTCCTCCCTGGGATGGACGTCGGCTCCCCCCGCGGGAGGACGGCAGGTCGATATCGCGGCGGTACTGTGAGGAAATGTCCGGCTGGACCCGTGGTGACGCATCCCGGCGGCTCTGGTGGTTCGCCACCGATGCCGTCCTGGCAGGGCTGTTCACCTGGATCACGGTCGTCTCGCTGCGCAGCACCGCCTACGTCGATCAGTACGGTGCCGTGGAAGGAGCGGGCTGGCTGCTGGCGCTGGCCCCGAACGCCCTCTTGCTGGTGCGCCGGGTGGTCCCGGTCACCGCACTGGTGTCCGCAACCGCCTTGTACCTGGCCGCGAGCGCCACCCAGGGCGACAGCAATGCCCCGCTGGCCATCCCCTTCTTCGCCTATTCGGTGGCCGTCACCCGACCGATCCGGGTGTCCGGTTCGATCGTCGGAGCTGCCGCCTTGGCGCTGTCGACAGCGACGTTCTACGGCCCCGGCGATCCGGATCCCTTGGTGATCGTCGTGTGGTTCCTGCTGTTCGGGCTGGGATGGCTGATCGGGGTCACCATCCGCCGCAACCAGGCTCGCGCCGAAGTACTCACACAGACCGTCGACGACCTCGAAGCGCAGCAAGCCCAGATCGCAGCCACCGCGATCGCCGACGAACGATCGCGTATCGCTCGTGAACTGCATGACGCAGTGGGCCACGCAGTCAACGTCATGGTTCTGCAGGCCGGAGCCGCCCGGCTGTCCAATCAGCCCGACAAGGCCTTCGAGGCGTTGCGCGAGATCGAAGATCTGGGCCGCAGCGCACTGACGGACCTCGACCAGATGCTGGGGCTGCTTCACGACGATGACGTGGCAGATCGCAGCCCGGCGAAAGGCATCGCCGAGATCCCGGCCATGGCCGCAGAACTCCAGAGCCTGGGTGCCGACATCACTTTGCACGACAGGTGTGACCGACCCGTCGGCCGTCACGTGGGTGCTGCCGCCTACCGCATCGTGCAGGAGGCTCTGACCAACGCCCTGAAACACGCACGCACGGCCCATATCGACGTCAGTTTGTCGTGCACGGCGACGCATCTCGAGGTGAGCGTGGTGGACGATGGTTCCGGCCACCCGCCGGAGCGCACGTCAGGCGGAGGTCGCGGAATCATCGGGATGACCGAACGCGCCAAGGTCCTCGGCGGGCATCTCACCGCGGGGCCGGTCGACGGCGGGGGCTTCCGTGTTCGGGCGAGTCTGCCGCTGGGTCACGAAAGCTCGGCCAACCAGCGAGCCACCAGAGCACAGGTGAGTGGGCCATGATCAGCGTCCTCGTGGTTGACGACGACACCCTCGTGCGGACCGGGCTGCGCATGATGATCGAGACACAGGACGACCTCGGCGTCGTTGGCGAGGCTGACAACGGTGAGGACGGGGTCAGACTGGCCAACGAGCTGAGCCCGGATATCGTGCTCATGGACATCCGGATGCCTGGCACCGATGGGCTGGAAGCCACTCGCCGCATCACCTCGGCACGTCCGGATAGCGAGGCTGAACCACCCCGAGTCATCATCCTCACCACCTTCGAAATCGATGACTACGTCTACGAGGCTGTGCGCGCGGGAGCCAGCGGCTTTCTGCTGAAACGAACCCGGCCCGAGGATCTCCTGGCGGGCATCCGCACGGTTGCCGCAGGTGATGCCCTGTTGTCGCCATCGGTGACACGTCGCCTGATGCAGGAGTTCGCGCGAACCACGTCACAAGAGCCCACCGACGTGACCGACCGCGACCTCGCGCGGCTGACCGACCGCGAGCGCGAAGTGCTCGTCCTGATCGGCCAGGGTCTGGCGAACCGGGAGATCGCACAGCAACTGCATCTCGGCGAGAGCACTGTGAAGACACACGTCAAACGCATTCTCATGAAACTGCAATTGCGTGACCGGGTACACGCTGTCGTCTTCGCCTACGAGGTGGGGCTGCTGAAGCCTGGTCGCTAGGACATCGTCAGCTTTCGGTTTGTGTCACATACTTCGCCTTGGACAATGCTCACAGGCAACGACCGAACAAGGAAGGCCCGATCGTGTCTGGTGGAAACTGGAAAGAGATGTACCTGGCGGCCGGAAGGGGCGACCTCGAGCTGGTCGCATACCACGTGCAGATGGGTGTCGACGTGGACTACGCACACCCGGAGTTCATGTCGACGGCATTGGTCGCGTCCATTCTGGGAGGACACAAGGAGGTGGCGCAGTACCTCGTGGACAACGGGGCAAGTCCCGACCTGGTTTCTGACTTCGACGGCATCACCCCCGTGGAGGCCGCCGCCCAGACAGGCATGCGACTGAGGTTTCCCTGACAGGCAGTCTGGCGCATCCAGTTCGCCGCGTGATCCGCTCTACGATCGTGCGATGACCGACTACTTCCGAGGCGACCGACGGAGCAACCGAGAACGGATGCTCGCCGGTGACCTCTACATCGCAGACGACCCGCAGAGCTCACGAATCGCGCAGCGGGCGGTCGTGCTCATTGATGAGTACGCAAAGAGATGCGTGAGCGGTGATCCTTCGGCAATTGACACGCTTCGCGCTGCGCTGGGCACCCTCGGAGAAGACGCAGTGATCAAACCACCGCTGCACGTCGACTACGGGGAGAACCTCCACGTGGGCGCGCGCACCTTCATCAACTTCAACCTGACCGCCCTCGACGTGGCACCGATCATGATCGGTGAGGACTGTCAGATCGGGCCCAACGTGCAACTCCTCACCCCGACCCATCCCGTGGAGCCTCAACTGCGCCGGGACAAGCTCGAAGCCGCGCGCCCGATCTCGATCGGGGACAACGTATGGCTGGGCGGCGGCGTGATCGTGTGCCCTGGCGTCACCATCGGGGACAACTCCGCGATCGGCGCTGGTTCGGTCGTGACCCGGGACATCCCGGCGAACGTCGTCGCGGTTGGGAGCCCGGCGCGCGTGCTGCGTGAGATCTGAGCCATGCCGGCGCGGCCGGACCTGGGCAAAGCAGCGTGATGAATCCGAGTAGCCGATCTCGGCATGTACGCAGGGGGTCCGTCCTGCGACACCCAGCGACGCCACCCGACAGGAATACACCCGGGGGGTATATGCGTTTACACGAAAGCCAGCGCCTCAGCGAATGACCGAAGGACACGACATGACCAAGAACGAAGGAACCACAGACCGGATCATCCGAGGCGGTATCGCCGTCACCGCGTTGGGCACGAGCCTGGCCATCGGTGGGGTATTCAACCCCGTCGGGGTGGCCCTTCTGGGTGTGTCGGGTGTGGCGGGGTTCACTGCCATCTCCGGCTACTGCCCGTTGTACTCCGTGCTCGGCATCTCAACCGCGTCCGCTCCACAAGAGGACTGAAATAGGTCCCTCCGGTGATGCACCGCCGCCCGTAGAGACGTATTCGGTGCCAGCACACCCGCCACCCCTCGCGGGACGTGCGCGGTGTCGGCCAGTGGTTGGCCGCGGTCCTCGAGCCAGGGCCGACGGCGACCTTCCGAATCCTCAGCCCGGTACGAGGAACTCGACCTGGCAGACCTTGCCGACGGCGTCTTGCGGGTAGCTGGGCTCCTGGTACCAGTTCTCCACGACCATCCGGTACTCGCTCGCGAACTGGTAGCGACTGTGGGTCTGCAGGATCGGACTCGGGTCACCAGCGACGCCTGGCGAGTACTCGCTGACGTACCGGTCGACGTGGCTTTGCTGGTCTGAGAACACGCGGAATCCGATCGGATCTGTGCGCCGGAACAGGTTGATCCAGCGTGGGGAGGCCGATGAGATCCCCAACCGGGACGCAAGGCTTCCATCGGGCACAGGGGACCCGAGTGGGTCGTCCGGGCCGCCGGTGTCGGGCGCGTCAGGAGTAGCGCTGCCGAAGTCGGCCCGGTCGGTCAACGGGTGACTACCGACAACCTCTGGCCCGAGGACTCCGGGGAAGACCCGCCCGTACCAGGTGCGCAGCTGCGAGCCGTAGGTCACCAGACGTAGTCCCTCGATTTCATCGTCAGCCATTTGTGCGGCAGCAGCCACAGCTATCAGTGAGCCTTGACTGTGCCCCGACACGATGACATTCGCGCCCAGGCTGTGCGCCCAGCCGATCCTGGAGGTGATTTCCGGCACGACCCGCTCGGCGTAGCACGGCGGACCGAGCGGGTGCGCCACGCGGGGCCAGAACGTGCTGAGGTCCCACAGCACACCGACTCCCCTGCGTGCACCCTCGGACTTGCCGCAGACGAGCGGCCACGGCGATCAGCCCGGCTGAGACACCAAGGGCTGTCCAGAGACCTACGACCGCCAGGGTCCGCAGGCGTTCATGGTCCTGCCATGGCGGCGACCCGGTAGAAGCGCCGATGATCACCGCCACCGCCGCAACCGACGTGATGACACCGAACAGTCCCAGTAGGCGCTCCGCGCGGTGGGTGAACCCGGCGGTGAGCCTGGCCTGCGTGCTCCCCCGTCGAAGAACGCCTATCACCGCATCGAACATGGTTTGCTCGACGATCGCGGTCCGGGCATGCCGCCGGAAGTACCAGAAACACACGCCCGACGTCACTGCGATCGCGAGCAGCCACAAGGGCATCGACAGCGCGAACCAGACGAGCACCTGGGGAACGATCAATGGTTCCTGCGGGGCATTCGCCACTGCGAGGTGAACCCCGGCAGGCTCCTTCGCCCTGATCTGGATGGCACCGTTCGGTGTGACCGTGCCGGAGGCGACATACTCGCCGGCAGCAGCCGATTCCGTCATGGACGCGTCCGAGCAGGTTGGCGCCTCATCGGAGGCAGTGACACAGCTGTCTATGAGTGTGACCGGCGGATCCACCGCAAGAACCTTGCCTCCGGTCAGGTCGAGCCCGGGTACCTGATGCCTGACCCCCTCGAACGCGCGGGTGGTTGCAAGGGACTCCACTGCCACGGTCCCCGACCAAACGGTGACCACGCCGTCTGCGTCGATACTGACCTCGGCACGTTCGATGGCGACCGGACCACGAGCATTGAGGACCGGCTGCCCCAACTGCAACTGCGCGGCGCGTGCCCCAGGCGAAGCTTGGTCGCGGAACCCGGCCTGCAGGTCCGCCACCGACTGGCCACCTCCGTTCAACCAGTCAGCGACCAGAACCGTGGTCGACGTGGTGAAGATGGCGGCGATCCAGACCGCAGAGCCGAGCAGAACGGCCGTCCCTGCGCCGTGCCAGGCCCGCGGCTTGCCCGCCTGAGGATCGGAGCGGCTGTGCTGGAACCAGAGGCCGAGCCCCAGCACAGCGAGCGCCAGCACGGTCACCAGCGGCCACCAGTCCAAGAACGCACCCAGCGCGATTCCGACGAGTGTCAATGGGAGGAGCAAGGCCCGCCACGGTCTGTCCGAAGCGAAGACGAGCCACGACACGCAGGACACCAGCAGGAACAGCAACCCGCCGACCACGAGGTTGTGGCCCCGTAGCGGCCCCGCCTGCGCTGCGGTCTCCAACGGACTCGACGTGAAGAGCAGATAGCCGTATGCCGCGAGCAGCGCCAGCACCCCCCAGCCCACGAACTGGGAGATGCGACAAGCCGTTCGCCTTCCCCAGCCGGCTTCCTCAACCCTGCCGGGGAAGTCGATGCCATCTTCGTAGCTCATCGCTACGGCGACGATCGCCAGCAGCCCCAGTAGCACGGCCAAGATGCCGGTCACCGCCAGACCCAGCTGGTGAGAGGTCCCGCCGAAGTCGGCCAAGGGGAACACGCCGGATCCCACGACGACCGCTACCCCGCCCGCGAGATGCAGCCGTTGAAGACGACGGGTGCGGTCGCTGCCGTTCCACATCCGTCTGCGGCTCAGAACCCTGAACTTATGCGATGGGGCAACCGGCTGCGGCAATACGTCCTCGTACCGGTTCATCGACTGCCGGGATAGGAACCACAGCCCGGCCAGGGCGAGCAGCGGCAGCAGGGATCCGGCCAGTACGCGCCGGGTAGTGGTGTCCCAGGGGGGTCGCTCAAGGAACTGCAGGACCGACGGCAGCGAGGGACACACCATCGATCCGCCCCGGAAGCACTGCCATGCCACCAAGTCGATGCCGACCAAGCACAGACCAGCGATCAGCAGCAGGGTCAGCAGCAGAGACGCGACGCGCACGACGATTGCTGTCGCCTTGCGCGTCCCGGCGTCCACGTCGAGCTCCGGCCGGGCCCAGTAAGAGAGATTGCCCAGGGCGAACGGCAGCAAGGTCAGCCACGCCGCGCGTCGCACCCATCCGAGGAATCCCGCGGCCCCGGACGTCAACGCACCCCACGAGTACGCCTCAACTGCGGCGAAGCCCGGAACGGTCACGCCATACGGGGAACCCTTTCGGCACCGGTAGAAGCCGGTGAGGTGATCACCTGCCACCTGCCCGACTTCTGAGGCCTCGACGCCCAGCATCTGGTGCGGCGGGGTTCCGGAAACGCCGTGGACGCGTAACTCGAGCACCCCCGGAACCAGTGGTTCAGCCATGGCGACCCCCAACTGTGAGGTACGAACACCATGAACACTGACAGACCGGTGCGACATTTGTAAGCCCCCGACAAGCGGCGCTGCTCAACCTGGTCCGAACCTAACGTTCACAGCCTGGGCTGGATGGCCCGCGGGCACTGACCGACCTCCGTGCCCCCATCGGTGCGAGGTTGGTGGCCCGGCGCCCTTCAGAATCGACTATGCCCGCCTACTTCCACTGTCCGAGCCGGCTAAGCGAAGCGTCGACTGCCTCGTCCCTATCCGGGTAGATGCTGCGTGTCTGTCCGCGCACATACGTCCGGGGAAGCCAGTCCCGAGGATGGATCTTCGGCAGGATCTTCGCGACGGCTAGGGCCACGTACATGACCGTGTTGACCGCCACGAAGGCCGCGAGCACCGAGAACCACAGGGAACCAAGCGTGCTCTCGGGGAAGAGCATCCCCGCTTCCATGACTGTCACGTGCACAGCCTCAAGCCCGCAAAACATCAGCATCCGCCTTCACCACGACGCCGCCACCCTCGTCCCGGACCACATGACCCCACTGCGCGCTCTTGGCGGTCATGATGTCGATGACTCCCTTGACGTACACCACGTTGAGGAACATCGCGTAGACCAGCTCCGGGAAGAGCAACGCCGCCAGCAGCCGCGCCTGCCAGGTAGATCGCCACACGGCGACGACTCGCTCGACGGCGAACACGGTACCGATACCGATCCAGAACGGGAACCAGACCCATTGATCCAGGGAGAAGACCATGGAGAACAGCAGAACCAGATAGGCCGTGAGAGCCACGACGCCATAACCGATCCCCAGTTGCTGGGCCCAATAGCGCGCGGTTTGAGGCGTCACGCCGTACGCCCCCAGATTCTCCAGCGCTCCGCGCTGCCAACGTAGACGTTGATGCCATAGCGCCCGCCAGGTGGGCATCACCTCTGTCACCACCCGGCATCGATCGGGCGAGATCATCAGGGCACCGAGAGATTTCAAAGCGATGGTCAACTCGTTGTCCTCGGTGAGCGCCTCGGTGTCGTACACGTCTGAGTAGTGGCCGGGTAGCAGGGTGCCGCGGCTCGCAGCCACGGTCTTCAGCGCTCGTGAGCGGAACATGGACGCCGTCCCTGTGAGGACGAAAACCCGCCCCCGGCGACGCGCGATCTCGCGGCTGTACCGGGTGTACTCGTTGCGCTGAAACTGCCCCATGATGCCCGCGCCGTCCTCGCCGTAGAAGAGGCCACCAATAGCCATCAAGGCGCGGTCGTCAGCCATCCGCTGGCGGGCGGCAGCAAGGTAACCACGGTCGAGAACCGTATCGGCGTCCATGACCATCACCGTGTCGTTCTCGTCGAGTTGAGGCAGCAGACGCACGAGCACCTGGTTGAGTGCACCCGCCTTCTTCTTCGTGTTGCCGACCGTGGGGACGACTTCAACCCCGGCCGCCCGGGCAAGTTGTTCTGTCGAGTCGGTGCAGTTGTCAGCCACGACGATGATCCGGTCCGGAGGGTCATCGTGCTCCTGCAACGACCGCAGGGTGGCCTCGATCTTGTCTTCCTCGTTGTGGGCCGGAATGAGTACCGTGACCGTGACCGGACCATGAAAGACCCCGCGTGTCTGCTCCATGACGATCTTCGGGGCCAGTGGCGTGATGCCCGGATTCTCGGAGCGACGGTAGCGATTCGCGATCGTGTGCTCCATTGCTGCAACGGCGGCCGCGAACAGCAGCGCTACCGCGACCGCCATCACTATCACGTGGGGGCTGGGAGCCTGCGTGTCGTACAGGATTCGCCATGTCTCGAACAGCACTCCACGCTGCGGCGGGGTCCGTCTCGCGGGGTCCGTCAGCGACAAGGACATCCAGAGCATCACCGCTGCGGCAACGCCGAGCAGGAGGACCACCAGCCCCACCGCCCGGTCCATCCGCAGCCGAGCCATGCGCCGAACGACGGGGACGTGCTCAACGCCGCCTGGTGAAGGGTGGGACGTGGCGTCCCGACCCGCGCCACCGTCCTGCCCGGTGGTCGTCAGATGCGTGGTGAAACCCGGTACCCGATGCGTCATCGCGTCGCCTCCTCTCTACCGAGATCGGTTTCGACAAGCAGCACCTTGAGCACACCGGGGTCATCAGGGTTGATCGCACATTCGGGCGACCGTGCAACACGCAGCGGCACGAACGATGTCGAGTGGACCAGCAACCTACGGGCCTCTGGCCGGAACCACAGGGAGCACCAACTCTGTGCGCGGCTGACAACCTCAGGCGAACTGCCGCAGCCATGGCCACCTGGGTCACGGCCGGGGGACGGGAGCGACATCCTGCCGTCACCGAAATCGCCTGGGAGGCGGCGGCTCAGGAAGCAGACGGTCTGCCTTGGGACCTTCGACACGGCATCAATGCCCGTCGGCGCACTGTGAGCCATCCCCGCCAACAGCAGCCACTACCGTGTGGGGCGGATGCGGACTGCTCCTGTCCCGCGGTCATGCGCAGTCTCCGGAAGTGCGCCACTGGCGCCCTGTTCGCGATGTCCGACCCGTGCACCTGCGACGACCAGCAGTAGCGAGCGTGACTTCTGCGCACATAGCCTCGATAAGGGGTACTCGCAGAAGGGATCCATGGACACCACCGAAGTGACGATCGCACTGGGCACCATCGTGGTGTTCGGGGTTGGTGCCATGTGGCTCGGGCGCAAGACCGGGATTCCTTCCATCGTCCTATTGCTGCTTGCCGGGATCCTCGCCGGCCCTGTGACGGGACTCGTCGACCCCGACGCGCTCCTGGGCGACACCTTGGACCCGGCGGTGACACTGGCTGTGGGACTGCTGCTGTTCGACTCCGGGTTCTCCTTGCAGTTCCGGAGACTGACCGAGGGTCGAGCGGTTGTCCTGCGCCTCGTATCCGTCGGAGTGCTGGTCACCTGGGCAGTCGGATCGGCGGCGGCCTACCTGATCTTCGCTGTCCCGGGCAAGGTCGCCCTGCTGCTGGGTGCGGTGCTGGTGGTTTCGGGCCCTACGGTCGTCGGACCGATCCTGCAGGCGTCTCGCCCACGGCCACGCACCGCCCAGATCCTGGAGTGGGAAGGCACGTTGTTGGACCCGATCGGCGCCACGTTGGGCATCGTGGTGCTCACCGGGATCACGTCCGAGACCCGCACTGGAACTGGCCTCATCCTGCCCGCTCTGACCGCAGCCACCGGCATCGGTATCGGTGTGGCGTGCGCGGCACTGCTGATCCTGGCCGTGCGCAACTTCGCGATGCCCGACGACCTGCAGGTGCCGGTCGCATTCATGTTCGCGGTCCTCGCCTTCACCGCCGCGAACGTCCTGTTCTCCGAGGCGGGACTCTTCGCGACGCTGACCATGGGTTTGGTCCTGTCCAACCAGCGTCTGGCCTACGTCGCCCGCATACGCCGCTTTCAGGCAAGTATCGGCACATTGGTCATCGCCACGCTGTTCATCGTGCTCGCTGCCACCATTGAACTCTCAGCTCTTGAGTCCGTGCTGTTGCCGTCGGCTGCACTGCTCGCAGTGCTGGTGCTGGTCGCTCGACCGTTGGCGACACTGGCCGCCACTGTCCGCTCGGCCGTGAGCCGGCGCGAGCGCGCGTTCATCGCGTCGGTGGCTCCACGCGGCATCGTTGCGGCATCCACCGTGTCCTTCTACGCGATCAGTTTGGACGACAGCGGCATCGCCGCTGACGACATCGTGCCGATCACTTTCGCCATCATCATCGGCGCCGGAATCGTCTACGGGTTCGGAGCACCCGCGATGGCCAGGCTGCTGGGAGTCGGTCAGGGCACTGCAAAAGGGGTAGCGCTCTTCATGCCGGTGGAAGCCGCACACCGTGTTGCCAGCGAACTTGCCGCCACTGGCGTCCCCACATTGGTGGTCGACGCCGGCAGAACGCGCGAACCTGACCACGAGCCGCTGCCGTACACGTTGATCAACAGTGGCACCGAGAGCCGGGATATGACCGATGCCCTGGAGGAGAACAACATCGGAACGGCGGTCATCGGGACCGGACTCGGTGAACGCGACATGGTGGCCATGGAGATCGTGGGTAGCGCGATCGGTGCGAAGAACGTGTACCTCATCCCCACTGCGACAGAGGCCGCAACTCACGGGATCGAGTCCTTGTGGCGTGCACAGGCCCCAGCCCGACGCATCGCCTTCGGGCCCGACATGACGCGTTCGAAGTTGCGCGACCTGGCCGATGCCGGTGGCGTGTTGAGGTGGTACCCGCTGGCCGACGATGCCACCGCTATTCCGCCGGGAACCAGGCCGCTGTTCATCGTGACGGGAGACGGCCGAGGCATCGTCGCCAACCAGTCCACCCTCGACAAGGCCCGCGGTCGCCATCGGGATCCGGACGCCCGAGTCCTGTGCATCACCTCTGATTCGAACGATGCCGACGACCCGCATCAGTCCGGATGGGAACGCGGCGTGGAGTAGTCGCTGGCACCGGCATAGCCCCGGGGGACTTTGGTCGAATCCGGTCACTACGCGACCATTTGTGTCCAAAGTCCCTGTCAGCGCAGCGAGCGCGTGCCGCCAACCGACATAGGGTCGTGGCCAGGCACTACCGAGGAGGCCACGTGCGAGCAATCGTCCAGGATGAATACGGCCCATACGCCCGAGTACTGCGGGCCACACAGATCGCAACCCCGGTTGCCGGACCCGGTGAGGTTCTGGTGCGGGTGCGGGCAACGTCCGTGCACGCCGATGTCTGGCACGCCGTCACCGGGATTCCCTACGTCCTGCGTCTCATGGGCTCGGGGGTACGCACCCCGAAACAACCGGTACCGGGTACAGATCTGGCCGGGGAAGTCGTCCAGGCCGGCGCCGGCGTCACCCGTTTCGCCCCCGGTGACCGCGTCTTCGGCGAGATCACCCCGAGCAACCAGTGGCGCAACGCGGGCGCATTCGCGCAGTTCGCGGCCGTGGACGAGACCCTGCTGGAGCCGATACCGGAGTAGGCGATGTGGCTCGGGCGCAGTACGGGGATCCCGTCGATCGTCCTACTGCTGCTTGCCGGGATCGTCGCCGGCCCGGTGACAGGACTGGTGGACCCCGACGCGCTGCTGGGCGACACCTTGGATCCGGCCGTGACGCTGGCTGTGGGGTTGTTGCTGTTCGACTCCGGGTTCTCCTTGCAGTTCCGCAGACTGACCGAGGGTCGAGCGGTGGTCTTGCGACTCGTTTCCGTCGGAGTGCTGGTCACCTGGGCAGTCGGATCGGCGGCCGCCTACCTGATCTTCGACATCCCGGGAAAGGTCGCCCTGCTGCTGGGTGCGGTCCTAGTGGTTTCGGGCCCCACGGTCGTCGGACCGATCCTGCAGGCGTCTCGGCCGCGGCCACGCACCGCCCAGATCCTGGAGTGGGAAGGCACGTTGCTGGACCCGATCGGCGCCACGTTGGGCATCGTGGTGCTCACCGTGATCACCTCCGAGACCCGCACTGGAACTGGGCTCATCCTGCCCGCTCTGACCGCAGCCACCGGCATCGCCATCGGCGTGGCGTGCGCGGCACTGCTGATCCTGGCCGTGCGCAACTTCGCGATGCCCGACGACCTGCAGGTTCCGGTCGCCTTCATGTTCGCGGTCCTCGCCTTCACCGCCGCGAACGTCCTGTTCTCCGAGGCGGGGCTCTTCGCGACGCTGACCATGGGTTTGGTTCTGTCGAATCAACGTCTGGCCTACGTCGCCCGCATACGTCGCTTTCAAGCCAGCATCGGCACCCTGGTCATCGCCACGCTGTTCATCGTCCTCGCTGCCACCATCGAACTCTCAGCTCTTGAGTCCGTGCTGTTGCCGTCGGCTGCACTGCTCGCCGTGCTGGTGCTGGTCGCTCGACCGTTGGCGACACTGGCCGCCACTGTCCGCTCGACCGTGAGCCGTCGCGAACGCGCGTTCATCGCGTCGGTGGCCCCACGCGGCATCGTGGCGGCATCCACCGTGTCCTTCTACGCGATCAGTTTGGACGACAGCGGTATCGCCGCTGACGACATCGTGCCGATCACCTTTGCCATCATCATCGGCGCCGGAATCGTCTACGGGTTCGGATCACCCGCGATGGCCAGGCTGCTGGGAGTCGGTCAGGGCGCCGCAAAAGGGGTGGCGTTCTTCATGCCGGTGGAAGCCGCACATCCTGCGGCGAGCGAACTTGCCGGCACCGGGGTCCCCACATTGGTGGTCGACGCCGGCAGAAGGCACGAACCTGACCACGAGCCGCTGCCGTACACGTTGATCAACACTGGCACCGAGAGCCGGGATATGACCGATGCCCTGGAGGAGAACAACATCGGAACGGCAGTCATCGGGACCGGACTGGGTGAACGCGACATGGTGGCCATGGAGATCGTGGGTAGCGCGATCGGCGCGAAGAATGTGTACCTCATTCCCACGGCGACACAAACCGCGACTCACGGGATCGAGTCCTTGCGGCGCGCACAGACCCCAGCCCGACGCATCGCCTTCGGGTCCGACATGACGCGTTCGAAGTTGCGCGACCTGGCCGATGCCGGTGGCGTGTTGAGGTGGTACCCGCTGGGCGACGATGCCACCGCTATTCCGCCGGGGACCAGGCCACTGTTCATCGTGACGGGAGACGGTCGAGGCATCGTCGCCAACCAGTCCACCCTCGACAAGGCCCGCGGTCGCCATCGCGATCCGGACGCCCGAGTGCTGTGCATCACCTCTGATTCGAACGACGCCGACGACCCGCATCAGTCCGGATGGGAACGCGGCGTGGAATAGTCGCTGGCACCGGCATGGCCCCGGGGGACTTTGGTCGAATCCGGTCACTACGCGACCATTTATGTCCAAAGTCCCTGTCAGCGCAGCGAGCACGTGCCGCCAACCGACATAGGGTCATGGCCAGGCACTACCGAGGAGGCCACATGCGAGCAATCGTCCAGGATGAATACGGCCCATACGCCCGAGTACTGCGGGCCACACAGATCGCAACCCCGGTTGCCGGACCCGGTGAGGTTCTGGTGCGGGTGCGGGCAACGTCCGTGCACGCCGATGTCTGGCACGCCGTCACCGGGATTCCCTACGTCCTGCGTCTCATGGGCTCGGGGGTACGCACCCCGAAACAACCGGTACCGGGTACAGATCTGGCCGGGGAAGTCGTCCAGGCCGGCGCCGGCGTCACCCGTTTCGCCCCCGGTGACCGCGTCTTCGGCGAGATCACCCCGAGCAACCAGTGGCGCAACGCGGGCGCATTCGCGCAGTTCGCGGCCGTGGACGAGACCCTGCTGGAGCCGATCCCGGACGCCGTGACGTTTCGAGAGGCCGCGTCCGTGCCCACGGCCTCGCTGATCGCCTTGACGAATCTGCGGGATCAAGGCCGGTTGCGCGAGGGGCAGCGTGTGCTCGTCAACGGAGCCGGTGGCGGGGTGGGTGTGTGGGCGGTGCAGTTGGCGAAAGCACTCGGTGCCACCGTCACAGCCGTCGACGCGCCGGCGAAGCTCGACCTGCTACGCGACCTCGGCGCCGACCATGTCATCGACTACACCGAGCAGGACTTCACCATGATGGGCGAACGCTACGACATCGTGTTCGACATCGTGTCGCAAGCCCGGTTCTCGGAGGTCCGCAATGCACTCGAACCAGACGGCACCTTCGTGCTCATCGGCCACGACCAGTACGGAAGTTCGGGGCATCGGGTGCTCGGCAGCATGGGCCGGATGCTGCCGCTCATGGCGCTGTCCCCGTTCGTGAAGCAGATCCCGGCCATCCGCAGCGGACCCTCCCGATCCCAGAACTGGGAGACGATCGTGAGTCTGCTCGCCGAGGGCCGCATCCGCCCCGTGGTCGACCCACACACCTTCTCGCTCGAAGAGGCCGTCGACGCCCTGGACTTCCTGATCTCGGGCGCCGCGGTGGGCCGCGTGGTCCTGACCGTCTGATACGGCGCCAATGGCCGGCGGACCAAGCGTGCAAACATCCGTGGCCCCACCAAGACCGCGATCTTCACAGACTTGCCCCAACGCCAACCCCGTTGACCGCGGGCATGTGGTCAGTTCCTCCGGACCATTGTGCGGATACGTGGCGAAGAGTACGGTCGGTTAGGCGAGCCTAACCTCGCGTTCGCGTCCAACCCCCGAAGGGACAGCAATGTCCGACTACAAAGCTCTCGCACAGGAAATGTACGACTCCATGACAGGCGATGTCGACGTCGACGCCATGGTTGACCGCTTCATGGCCGAGGACTTCGTCGAGAACGAAGTCATCCCCGGGATGGACACCACCCGGGACACGCCGCGGCAGATGTTCAAGATGATGCTGGCGGCCTTCCCCGACTTCAAAACCACTGTTCACGAACTCCTCCAGGACGGCGACAAGGTCGTGGCCCGTGCGACCTTCAGCGGCACCCAGCAGGGCGAGTTCATGGGAGTTCCTGCCAGTGGGAACCGAGTGGAGTGGAGCGTCATCGACATCCTTCAGTTCCGTGACGACAAGGCCGTTGCCCACTGGGGCGTCATGGACATGGCCGCTGCCATGGCCCAGATGACCGCGCCGACCCCCTGAGGCCCGGCGGCGCACGGATCTCTGCCGGACCGTCCCATGCCCGCCTCGCTGGAGGTCTGGCCTGGCCCGGTGTGCAAGGGTGACAATGTGAGACGCGCCTTGGTCAGCACCACCGGCTCCGCCGTGGCAGCGACGGCCTTGTATGCGCTTGTTCTACGACGTCGGCAGTTGCGATGGGGCTCCACGTCCCAGGAAGTCGCCTCGACATTGCCAGGGGACGAATTGCTCGGACAGGCCGACCTGACGGCCACTCGTGCGATCACTGTTCAGGCCGGGATCGAACAGGTGTGGCCATGGCTGGCACAGATGGGTCAGGGCCGTGGGGGGCTGTACAGCTACGACTGGTTGGAGAACCTTGTTGGCTGCCAGATGCAGAGTGCTGACCGAATCGTGGCCCAATGGCAGGACGTCGCACCAGGCGATGACTTCCGGCTGCACCCCGACGTGCCCCTCACTGTCGTTGCGGTCGAACCGCCGCACGCCTTGGTGGTCCGGGGCGGTATCTCCGCCACGGGCCAGGTCGGAACAGATGACCCCAGTGCGCCGTACGACTTCACGTGGGCGTTCGTGCTCGTTCCGCAGTCGCCGCACGGCACGCGGCTCCTCGTGCGCGAGCGCTACAGCTACCACACCGCCGTCGCCCGTCCCCTGGTCGAGCTGGTATCGACGGCCAGTTTCGTCATGACCGAGAAGATGCTGCGAGGGATCCGCGATCGAGCGGAGAGATGGGCATACGACTCTCAGCCACTGGGCACCGACTCTGCTGAAGGCCGGGTCGACTGAGGCCCCTCGGCGGCCTGCGGTGTCCGCAGGCGAGCGGTATCGGCGAAGATTCCGCCGCTGTGCTCGACGTGTCACCAGGCATCTGAACGTGGCAGGGTTGCGTCGTCGGAAACGATGCGAAGGGATCCTGCCATGACGCCCGCTGCACCCCCAGGTCCTCCGCGGCCCGCCATCGCTGGACCTCACGATCCGTTGGTGGTGCCCCCACTGGGTTCTTCCACGGCGGGGCGACGGCCGTGAGCGACTACGACGTCCTTTTCGAGCCGGTCCGGATCGGCCCCAAGATCGCTCCGAACCGCTTCTACCAGGTCCCCCACTGCAACGGGCTGGGATACCTGCGGCCCCGCTCTCACGCGGCGATGCGGGGCATGAAGGCAGAGGGCGGATGGGGGGTGGTCTGCACCGAGGAGGTGGAGATCCACCCGAGCGGCGACATCGCCCCGTGCATCGAGGGACGCATCTGGGACGACCGGGACGTCGCAGGTCACCGGCTGATGACGCAGGCGGTCCACGCCCACGGCGCCCTCGCCGGAATCGAGTTAACGCACGCGGGACTCGACGCGGCCAACCAGTTCTCGCACCTCACACCGATCGGTCCGAGCAGCCAGGGAGTGCTCGGAGGTACGGGGTTCGAGCCGGTCCAGACCCGTGCGATGACCCGTCGCGATTTCGCCGACGTCCGCCGTTGGCACCGCAAGGCGGCCCTGCGCGCAAGGGACGCCGGGTTCGACATCGTCTACTGCTACGCCGCGCACGGGCTGACGCTGCCGATGCAACTGCTGTCGCGACGCCACAACGACCGCACCGACCAGTACGGGGGCAGCCTCGTCAACCGGGTGCGCTTCCTCAGAGAGCTCATCGAGGACACCCTCGACGCCATCGGCGACGACTGCGCCGTTGCCGTGAGGCTGGCGGTGGACGAGTTGCTCGGCCCCGACGGGATCACCCACGACGGGGAGGGTGCGGAGATCGTCGCCATGCTCGCGGAGTTGCCGGATCTCTGGGACGTGAACATCTCGGACTGGAGCAACGACTCGGCCACCTCCCGCTTCGCGCCGGAGGGTCACCAGGAGAAGTACATCGCGTTCGTGAAGTCGTTGACCTCCAAGCCCGTCGTGGGTGTCGGCCGCTACACCAGCCCGGACGCGATGGTCTCAGCGGTGCGCCGGGGGGTGCTCGATCTCATCGGGGCGGCGCGGCCGTCCATCGCGGACCCGTTCCTCCCGGCCAAGATCCGCCAGGGCCGGCTGGGCGCCATCCGCGAGTGCATCGGCTGCAACATCTGCGTGGCCACGGACCCCAGGGGCCTTCCGATTCGGTGCACCCAGAACCCGACGATGGGCGAGGAGTGGCGCCGCGGATGGCATCCGGAGAGGATCGCCCTCGCACCGAAACCCGTGGACGTGATGGTCGTCGGCGCCGGTCCCGCGGGGCTCGAGGCCGCACGGGCGCTCGGACAGCGCGGTCATCGTGTGCAGCTGCTGGATGCCCGACCCGAGGTGGGAGGCCGGGTGACGCGGGAGGCGCTGCTGCCCGGGTTGGGCCCGTGGCGACGTGTCGTGGAGTGGCGTCGGGGCGAGATCGCCGAACTGCCGGCAGTCGAGGTCTTCCCAGCGTCACCGATGACCGCGCAGGACGTGCTGGATGCGGGCGCACGCCACGTGGTCGTGGCCACGGGAGCCACGTGGCGCCGCGACGGCCGCGGACGGTCGAACGGCTTCGCGGTCACCGGGTACGACTCCGACGACGTGTTCACTCCCGACGACGTCCTCGACGACCTGGAGTCCGGTCAGTGGCGGATTCCCGCGGGCCGCGTCGTGGTCTACGACGACGACCACTACGTGATGGGCGGTCTGCTCGCCGAACTGCTTGCCGGGCGTGGCCACGAGGTTGAGCTGCTCACGTCCGCCCCGCTCGTGTCGCACTGGACCCAGTTCACCCTCGAGCAGGAACGCATCGAGCGCCGCCTGCGCAGCATGGGCGTCCAGATCCACACCCGGACCACGCTGCGCTCCATCGAGCCCGATCACGTGGTGGCCGAGGCGGTCATCGACGGCCGGACCAGGGAGCTTCCGCGCGGGTCAGTGATCCTGGTCGCGGACAGACTGCCGCGCACGGACCTCCACGAGGAACTGGTCGGAGCCCTCGCTGCCGGCGAACTCGACAGCCTGCAACTCATCGGGGACGCCGACGCCCCTGGGCTGATCGCCCAGGCCGTATTCTCCGGCCATCGGGCAGCACGCCAGTTCGCTGAGGTCGTAGATCCTGACGCGGTGGAGTTCCTCCGCGAGGGCTAGGTGAAGTGGCGTTGGCTCTCGGCAACGCCGCGGGAAGCACCCGGCCGCGTCGCGTTTGTGCCCGCCTTCGGGACGGAGGGGGCATCGATCCCCAGGAACGCTGCCGCACGGCGGACCTCCGTGCAGTGAGCCGGGGGTAGGGTGCGAGTGACAGATCTCACGCGTGTGTCCTCACCGGCAAAAAGTCCACCCTCGCGTGAAAAGGCGCAGAGCAAGTCAGGCAACGGACGCGCCTTGCCGGGCACGTGCCATCGGAGATGCCCAACCCGATTCCGGGAGACGCGACCTGCACTCCCAACCTCTGGCCAGCAATCACACAAAGGGTCGCCGCAGGCATGGCCGTGCTCGCCGACACCCCTACATCAGTCCGGCGGACTCCAGTGCTGTGCGCGCCGCACTCTTGGAACCACCGAGCGTGACCTTGTAGGTCTTGCCGGTGGTCTTGAGGTCGGATGTCGGAGGCGCCACCCTCATCCCGAGCCGCACCGCGTTCGGCTTCTTGCCACCGTCCTTCTTGAAGAGCATCGCGAGCTGGGGTACGGTTCCGGCCCATCTTGGCCGTGGTCTCGACCGGGCGCATATACACGAGGTTGGGGTGGTCGTTGGTGGGCGGAGCGTCCTTGGCGGCCAGCATCCACGGTGATCCGAAGACGTTGCCCTGCGAGAACTTGATCGCTTTGCGTCGGCTCTTGCACCGCCTTTGACCACCACCGGTCTGGCCGACGGAGTACCGGGCCCGGTCTTGGCCGTGGTCTCGACCGGGCGCATAACACATCGAGGTTGGGGGCGACGGGTTAGGGCCTGGCGCATTTCGGCCACTCCGATTTGTCGGGGCGGTCGTTGGTGGTCTTCGGCAGCGGGAAGGTGGGCCGTGGTGCAGCACTGAAAGCCCGCGGTGCCGGCGCTGACGTGACCGTTGTTGAGACCAACCCGCGCGCGCAGCCTCCAGCCGACTGCACTGTGATCCCGGCCGAGGATCTGGGCGGAACGGACCTTGGTCACCGTGGACGGCTTTCCGCGCTTGCCGGGGCCTTGACCTAACGTGCGGCGGAGTTCTCGCCGAAGGCGTCCTTGAACCTTGGGGCCCGATGTTTCGGCGACGTGTAGTTCGCCTTACGCCCCTTCATGGAGAAGTGCCGTGCCCACCGCTGCCTGGCGTAGTGCGCTACCAACACCCGCACTCCCAACGGCGCTTACGCACACTCCGGGCCCAGCAGGGTCCGGCAAGGGGTCGTCGGGCGATCGGCCAAGGTTCACACAATTCATGCGCGGAATCAAGGTTCGGCGCATGGCCTCGGAGGAATGGCCGCGGTCGGGCTGTGCGTGACGGGGCTCTACAAGGCCACAAGGATTCCCGTGGTCTCCGCGTCAGTGCGCGACCGCTCCGGTACGGTACGGCCGCTGGCCCCGTGAATCTTGCACGCCTCTTCGTGCGCTTCGTGGAGACGGCATCGCGGCCCGCGAGCACACCGAACACTCCCTCATCCTCGACCTGGCCCTCGCCCTGGCCGAAGACCGCCGCCGCGGCAGGGTCGACGGTCGCAGACCCGTGGTCGACAACCATGAAGCGCGCCGCCATCCTCGCCCGCCGGCGGCGTGGGGAACCCATCCGCACCCTCGCCGGCACCGAGGCCGCATAGCCCGCAGCGGAACCGTCAGCGGCGTTGACCCGAGCCCCGAAGGCCCGTGCGGATCACGCTGACGACATCAGCATCTGGCGTAGCGACGCCAACCTAAGTTATGGTCAGTCGCAACGACGCAGGTGGTGCCATTGAACGACCAGGACATGCTCCCGACGATCATCCAGGGCGGTATGGGGGTGGCGGTTTCCGGGTGGCAACTGGCCCGCTCAGTCAGCCAGACCGGCGAGTTGGGCGTGGTCTCCGGCACCGCCCTGGACGTGGTGTGCGCCCGGCGTCTGATGAGCGGCGACCCCGGTGGACACATGCGCCAGGCCCTCGCCGCCTTCCCGATCCCGGCGATGGCTCGGCGGGTCATGAAGCAGTACTACATCCACGGTGGCAAGGCCGACGACGAGGCGTTTCGGGCTGTCCCGCGCTTCACGGTCACGCCACCGGTCGCCCTGCAGGAGTTGACCGTCGTAGGCGCCTTCTGCGAGGTCTGGCTGGCCAAGCAGGAGCATTCGGGCCCGGTGGGTATCAACTTCCTGCGCAAGATCGAGATCCCGCTGCCGTTCGGCCTGCTCGGGGCCATGCTGGCCGGGGTCGACTACATCCTGATCGGCGCAGGCAACCCCTCGGAGATGCCCGCTGTGGTCCGCGCACTGTCCCGGGGCGAGGACGTCCAGTTCGGCGTAAGGGCCCAGGGCCTGCGCTCCGACGACGCGCCCGTGTCCGTGCGCTGCAGCCCGACCGAACTGCTGGGCGACGCCGGTCGCGGCCTGGCCGTGCCCCGGTTCCTGGCCATCATCGCGTCCCTCGACCTCGCTGCCGGCCTGGCCTCGGACCCCTCGATTCGACCGTTCGGCTTCATCGTCGAAGGACCAAGCGCCGGCGGGCACAACGCGCCCCCGCGCGGCCCACGACGGGTCGACGAGCTCGGCCAGCCCGTCTACGACGACCGCGACACTGTCGACCTCGACGGCATCGCGGCCCTCGGGCTGCCGTTCTGGCTCGCCGGCGGGTACGGCACCCCCGAGGGCTTGGCGCAGGCCCGGGCGGCCGGTGCCCAAGGCATCCAGGTCGGCACAGCGTTCGCCTACAGCCAGGAGTCCGGGCTCGCCGACTCGTTCAAGCGCCAGGTCCTCGCCGAGGTCCTCGCCGGCACCCTGGATGTCCGCAGCGACTGGCGCGCCTCCCCCACCGGCTTCCCGTTCCGGGTCATCCAACTCGAGGGGACCGTCAGCGATCCCGAGATCGCCGCAGGACGCAAACCCGTGTGCGACCTTGGCGCCCTGCGAACCCCCTATAAGAAGGCCAACGGCGACATCGACTACCGCTGCCCGGCCGAGCCGCTGGCCGTCTACACCCGCAAGGGTGGCCGGGCCCAGAACGCCGAGGGCCGGCAGTGCTTGTGCAACGCCCTGCTCGCGGCGGCCGACTTCCCCCAGCAGCGTCCCGACGGATCCACCGAGCCGGCGATCGTGACCTCCGGCGACGACTTCCGGGCAGTGCTCGCATTGGCCTCGAACGGTTCGGCCGGACGGCCGTACACCGCACGCGAGGTCGTGGACTACCTGCGTGCCGGACTCGCCCCCCTGTGAACCACTATGGCTAGCAAGCATCGGGGCCCCGTGCCCGCCGACAATAGTCCCAGATCTCGCCTACCAGGTCACGTGAAACACCCATCGCAACCCACCGCGCAACCAATAGCCTGAGTGTGAGTCCCCGTAGGAGGAAACGAATGAGCGCTGACCAGGGGTTGGACGCCGAGACGCTTGGCCAGATGTTGGACGGGTTGAAGGAGTACCTCGCCGACGTGCTTCCTCCCGAGCGCCAGTTGGAGCTCGACCATGAGGACATCTGTCCTGAGGACACGGTGCGTGCGATGTCGACCGACCTGGGCATCCAGTTGGTCTTCGTCCCCGAGGCCTACGGCGGGATGGGTGGTGGGGCGTTCGACTCCTACCTGCTCTGCGAGGTGTTGGCCCGTAAGGACATCGGATTGGCAACCGCCATCTTCGCCACCTTTCTGGGCAGCGACCCGATCCTGGTCGGCGCCACGGACGAGCAGAAAGAGAAGTGGCTGGGCGCGATCGCCGAGGACGGCATCGTGATGGCCTACGGCGCCACCGAGCCCGAGGCCGGGTCCGACCTCGGCGCCATGAAGACCAAAGCCGTCCCGATCGAGGTCGATGGCGAGGTCACCGGCTACCGCATCAGCGGCGCGAAGCAGTGGATCTCCAACGGCACTATCGCTGATGCCACCAGCATCCTGGCCCTGGCCCCCGGGGGCCCCACGTGGTTCGTTCTCGAGAAGGGCTCACCCGGTTTCTCCAGCGCCAAGCCCGAGGACAAGCACGGGATCCGGCTGTCGAACACCGCGGCACTGTTCCTGGACAACGTCGAGGTACCCATCGAGAACATGGTGGGCGACGTCGAAGGCAGGGGTCTCGTGCAGGCCCAGCAGGTCTTCGGCTACACCCGCGTGATGGTGGCCGCATTTGGCCTCGGCGGTGGCTGGGAGGCCGTCGACCGTGCGATCGAGTACTCCAAGACCCGCATCTCCGGCGGGTCCCCCCTGGCCGAGAAGCAGGGCTACACGCACAAACTGATCGTCCCCCACGTCGCCCGGCTCGAGGCCGCGCGCGCGTTTATCGAGGAGACCTCGACGCGCATCGACGCCGGCGAGGGCCCCGACGGGGCGCTCAACACCGAGGGCGCGATCGCCAAGTACATGGCCACCGAGTCGGGCAACCGCGCTGCCGAGGACGCCATCCAGGCCCTCGGCGGGTACGGCTTCACGCGCGAGTACGTGGTCGAGAAGATCAAGCGGGACGTGCGCATCACCACGATCTACGAAGGCACCTCGGAGATCCTCGAGATGACGATCGCCCGCGACCGCTGGCAGCAGCACCTGAAGTCCCGCGGCGGCTACTATCTGACCGCGGCGCAGGAGATGAACGCCCTGCACGCGATCAACCCGAAGGTGGGGGCCGACGTCTCCGCCCTGGCGCTCGAGGCTCTGGCGGGCGTGTTCGCCGCCTGCCAGGCAGGCCGGCTCACCCGTAACCAGCACGTGCTGTTCCGCCTCGGCGAACTCGTGGCCAACGTGGAGTGCGCAGCCGCGCTGTCCCGACGCGCCGCCGCCGCTGCGGACGGCAGCCTGGCGGAGAAGGCCAACCGGCGCTTCGACGCCGACGCCCTTGCCGTCACCGCCCGGATCTTCGCCCGTGAGGCCGCGATGAAGGCCGGCGAGGAGGGCATGCGTTGGGTCATCGGTTCCGCCGACCCCACCCTCGGGCTCGCCGCCACGCTGCCGACCAGCCTGCGGTTGGACGCCATCCGCGCCGCACAGGCAGGGCTCATCTCCGATATGACAGCCCTGTCCGACGCCCTCTACGCCTGACCACTGACACCGCGCGACACTCCCAGGAGACACACGATGACCCAGCCCGAGCCGATCGCCATCGTCGGAGTCAGCGCGATCATGCCTGACGCGCCGACCGCTGAGGACTTCTGGAGCAACATCCGCGGCGGGCGGTACTCGATCAGCGACGTTCCCACTGATCGCTGGGACCCGGAGCTGTATTACGACGCCGACCCCTACACCCCGGAGGACAAGACATACTCGAAGATCGGCGGCTGGGTCCGGGAGTTCCCCTGGGAGCCGATGGCGTGGAGGCTGCCCATCCCGCCCAGCGTGGCCGCGCACTTCGATGAGGGCCAGATGTGGTCGGTCAGCGCCTCTCGCTCGGCCCTGCTCGATGCCGGGTGGCCGGACTGGGGCGTGGACTCCGACCGAGTGGGCGTGATCCTCGGCAGTGCGCTCGGGGGCGACAAGTACGTGCGCACGACCCTGCGCATCGCCTACCCGGAGTTCGACCGGGAGCTAGCGGCCTCGCCGTCGTTCGCGGCCCTGCCGGCGGACGTCCAGAAGCGCGATCCGCGCCGAGGCCCGCGAGCGGTTCGTCTCCGGCCTGCCGAACATCACCGAGGACACCATGCCCGGTGAACTGTCGAACGTCCTGGCAGGCCGGGTCGCGGCCCTGTTCAACCTGCGAGGACCGAACTTCACCACCGACGCCGCCTGTGCCTCGGCGATGGCGGGCATAAACGCCGCCGTCGCCGGCCTCCAGGCCCATCATTACGACGCCTGCATCTCCGGGGGCATCGACCACAACATGGCACCCGGCGCCTTCGTGAGGTTCTGCAAGATCGGTGCCCTGTCCGCGACCGGGACACGTCCGTTCGACGCGGGCGCCGACGGATTCGTCATGGGCGAGGGTGCTGCGTTCTTCGTCCTCAAGCGTCTCTCGGATGCCGAGAAGGCCGGGGACCACGTGTATGCGGTCATCCTGGGGATCGGCGGCTCGTCGGACGGCAAGGGCAAGGGCATCACCGCGCCCAACCCGATCGGCCAGAAGCTCGCGGTCAGCCGGGCGTGGCGCAACGCTGGAGTCGATCCGGGCTCCATCGGGATGCTCGAGGCACACGGCACGTCCACCCGTGTGGGCGACGCCACCGAGCTCGGCGCCCTCGACGAGATCTTCGCCGCCTACGGGGTGGCCCCCGGGTCCATCGCCCTGGGCTCGGTCAAGTCCAACATCGGCCATCTGAAGGCCGCTGCTGGCGCCGCGGGCGTGTTCAAGGCCGTGATGAGCCTGAACGATAAGGTGCTGCCCCCGAGCCTGAATTTCCGGGACCCCAACCCGAACGTGGACTGGGCCTCGACCCCGTTCCGCGTGAACACCGAGCTGCGCGAGTGGACCCACTCCGGTCCGGAACCCCGGCGCGCAGGTGTGAGCGCCTTCGGCTTCGGCGGGACCAACTTCCACATCGCCCTCGAGGAGTACGAGCCCGGCCGGTACAAGGCACCCGACGCCGCGCGCGTGTTCGCCGGCGCCGACATCGCGGGCACGACACCTGCCCCCGCCGCCGCCGCGGCCACCCCGGCACCTGCTACGACAGCCGCCGCCCGCAAGAGCCCCCTGCGCGGCGCCGCCGTGGTCGGTGGACGCGACGAGGCCGATGTCACCGCACAGCTCAAGGCGCTGTCCGCCGAGGCGGCGGCCGGCCGCGCGCCCGCACAGGTGGCACCGGACCCCGCGCTGGCGGCC
This sequence comes from uncultured Actinomycetota bacterium, assembly GCA_963704075.1. Taxonomy (GTDB): domain Bacteria; phylum Actinomycetota; class Actinomycetes; order S36-B12; family UBA10799; genus JADKAV01. Next base: position 68,197 of record CAVPGV010000027.1, read on the forward strand.
GCCGCCATCCGCGTGGCCATCGACTACGCCGACGCGGCCGACCTGGCCAAGAAGGCCGACAAGGCCGTCCAGGCATTCGGCGCCAACAACCCGGCGATGTGGAAGCTGCTTCGCTCGCAGGGTGTCTTCGTCGGCCGCGGACCGGCCCCGAAGGTCGCGTTCCTGTTCACCGGGCAGGGCTCGCAGTACGTCAACATGCTCGCCGAGTTGCGCGACCAGGAGCCCATCGTGCGCGCGGTCTACGACGAGGCCGACCGGATCCTGACCCCTCTGCTGGGCAAGCCCCTGTCTGACTACGTGTTCGCCGACTCCACGGACCCCGAGGCAGTCTCGCGCCTCGACGCCCAGCTCCTGCAGACCGAGATCACCCAGCCCGCGGTGCTGACCACCGACGCCGCCCTGGCCCAACTGCTGGCTGCCTACCAGATCACCCCCGACCTGGTCATGGGCCACAGCCTCGGCGAGTACGGCGCCCTGGTGGCCTCTGGTGCGCTGAGCTTCGACGCAGCACTGGAGGCCGTCAGCGCCCGCGGCAGGGAGATGACCAACGTCTCGCAGGCGGACAACGGCGCCATGGCCGCGGTCTTCGGGCCAATGCCGGACATCGAGCGGATCGTGGGCGAGGTCGACGGGTACGTCGTCGTGGCCAACATCAACTCCAGCACCCAGGCCGTCATCGGTGGTGCGACAACCGCCGTCGAGGCCGCCGTGGCCGCGTTCCAGGCCGCCGGGATGACTGCCATGCGCATTCCGGTCTCGCACGCCTTCCACACGCAGATCGTGGCCGGGGCCAGCGGGCCCCTGAAGGTCGCGATGCGCCGCCTCCAGGTTCGCGGCCCGAGCCTGCCCATCGTGGCGAACGTGACCGGCGAGTTCTACCCGGTCCCGGCGGATACCGAGACGATGCTCGAGATCCTCGGCCGACAGATCGCCGAGCCCGTCCAGTTCGTCAAGGGCCTGCACACCCTCTACGAGGCCGGCGCGCGGGTCTTCGTCGAGGTTGGCCCGAAGAAGGCCCTGCACGGTTTCGTCGAAGAGGTTCTCGGTTCCGAGCACGACGATGTCCTCGCGCTGTTCACCAACCACCCGAAGCTCGGCGACATCGCCTCGTTCAACCAGGCCCTCTGCGGGCTCTACGCGTCAGGCCTGGGCCTCGCCCCGGTCACCGCCCCCGCGCCGCCGCCGGCCCCGGCTCCCATTGCCAATCCCACGCTCGCCAGCCCCACCCCCACCCTCGCCAACTCCGCCACGACCCCGAGGATCCCCATGTCGACCGCCCGTTACGAGGAACTGGGCCGGCTGTTCGCCGGCGTGCTGGAGCAGGGCCTGCGGGTCTACTCCGGCGAGCCCGGCACCGTCAGCGCACCCGCTGGCCTGACTGGCACGACGCAGATCGCGAGCGCCCCCGTGGCCGTCACCGGTGCCGCCCTGGGCCTGCCGGGGGTGGACCGCGTCTTCGACGACGAGAACATCGCGCGCATCCTCGACGGGCAGCAGTTCATCGACGTCATCCCGCACCGCTTCCGCGAGGCGATCGTCGACAAGCGGATCACCCGCCTGGTCAAGAAGGCCGGGCAGGACCCCGTGTTCGAGACCATCGACGACGAGGCCGGCGTCATCAAACTGGCCGGCCGCGGCGCGCCCTTGGATGTCGTCGAGGAGTTCGGCGTCGAGGCCGCCCGCGACGCCGCCCTGGACCGCACGACCCGCCTGGCGCTGGGCGCCGGGTTCGACGCGCTGCGCGACGCCGGCATCCCCCTGGTCATGCGCTATCGGTCGACCACCCTGGGCACGGCGCTGCCCGAGAAGTGGGGCCTGCCCGATTCGATGCGCGACGACACCGGCGTCATCTTCGCCTCCGCCTTCCCGGGGTATGGCGAGTTCGCCTCCGACATCGAGAAGTACATGACCGACCGGGGCCGGCGCGAGCAGGTCCTGGCCCTGGAGGCCGTCCGGGCACGGATGACCGGTGCCGAGCCCGCCGCCGCGGAGGTCGACCGCCGGATCGCAGAGCTGCGCCACCTGCTGGAGGTCGAGCGCTTCGAGTACGACCGCCGCTTCATCTTCCGCTGCCTGGCGATGGGGCACTCGCAGTTCGCCGAGCTGATCGGCGCCCGCGGGCCGAACACCCAGATCAACGCCGCATGCGCCAGCACGACCCAGGCCATGTCGCTGGCCGAGGACTGGATTCGCACCGGCCGCTGCCGCCGCGTGGTCGTGGTGTCCGCCGACGACGTGAGCAGCGACGTCCTGCTGCCCTGGGTCGGCTCCGGCTTCCTTGCCTCCGGCGCCGCTGCCATCGAGGACGTGGCCAGCGAGGTCGCCACCCCGTTCGATCGCCGCCGCCACGGGATGATTGTCGGCATGGGCGCCGCAGCGTTCGTGGTCGAGTCCGCCGAGGCCGCGCTCGAACGTGGCCTGCAGCCGATCTGCGAGGTGCTCGCAACCGCCACCGCGAACAGTGCCTTCCACGGCACGCGCCTGGACGTGGACCACGTCGGCCAGGTCATGGAGGGCCTGATCCGCACCGCCGAGGCCCGCGGCATCGACCGCACGCAGATCGCCCCACAGACGGTGTTCGTCTCACACGAGACCTACACGCCGGCCCGGGGCGGCTCTGCGGCTGCGGAGATCAACGCGCTGCGCCGCGTGTTCGGCGCCGCCGCAAGTTCCATCGTGATCACCAACACCAAGGGCTTCACGGGTCACGCCATGGGCGCCGGCATCGAGGACGTCGTGGCGATCAAGGCGTTGGAGACCGGGATCGTCCCGCCGGTGCCCAACTACAAGGAGCCCGACCCCGAACTCGGCACGCTGAACCTGTCCCTGGGCGGTGCCTACCCGGTGAACTACGCCCTGCGCCTGGCCGCCGGCTTCGGCTCGCAGATCGCGATGACCCTGCTGCGCTGGACCCCCATGCCCGACGGCCGTCGGCGCGCACCCAGCGAGCTCGGATACGCCTACCGGATCGTCGACCCGGCCGCGTGGGAGCGCTGGCTGGCCGACGCCGCCGGTCGCACGGGCGCCGACCTCGAGGTGGACCACCATCGACTGCGGATCGTTGACGCGGGTGCCCCGACCGCGGCTCCGGTCGCCCCGGCCGCTCCTGCCGTTCCGACTCCGGCCGCGCCTGCAGTTCCGACTCCGGCCGCGCCGGCTCCGGTCGTCACCGAGGCACCGCCAGTTGCGCCCGCGCCGGTGGCCGCTCCCAGCGCCCCGGCTGTCGACCCCTTGGCCGCCGAGGTCGTAGGGATCGTCTCGGAGATGACCGGCTATCCACCGGAACTACTGGACCTCGACCTGGACCTCGAAGCCGACCTCGGCGTCGACACCGTCAAACAGGCCGAAGTGTTCGCCGCAGTCCGCGACCGGTTCGACGTCGAACGCGACGAGAACCTGCAACTACGCGACTTCCCGACCCTGACCCACGTCATCGGCTGGGTCCGCGACAAGACCGGCATCCAGCCCGCAACCGCAGCCCCCGCCGCACCCGCACCGCAGCCCCAGCCGCGGCGCCAGCACCGGTCAGCGAGGCCCCCGCCGGCCGACGAGGTCACCGACTCCGTGGTCGCCATCGTGGCCGAGATGACCGGCTACCCCGCCGAACTACTCGACCTCGACCTCGACCTCGAAGCCGACCTCGGCGTCGACACCGTCAAACAGGCCGAAGTGTTCGCCGCAGTCCGCGACCGGTTCGGCGTCGAACGCGACGAGAACCTGCAACTACGCGACTTCCCGACCCTGACCCACGTCATCGGCTGGGTCCGCGACAAGACCGGCATCCAGCCCGCAACCGCAGCCCCCGCCGCGCCTGCAGCCCCAGCCGCGGCGCCAGCACCCGCCAGCGAGGCCCCCGCCGGCGACGAGGTCACCGACTCCGTGGTCGCCATCGTGGCCGAGATGACCGGCTACCCCGCCGAACTACTCGACCTCGACCTCGACCTCGAAGCCGACCTCGGCGTCGACACCGTCAAACAGGCCGAAGTGTTCGCCGCAGTCCGCGACCGGTTCGACGTCGAACGCGACGAGAACCTGCAACTACGCGACTTCCCCACCCTGACCCACGTCATCGGCTGGGTCCGCGACAAGACCGGCATCCAGCCCGCCACCGCAGCCCCCGCCGCGCCTGCAGCCCCAGCCGCGGCGCCAGCACCCGTCGCGACGCCCCCGCCGGCCGACGAGGTCACCGACTCCGTGGTCGCCATCGTGGCCGAGATGACCGGCTACCCCGCCGAACTACTCGACCTCGACCTCGACCTCGAAGCCGACCTCGGCGTCGACACCGTCAAACAGGCCGAAGTGTTCGCCGCAGTCCGCGACCGGTTCGACGTCGAACGCGACGAGAACCTGCAACTACGCGACTTCCCCACCCTCACCCACGTCATCGGCTGGGTCCGCGACAAGACCGGCATCCAGCCCGTAGCCGCAGCCCCCGCCGCGCCGGCCGCTCCAGTTGCGGCGCCAGCACCCATCGCGGAAGCCCCCGCCGGCGACGAGGTCACCGACTCCGTGGTCGCCATCGTGGCCGAGATGACCGGCTACCCCGCCGAACTACTCGACCTCGACCTCGACCTCGAAGCCGACCTCGGCGTCGACACCGTCAAACAAGCCGAAGTGTTCGCCGCAGTCCGCGAACGGTTCGACGTCGAACGCGACGAGAACCTGCAACTACGCGACTTCCCGACCCTCACCCACGTCATCGGCTGGGTCCGCGACAAGACCGGCATCCAGCCGGTGACCGCAGCCCCCAACGCGACAACCGAGGCGCAACCGCAGCGCCGCCACGCCAGCCGCACCTTCTGCCACCTCGCCGAAGTTCGTGGGCGACTTCGCCGCCGTCGACGCCCTCCCCCGGCGGGTCCCGATGCCGGCGATGCGCCCGAGCCCTGTCCGCGTGCGTCCCGACCGGCGTGGAACTCGGCGCGGGTTCGCGCATCCTCGGTCGTGCTCGACGAGGGCGGTGTGGGCGCAGCCCTGGTCAAGAAGCTGACCAAGCGCGGCGCGGAGGTCCTGGCGGTCGAGGCCGCCACAGCCACCGACGACCTGCTGGCCCAGGTTGCCCAGTGGACCGCCGAGCAGCCGCTCACAGGCGTCTACTGGCTGGCGTCACTGGACGACGAGGGCCCGCTGGGCGAGCTCGACCTCGACGGCTGGCGAGAGGCCCTGCGCCGTCGCGTGGTCGCGCTGCACGCCCTGTTCCACCAGGTCATCGACGCCAAGCCGTTCCTCGTCACCGGCTCCCGCCTCGGCGGGTTCCACGGTCACGACGCGGCCGGGGCGACCTCGCCGCTAGGGGGTGCCGTCGTCGGCTTCGCGAAGTCGTACAAGCGAGAGCAGCCCGACGTCCTGGTCAAGGCTGTGGACTTCCCCGCCAGCCGGAAGACAGCCGCGCTGGCCGACACCCTGGTCGATGAGACGCTGGCCGACCCCGGCTGCGTCGAGATCGGGCGCGTCGACGACCAGCGCTGGGGCGTCGGCCTTGCCGAAGTCGCTTTCGCGCCGGTCGACTCCCCGGAGCCAGGCGCGATGGAACTGGGCACCGACTCGGTGTTCCTCATCACCGGCGCCGCAGGCAGCATCGTCTCGGCAATCACCGCAGACCTCGCGACACACTCCGGCGGCACGTTCCACCTGCTGGATCTTGCACCTGCGCCCGACCCCGCGGACGCAGACCTGCAGCGCTACCTCGCCGACCCGAACTCGCTCAAGGGGACCATCGCCGAGCAGATCGCCGCCCGCGGCGAGAAGCCGACCCCGGTCCTGATCGAAAAGGAACTGGCCGGGTTCGAGCGGCGGGCCTCGGCACTGTCCGCCATCGACGCGGTCACCAGCGCCGGCGGCACCGCGCACTACCACTGCGTCGATCTGCGCGACGGCGAGGC